>CP021237.1:4800000-5491033 GCA_002151545.1 Sphingobacteriaceae bacterium GW460-11-11-14-LB5 | reverse complement strand
AAAAGTAAATCGGGATGGTGTAAATTAACCTCACTAAAGGCATCATCAATCGTACTGGCAATGGCTACTACCTTAATATTCGGGCAATGTTTAGCCAATAAAATCTTTAGATTTTCTAAATTGGCCGTTTCATCATCTACTAAAATTGCCCGCATCTTATAACCAGTGGCTTAGTGTAATTTTAATTATCGTTCCGTCCTTATCTGCTTTCATATCCAGTAAAAAAGGCGTCTCCTTGTAAATAGAATTAAGTAAAGATATTCTGTTTTTGCTAAGCGCCAAACCCAGGCCTGTATAATCTTTGTTCACATCAAAACCGATTCCGTTATCTTTAATGCTTAAAATCAGATCGGTTAACTGCGCGGTAAAACTGATTTCGACCTTACCCTCACTACCTTTCTCCGCTATTCCATGTTTCACCGCATTTTCTACAAAGGGTTGTAAAAGCATGGCTGGTATTTCTATATTCTCCACATCTAAATCAGCTGAAGCGGTGATCTGGTACTGGAAACCAAAGCGCAGTTGTTCCATCTGTAAATAATCATCCAATAGGGTTTTCTCTGACGTTAAGCTAATGAGATCTTTATGGTCTAAGACATTTCTGGTTAAGCGGGCAAATTTAACAAGGTAGCGGTTGGCATTGTCTATTTCATTTTTATTCATTAGTGTTTGGATACCTGCTAAAGCATTGAATAAAAAATGTGGGTTTAACTGCGAGCGCACAGATTCTAATTGAAGTCTGGCAATTTCTTTTTCCTGAGATTTCTGAGTAAGTATCTTAGCAGCCTTTTTTTTGCGGTTATTAAGGATCAAAACCGATATGAGACCACAAAGGCCTCCCACTATAACACTCGAGAGCAACTCTTTCGCAGTAAAAAATTTTTCCTTTGGCTTTTCTACCGTAAATAGAAAATCTTTAGTCAATGTATTATCTTTCCAATAAGCATATGGATGAGTCTTCGGATATATTGAAATCTTGTACTTGCCAGGTTTGGTAAATTCTGAAACATCAATATCTCCAATTACGATACCTCCAGTTTTAATTGGTTTCCATCTTGGCTCTAACATGGTCGTCGAATGAGCATCAATATTCTCAACAATTATAGCATACAAAACATTGATATCTGTATTTTTCATAGCGATCCTCAAGCCCTTCACTTTTTCATCAACTATTAAATTCGTATTATTTTTTACATTCTTTGTAGAATTTGTACCCAATATATTAAAGGACAATGAACTTGGTGCTAAAAGAGGTTTATTATAGATGATTACCGAAGTGGTATTTTTTTCATTATTAATTCTGAAAATCTTAATTTCTAGTTTCTTATCTACTACATTAAATGCACCTAAATCTGCTGCAACATAATTAGGGAGTATGCTTCCACTACCCCACTTATATTTTATCCTTTCCGGAATTGCATTCTTTTTAAGAATTATTGAGTCGTTTTCGATAATGGAATATCGATAGAATTTCAGGCTATCTTTTTGTATCCGGCTTTCAAGCTCGATTGATTTCGCCTTTTGCAACAAGACGATATTTCCTAAATGAGAACCATTTAAGTATTCAAATGGAGTAACTTTCTTCGTGCCACTATCCACCACAAGAAATATGTTGTATTTTGAATATCTTACCGCAATCGAATAGTGCATTGGATTACCATACTCATCAACCAAATATTTATTTTTCTGAGCATTTGCTCCGAAAGCAAAAAGGAGCAAGTAAATAGAAAGGAATATCTTTTTCATGTGTTTAATTTTTCATAAACATCTTGTAAAAAATCTGCTCAGGAAACATTAAAACAGAATACGGCATGAATAACCTTGTAAAAGAGGGATTTGAGACAGTATTTATATTCGGGAAGAATTAGGTTTCTCGAAGATATTGCACTTTACTACGATTGACTGATTCAAAAGAAAAATTGTCATTAATAGATTTCTCGGCTGCGCTGCACTCCGCTCGAAATGACGGTTAGCTGGAGATAATATCGCTTTATTAGCCCCCGGCTTTTTTCACTTTATAGCCATCTTTCTGCAGGATGCCCATTACTTTATCGCGCACATCGCCCTGAATCATGATTTCACCATCTTTAACCGAGCCCCCTACACCACATTTGGTTTTAAGCATTTTACCCAGTACATCTAAATCTTCTGAACGGCCTTTAAAACCTGTAATTAAGGTTACAGCTTTGCCTCCACGATTCTTTTTATCGAGCATTACTCTTAAATCCTGCTGGTTATTTGGTGAAGTAACCGTATCATCAATTTCTTCTTCATATTCGAACTCCGGATTGGTAGAATACATAATTCCGCCAAGATCGCTTAAACTATTTTTCTTTGGTTTCATGTTTTATAAAAGTTCATTGGTTCACTGGCCATTGGTTCATTGGGGTTAACCGGTTAATTGCCTAAATCGGTTAATCGACGCCAAACTCCAAACGCTCCACTCCAAACTTAACTAGGGCACAATCACTTTTAACGAAAGTGGGTTTACAACCGCCTCAATTTCTGTTCCCATTTGTAAGGGTTCGCCGTCCACATGTACTGCGCCAGCTTTTTCCCTGGTAATTTTAATGTTTTTGCCTTTAATAATTTCAATCATATCTGAGGTTTCGGCCTTCCCCCTTAACATGACATAACCCAATAAGGGCAGTTTTATAATCGGAAAAGGTTTAATAATGCATACATCCAGCAAACCATCTTTCACTGAAGCATTAGGCGAAATATAAACGTCGTTTCCATATTGAGAAGAATTGGCAATGCTAATGGCGAAAGCTTTTCTGGTGTATGCAACACCATCAATATTTAACAAATAAGTTTGTGCTTTATAGTTAAAAACTTCTTTAAAGCCCAGCTTTACATAACCCGATAAGCCTCGTTTTTTATCTTTCGAAAAAACCGAACTTAAATGCGCATCGAATCCCATACCGGCCAGATTAAAAAAACATTTATTATTAAACTCGGCAGTATCAATCTCATCAACCTTAAAAGTATTGATCAGGGAAAGTGCATACCTTAAATTTTTCGATATCCTTAAAAACCTGGCTAGTCCGTTTCCCGATCCAAGTGGTAAAATCCCCAAAATCTTTTTGTGTTTTAATACCTTGCTGGCCACTTCGTTAATGGTACCGTCGCCTCCCGCAGCAACAATTACATCAAAATTTTTAGTTGCCGCTTCGTCTGCCAGTTCTCCGGCATGGCCCACATATTCGCTAAAAACAAAGTTTGGATTAAACTTTTCCTTATCCAGGTATTGATCAATAAAATCAGGGATGCGTAACTTTCCTCTCCCACCAGAGATAGGGTTTATAATAAAGAGGATATTGATCTTTGTGTGCAAAGTGTAAGAATGAATGCACAAAATAATCTATAATTTTTGAAATAAAGAAAATATGCTAATTTTGCAGCAGTAAAAAAGTGGATTGATTTGCTATCCCGATACCACGGGACCGGATTGCAACCACTTAAAAAAATTGCTAATGCCTCCTTTCAATCATTTCAACACCTGTTTCCAAGGGGTTTGGCAATTATTAATTTGTTTATTTATCATTAATTTATTTAATAAATGTCGTATTTATTTACATCAGAATCTGTTTCTGAGGGTCACCCAGATAAAATCGCCGATCAAATTTCGGATGCATTAATTGATAACTTCTTAGCTTTCGATCCGGAATCAAAGGTTGCTTGTGAAACTTTGGTAACTACCGGTCAGGTTATTTTAGCGGGTGAGGTAAAATCTAAAACATATTTAGATGTACAACAAATTGCCCGCGATGTAATCAAGAAAATTGGTTACACCAAAAGCGAGTATATGTTTGAGGCTAACTCTTGCGGAATTTTATCGGCAATACACGAGCAATCTCAGGACATTAACCAGGGTGTAGATAGAAGCAACAAAGAAGAACAAGGTGCAGGCGATCAGGGGATGATGTTTGGTTACGCTACCAACGAAACGGAAGATTACATGCCTTTGGCATTAAACCTTTCTCATAAATTATTACAGGAACTGGCTGTTTTACGTCGCGAGAATAACGAAATTACTTATTTACGCCCGGATGCGAAAAGCCAGGTTACTTTAGAGTACGACGATAACAACAAACCAGTTCGTATCGATGCGATTGTAATTTCTACACAGCATGATGATTTTGATGAAGAAGCAGCCATGTTGGCCAAAATCAAAACTGATTTAGTGAATATCCTGATTCCAAGAATTATCAAAGCCAATCCTGCTTATGCACATTTATTTAACGATAAAATTGAATACCACATTAACCCAACCGGTAAATTTGTAATCGGTGGTCCGCATGGCGATACAGGTTTAACCGGAAGAAAAATCATTGTTGATACTTACGGTGGTAAAGGTGCACATGGTGGTGGTGCTTTCTCAGGTAAAGATCCAAGTAAAGTAGATAGAAGTGCGGCTTATGCTACACGACATATCGCTAAAAACTTAGTGGCTGCAGGTGTGGCCGACGAAATTTTGGTTCAGGTATCGTACGCTATCGGTGTTGCAAAGCCAATGGGTATTTACATCAATACTTACGGCACGGGTAAAGTGGGTAAAACAGATGGCGAGATTGCTAAAATTGTAGAATCGATTTTCGATATGCGTCCTTACTTTATTGAGCAACGTTTAAAATTAAGAAACCCAATTTATAGCGAAACTGCTGCTTACGGACACATGGGCCGTACACCAGAAACCGTTACCAAAACTTTCAGAACACCAAACGGTGAAGAAAAAACAGTTACGGTTGATTTGTTTACCTGGGAGAAATTAGATTACGTAGATCAGGTTAAAGCTGCTTTCGGCATTTAATTCTTCAAAATAAATTTATAGAAAAAGGCGTTTTGCAGATTTGCAGAACGCCTTTTTTTGTTGTGCTAAATTTATGCGGACAGATTCCACATTTGGTGGCTTAGCAAACCGCAGAAAAATAATTGATCACTTTATTGAAAAGCAGGTTTCTGAGTACATTGGTTTCGAAAGTCCCGCTACACGCTATACTTCGTACCGCTGCTATCGGGTTTAGTTAACCTGGGCCGGTGGTTCTTAGGCGAGGTATATTCTTAAAATAAATATTTTGGAGCCTTGCAGAATGCCGGTAATAGTAGCAAAAGCCTAATCTACCTAAACCTGTATTCTATGGTTTATGCAAATAAAAAGTTTTTTTTCTGAGAAGCATTACTTTAGATTTATGCAGCAGGCTCCAGGAGGTATGGCGTACCTCTTTTAACAGCAGCAAAAGCTCTGCTCAGTAGCTTATTTTTTATCACATTCAGTACACACATAGCGTTTTTTCCCTCAGCTTTTTTTCGATCATAGTATCGTTTGAATTCGTTATCTTTTTTTATCGTGTTTAGCGCACACATGGTCAGTAACGCCTTTAGTTTTTTATTGGCGAGGTTGCTTACCCGGTTTCTCCCTCGTATACTCGTCCCCGAGCTATGTGGAAATGGGACTATTCCACAATAGCTCGCAAACTTTCTGTAGTCTGAAAATGCAGCGAAGGCTTCAGTATGGATCAGGATAAACATAGCCGTCTGCTTTCCGATCCCATGCACGCTCTGCACAAGGCTGAACTGTTCGTTTAGTTCCTGGTCCTCTGTTATTAAGGCTGCCAACTCGATATCTACCTTTTTTATCCGTTCGGCGTAAAGGGCAAGCATTTCCTGGCTATCGGCTATGCAATAGCCAGCGTTCTCCCTATCAAATCCTTTAAGCTCTGAGCAAGTGCATTTAAAAGAGGTCTGGTGTCTTACCAACTGTTCGCGGTGTGCCAGCAGGTGTTTGAGTTTTGAGCTTGTTGCCGAAGGAAGGAGGTAAGGACGGGCTTTGTGCTGATTTGAAAAAGCATAGCTTGCGATTGCCTGTGCGTCAGCCTTATCAGATTTCCCCCGTTTAAGTCCAATGGAACGCTTAATGTGCAGCCCGTTTTCAACCCATATAGATAAATCATTTGCATGCATAAAGTTGGTTATGGGGCAGATATAAATACCTGTATGCTCGCAACAGAAAAGAACCTTCTTAGGCGCGATACCATGTATGGAAAGCCATTCCAGCATTAGGCCAAAGCCATCATAGCTGTTCTTAAAAACATGGTGAAGGGGCTTGTCGAAACAGGCCTGTGTAACAACAGCAACATCGATGGTTGATTTGGAAATATCTATTCCAACAAATAGTTCATAATTCATAACTTTACGGTTAAGTGAAATGGAAATCCTAAAGTTGAATAAAACTGAATCCCTTAATAGTCCGCTAGACTAAAATTCTATATGGTTCTTGTTCAACTAAAAAGCAGAGGTCTGTTACAGGTTCTAGATCGTAAGTCTGGATCGCAGCATAGTTCACCTCTGCTTTTAAGGTTTCCTTTGTCAAATTTAATTCTTTGATAATCTTTCTCAAACCTAAGGGATTGACGCGGGTAGCTCCCGATTTTTTTCTAATCGGGACTATAAGCAAAAAGCAGGGCGAACATTAAAAAATGCTTCTGCAATTGCTTTCCAAAAAACAAAGCGAATATTTACTCAACTATTTTTCCTGGTTAGACTAACAGCAGAAACCTTTACAGCAAAAAACTTTCTTTTGTGTGAAAGACCCTGAAATAAATTCAGGGTGACGCAAAAGGGAGGTAAGCCTAACTTACGAAGTTTTCCCTACACTTGCCCCCTAAACTTCGTGAGTTTAGGCCAAATGGTATTTCAGTTCCTGATGGCTGCCCTGCTCTACCACTACGCCTTTATCCAATACAATAATTTTATCCGCATTATTCAGTGTGCTCGATCGGTGTGTAATTACAATTACGGTTTTCTGTTCAGCTTTTAAAAATTCGATCATCCGTTGCACATGTTGCTCAGAAACCGAATCGAGCGACGAGGTGGCCTCATCTAAAATCAGAATTTCCGGATCGCGGTATAAAGCCCTTGCAATGGCAATGCGCTGCCTTTGTCCGCCAGATAATGACGTTCCGTTTTCACCTAAATAGGTTTGAAAGCCTTTGGGCAAAGCCTCAATAAAGCCAATTAAACCTAGTTTAGTGGCAATATCAATAATCCTTTGCATATCGGGTTCTTCTTCGCCGATGGCAATGTTATCAATTACATTACCGGCAAATAAATCGATCTGTTGCGGCACTACCGATACCATTCTGCGAAGCGATGAATTGGTGATATATTTCAGATCATATTTTCCAATACGCACATTGCCCGCCTGTATAGGATAAATATTCTGCAGGATAGACATTAAAGTCGATTTTCCCGAGCCACTTTCGCCCACAATGGCTGTAAATTTGCCCTGTGGAATGGTTAAATTCAGGTTTTCGAAAACAGGCAGCCTTGCTCCATAGCGGAAGGAAACATTTTCGAAATGGATATCGCCAATTTTCGCGGCACTCAGCTCAATCTGGTTTTCATCACTTTCGCGTTCCAGATCCATAATTTCGAACAAACGGTCGGCCGCAATAACCGCATCCTGTACGGTTTTGTTCATCCCGATCAATGAAGAAACCGGCCCTGTAAAATAACCGATCAACGTATAAAACGATAGTAATTCTCCTGGCGTAATCGAATTGCTTAACACGTAACCTGCGCCTACCCAAAGCAATACAATGGTAATCATGCGCGAAATAAATTCGGTAGAAGTACCCGATACAACGGCATTGATATTCGATTTAAAACCTGCCTGGAGCAACTTGATAAAACGGGTTTCGGTTTTGTCGTTAGCATGATCTTCCAGCCCGAAACGTTTAATCGTACCTACTGCATTTAAGCTTTCTACCAACTGCGATTCGAGCTCGGCAGCATCTTCCATTAACCTGCGCTGCGTACGTTTGTTAAATTTATCGGTAATAAAATATATAACCAGGTACAAGGGGATAACGGTAAGCGTGATGAGTGCCAGTTTCCAGTAGTAGGTAAACATCATGATGAACGAGAAGAAAACAATAAAAATGTTGACCACAAAATTTACGCATACATCATTTAAAAACGCTCTGATTTTGACGGCGTCGTTAATCCTTGAAATAATTTCGCCCACCCGCATGGTATCAAAAAACTGCTGAGGTAAACGGAGCAGGTGTTTGTAGTAGCCTAAAATAAGCTGCGAATCGATTAACTGACCGGTTTTTAAGGTAAAAATTGTTTTTGCCGAGCCGATAAACAACTGCACCATCAGAATAACCATCATGGCAATACTCATGAGGTTGAGCAGATTATGGTTACCATCTACCAGCACAAAATCGACTAATTTCTGAACAAAAATAGAGGTGGATAAACCCAGCACAGTATAAACAATAGCACCAAATAAAACTTGCGTCAGAATGCCTTTGTGCGGTTTAATCAAACTCCAGAATCTACCTTGGATTGATTTTTTTTCATTGCCAATCTGAAAATCTTCTGATGGCAACAATAAAACTAAAGCACCAGTCCATTCCTTTTTGAATTCATCGTGCGTTTTACGGTGCACTTTCCCATCTATAGGGTCCATCACCTCTATAAACTTACTGTTTACTTTGTAAATCACTACATAATGCTGAAGGATATCATTTACAATGATATGTGCGATAGCGGGTGTAGGTATTTTAAATAAACTATCAAAAGGTGCTTTTACACCCTTCGCCTCAAATCCTAGTTTTTGGGCCGCTTCTACAAGTCCTAAAACGGTTGTACCTTTTTTATCGGTCCCGGCAAGCTGCCTGATCCGGGCAACAGCCAAATCCAGTTTATAATGAGCCGCGATTGAAGCCAGACAAGCCGCACCACAATCTGTTATATCTCGTTGCTTAACCTTTGTACTCATGGCCTTATGTTTTTTGGATTAAGTTTGGATTAACCCAATCATCTACCTTATCGTAAAGTAATTGATATAAACTCCGGTCGGTTACTTTAAAACGGGCCGTAAAATTCATTCCTTTTTTAAGGTATCCTTTGTAACCGTTTTTTAGCATCAGAAAATTTTTATCCATTAAACACTTTACTTTAAATGCCGGCTGGTTACCATTTAAAATAACAATATCATCCGAAATATCGATCACTTTACCGACGGCCAAACCCCACTGGTTATAATTATAGGCATTGATCTGAAAATGCACTTCCTGCCCTTTTCTAATCAGGCCAATATCTGAGGGATTAATGTAGCAATAAGCGGCCAATCCGGCATCAGGAGAAACTTCGCCTATTTTTTGATTGGCAAATACGTATGCGCCATTCTGCAAACCAATTAAGCTCTGTACAGAACCATCAATCGGGGCACGCAATACATATTGTTTCTTCTGTTCGTTAAGTTCTGCCTGCTGGCCGGAAAGCTGACGCAGTTCGTTGCGGTAACCATTGGCTTCGGTTTGCCACTGGGTTTTATATTTGGTACGCACCATTAAGTAAACCGATTCGGCCTGCTCGAGTTCGTATTTGTATTTTTCGTATTCTGATTGCGTTAACACTTTATTTTGATAAAGTTTGCTGTAACGCGCAAAGGTGCTGGTAGCCTGTCTTTTTGCAATACCGGCATTTTTTAATTCTTGCACATACTGCTGCCAGGATGCTACATATTGCCCGGTTTGCAGGCTTGATGAACCGCCATTAAATGACAGCAACGTATGGATATCCTCTAAAAATTGAGTGATCTGGTTTTTACGCGTTTCTACCAGCGCATCTTGCTGTTTGGGTAAACCGGCATCAATGGCCAGTAGCGTATCACCTTGTTTAAGTCTTTTATTATCCGAAAGTCTGTACTGTATCAACCGGCCATTAACCGGCACAATAAGTTCGGTTTTTTCGATGGTCGATTGTAAAATGCCTGTACCATTTATACTAATGGGTATTTTAATAAAGGGAAGGGCAATCAAAACAATTAAAATGGCTGCCACGGCAACAATATAAATTAACTGGCTTGATTTACTAATTCTGGAACGGTAAACGAGAGCGGTATTTGAAATTCTTTCAGTCGAGTAGCTGGTTATCGCCATAGTGTTGAAATCGTAAAGCATCCGCTATCCCGGAACCGGGACAGCGGATACAATAAATTGCTTATAGACTCCAAACAAGTTTCAAAACATTGGTTACTGTTTTGTTTAAAAATGCTGAAGTGTCTGCGCCAACTGCATTTAAAGTTCCTGAAAGAGAAGCTAAAAGTTCGTTTAATGTATTGTTAACAATACCACCACCTTCAACTTGTGACATTTCAGTTGTGTTCATTTCTTTAACACCAAGATTTTTTAATTCTAAACTTTTCATACTAGATTTTTTTGAGTTTTAAGATCCCTACTCTTTTGAAGGCTTTTCGGGATGCGCCTGATGCTTGGCCAAACACTTCAACGAATGTAATAATATTAGCTATACAGATGTAGTATTAAACACCTAACACAAACCTAACATTTCTATAATACAGTTTAATAAAACGGCCTCAGCTCATTAAAAACGCAATATTTATTGATTAATCACCGTGGCATTTATCATATTCAATTTATTCATTAACCTTAAACCGTTTTATATTCTTTTTATTCGCTGTATGAAGGGCTGGGATCTTAAAAAAACCAATGGTCTAGATGCCGTTCATTTCCATAAACGCAGTCTCTTTTTCTGCAATATGATCATCATCAATGGCATACGATTTAATATTGGCAATTTTCATTTCATCAATTACATCTACAAAATTCTGAAACCTGGCCGTTTTACTAGGTTTTATAATGACGATCATATATTTGGCCGGGTTATGCTGATGGGTTTCAGCAACCAGCTTCTCATTTGCGATGATCTCTTTTTGAATGTTGGCTACCGCAGTAACCTTCATATTTGCCTTTTCTATTGTGCCCATGTAGCAAACAGCCTTGTTGTTTTTGCCGAGCAGGATGGTCATGGTGCGCGATTCGGGATACGGTTCAATATGTGCGCCGTCGTCTTTAATGGGTTTAGCGATATCTGCCGCGTTTAAAGAGCCCAATGAAGTGGTGAGCATAAAAAAAGTAGTTAATAAAAACATCAGATCGACCATTGCGGTAAGGTCTACCCTTGGTGTTGGTTTTTTGTTTCTTCCTTTTACGGCCTTGCCGTTTTGAGATTCGTTTAGAGTTGCCATAATAATTTAGGTTTTTAAATGATGATGACAAGCCCGATCAAATTGCATAAAAAAAGCGGTTAAAAATTTAACCGCTTTTTTATAGTTCTGATGTCACACTGAGCTTGTCGAAGTGCATTTTTTTCATTAACAAAGAGTCTTCGACAGGCTCAGACTGACAGGTTTAGTATTTAAATATCGCTAATAAGTACTTTATTTCACCGCTTCAATTACCCCGCAACCTACCCGTGGCCCTGAGTTACCAGTTGGTTGTGTCGTATAATCGTCGGTACCGCCATGTACAATAATGCCACGGCCAATGATATTTTTGATATCTCCATCCTTCACACTCCATCTATCGGTAGTCACCGAAAGCGTAGCATGGCCTTTATTATCTAACATGATGTTGCCAATATCTCCGCTATGATAAGCAGCAGATCCCCATTTGCCATGGGCTTCTTTGGTAGGATTCCAATGCCCGTGTGTATTTTCGCCCATATTGCCGCAATCGCCATGTTCGTGAAAGTGAACGGCAACATTACTATCTGCACGTGCGGCAAAATTCATCTCGATATCCATCTTAATTTTTCCATCACTCAATTCGTAAAACTTTGCTGTTCCAATGGTTTTTGTGTTATCAGCAGTTTCTGTTAATGTGGCCCGGGCAATTTCTTTGTCGGTTTTAGCACAAGCACTAATCAGTGCTACGCCTGCTATAGCTAAGCTTAAAAGGTAGTTTTTCATTTTATAAAAATTTAGTTTGTATAAGAAACAGATTGACAATCATTTAGTTTGCTTAAAAAGAAGGATGGCCAAAACCATTTCGAATGCCACTTGTTTAATAAATAAGTAAAATCGTATAACTATGGAACAGCCAATTGCAATGAACACTTTGAGTCAAATTTTGGAGAAATTGAGGCTGAAAGGAAAAGATAACGAATTAAAAATATCCGACCACGGTAAAATGCAGAGTAAATCACTCGGCAAAATTTATAAACCTGAAGATTTAACCATTGTAAAAACTTATCGCTTTGAAGGAGATTCAGATCCGGCCGATAATTCTGTGTTATATCTTGTAGAAGACCAGGATAAAAATATCGGGTACATATTAGACGCTTACGGCATCTACTCTGATAATGAAGGCCCGGCATTTGATGATTTCTTAAAGAAAATTCCTACCGAAAACAGAGACGAACAGGAACTGTTTTGTTAATAACCTAAAATCTGATTGAAAAGGGAGAATTAGCGTAATCTGATTCTCCCTTTTTTTATTTTAAAAGATTAGCAGGGTATAATTCCGTAATTTTGCGCCTCATTTACGAGCACCAAATGAAAAGCAAAATCAATATTCCACCCATACCAGCTGTTTTACTCTCTATTATTAGTGTACAGTGTGGGGCGGCAATTGCAAAAGGGCTTTTCCCACAAATTGGTGCTGCTGCTACAGCTTCGTTACGGATTGGTTTATCTGCAGTGATTTTATTAATTGCCTTTAGGCCAAACCTGTTTAAACTAAACGCCAAGCAATGGAAATATGTTGTGCTGTATGGGGTTTGTTTAGGGGTAATGAATATGGTATTCTATATGGCTATAGCAAGAATTCCGATTGGCTTAGGCGTAACATTAGAATTTGTTGGCCCTTTAGGGCTGGCCATTTTTGGCTCTAAAAAACCGGTAGATTTTCTTTGGGTAATACTGGCCGCAGCCGGCATTGCGCTAATTGCCCCATGGACAAGTACAGGATTAAACGTTGCGGGTGTGTTACTGGCACTTTTAGCTGGCATTTTTTGGGCAGCCTATATCATATTGGGCGGCAGGATCTCAAAAATAATGAAAGGTGGCGATGCTGTGGCCATTGGAATGTTATTCGCTACCCTGGTCATTTTGCCATTTGGCATTTTTGGTGGTGGTTTAAGCGTTTTAAATCCGCAGTTATTGGGTTTAGGAGCAGCGCTTGCGCTACTATCAAGCGCTATCCCGTTTACCCTCGAAATGAGAGCCCTTAAGCAGCTTCCTGCTCGGACTTTCAGTATTTTAATGAGCCTCGAACCTGCCATGGCTTCCTTAGCTGCACTCGTTTTTTTACAAGAATACCTCACTCTAAAAGAGTGTTTTGCAGTGGCTTTTGTTGTCATTGCTTCTGCAGGTTCTTCGTTAACAGCCAGGCGTGCAAAACTATAATTAAGCCAGTTTGGCTGTTTTATAAATTACAATTTCAGCTGTCAACTGATCAGCTTGTGCCACAAAGGCTAAAATATAAGGCTGCTCATTGTGCAGATCTAAACTGGCCTGATCTTTCCATTCCTCCTGAAAAATAAAAGTACCATCGCCTGCAGCTTCGTGCAGATCATACTGAATGCAGGCTTCTTCCTTACGCGAATTGGCTACCATATCCAATAACACAGCCCTTAGTGCGGCTATGGTTTCTTTTTTACTCTTAACTATTGCTGTTAGATAAATGCTCATATACTTCAGTATTTAAAAAATTTTGGGTCAAATGTTCCTGGTGCAATGTAAGTGCGCTCCTCATATCGGCGTTCTTTTCTACATCGTGAAAATGGATGCCATCTATCCTTTCCATTCCGGTAAAAGCATTCATTCTGTGGAAACCAAACAATACGCCATCATCTACACTGGTTTCCATAAAAAACTCTTCAGGTAAGGTAAATGCTTCTTTTGGCGCGTTCCACGATGAGGTGACCATATACTTACGGCCATGTAACATTCCGCCAGTACCATAGTTTCTTGTCGGATTATCGGCTTTACGGCCATCACTGATATAGATTCCTTTTTTATGTCCTTCGGTAAATACCACATCAATGTATTTTTTAAATTCATGCGGCAACTGAAACCACCAAATGGGCGTGTGATAAATTACAACATCTGCCCAGACATATTTTTCTACTTCTGCTTGCGGATCGTAATCGTGATTGATATTGGTTGTTTTGACTTCAAAACCAGGTAATGAGGAAAAGAAATCGGCTGTTGCATCCGCTATTGTTTCGTTAAATCTTCCTCCGGAGTGACCAAACTTTTGTCCTCCATTAATGATGAATATTTTTGTCATTTCGTTTTTCTATTTTGATAAGACAAAATTACTGCGCTTGAACCTATTATTAAAACAAGTTAATTCATAGCTTTGTATCAGAATTATAATACTAAAAGAATGGTTAATTTAGAATGGTATCGAAGTTTTAAGGCGATTTATAAAACCGGAACCTTAACCGGTGCAGCAGAAAATCTGTTTATTTCGCAGCCTGGGGTAAGTTTACATTTAAGTTCTTTAGAAAGTTATGTCGGCTACAAACTCTTCGAGCGTACGGGCAGGAAAATGATTCCTACCGAAAAAGGGAAAGTGTTATACAATTTTATTGTAGAGCCGCTTGGAAAACTGGAAGATGCCGAAAAACATTTTCAAAAAAGCACGGAGAAACACACCCCAACCATCAGCGTGGGTATGTGTTTTGAGACTTTTCAGATTACGCTCGAACAATATATTTCTACACTTCCTTTTAATGTAATTATCCGTTTTGGCGAATACCCTGAAATGCTCGATCAATTGGATAAAGGTATTTTAGACCTCATTATTACCCCACAAAAAGGCAATTCGCCTAATGTAGAGCATGAGGCTTTTTCTTCCGAGACCATCGTGTTGGTAGGCGGAATAGAAACAGATGGGCAAACTTTTGATTCGTTGGTTAAAAAGAAAGATTTAGCCGGCATGGAAACCTGGTTAAAACAGCAAAAATGGTATGGAACTGCCGGCGATATGGAGCATCTTTTACGTTTCTGGCAGCTTAACTTTGGCAAACATGCCGATTTCCGCCCCAATTATATCGTGCCTAACCTCAATTCGATTGTACGCTGCTTATCTGGCGGAAAAGGCCTGGCTATTATCCCCGATTTTCTTTGCAAAAAAGAAGTTGAAGAAGGAAAGGTAAAGGTAATTTGGGAAGGCACGTCAAAACTCACCAACACTTTATATTTTGGTTGTAGAAAAAATACCCAATATGCATCAGAAATTCATATAATTAAAAACCTTTTTAAGGAGGTTATGGTTAGTATATAGTTTATATCAAAAATGATCATGTTTAGATACATGATTTAAATTTATCTTGAAAATTAGTTAAAATATTTATTTTAGAATCATTCCTTAAACCGCAACATGAGTCAATCAAGCCCTTTTTTAAGCCATGAGCAATTATTGGAAGTTTTTAATTTAACACATACGGCCACTGCCGTACATATTGGCGAAACGGCTATAATTCAGACGGCAAACGATGCCATGCTGAGAATTTGGGGAAAAGACAGAAGCGTGATCGGAAAATCACTCGAAGATGCCTTGCCTGAATTAAAAGGTCAGCCTTTTATCGATATGTTCCGCAAAGTATGGCTGGAAGGGTTGGTCATTTCAGGCAAGGATACTGCTGCTGATATCATCATTGATGGTAAATTGCAAACTTTCTATTTTGATTTTGAGTATAGGGCCATCAAGGATGATCAGGGAAAAACAATCTGTATTTTACATACCGCAATCGATGTAAGCGAAAGGGTACTGCGGCGCGAAGCTGTAGAACGGGCGCTTGAAAAAGAAGAAGCGCTACAACGCGAACAAACTTTAAATGAAGAATTGGCGGCAACAGTAGAAGAACTGGCCTCAACCAATGAGGAGCTTGTTGCCACAAATGAAGAACTACACGAAACACAAGAAACACTACACGTTTTAAACAACGAGCTGGAATTAAGGGTTGTTGAACGTTTTAATCAACTTTCGGAAAGCGAAAAACGGTTCAAAACCATGGCCGAGGGTACCGACATTTTTATTGCTGTTGGGGATGAAAGTGGAAAAGCCATATATTTTAATAAACCGTGGGTAAAACTTACAGGCCGGTCAATGAAAGACCTGCTCGACTTTGGCTGGGCAGATTTGATTCATCCTGAAGACCGGGATAGGTATGTCAATATTTACCTTTCGGCCCTTGCCGAAAAAAAACCTTTTGCCGGCGAATTTAGAATACTGACCAAAAAAGGTGATTACAGGTGGTTGCTTGCCAGTGGTCCCCCACGTTTTCATGCCGATGGCTCGTTTGCCGGTTACATTAGTTCTTGTATTGACATTACGGAGCGGAAATTAATTGAAATAGAGCGATTGAACCTGAACAAACTGATCGAGGCAAGTTCAGAATTTATTGGCATTGCCGAGTTGGATATGTCAATCCAATACCTAAATCCCGCCGCACTAAAAAAACTAGGCTGGCTTAACATCTCAAACAGAACAATCCTGGATTGTGTTTTTCCTGAAGACCGATTGCTGGCGGAGCAGATTATACCAGGCATTTTGAAGAATAATACTTTCAGACAGGAGATTCGGTTCTGGAATGAAAAAACAGGAAAGCCCTTTTGGATTGAATGGAATGGCTTTGCTATTCGAAATGAAGAAACCGATGAAGTAATTGCCATTGCGACGGTAAGTCCTGATATTACAGAACGAAAACTTTATCAGGAAGAATTACAAGGTATCAACATGGAAATGGCAGCAGCAAACGAAGAGCTGGCCACTACAAATGAAGAGCTTGCTCAAACGCATGATGATCTTATTCAATATACCAACAGACTATCAGACAGTGAAGAAAAACTCAGACAAGCGATAGAAACCGGTAGAATGGGCACATGGAGCATTAATCCGAAAACGCTCGAAGTTACCATGTCTGGCTTTGTTAAGGAGTTACTGGGACTGCCATTGGATCAACCTGCAGAAATGGATATGATTATGAAGGCGGTGAATCCGGATTACCATGATATGCTTTTTTCGGCGCTTGATAATGCCATCAAAAACCATTTACCCAGCGATACGGAATATCCCATTAACAATTTAATCGATGGCGAGGAAAAATGGGTGAGGGCAACCGGACGTGTATTTTTAGATCAGCACGGAAATGCAACAGAATACTCTGGTCTTTTTATTGATATTACTGAACAAAAATTAGATGAGCTTCGAAAAAACGACTTCATCGGAATGGTCAGTCACGAGTTAAAAACACCACTCACCGCGATCAATGGTTTTGTACAGGTTTTGCAGCGTAAGGCTAAAAAAGACGAAGATAATTATTCCGTTATCGCTTTAGATAAAGCGCATAATCAGATCAGAAAAATGACCACAATGATTAATGGGTTCTTAAATGTATCCCGTTTAGAGTCGGGGAAACTGCTGATCGAAAAAACAAACTTCAACCTGGATGAACTGCTGAAAGAAACCATCGAAGAAACTTATGTCTCACAATCGTCGCATCAAATTATATTAAACCCCACATGCGAGGTTAACATTAATGCCGACCGGAATAAAATCGGCAATGTCATTTCGAACCTGATTAGCAATGGCCTAAAATATTCAGACAATGGTACACGTATCGAGGTTACCTGCAAATTGTATGATACTGAAGTTGAAATTCAGATTAAAGATGAAGGAATAGGCATAAAACCTGGCGATATTGATAAACTTTTCGAACGTTATTACCGCGTGCAGGGCAATCATACCATTTCGGGCTTTGGCATCGGGCTTTATTTAAGTGCCGAAATTATTGAAAGGCATGGTGGCCGGATTTGGGCGGAAAGTGAAGAAGGCAAAGGTTCTGTTTTTCATTTTACTTTACCATTGAGCTAATCGTTTGCATTTTAACCGCAAAGTGGGCTAAGATTTGTAATGCATCGTCATTCCCGCGCAGGCGGGAATCTTAAAGCGCATTGCATGACGATTATCTTCGATGAATCGTGATTCCCAATCAAGGTAAAAAACTTAGTCAATCTCTAATCCATCCAATACCTCATCATCAACCAAATTTGGCAACGTAATTTTTAAAGTACCAGTCCGTTCCATTTCGCGTTCGATGGCAAAACGGGCTTCTTTGTTACGCGCCCAGCTTCTTCTGGCAATTCCATTATTTACATCATAAAAGAGCATATTTTGTAGTTTTTCAGCAGCTTGTTCAGTTCCATCCAATACCATTCCGAAACCACCATTTATCACTTCTCCCCAGCCAACACCGCCGCCATTATGTATCGAAACCCATGTGGCACCCCTAAAACTATCGCCAATTACATTGTGGATAGCCATATCGGCAGTAAATCTGCTTCCATCGTAAATATTGCTCGTTTCTCTGAAAGGAGAATCTGTTCCGCTTACATCATGATGGTCTCTGCCCAGAATAACCGGCGCCGATAATTCGCCTGTTTTGATGGCCTGATTGAAACGTAAGGCAATTTTTGCCCTTCCTTCTGCATCAGCATATAAAATCCGGGCTTTTGAGCCGACCACCAGTTTATTCTCTTTTGCCGCACTGATCCAGTTGATATTATCCTGCAATTGTTGTTGTATTTCTGCCGGGGCACTCAGTTTAATCTCTTCCATTACTTCTTTAGCCATTTGATCGGTTAAATCGAGATCATTTTCGTTACCTGAGGCACAAACCCACCTAAACGGACCAAAACCGTAATCAAAACACAATGGACCCAAAATATCCTCGACGTAAGATGGGTATTTAAAATCTATCCCGTTAGGCGACATTACATCTGCACCTGCCCTACTGCATTCCAGCAAAAAAGCATTTCCATAATCGAAAAAATAAGTTCCCTTGCCGGTATGTTTATTAATGCTTGCGGCTTGCCTTTTTAACGAATCCTGAACATAAACTTTAAACTGGCCAGGTGCACCGGCCATCATTTCGTTTGCTTCAGCGAAACTTAAACCAACCGGGTAATAACCACCTGAATATGGATTGTGTAGCGAAGTTTGATCAGAGCCAATGGCCACTTCAATATTTTCCTGATCAAACCGTTCCCAAACATCAACTATATTACCGATGTAAGCCAGCGATACCGTTTCTTTTTCTTTTTGGGCAACGATCACACGGTTAATCAGTTCATCTAAATTATCAATCAGCTCATCTACCCAACCCTGTTGTTGTCTTTTAGTTGCAGCTTTTGGATTTACCTCAGCACACACCGTAATACAACCCACAATATTGCCCGCCTTGGTTTGCGCGCCGCTCATGCCACCTAATCCTGCAGTAAGAAAAATTTTGCCTGCAGTATCCTTTCCATAAAAACCCTTTTTGCGAAAAGCATTCATTAAGGTAATGGCTGTGCCATGAACAATGCCCTGAGGCCCGATGTACATGTACGAACCCGCCGTCATCTGCCCATATTGGGTTACACCTAAAGCGTTAAACTTTTCCAGGTCTTCAGGCGAAGAATAATTTGGCACCATCATGCCATTGGTTACCACTACCCGAGGCGCAGCGGTATTTGATGGAAATAATCCCTGCGGATGCCCGCTATAAATATTCAGCGTTTGCTGATCGGTCATTGTAGCAAGGTATTGCATGGTTAAAAGATACTGTGCCCAATTCTGGAATACACTTCCATTTCCCCCATAAGTAATCAGTTCTTCAGGATGCTGCGCTATTGCCGGATCTAAATTATTCTGAATCATGAGCATAATTGCCGCAGCATGAACGGTAAGACATGGATATGCAGCGATGTCTCTTGCATAAATGGCATAATCGGGCATAAAACGGTACATATAAATGTGTCCGTAGTTTTCCAGTTCAGTTAAAAATTCCTGTGCAAGTTCCTGGTGCCACGCTTTTGGGAAATAACGCAAAGCATTTTTAACAGCCAGTTTTTTTTCGTCAGCTGTTAAAACATCCTTTCTTACGGGTGCGTGGCTTAATTCTGTATTTCTGGGTTTTTTTGCAGGTAATGTTGAAGGAATACCTGCCAATAGCTGTGCTTTAAAATCCATGTTTTGCAATTTTAAATTCTAAGTTAATGTTGATTCTGCCTCAGCTGCAACGGCTACAATTTTACCTTGCTGTACCATTTGAATGGCATTCTCCATCCTGTCGTACATAATCTGATCTTCTTCAAAATGATCAATTTCAGTCCGAACAAAATCGTGTACAGCAGCCAATATTTTTCCGGGTTTTAACGGATGATGATAATCAACAGCCTGCGCTGCGCAGAATAGTTCAATACCTAAAATTTTCTCTACGTTTTCGATCACCTGCAGGGCTTTACGTCCGCTGATCGAGCCCATGCTCACATGATCTTCCTGACCTAAAGAAGTTGGGATACTATCGGCACTGGCCGGGAAACAAAGTCCTTTATTTTCGCTGGCCAAAGCTGCCGAAGTGTATTGTACAATCATAAATCCTGAATTTAATCCCGTTTCTTTCATCAGCAGTTTCGGCACGCCAGGAGTATTTCCTTCCAGTGAAAGATAAATCCGTCTATCGCTGATATTCCCGATTTCCGAAGCAGCTAAACAGGCATAATCGAGCGGTAAAGCCAATGGCTGACCATGAAAATTACCCCCGCTAATGGTTAAATCATCATTAAATATGACCGGGTTATCGGTTACTGAATTCAGTTCAATTTCTAAAGCTTCCTTTAAATGTAACCATGCGGTTCTGGAAGCACCATGTACCTGCGGAATACACCTTAACGAATAGGGATCCTGTACTTTGGCGCAATCGGCATGCGATTTCATAATTTCAGAACCTTGTAACAGCTTACGCACCTGCTCTGCAACCGCAATATTTGCCGGATAAGGCCTCAACTGGTGAAGCTGTGCATGAAAGGGCTTTTCAGATCCTTGTAGGCCCTCAATCATCATTGCCGCAATGATATCGGCAGAATCCAATACATTTTCCAACCTTTGCACCACTTTAACGGCGTGTGCAGCGATAAACTGCGTGCCGTTAATTAGAGCCAGGCCTTCTTTCGGTCCCAATTGCAGTGGACTCATCTGGTATTCTTGTAAAAGTTGAGCTGTAGCAATAATTTCGCCTTTGTAATGAAGCTTTCCTAAGCCAATTAAAGGCAAAAAGAGATGAGATAAAGGGGCAAGATCGCCTGAAGCACCAACAGAACCTTGTTTGGGTACTACCGGTGTGGCACCTATTTCTAAAAACCAGATCATTCGATCGAGTGTTTCGATTTTAATACCTGAATATCCCTGCGCTAAAGCCTGCAGTTTTAAAACCAGCATCAGTTTTGATATTTCGCTATCTATCGGCTCACCTACACCAACAGCATGGCTTTTCAGAATATTTTCTTGTAATTTACGGGTATCAATCGCCGAAATCATGGACGTGCATAGTGGTCCGAAACCAGTATTGATGCCATAAACGGCTTTACCGGAAACCGCTATACGTTCAACCACCTGGCTACTTTCCAGCACTTTATCGCGGGTACTTTGACTCAATACACCTTTTATTTGGCCATTACTGATGGCTAAAGCCAGTTTAGCGGTTAAATGATCTGTTCCGTAATTAAAAATCTGTTGCTCGCTCATGTTAGAAAGGTTTTACACAAAAATAAGCCCTATATTTGATACCTATAAATACCAATTACATCATCATGTAATAACCATGAGTTATCAGATAGAGCTTAGACACTTAAAATATTTTCAGGTTTTGGCCGAGGAACTGAAGTTTAGAAAAGCCGCAGACCGCCTTTTTATTTCCCAGCCTGGCCTAAGCCGGCAGATTAAACAGATGGAGGAAATTTTTAATGCACCACTGTTCGATCGCAACAAGAAAAAGGTGGAACTTACCGCGGCAGGCCTATACCTTAAAGATGAGGTAGATTTTCTGTTTAGCCATATCGAGAACATCAAAAAACAATTAAGCAATATTACCGAAGGAAAACAGGGCGAACTCCGCATTGGTTTTTTAGGTTCAGCGGCGCAAAAAATCGTACCCGAAGTTATTTTTAAACTTAACAAAGATTTTCCGGAGATCAGAACCAATCTGGATGAAATGCCCAATAAGCTACAGATCGAACTACTGGAAAAAGATATGCTTGATGTGGGTTTTGTGCGAATGCAACAGTTTAAACCGGGTATCTCTAAACGCATGATTCACCAGGACACTTTTTCATTGGTATTGCCTAAAAACCACCCCATGAAAAAGGCCAATTTTGAAGCAGTAAAAAAATTAGGCGAAGAACCTTTTATCTTTTTCTCGAGTGATGACAGTCCCTTTTATTATGACCTGATGATGAGTATTTGCGAGGACCATGGTTTTAAACCCAAAACTTATCATAAATCGGTTAATGCGCTCACCATTTACAAGCTGGTAGAAGAAGGTTTGGGCATCGCTATTGTGCCCACCGCCTTGCAATACGGTTATCAGGAAAACGTAAAGTTTGTAGAGCTTACGCATATTCCGCAAAGAACCGAGCTCTACATGATCTGGAAAGAGTCTAACCGAAACCCCGCCCTAAAAAATGTAATTAAACTATTGTTGCAGGATAAGGTTTAGCTAACACCCATATTTTGGCAATAATAATGAAGGTCTCGACATCATAATTGGGGTCTAGTATAAAAAAAACACTAAATCCTTATTTTGTTGAATGGCCTTGTCGAATGCGAATCTAAAATCTTCTTTTTCACTTTCCAGGTATTCCTGATCAATATTTTCACGCTTCGGCCCAGATAGGAATCTGTAACTTTCATTTAACAATTCTGATGTAGAAATACTGTAGATCTCTGGAAAATCTTCTGGTGTTGGAATCGGGACAAATATTTTATACGTTTCTTTATTTAATGACCAATAATAAGCAGTGGAAAAATCACCACTAGGCGGTGAAATTAGTTCACCATAGTATTCACAAATTTTTTCGTAGACATAGCCATACATAAAAGCTAAATCAGGGAACCTAACCTCTCCATTAATAAAATCTCTCAGAATTTCCTTGGCATTTTTCCGGGAGTCGATTTCATCTTCGAAATCGTTGTCTAAGCCATTCAGTTCTTCAGAAAGCGCTCGTGAAAGTTTCTCAAAAGATGCCTGATTTTTACTGGCATAGAGCTCTTTTATTTTAATGGCCTCACAGAGATAACATTGAACCGAATAACTCATAGTTTTTATTTTTATCTTAATCTGCCTTTTCTTTCGAAATCAGATATTGAAACACCTGATCTTTAGATAAATCCCATTCTGGTTTTTCAGCAGGAATTTCAGCGAGAGGAGTTTCTAAAAGCGGGTGCGACACTTTTGGCATAGCTAATCCGTTTTGTTCTCTCAATACCTGAATTAGTCTGATTTCATAGGGAATGAGATCTAATGATAATATTTCACTAAACTTATCTTTTAGATCTAAAGCACTGTAGATGTGCATATCACAGATATCAAAAATTATAGTGGCTAACACTTCCAGATTTTCTGTGTTCCAATGATCTAGAAACTTTTTGTAGACATGTTCTTTGGGAAGCGTATCATAAAAATCCTGGTTGATGCTTTTGGTTGAGTATAGATCAAAAAGTGTGGCCACAAACAAATGATGGGTTTCATCATGCGTATAACTTTTTTTATCTTGATTAAATAAAAGCTGGAAATAATCTCTTGATAACTGAGCCAGTTTTTCCATTTTCCATATTGTAGCCAGGGCAATAATACAGCCAACCGATCTAGAGCTTACTTCTTTGTAATTGAAAAGCTTATACAGGATATGATCTTGCCACAATAAATATCTGGTAATGTATTTCCAGCCATCCTTATCTCCATTTAAGATTAGATGTTTGGGATAATCGCCAGCATGTACACCTAATCCCATGGTGAGATTTGATGCTAATCTATCAAACGCTTTATCCTTAACGTCTTCATCAATATACCTGATTATATCATCAAAAACTTTTTTTAAAGAGGCCTCCGTAAACGCTTCAGTTTTTAAATCTTTAATTTGTTTTTTAAATTTTTGAATTAGCTTTTCGTGGCCCATTATTATTTCTGTTTCCAGTTCTTAGGATATCAATGTTATGCTCAATATAAAATTCTTCTGATGCTGTGTATCCCTTTTGCTCTGAGAAATCTGATGCTGTATCTGAAATGGTTGCTAATAGAAAATGTATCTTTTTATTTTCCAATATAATTGAATCTGTAATTTCTCTCCCCAAGGAAATGGGCGGGTAAATATGTGGGAGTTTGATTTCTGGAATATACTCATTTAGTATATTTTTAAAACCGTTCTTGGTTCAGCAGGCCAATGATTTTTTGTAACATAAAAACCGGTAGTCGATAATATATCCCCCCATTTATCTAGCCTACCATCTCCTAACATCAGAATCTCAACACGGATATCTTTAACAGAATTATCTCGCATCTCAATTTCATGGTTACCCCTTTTTACTTTTTCAATTGAGGCTTATCCTCCCCTTGTATAACAAATAATGTCTAATAAAATCGTTTGGAAGCTCGTAATTAATTAAATTCTCAAAACTTAAATCCCAGCTTCTGTTTGTTCAAATACCATTTTAATACGCTCAGTGCTATAATCCTCTTCGTTTCATATTAAATATCAAATAATGTATTAAAAGATTATGCAAATTGCCAATTAAGGCTTTTACTTATTTAGATTTTTAATTGTGTTTTTGAGTACAGTAGATATAAAATTACCCTTTTTTCTTCCTATTGATGCGGTAATAAGTGTATGTGGAGATACCGGAACTGACATCTGATCATTCGTGATTATGGGTAGCCTATAATATGCATTTTTTTCATTTTCTAAGTCAATATCCCACTTAGCATTCAGATTTTCCCTAAAAATCCCGCCCACATAACTTACAATCAAATCCAACAAATGTTTATTGTCCTCCTTTAATAAGTCTTCTTTCTTTTCGAAACTATTAAGTAACCAAGCTTCAATATCATCAAGAGCTTCTATAGAGTAATCAAGTTTAACACCTGTCTTATCAAAAAATAAGGTCTTAAATTCTTGTTGTTTATCTGGAAGGGAAAACAACCATTCTTCAAAATCATCTCTAGTTAGCTTAAGTCTTTGTTCACTCATTTGTTTATTATTTATGGTTTTTGTGTTACAGTTATTCCGGCTTCACGCAAATCGTCTAATAGTGGCTGGCTTGCCCCTCCCTCTATTCTCCATTCAATATCCCACCCTTGTTCCACAAGCTTTTTATCACGTGCTATTTCTGATCGAATTTCCTCAGTTCTTGAGAAATAATTTCCAGATTTTACTTCCACACCTCTCATGTCATCTACATCAGCAATATCCAATCTTCTTGCCTGGCCATCAACATCAACCGTTACCTCCCTTTTTCCCCAACCAAGTTCTTGATGATATGCATCTGCTGCCGCGTTTCCTTTTTTAGCATTTAATAAATTGGCATCGTAAGTTTTACTCCAACGATCATAATCCCATTTACCACCATTTTGCTGATATTCTTCCCATCTCGCCAGTTTATGCTCTGGCGTACCGGGTTCAAGCCCCTTATACCCATTATGCACCAGCACCCCAGCTTCTGTAACAAAATAATTTTCATTATCCTGCACATCAAAATTGTATACAACAGCACTTTTGCTGATGAAACCGATATTTTTGACTGCAATTTTCTCACCATCAACCAGTTCCAACTCATCCAGAACAGAAATAGATTGGATTTCTTTCCATTCCTCATTTACAAGGAAACGATGCTCTGGGGTTACCTCAAATATAGTTCCATTTTGCAGTTCAACAACCATCATGGTTAATGTGGTACGGCGATGTGTTTGTGTAATAGGCTTTAATTCTCTTTGTCCACTTTTTTCACTTACCGTCCACACTAAAGTACCTACCACAATATCTTCAATATACATTAAGCCGTTGCCGGTATGCACGGTTGTACCTGCCGGGAAACAAACCAGCGAAGCTCCTTTTGCAGCAAAAACTGCTAAAATAAGTTCCTGCCCACTGGCCAGCAACTTATCGGTAACACTCATTTCTTCGTTAGTCCAAATGTCGTACTGCCCTTTGTAGGCTCCAAACATTCCTAAACCCCGCATAGCTCTGCAAAACCAGCTCATTTTACCAAATAACGAGGCAGGGTTAAACATGGCACCCATTTCTGTACGGGCAACAGCAAGAAACTCTGCCCCCGCTGCTTTTATTCCCTGCGAGCCCAATGTACCGGCCATACTACCCATACCGCGGCCTGCCAAAAAGCCAAAGGCAAAGTTTGCTATGTGCCCAACATTATTCATGGTGGTACTCATCATGGCTTCCCAAAACGTTTCCTTAATATCGATCAGTGCACCTTCTGGCGGGCAGCTTAACTGGCTTTGGCCAACAACCAAACCTTCATTTTTATGAATGATGAGATTTGGAGAAGAATTTACCCAAATTCTGGCTGCAGCGTTGGTTTTACACTTCATATATCCTGCCCCAATAGCGAGCAATAAAGCACCACCAATAATTAAAGCTAATGCCCATCCAGCAACCGGTACGGCCAACAAGGCCAGAGCCGCCACTAATAGGCCTGCTATAGCACCTGCCATAAATGCCATACTGCCCAAACATATAAAAACATTGGCCTTCATGGTATCTGCTGTTGTAGCTACCTTATTGCCGCTAAAGGTTACCTGATCCTGACTGGTAACCTTCATTTGTTTAAACATAGCGCCCTTGGGACAAACCAGGTAATGCTTTTCAGTTAGCCATTGTAAATCTTCATCAGCCATAAACTAAATGCTATTCAGATTTAAATATAAATCTGATTTATAATCATTATTTATCTGTTCAAACACTTTCATCTCAGCATTTTGCAAGATACCAGATACATTATAAGTAAATGATGCCTGTGTGTAGTGCTTAATATCAAAGTCTTTTTGCCCGGTAACCTTTGCTATCATCTGTGTATCTATCTTACCCCTATCATCTAATGTAGCTTCGGCATTGATCACATAACCATTTTCAATCACTTCTGAAGAAAAAGTTTGGTTTACCGGAATTAAAAAACCTATCCCCATCCGGTCTCTAACACTTCTTTTTTTTTGATACTCAACGCCATCAGCAGTATAGTTGAAAGCATATAAAAATAAATGCATAAAATGAGTATTTTCTAAATTTTCTAATAGCTCTGGCGGATTTGATAGTTCTCTTTCTTTATGTCTGATAATCTCAAATGCTGCAATAGGGTTAGTTTGCATTAATTCCTTTTTAAGCTTATCCCATTTTGATTTAATCTCAGGGAGATTTAACAATCCTTTTATATTTCCATCACTATTTATGCAAACCTGTTGACTACTGTAGATATAGGCGAGCTTATTTACATATTCTATCAGCTGAAACGTGTTTGGATCATAATACTCGGTTAACTCAACTTCTTTTTCTTCTATTAAATAATCTTGTAGCTCTGGTTTAATGGAATTCTGCCCAAAATATGATAATATATACTTTCCTATGGTAGAAAAACTATCCATCATGGTT
Organism: Sphingobacteriaceae bacterium GW460-11-11-14-LB5; assembly: GCA_002151545.1. NCBI lineage: Bacteria > Pseudomonadati > Bacteroidota > Sphingobacteriia > Sphingobacteriales > Sphingobacteriaceae > Sphingobacteriaceae bacterium GW460-11-11-14-LB5. The sequence continues at coordinate 5,463,726 of CP021237.1, read as the reverse complement.
AGCATTTTAACGTTTCCCTTAACCTGTAATTGATAATTTTTCTCAAATACTTTCTCCATATTAAGAATTTATTTTAACCGGTGAACCATCGATAACGGTTTTACTCCCTACAATATTCACATCTTTTCCGTTTAAACTCGCGGCGCTTTCTCCATTTAGCGAAAGTTCGTTTTTAGAGACAATAGATAATTTCGTTTCGAACTCCATGCTTCCGTTTTTACTTGGTGCGCCATCTCCAGTTAACTTAAAATCATCTGCTGCACGGATTTCTATATTTTTAGCCTGAATAATGATCTTATCTGTTTCCTTATCCATAATAATCATCACATTTCCTGTTTGAAGTTTAATACTATTATCTGTTGTAACCACGATAGCATTTTTTCCATCAATTGAAATATGATTTAAACCAGTTTTATCTTTTAGCAGCATCCCTCCACCATCATCCATGGTTAAGGTATGTCCACTTTTAGAGGTTAAACTTTTGCTGTTATTGCTGGCGCTACCGCCACTACCGCTTTTGCCATGAAATACCGATCCCAATACAATTGGCCTTGCAATATTGCCTTCTTCGAAAGTTAAAGCGACCTGATCGCCAATTTCGGGGATAAAAACAAAACCCCTGTTTTTACTCACTTTTTCGCTGCTTCCGGCATCTGGCGTAATTACCCTCAGCCATTCGGTTACATCATTGGTTTTACATTCCCATTTAAATTTTACTTTAATGCGCCCCTGTCCTTGCGGGTCAGCATTGTCAATTACATCTGCCAGTTGCATATCTGGATTGGGCTTCCTGTAATTTTTTACGGAAAGGCGTTCTGTTGTGGCTACCACACCCTCGAAGGTGTTGTAATATTTTCCTGTACCATCGATATTGTGATCAATGGTGGTGATCAGGAATTTACCAAGGCTTTCTGTATTAAAAGAAAGCTCTTTTCTGATACTCATTGTAATTTCGGCAATACTGCCTATACTCAAAGCAGCATTATCGCCACTGGCATTTACCTTTAAAAGATTGCTGATATGTGCTTTTTCTTCGTTCTGCACGTGGTTTTTAATGTCGCTGCTATTATCTACACGGATAAGTGATGGCTGATTAAAAGTTTTACTGTACATGGCATTTGATACCTGTATGGCATGCGCTAAATCTGGTGATCCATTACTTTGCCCACTACTTTCACTTTGCAGCATCTCATCCTGTTTAGGGTTATAGGCAAAACGTTTATTCTTGATGGGCGCAATTTCCATGGCATACTGCAGGTTTTGTACATCGCGCCCATAAATCAATGCAATTTCTTTCTGATCATCCGGCTTGCCAAAATTTAACTGTTTACCATCATAATAAAACCATTCGTGGTACTCACCCGATAACCTGTTCAGGAAATCGAAATCACTCTCGCGGTACTGAATCAGATAATCAATAGGTTCCTTTCTTGCAGCATTCGCTACTATTTTAATATCATTTGAAGGCACATCAGATGTGGCAAGGTTGACAATCGCATTTAAATCTTTATCAAGATAAGAACCCAGATCTGGCCCGCGATCGATCAGAATGGTTGGACTGTAACCACTCACAATCAGCACACCATGGTACCCATGGCTTTGTGCAAGCTCTACCTTAGTTACCAAACCAGCAAAACCTTGCAAATTGCCAGAATCGTAGCCAAATGATGCGGTTAAAGTTTTACCTACAAAATCGCGGCTGTCGTTTAGACTGATCATCCCTGGCGAACCCATCTGATCATGATTAAACCGCAGCTCGAAATAATGGTGTTCATTAAAAGCTTGTTTTAAACTAAATGAGGCAAAATGGGTAATTGCCTTATCTTCTATGTTAATTTCTGCAATGAGTTTCTTTTCCATAAATTCGATCTTTTAGCAAATCCACAAATAAATTCCGCTGGTTCTTGGGTCTAAGAAATAATCCTGATATAAACATTTATAGCCATCCCACAAGGTAAAATGGCCAGTTGCATCACTAAACTGGGTTTTAAAGCAGATGATCCCCGATACGCCGTCTATTTTATTTTGAAACGCCCTTAAATCATGATGTGCTATCCATTTCTCTCTAACTCCTTTTTCCACTTTAATATCAGGTTTTTTATATTTATGGTTGAGGTAGTCGAAAAATTCACTCACACGAAAACAATAGCGCTTTTGATCAGCTCCAGCAATAGTTTCGAACTTTTTAGTATACGGATATCGACTGGGTATGGCATGGATTTTCACCTTTTCCTGGGCTAGAAAATCCTGTTTTGTGGTATATTTCCAGCTAGGCAGGCTTAGGCTAAAAACCTTGTTATTAATACCCAGATAATTAAATGCCCTGCTCATCCTCACCACACAGGTATTGGTAATGTACGCTGCATTAACAGCACCACCAATTGTTGCCTTTACCAGTTCGCTACTTGTTGCGGGGTAATTTATCCTTAAATCGGTAAAACTTGGCAATGAAAGTGGCATGCTATTTTTTGGTTAGAAGTGAATCAAGATATTTAGTACTTGTAAATGATGCATTTTCGAGTGCATAGAAAAACACATCCTTGCTTCCGGAAAATGAAAGCGATGATTTAGCCTTCTGGAGAAAAACAATCAGCGTATCATTTGGGTATTTAATATATTTTAAGTCACTCATTACCATATACTTCAGGCTATCCATAGGTTTTAGCTTCCCCTTAAACGATTTCAATATTTTCGCACTAAAAACTTTTTCAGCATTGTAAACAGAGTCAACCCTGGTAATATTTACCAGCAGGATGTACCCTGCTTCCTTTTTAAGCTCATGCACCATTTCTTTTGGCGGATCTTGATTTTTTTCGCCTTCCAGGTGCTTATTTGTGTTGACTAAAGCCAAAGAATCTTTATTAACGGTAGTTGATAAAACACTCTGCTTTTTATTATTTTGCTGGCATGCGGCGAAACCTATGCCTAAAAGAGCCCATATTAAGATATACACATATCTTTTTGTTAGCCTCCGTATAATTTTATTGATTTTAAAAGCAAATACATCTGCCATGAGGAGGGTATTTAATGTTTATTGCGTTTCTATTCCATTTGATTAAAGGAAAGAACATAAGACCAGGCCACACATAGAAATCTATGGCCTGGTCTACTGAAAATTTTAAGCTTTAGGCCAATCGTTTTCATGTTCTGCGTTGCCCAGTTTTAGCTTACGGGCCGATACCACAAAACTTAATGTCATAGGTGTATTGTCGTTTACCGCAATACCCTCGTTATACTGGATGATGTAGCCATCTTCGAAAGATAGTTCCTTCATTTTTGCGTCTTCTTCGCCTTTTTTGAACACCAAGGTTCCGGAAAGCGGTTTGTACTGGTTGTTTACCATCGATTCGATCACAGAAGTATCTTCGGTTGATTCGATTTCGATGTGGATGGTGCCACCATAAACACCTGATGATGGACGTCCTTTTGCGTCAACATCTCTATTTAATGAAAAGCTGCACTGTAGTACATCAAATTCTTTTGATCCTAAGTTTAAACGGGTTTTGAATGCCATTGTAGTAAGTTTAAATGTTTTGAAATGAATGAATTCTTGCGAGCCTGGAGCTTAGCGCATGGCGGTTGGCGAATAGCATAGAGGAGATATACACCTTACACCCTCTACCTTTCTACCCTCAACCTTTCTACCATCAACCTTTCTCTAGGCTTTTGGCCAGTCGTTAAGGTGCTCGGCGTTTCCTAATTTAAGCTTTCTTGCAGAAATCTGGAACTTAAGCGTCATCGGGTGATCGCCCACAATGTTGATTCCTTCGGAATACTTAACAATGTAGCCATCATCGAAGTTAACTTCTTTCATTTTGGCATCTTCCTCTGTTTTCTTGATCAGAAGTGTTCCTGTAATGGGTTTGTACTGGTTGTTTACCATCGCCTCGATGATTGAGGTGTCTTCGGTTGATTCGATCTCAATGTCGATGGTACCGCCGTAAACTCCGGAAGAAGGTCTTCCCTTTGCATCTACATCGCGGTTTAACGCATAGGCACAATGAAGCACATCGTACTCCTTGCCCGAAAAATTTAATCTAGCTTTGAAAGCCATAGTTTTAAAATTTAAAGGTTAAAAATTTGATTTATCGTAGCCTCCGCTACATTAATTATAAACCAAATATTAAGCCAATTATTGCGTATGTAACTCATATATAACGACTAACACACTCCATCAATTCTAAAATATTGCCCCCATGACTATCAGAACGCAGATTTTGACAAGAAAAAAATTGTATTTTTTTTGAAATAATAGCACGTCTCATTCCCACTACACCACATAACTTAAAATACTGTAGCTTTTTTAGGCAAGATGTTACTTTTTGAAACGAAATTTAAGACAAATGGCGAAATGTAATTTTCACCATTTATTATATGTCTGAGTGTTTTGATCTGGTTGTTTTTGTTTTGCGATATTTAACAACACTAGCATATTTCAATAACCACTCTATTTATCTAATTATTTCAAAATCGCTTTTACCAGCTTGATGACAGATATAAATTGGCAATTCAAACTCATCGTTTGCTTCATTTTTATAGCTAATAATTGCCGAACCATCTGCACGTACTACTTCGAAAACATTCTTGTTTCCATATAACCTTACATGTGTATTGGCTGGAAATGGTTGCAAGGTAAAATTTTCCTTATTTAGTTGGGTAAGTAAATTTTGCCAACCCTTTTTATTGTCATCATTTAAATAAAGGGATTTATCCACTTCTAAAAACTTTTTTTCAAACATACTGAATACAGCACCAGGATTGATAATCATCTGCTGATGAACTTTTTTAAGGAAAGCCGTAGCCCTGGATTCAATTTCTTCTATTTCCTTTACGTTTTGCGAATTGCTCCATCCATCCAAACGGTAAGGCACATCGGCTTTAAAGTTACCATACTCCTCAATGGCAATGCTTTGTATTTCTTTAAAGGATGGGGTTTCATATTTAAATACCTCAACAAGATTATCATAGTTGCCGCTGTTGGCATCAAATAAATTTATTTTAATTTTAAGGTAGCTGTCTTTCCTTAAAACTGTTTCTCCTTTTAATGGCAGAATGCGAAAGGCTATTCTTTGAATGCCAGAAGCCAATATTAACTGATTAATCGGCACATGTGAATTTAATGATCCTCCATCAGTATTTCTGAAAGCGGGCATATCATTAATCAATATCTCAAAATTGCAGATTGACATATCAAAATCTACCAAATAGTAAGGCTCAACAAATCTCATTATCGTGTTTATTTTGCGTATTTACTTAAAATTGGATCATGTTCAGGGTTATGATATCCAAATATAATTTTATCATTTAACGCTTCTTTAGAAATAATAACCAAGGTGTTCGAAAAAGAATCTTTTGCCGTTACCAGCGTATATTGATAAATCAGGTTGCCCTTAACCCATACATTTTGATAGGGATAGGCAATCATTTCATCATCATACTCATCTTTAACTATTTTAACATCTCCTTTTAAACCTGTTTCAAGTAGCTTAACCTCAGCGTTATTTTTATCATAGGCCAGATTATCAAATGTTTGATCTGGTTTCCCCAGCATTTGTTTAAGGTGGTTAAATAAGTCGAATGTTTTGCTTTTATCTACAGAAAGTCTGGCAAAAGCCAATTTACCTTTGTACGCTACCAATTTAGCACCAATGTTATCTAATGGTAAATTGTTAAAAGTTACCCTGGCAAGCTCTTCTGGTGTCCTCAGCGTATATTGCACACTACTTTCTACACCCGAAAGGGATAAACCAACATCACTGCCTGATTGGTTTAAAACCCAATGTCCCTTTTGGTTTTCTACCTTCGATATTTTTAATTTTTCCAGGTGAGGGTTATCATTAAAGTCTATCTTATCCAAATCGAGTGTTTGTGAATTACATCCTTCGAGAATGATCAAAGACATACATAGACAAATTATAGTTCGCTTCATGTTATTTAATTTATTTATCGGCATAAGGTCCTAAAAGGTACCTTTTTTTAAAATCAGACTTATTTGGTTCAACAATTACATATTTACCTTCTTTAGAATAGGTTCTTTTAAAAATGCCAAATTTCACCGTACCTACCGCTACGTATTTTGCAATAATTCCACCAAATTCTAAAACGGGGTAGCCTAAAACCCCATCTTTGCTAATTTCTCCTTTTAACCCGCCAGAAATAAATGTGCTTACATCTGCGGTAAGGTAACCTTCAAAGCCTGCCATACCAAGATCGCCCTTAGCCCAGGCCTTAAATTCGATAGTTACCTGTATTTTTCCTATAATTTCTAATTCACCTTTGGTATCCTTTGGAGCTGCGGTATTACCTTGTATTTGTCCCTTAACATTTATGCTACCTGTAAATATTACGATAAAACTGATGCCAACATTGCCTTCAAGATGTTCTATCACAAAATTAATAATAGTACCCGCCCCCGGACATATTGCATTAGGACCATATTCTCTAAAAATCTTCCAAAGGTTTATTTTCCCTTCGGCCTCAACCAATGGTTTTGATTCGACACCTAATGTTATATTGGTGCCTAAATCTGGTTTGCCTTCTAGCTTTTCAGCATACCAACTCAATGAAGCTGCAATTACAGGCGCTTTAATTTCAAAGCTCAGTTTACCACCATTAACTGGAGATCTAGCAATCACATCAGTAGCAGCCTTCATTTTGTTGAAGATTTTTAGCGTTTTTGCTATTTTCTCCCCCCACTCCTTACCAACTTCGAGCTTTTGCTTGTCAGTATTCCATTTGGCCTCCAGCGACATCTCAAAAGACTGGGCCATTTCTCCATCTTCTCTTGAAAATGTACGATCCATTTCGGAAAGTAGTACAGTTCGTGCACCGGTATTGATATCATATGGATGGAGTTGATTGCCAGCTGTATATGCAAAGGCAATTTTGTGGTTCCATTTAAATTCTAGTGTCCATTTAATATCTGGATAAACATTTACTATAACTGTAGGTCTGGTTGGTTCGTCATAATACCGGCAACTATTAATGTAATACCAAAACTGATTGGGTGTAGTTTTACTTGGCCAGATGTATTGTAGCGGAAGAAGATTAAATTTAGATAAATCTGAATATACTTTTTCTTTAACCGTGCTTTGTCCTTTAATTACTATTGATTTATCATCTTTTCCAAGTTCCTGACCAACGTTCCTAAAGATTACATTTTTTCCAAGGTGCTTTTTCGATCCGCATTTCTGCGTATTAAATCCCCCTATATCTACAATGACATCTTTACCTACTGTACGATCTGGTGCTACCGTATTGTAGCTTATTGCCCCACTACCCTTTGAATTGGCTGCACCTTCCTTAAATACGTTGGTAATGTCTGATTTAGCTTTACCATCCTTAATCTCTACTTCGCTAACATCAATTTTATTAAATTTACATTGCTCGTATTTGATGGGATTAGGTTGTGCCTGGCCAACCTTGGCCACCTTATTGTTTCTGGCCCCATCAATTACTGTGGTAACTGGCTCATTTCTGACTTTTAGATATACGGCATGCAATTCTTGCCCCAAACTATCTTTTATGTATTGATTGGTTGCCGCGTCCTTCACCATTACATAAAAATCTTCGTCTGTTTTAATGTTTTTAACGAGGGCCATCCAACTGAAAGTATTCCTAATTTCTAAATTAACTTCGCCATCTATACAATCTACATTAGTATAGGTGCCTACAACATAATCCTTTCTTTTTAAGCCGATCCTATTGTAAACATCGATGATTAATTTTTTATGACTTAAGCCTTCTGTTTGTAAATTTAAATGAACAACATGCCCGTATTTGATAATGCCTGCCTGGTTTTTGATGTTTCCGCCACCAGCTTGCGTACTCCATTTAGAAGACACAATCAGCGGTGTGCATAAACCCCGCACTTGTAATCCCGTTTCTGCTTTATCTCTATTACCCGTTAAACTTGCTTCGATATAATAGGTAAGATTTCCACATAACTTTTTAGGAATAACAAAGTTTAAATTTTGATTGGGCGCGGCAAGAATCTGATTCAATATTGTTTTCCTATCGGCAGTCTGGATGATCCAGGTAATATCTTTCTTTTTATCTGCAGCTGTCGTATCAGGATACCATTCTGAAACAGCAAAAACTACCCCTTGATCTGGTTTTACTACATACAAACTATTAGGCCTGCTCGATTTAGGATAATAAAGGCCACGTATACAACTAATTCTTTTAATTCCTCTAGCCATATTAGTTGGTTATAGTTACTATAATTCCTTCACCAGCAGATGATTGATTACTAACACCTGCGGGGTTTAATACCTGCTGAATGTTTGGATCTGCCTTTTTCATATTTTGAGCACTAACATCAGCCTGTTGACCATGTTTTAGCACTTTTATGCAGTCTTTTCCGCCGACCGGGCAGGTTGCTTTACTATCTTCCAATAACAGATTGCCACCGTGCGTTAATGTAACTTTATCATAAAAAGCACCCCATTCGGTAATTACTGCGGTACAGGGACTATTATTCTTCTTTGAGCAAGAACCAAAACAATTCTTTTGTAATGTAGAACCAATATCTTTAGTACTTGCAATTAACTTTTTCGCGCCATCTTTATCATTGGCATATTCTTTTTTGTGCGTTAACACAACCAGGTTATCTGGAGCGGTGCCAAAATTGCACAGACATGTTGCTCCGTGAACGACCAAATGTTTTTCCATATGCTTAGCTCGTTGTATTCGTTTTTTTAAAAATAGATTTGAAAAAGTATCCAAAACCACTTCCATTACGGCTTTCGGTTTTATCCAAAAACATGAGATTGTTACCTAGGTTATCGTTAATCCCATCAGCATCAATTGGCTCGTCGAACATATTGAAAACACGTAATGTTATCGACTTTTGTTGACCATCGCTCCAGCTCCAATTGGCAATAATTGCATCGATTGACTTTGTTTCTTTCTGAAGTACAATATCGGCTTCATAAATAGCTTCAACAGGAATGCCTTCTCCATCTTCACCATCGCTAAAAAGATTTAGCTCTGTTTGGTCTATCTTTCCCTTATGGTGTATTTCTATCGCATTGTAATGATTCAGAAAAGGATCTATATTTTCGATAACATCAAAGTGCTCTGGGGTGGCATTTGGTGAAAGTGCAAAACGTCTGACATTTTTTACCTCACGCCCCTCGCCATAGGATTTATAAATAGGCGCAAAAAAAGTGTTAATAAACCAGTCGTTCCTGAAACAGATATCAAGTGCAAAGTCATCATTGATCATCAGCTCTGTTTGAGCTAAATATTTTTCAGTTTCTTCCCCAGTGAAATACTCCATCACTTTTTCTTTGGTTTCAACCCACCTTTTTTTTATTTCATCATGATTAAAAATCCCGATAAATGCCCCATCAAATCCGACCTGAACCAGTAAGGGGTAAAAAACTTTTCCCGTTTCGTAAGCCAGTTGATCTACTGTGCTTTCAGGTGCTAAATCGTTAATATAAACAGGGCTTAATCGTTCTAAACTGAAAATCCTTACCTGCTCATCTACCAATGTTTTAACGTAAGTTACCATCATTTCATATTTCATGGTGGTCACCTGGCCAGCAGTTGTAAACGAAATCAAAACCCCATACGATCGGCTGAAATGCGGTGGCCTAAGTTTTAATAAAACTAGGTTTGGGCACCCGATTAATTGGGTCTTTTGTTCATGGATTCCTGCTTGATCAATCATAAAAACTTGTTTGACGAACTTGAGTTAGTACATTTTTCTCTTTTTTATAAATCTTCCATCAGTATGATACAAAAACTCATATTGCGGTTGTGCATCAATGCGCGCCTTAATAATGGTTTCGCCAGATACTTCCTCTTCGTCTAAATAATCATAACTAAGAGGGATAATAATTTTCCCAGCTATATCGATTTTTCCAACTTTGCCTTTATTTCTTACTTCTACGGTACCATTATTAAAATTTCTTGCATAATCGTAAGTTGGTGGAATAATGAATTGGCCTTTTTTATTAATAAACCCCCATTTTTTATTCACCTCTACCGCTGCATATTCCTGACCATCCTTTTGGACGCCTGAAAAAGAATTTACATGATCGAATTTAAAATCGATTACCACATTTTCTTTTAAATCTACGAATCCGTATTTTCCGTTCTTTTTAGCGGCAGCAATTCCATCTATAAACATCTCCAAATCTTCATATACCAAAGGGATTTTAACTTTATTTTGTAAATCAACATACCCGTATTTATTGTTTTTAGCGACCATAAGGAGCCCGTCCTCATAATTGCCTACACCAATAAATTCGTAACCAAGCTTAACATCCAATATGAATTCGCCCTTTAAGTTCACTAAACCAACTCTTTCTTCTTCGGTATTGGGTTCACCTATAGATACTATGCCCAATGGTAAAAAATTACATTTAATTGCAGCCGAATATATTGCGGGAACAATAATTTTATCTTCACTATTCATGTAGCCAACTTTGCCAGTAACAGGCGATCTAAATGGGTACAATCTGTCATCTTCTCCCTGTGCGCAGGCAAATAAACATACCGTTAATAAAAAAATTGTAAAAGTGATTTTGTTTTTCATAAAACACGCATTACCTCATGTATTCTATTTTTACTCCAGCTATATACCCTGTTACTTCCTTAACTCATCATAGGTTTCCATTTCACTTTTTGATAAACTGGAAACCATAATATATTCCAGTTTATAATCGGTAAAGAAAAGTACTATCCGGTATAGTTTGCCACCACATTTTTTATCAGTAATCTGAAAATATTCGCCTCTTTCTCCTTTTGTGGTTAAGGTTTCATCTTTACTGTTTACATTCCGATCCCAAAAGGTAAAAATATCGAGCTTTTCAGTTTGCTCCCTATAGGCATTAATGGTTTGCAGATCCATATCACCCTTTACCGGAGCCCCCTGGATATTTACCACCCCTTGATAGGTTTTAAATGGATAAAAGAATTCTTTCTTTGTCAGTTCATTTTCTTTATTGAATTCTTTTATTTTTTCGTCGCTTATTAGCGATTTTCCGCCCTCCATATTTCTCGCAGCTATGTGCTCGCCAGATTCGTACTTAGCAGCAAAATTTAATTTACCAGCTTTACCTTCCGGAGAATCGAGATTGGTGAAAAAAATATAAAAATCTGTCTCGTCTTCAACTGCACTTAAACCAACGCCCAAATCGTCAAACATGCCAATTTCAGGTCTGCTGCTTTTTTGCCCCAATGCTTTTTCCCATTCTTTTAAGGGCTTGCCGAAGGGTAATCTTTTTCCTTTGTACAATACCCCGCAATCGTCAATTGTAATTAAAGCATTTTTCAGGTCGATAGTGGCTAAGTCTTTATTTGGCATTTGCTGGCAATTGGTAAAAAGCGTGGTACATAATGATAAGGTTATAATAAGTAGTTTTTTCATTGGCATAGTTTTATCTGTTAAATGAAAAAAGTTTATCCGTTATTTTGTTTTGACAGATAAATTTAGATTTTCATTTAACACTTGGTTAATCGAGTGTCATGTGTTTTATCTTTTCGATGGTATTTTCCATTTTCTTCCGCTGTTCGAGCAACCAATCGTTACTTTTCTTTAATGTTGGGTTTTTATTAATTTTATCCGCCATCTGGTCGTTCATTTCCGTTATACCCCTTACAATTGTTTTTTTCACTTCAACCGCCTGCCTGCGGGTATAACCGGTAGGATTCTTTTTAAATGCCTCAAATTCTCTTTTGGCATTATTATAGGTTTGGTCAACCGTCTCTCCAAATTTCTTGATATCCCTCATTACCGCAGGTGCATGTTCATGATAAATGGTAGGAAATTTAAGTTTATTGATAATCAAAGGATTTTTTTCTTTCCACTTTTTTAGTATATCATTTACCTGAGTAATCCACTCATTCTTCACCAGGGCAGGATGTACAAAATAAGTATCGGCTACATATTTGGCCAATGCTTCGCCGCTGGCACCGTTTTTAAACCTGGTACCAACATCTTTTACGGCCATAATGGCCAGCTCTGCGGCCAGTTTATGCAATGGATGGTTCGGGTCATCTTTGGCAATCTGCGTATGCGTAGGATCGCTGCCATAACCTGAAGATAGTGATTGTATAATTCTAATCCCATCATCGGTAACATCCAAAAAAATATTAAAAGAAACATTCATTACAAAGGCGAGGTTATTGCCCAAACTATTCATCTGTTTATCAATAACTGTCATCCCTTTTCCAAGTGGAGTATTTTTATTTTTCTCCATAAAGTCGGCTTTCCAGTCGACAAAATTTAACCATAGATTTAAGCTTTTTAACAAACCGCTAACGGCAATCCCTTTATAAGTTACGTTATTTTGGGTATGATCTCCTTTTTGCGATTTGGATAAATTGGTGAGCATGGTTAACATAAAACCTTCGGGAAAGGTACGTTCACCCTTTTTACGGGTTTCGTAAGGTCTGGGTTTTATCGGGAACATGGCCTCAGCCATTTTTGGCGCCACACTGGCCACGGTATCATCTAACAAGAAAATGCCGGTTACAATCGGAATATCTTTAGCAGGTTTACCCTGCTTATTTTCTACCCATGGATAAACCATAGGAGCACCATTGTTGATCAGGGCAACCTCTAAAAAGTTAGAATGCGAGAAATAATCTTCGAGTACGTGCAGGGCCGCACCAAAATGCATAAAACCCTCATTATTTTTCCCTTTGCGGCAGGCCAGTATCAGCTGCTGTTTCATATAGGTAACAGCAGATGGATTTACGGCATTTGATTTTTCGGCATCATATCCTTTACCATGAATATAGCTTTTCATGTTACGTACAGGATCGATCGGGCTGGAACTGCTTTGGCCATAAAACAGTTTTTTCTGTATACTTCCTTCAGGTGTTTGGTATGTAAATGCAACGGCGCTGCTCGAGGCCAGATCAATGGCTTTACTCTCATCCGGAAGTTTAAAAGCATTATCAATATGTTCTTCGGGGCGGTAAACGCCTAAAATTTCTTTGGTAAGCTTTTTAAACTTTTTTCTGAAGGCATCGAGGTGTGCCTGATAGTTTTCGGTGACGGGCTTTTTGGTTCTTTTCGCTTCTTCTACAGCCACATCATATACAAATTCTTTAGCTGCAAAAATCTCCAATAACTCAACCCATCCCTGGTGCGACATTTTTAGGGTATTATTAGGTGCCACTTTTTTACTAGCAGTAGTTGCTGTACCAGAAGCATTAATAGTCGCGCCAACAATCATTTGCGAATAGTCGCGTAGCCAGTTACCAAAATAAATCTGCAATACCTCATCTTTTTTAAATATTTTACTCTTGCTACCGGCAAGTGCTTCCATCTCTATAGTGCCATGGCCATAACCATGTGCCGCATCAAGAAAACCAGCACCAAAATATTCTACATCTGCCAAGGGGATACCATCGTACTGTTGCTCTTCGTTTACAAAAGCTTTAAGCTGTTCGTGTTCCTTAGCAAAGTCAACAACCAGCTTTCCATTAAACTCAGGTGTTTCTGCTTCGGCATAAGTAATGCTGCTTTCTTCAAATATGTTAAAGGTGAAAAAGTTATAAGCAAACCTGGCCCCTTCGTCGATAATATCATCATCAGCAATTGGTTCAGGACTAAAGTCTGTTCTCAATAAATTATCAATGTGGTGACCATACTCTTCTACCAGTGCGGCAAAAAGTACTGTTTTGCCATCGTTGCTCGCCACAGCCTCTTTTAAAACATTTTCCGAAACCAGAATTTGCTTTCGTTTATTGCTATATGCTGCTTTGTGCCCCCCAACTGCACCTTTTACCACAATTATTTCGGGAGCCTGAAAACTTCTATCACTTAATGCCCGGTATAATTTGCTATAGGCTTCTGGTTTAATGTCGTGGCCAAAAAGATAAAGCGCCCAGTACATAAACATTTTCTCGCCCATTTCGTCGGCTAAAATGCAAAGCTGATCGTGTGCATAAGTACTTTTTAATTTATACTCACTTTTTTCTATCACCAGATCGGATGGCGCATATTTATTGTATTTTATTCCCTCTTCACCATTAATATGGATTGTTTTATGGCTTATAAACGATAAGTCGTCATTTTTAGCTTCGATATTTACCTTATTGGCAATTTCTATTAAACTTCCGGTATTTACAGTATAATCGCCGGTGGAAGTAATGAAAATATTTTTTGCTCTTTTTGTAATGGCCATAAATAATTTCTTTAGAAAGAGATCGATTTTTCTGCACTATTATGCTCTACAGTCTGTTTGCTCTGCAAAGTCATTTTATCGTTTTCACTAAAAATGCTGATTCCATTATTCGCAAGTGTTTCCATGTTATCAGATTGCCTGCGGATCTCCTGATCTGCAAATTCCATTCGTTTATCAGAACTTTCCTTAATATCTCCCGTGGCTACGATTTGCATATCACGACCAGCAATCTGACTAATGTTGTTTCCGGCATCTGTAGAAATATTTTCACCTGCGCTTTCAGCAATATTTTTACCTACTTTGGTATTCATATTCTCCTGCACATTAATCTGCATATTTTTACAGTTTAAGGTCATGTTCTCTAGTGCTGTTATCGTAATATTATTACCCTTGGTATCAATATGGATAATATTTTCGTGTATGTCGGTAATTTTGATGCCCTGCGTATTCGGATCGTCATCAAACTCAACAAGGTGGCCGCTTCTGGTAATAATACTCTTTAAATGGTTTTTAATCAAAGGGCTGCTATCTACACTGGCACTGTGGTAAACACTTCCCATTACCACTGGCCTTGCAATATTTCCTTCTTCAAAAGCGATCATCACCTGATCGTCAATTTCTGGTATGGCAAAATAGCCACGGTTGTTTCCTCTATCGCCTACACCTGCACTTGGTGTAACTACGCGCAGCCACTCTGTAACATCGTTGGTTAAGCACTCCCATTTAAACTTCACTTTAATACGCCCCTGGCCTTTTGGATCGTTATTATCGATTACATCGGCAAGCTGCATATCTGGTTGTGGTTTTTCGAAGTTTTTTACCAGTATCCTTTCTGTGGTCGATATTTTCCCCTCAAAGGTGTTATGGTATTTGCCATTTTCATCGATATGATGTTTTATACTGGTAATCAGGAATTTGCCTAAACTTTCTGATGTGAAAGCCAGTTCTTTGCGTAAGCTCATGGTAATTTCGGCAATCCCACCAATGCTTAAACCTGCATTATCTCCTTTAGCGGTTACCTTTAGCAACTCACTCACATTTGCTTTTTCCTGATTTTCTACATGATTTGAAATATCGCTATTGTTATCAACCCGGATGGCTGAAGGCTGATTAAATGTTTTACTAAAAGTAAGGTTCGAGGCTTTAACGGCATGTGATAAATCGGGTGTACCATCAACACTTCCTGTACTTTCACTCTGCAGCATCTCATCCTGTTTAGGATTATAAGAAAAGCGTTTATTTTTAATCGGTGCAATTTCCATTGCATATTGCATTTCCTGAACGTCTCTGCCGTAAAATAAAGCTATTTCTTTTTGCGTGTTGGGTTTTCCAAAATTAAGCTGCTTACCATCATAGAAAAACCACTCGTGGTATTCGGCCGAAAGCCGGTTCAAAAAAGCAAAATCGCTTTCTCTATATTGAATGATGTAATCGATTGATGAGGTTCTGGCTGCATTCGCCACAACCTTTAAATCATTGGCAGGTGTATCTTTTGTTGCCAGTTTTACGATCTCATTTAAATCTTTATCCAAATAAGACCCAAGATCTGGTCCGCGGTCAATCAAAATCGTTGGGCTATAGCCACTTACAATTAAAACCCCATGGTAACCATGGCTTTGAGACAGTTCTACTTTCGAAACCAGTCCAACAAAATTTTGCATGCCTTCTGGCGAATGACCAAAAGATGCGGTTAAGGTTTTGCCTACAAAATCCCGGCTATCCTCTAAACTGATCAGTCCCGGTGCGCCCATTTGATCGTGGTTAAAACGCAGCTCGAAATAATGATGTTCGTTAAAAGCCTGCTGAAGGCTAAAGGAAGCAAAATGAGTAATTCCCTTATCCTCTATATTGATTTCTGCTATGAGTTTCTTTTCCATATTGATTAATCTTGATCACAACAATTGCCCTTAGCTAAGCCTAATGCGGCGTTTTTTTGCATGACCACCTCATAAAAATGAGTTTATTTTTATGGGCGGCATGTTCAGATGAAAATT
The DNA here is from genome assembly GCA_002151545.1 of Sphingobacteriaceae bacterium GW460-11-11-14-LB5. Taxonomy (NCBI): domain Bacteria; kingdom Pseudomonadati; phylum Bacteroidota; class Sphingobacteriia; order Sphingobacteriales; family Sphingobacteriaceae; species Sphingobacteriaceae bacterium GW460-11-11-14-LB5. Next base: position 5,447,579 of record CP021237.1, on the reverse strand, counting down.
GTGTGCTTGTACCAAACCAAATACTTTACCTGGGCGGTAATCGTTTTTTACGACAATATATTTGAACTGGTTAGACATGGTTGAGCTTTAATTTGATTGAGATAGCCTTAAGCTAATGACTGTAAGACTAAACGCATTATTTAGTATTTTAGGATGATGAAAATGGAGATGAACTTAAAGCGACCAGCATAAACCGGTCGCTTTTGTTTATTTTATACTTGATTACGATTAAGCTTTAGGCCAATCGTTTTCATGTTCTGCGTTGCCCAGTTTTAGCTTACGGGCCGATACCACAAAACTTAATGTCATAGGTGTATTGTCGTTTACCGCAATACCCTCGTTATACTGGATGATGTAGCCATCTTCGAACGACAGTTCCTTCATTTTTGCGTCTTCTTCGCCTTTTTTGAACACCAAGGTTCCGGAAAGCGGTTTGTACTGGTTGTTTACCATCGATTCGATCACAGAAGTATCTTCGGTTGATTCGATTTCGATGTGGATGGTGCCACCATAAACACCTGATGATGGACGCCCTTTTGCGTCAACATCTCTATTTAATGAAAAGCTGCACTGTAGTACATCAAATTCTTTTGATCCTAAGTTTAAACGGGTTTTGAATGCCATTGTAGTAAGTTTAAATGTTTTGAAATGAATGAATTGCGGTTGACGGTTGACGTGGAGCGCATGGCGTTTGGCATTTATTTACCTCATGCCCTAAACCTTACACCCTCTACCTTTTTTCCTTCAACCTTTCTCTAGGCTTTTGGCCAGTCGTTAAGGTGCTCGGCGTTTCCTAATTTAAGCTTTCTTGCAGAAATCTGGAACTTAAGCGTCATCGGGTGATCGCCTACAATGTTGATTCCTTCGGAATACTTAACAATGTAGCCATCCTCGAAGTTAACTTCTTTCATTTTGGCATCTTCCTCTGTTTTCTTGATCAGAAGTGTTCCTGTAATGGGTTTGTATTGGTTGTTTACCATCGCCTCGATAATTGAGGTGTCTTCGGTTGATTCGATCTCAATGTCGATGGTACCGCCGTAAACTCCGGAAGAAGGTCTTCCCTTTGCATCTACATCGCGGTTTAACGCATAGGCACAATGAAGCACATCGTACTCCTTGCCCGAAAAATTTAATCTAGCTTTGAAAGCCATAGTTTTAAAATTTAAAGGTTAAAAATTTGATTTATTGTAGCCTCCGCTACACGAATGTCTTAACCAAAGATCAGGCCAACAACTCCCTATATCGCTCATCTATAGCGAATAATCTTATTTTTAAAACCAGGGCAAAATCAATAAATCATACTAAACGCTTAGTTAAACAAATATTATTGTGGAAAAAGTGTGGATAAGTTTTAAGATAATTTTAGTGTTACACATACAACATCCCCATGAATAACTTACATAACTGTAGTTATTTCACCCAAGTTGTAGTGTTTTAGGACAAAAATTTACCTTAGTTTGAATGACTAAATGAGCTGCGCTCCAAATTTTTCCATTTTAGCTACCCATTTTTGGCTGTAATGATTTTCCAGAGAATGTAATTCGCCAATGGTATTGGTGAGCACGGGGCTCATTCTGCATTTTTCGAAAACTACTTTTTTAATCGAGAGATAAGTTGTTTTTTTATTTGCCTTCCATTCTTTAAAGGTTGCTTCATCTAAAATAGACACAATCCGCGCCGAACGGCCACTAAAGTTATTGTTTACGTTTTGTTGCTGGGTAGTAAAAATCTGGTCGGGCAAAAATAAGCGATCGAAAAAACCTTTAATCTTTGCCGGAATATGATCTACATACACCGGGCAAAAAAGTACCACATGGTTGCTTTGCCTAATTGCGGTTAAAGCTTTTTGCAGATCGGGCTCTAACTCGGCAATTTGCCTGTTATTAAACTGCTTGTTCGAGTTAAATATCAGGTCGATGATGGCCAATTCTCTTACCGTTGCGCCAGCACTTTCAGCACCTTGCTTATACGCGTTAATCAGGAAATTTGTAGATGCGTTTTTTTCAATATCCCCATTCAGGATAAGTACTTGCTTCATTTTTTTTGATTAATCTGATCTGGCCGATGCATTACAAAATTATAAAGAATTTGTTAAGTGTTATGCATAACCCATAAAAAAACCCAACGCTAAGGTTGGGTTTTTATTTCAGCGCTCAAAAAACTACTGCTGATTGTACTCTGTATTCCAGGTGGTATTCTCATCTTCACCCTTATGGCCGTCGAGTTTTACGACAAAACTTTTAGCCGGAAAATACGGCGTGATGTGAATATCCAGGTGGATTCTGTCTTTTTGAAGTTCGTCTCTCTCAAAACGCATGATTTTAAACCTTTCGATTAAACGATCTGCACCCTGGATTCCATCCAAAAATTTAACAATCTGGCTGCGCAAATCCTGTTCTGTTTTAGAAGTCCAGTTTTCGAAGGCCCTTCTGTTCAGGAAATCGAACAAAACTTTGGTGATATAATCGAATACCCGAACAACTGAATAAGTCTGTAAACCAATATTGTCGCCATTGAACAAGGTTTTAGCCGAAAAAGCCATTACTTTACCGTATTCGTTAACCATTGGCACTAAACCTACGCGCTCTAAATGAGAGATTTCACTTTTCTTTAAATCGAATTTTACACCGTCAACTTCGTTTATTGCACCATGTTTTTTACCTGCGGTAACCTGCGACATTAACGTGTAATACATTTTACCTGCAAGAGCGGCCGATCCCGGAACGGTAAGATCATCTTCCTCACCTACTTCTGCTACCTTACCACGACCTACCAGCCAGTTACAGGTCATAATTACGTTCGATCTAAATGCATCGCCACCTGTAAAATTAGCTGCAGTAAATAAATCGAGTACATCATCAGGCTGGTCTAAATCGGCAAAATCTGTTACCAGCATCGCTTTATTGTTATGTGCTATTTTAGCCCATCTTTCTAACACTTTGTTAGAACCCATATAACCGGGAACAACCATTAACGAATAATTTTTACGGAGATCTAAACGATCGTAGTTTTGTTTTAATTCATCATCTACGTATTCGATAAAACGTGGATTATCGAGATCTTTTACCTGATCCATCGATGCATTTAACAGCACCACATTTTTCAGTTTATCAGACTCGGTGTTTTTATAGAATAAGTGAACCGATCGGTATGCCTGTTCCAGTTCTCTTGTACTTTCGAGCGCTGTACCAATGTTTTTATTTAAGTTTTCTTCTGCAGCATTGAGTTTTTCGGTGCTTTTTTCAACCATATTGGCTACCGAGGTGGAAGACTCAAGCACATCTATCCAAAGCTGGATTTTCTTTTTCAACTCTTCACGTTCCTTCTTCTTTTCATCACCCGTTAAGAAAATCTGTTTTCTTGCTTTTCTTTCCGGATTTAAATTCTGAAGTCCATCAACAGTTGCTTCTAACAGATCGAAACCACCAACCCTGGCCAGTTTTTCTAAGTTATCTTTAAGCGATGTTTTTTCTATGGTTTTGCCTTCTGCAGGTTTAAACCCTGCCTGAGCTGTATTTTGGTCTGTTTTTAATTCTTGAGGATTTGACATGTTTTCTCAGCGTTTAGATTATTTATTTTGCTCCAATTCATCAACAAAGTTCTTCAAAGCACTTATGAATGCCGCTTTAGTTTCTTCATCATCAAGCGTAGCTTTTAAGGTTTTGTTCGATTTTAACTGTTTAATTACATTCAAAGACATTTCTCTCTCGATATTGACATTGGTGAGGTAGTTACTTTGATTGATAATATTTTTCACGCCGAAATCGCCCAGATCGTTAAAGTTCAGGGTTTCACCCACGGTAGATCCATCTTGCTTTTCGAAAGCTACTTTAACATTTGGTTTATAATGTTCAAATACCTCTTTTACGGTTTTTAATCCTTCTACCTTTTCGGGCTTAATGGGATCGTTATCGGTAAGTTTTTGTACAAAAAGCGTTTTGTTGTGGGCAATTTCTGCGAAAGCTTCTGAGGTATCAATTTTCCGCTCATTACCACCAATTTCATAATTAAACATAGTATGTAGATTTAGATTTACGATTAATTTATTCTAATAATATAATAGTTAACGTTTTAGCTCAATTTTTGTTCCAATGTTACTGCTTCTGGCTGAATAATATTCCATTGCAATGTATCTTCTTTAGGATGTTTGCTCACCTGTATCTTCGATCCTTTTTTGAGTTCGCCTGAAATAATGTATTTCGAGATTGGCCTGCGTAAAAGATTTCTGATTACGGCCGATAGCTGCCTTGCTCCATACTTAGGGGTAAAACCATCTAAAGCAATCATTTTTTTAGCATCATCTGCTATTTCAAATTCGATACCCATTTTATTCAACGATTGCACCAAACTGCTCAGCTGTATTTCGAAAATGCGCACCACATTGCTTTCGTTAATCGGTGCAAAGGGAACAATTTCTGAAATCCGTGCTAAAAACTCCGGACGGAAATGCCCTGCCATTACCTCCATCAACTGATTTGATGCCGGAATAATACCCTTGCTAATTTGTTCTGCTATCCATTCACTACCAATATTTGAGGTAAAAAGAATAAGGGAATTACTAAAATCGCCTTCTTTCCCCAAGCGGTCGTGCATATGGCCTTCATCCAAAATCTGCAAAAAGGTATCGAATACTGAAGGGTGTGCTTTTTCAATCTCATCAAATAGCAATACCGAATAGGGCTGCTGCCTGATTTTGTTCACCAATAAGCCACCTTCTTCATAGCCAACATAACCCGGAGGCGCTCCATATAGCAATGCGGCACTGTGTTCTTCTTTAAATTCAGACATGTCGAACCTGATCATTGCCTTTTCGTCGTTGAACAAAAATTCGGCTATTGATTTAGCCAGTTCGGTTTTACCTGTTCCGGTAGGTCCCAATAAAAAGAAAGATCCTATGGGCTGTCCTTTTTTGTTCAGTCCGCTGCGCGATTCCAATATCGCATCAGAAACCGCTTTAAGTGCCTGGTCTTGCCCTACCACACGTTTTTTCAGGTATTGCTCCATATTCAGCAATTTTTCTTTTTCACCTGCCTGCAGTTTTCCCATTGGGATACCTGTTTTATAAGCCACAATCGAAGCAATATCCTGTTTGGTAATCCGGTTGCTTTTTTCGGCAGCGTATTTTTTTAGTTCCTGCAGGCTACTGTTAATGTAACCCTGATATTCATCGGCTGTTTCGAAGGCATCTGTTTGTGTTTCGTCGGTTAGCCGCCCTAATAAAACGGGACTTAATTTATTCTGGAGCAAAGAGAAAAGCCATTTATAATCGGCAAAGCGCTCTGCCTCTGATTGATCTTTATTGGTATTTAATGCTTCCAGATCGGTTTCCAAGCTATTTATTACGGCGTCGGAGGTATCGTTCATCATTTTCATTGCAGCCATGGTTCTATCCAGCAAATCAAAAGCAGAATCGGGTAACCTCCTGTCTTTCATGTAACGTTTGGCTAAACGAACACATTCGCCCAAAGCATCGGGTTCGATGGTTAAAATATGGTGCTCTTCATACTTCACCGCCAGTTTCTGCAGCATTTTTATGGTGCTTTCCTCATTTGGCTCATTTACCTGAAGCACTTCGAAGCGCCTGCTAAAAGCCTGTTCTGGCTCAATAATTTTGCGATATTCGTCAATAGTGGTTGCACCAATTACCGTGATTTCGCCACGGGCGAGTTCTGGCTTTAGTAAATTGCCAATTCCGGCACCCAACGGGCCTTTGCTATCCAATAGCGTGTGGATTTCATCAATAAAGAGCACCGCTTTTTCAAACTGTTTTATTTCTTTGATGATGTTTTTTAACCGGTCTTCTATTTCTCCTTTGTACGATGCGCCTGCGATTAACGAACCTAAATCCAACTCAAAAAGCTGAACCGGTTTAAGGTTTTCGGGCACATTCTGATTGACAATATCGATGGCAAAACCATCAACCAATGCGGTTTTACCTACACCGGCATCGCCAGTAAGAATTACGTTTGGTTTAGTGCGGCGACAAAGGATTTCCATCATCATCCTCGTTTCTTTATCGCGGCCGATAATCGGATCAGTTTTACCATCACGAACCAGCTGTAACCGGTCTATACAATATTTATGCAGTGCATTGCCTGTACTTTTACTTTCGGCACCAGCGGTTGTTTTATCCGGCGAAACTACCCTTGAAATTTCTTCATCCTTTACATAGAGGTCCAAAATCTCCCGTTCCTTTATCGGAAAAGATTTTAACTGATCGGGTTGAAAACCGATTCCAGGTTTAGCCAATGCAGTTAACACACACACGGGTGTAATCAAATCCAAGCCCAGTTTAATGCGTACATTATCAGCCTCTTCAAAAACAACGGCAATTTCTGGTGCACCACTAACGGTATCGCTAAAACTTGCCGATTTGGTCTGTTCATCAATCCGGACTTCAGCCCACTCACTAATGTATTCTTCATCCTTCCCAATGGAAGTGATAAACGACCGTAAACCCACATCTTTATGCATTAAGCCTTTGAGCAAATGAGCCGCAGAAAATGTTTCGTTCCTGTATTCTTTTGCTAAAGACTGTGCAATGTGCAGGGCTGTTTTTACCGATTCGCTTAAATTTGTAATTGCCATATCCCTTAGTTGGTTGTAGGCAAAACTGCCGGGTTAAAATTATTTTCGGTGATGTAGTAATATATTTTTCCGTTTGATACAAATTGTTGCTCAATCTGCGTAGCCCTTTTAATTTGTTGCACTGATTGGCTTAACAATTTGATATAACTTTCGAACTGATCGAGCGGCATTTTAGACGTGTTCTTCAAATCGCTTACCGCATATTTTGATAAGAATTCGTTATTTAAAGGCAAACCTGTTACCAATTTAATATAGTTGGCCAAAGTCATCGCTTTAATATCGCCTGATGATATTTTCATGCCCAGTAGTTGCTTAGGCATTTTAACGTAATTTTTAACCAGCTTGCTTCTGAAAGAAGACTGATCGGCCTGCAGGTTTTGCCCTAACATAATAGAAAAAACATCTACAATCTGCTTGTATTCCATATTATTTAATACAATGGCATACTGTAAGGTAGAACGATTGTTTTTTACCACATCGGCCGACAGGTTCGCCGTATTGTAATATTTAAAGGCGTTATGTGGCATGCGATCGGCTACTTCTATTCCAACCGGCGCAGGTAATAAACCTTCTACATCAGCTGATAGGTTTTTGCGTGTGATACCTGTTAAACGGAATGCACTGTCTAAAGAACTGATCTGGTTATAAATATCCATATTGGTTTCTTTAACAAAACGGCGTAAAGCAATGGTCATGCTCTGGTTCGAGTTTACCGATCCTTTAGTGGGAAAAACCACTCCACCTTGTATTAAACTGTTTTTAGGATAATCCAAATAGTAAGAAATCGAATCCTGAAGGCTGGTATTATATGGCTGGAAGCTTTTTAAACCCTCGCCTTTAACCATCGTGTTTTTTCTGTATTCAGCAGCGCGGATGGCTGATTCTGATACCAATTTACGAGATTGAATTACAAAATCGTTAAATGACGGGTTAAAATCGCTGTAAACCTGTAGTGCTAAAATCCGGGCATCTGCCAGTGCCACCTGCTCGCTCAGCTCATTAATAAGGTAATTATTGGTACCCCCTACATTGCCTGTACTGCCAACCAAAATAATTAGATTGGTTTCGTTCTTTTTGGCTTTAAATAAATTTAATCCGGCTTTTAGCGCGGCAAAAACAGGTTCTTCCGTAATTTCGCCATTACACCTCAGTGTATTTTTAGCCTGGTTTGACAGGAAAGTCATCAACTGGCGATAATCATCCTGAATCGGACTAACAAAAATTCCCTGCAAGGCGCATCCGGTTTCGCCACGATATACCACACCGCCATAATTTACTTTGGTTCCTTTTCCAAAATCGCCCATTATGCTTTCGAAAGACGCAATGGTATTGGTCATTCCCGCAAGATATTTGGTCATCGGGCTTCCGCCATCTACCACAAAAACCACATTTACCTTGCTTTTATTTTTGCGGAGCTTTAAATAATCCTGATATGATAATGCTGAACCGTTAATGGTTAATATTTTGTTGTCCTTTTTATTGTAAACATCGGCAGCTATACCCACCGCATAAGCACCGGCATCATCAGAAACCACAGGAACACTTCTTAAAATCAGGTTTTCTCTTGGTAACAAAGGATCTACCACGAAAGCTGTTCCGTTGTTTATTCCATTTTTAATCGCTGTTGAAGTAGAATCATCGTTATCATAATTACCAGGCTTAACAGATGTAATATACAACCGATCTCCCCAGCTGTGTACTGCTTCGGCAGAAACCCATCCGTAAATACTTTTTAAGGCGGTATCTGCAACCAGCTGATCGTCAGATCCGATTAAGTATTTTTTACCGTCTTCCGATTTTTTGTAGATATAAGCAATTTCGTGCAACCGCACTTTGGTGCGCCTGTCTTTAAGCTCAGGAGTATTGTAAACCAGGATCGAATCGGTGGTATCGAAATAGAATTTTGGTTCGGTTAGTGCATTTTTGCCGTTGATAATGCCAATGGCTTTTTCGGCATAACCTGTTTTTTGATTAGAGAATGCCCGTTGCCATAAAAGCAGTTTAGATTTTGCTATCCAACCATAACTGATGGCACTTTTTTTATCGTTTATTTTTCTTCCCCTGATCATTCCCGCCTTGTACTTGATTAGTTTCAGGTAACCGTTTTCTTCTTTTGAAACATAAAAAGGCTCCATAAAACTTATTTTTTTCATAATCAGGCTTCCACCTGGAGCAGTAGTGGTATAATTATCTTCGCGGTCGGAAAAAACAATCCAGGGTAAACTGCTGCTACTGGTATTATCGTTAACATTTATGGTTTCGGCTGGCCTTTCATACGATTTAGGCATGTATTTTACTTTTTTGCCAAACGATGCGGGCGATTGTGCATACGCAAAGGATATTCCTAAAAACAGGATGGTTAAGGCATAATATTTTTTCATAATATTGTAGATGAGCTTTAAAATTAGGTTCAGATGTTAAATCTATTTTGTTTTCGCCGCAGCATCAGTAGTTGCTGTTGCCGCAGGCTGGGCTGTTCCCGAATGTTGTTTAATGTTTAACAAACTGGCACAGGTAGAATTGGGCTTAATGGTTAACTGCGCTTCATCAACGGCTATTTCGCCACCAAAAGTTAGCCCCATGCAATAAGAATAAATATCGGTCTGCTTTTTCTTTCCGTTCATCTCCACATTTACCGTTACTTTTTCATTGTTGCACATGTATTTGTTAATGAGGTAATAATAGTTGGAGTTGAAATCGGCACCATTTGCAATGGCCTGTAAGCGGGCCCTGATATCATCAATGGTTTTACGTTCACCATCGCCGGGTGCAACCAGATCTTCCACTATTTCCGCATTGGGATCGGTAATCAGGATGGTTAAAAAAGCAGGCTTACGTGCTTTATCTGAGCGAAGTTTAACGACATATTTTCCTGGAGCGCGGTAAGTGTATAGGGCGGTTTTTCCCTTAACATCAACCCTTCCGGTTTCGCCAAAAGACCATTCGAAATCTTTTCCTTCACCATCGCCCTCCAGCCTGATTTCTTCATTAACCAGACCAGCAGTTGGCCCGCTTATGGTGAGTACGCTATCGATCACCGCTGCTTTCACAGTATCTCGTACGGTTATTGGAAATTCCTGGCGCAGTTCGCCGTCTACCGTTAAACGTACAATATAAGTGTCGGGTTTGGTGTAATGATAGGAGCCTGTTTTTGTAGTTGCTTTTTCGCCGTTACCGAACTCCCATAACCATTTAGTGGCTTTGGGCGTATTGTCGGTAAAAACCAAATCCTCGTTTAAATAAATTTCATCTTTAAGGATCCGTGCATCAATAGCTCTCTTTTCGAACAAAGAGCTTTTAAATAAAAAAATCAGGCCTGTTAAGAGCAGCACAGCCAAAAGGATGTAGAGAATAACGTAGCCTTGCGAATTTGAGTTAACTTGCTTGGTGTTTGTGTCAGACATAGGTAGCGTTTTTTATAGGTTGTGGGATGTTTATCTTGCAGATATGGTTTGCTGCAGCTGACGTCTGTTGGTAATGCAGTCGTCTAATTGCCTTTTGTGCAGTTCGATATCCGTTATGTTTCTATTTTGTTCTTGTCTATCGTAAAATAACCTGTCGTACAATTGCGAGGTTTGAACGAAGATTTTGTATCGTGAATCTGATGCTTTGCGATCAAATGCGGCTTTAATGGAGCCTAACGAAAGCTGAATATCATTCTTTAAAAATACCGCCTGTACATTTGGGTTATAGCGTGTAATTTGTTTAAAGGTGGTGTCAACCGTAGGCATGGTTTCTTTTACCATATTTTCAAAGGCCTCGTTTTCACTAATTTTAACTTCCAGTTCTTCTTTAGAAATTTCGTACCGGGATGTACCGCTGTAAAAAATGCCAAAGCTTAAAAGCCCGACAGTAAAAACAAATAGGGCTAAAAAAAACAAGAATTGTTCCCGTCTTTCTTTTATGCTTAGTTTTATCATAATCTTTAATTATCGACCGTATCTGCCATTTCTAATTTTGTTCGCTGCCGACTGGTTTGCCCGATGGCAGTCGTTTATTTGTTCTTTATATCTTTGAATATCCCCTCTCGATTTGATCAGAGAATCCTGTAAATCGGCCATTGCACCAACATTATTATTGAGTTTTCCGTAGAGATCGAAACTCGGGCTCGCTTCGGTTTTCCTGGTAATCAAATCTTTTATCCTGTTGTTGGCGGTTTGAATGTCGCCCAATAAAATGCTTTGTTTGCTCATTTCATTTGCATTATAATCGCGGTATTGGGCAAGCTCTTTAAAGCGGACTAAAATCAGATCGAAATTGGTATTGATATCTTTTCGTAAATAGGATAGTTTTTCAGTTTCTTTTACTTTTTTATCGAGTAAAGTATACTCATAATCAGAAGCTGCAAAAAAGAGATAAATACAAAGAATGGAGAAGAGTGTTAGGAAAACAAAGTTTAAAATAAACTTCGTATATGAATTCCTAATTTCAGTGGCGTTAATGGGTTTCATATAGATTTAATAGTTTCACATAGCAATTGACTAATAATTAATCTGACATCAACCTCACTAAAAATCATGCAAACCTTTTCAAATTAACATTGTACTATAACAATTTTTAATATTTGTTGTTTGGTTATTAAAAACGATTTTATTTCTTTTACTTTTAACAAACTTTAAGCCAAACATCTATGTCTGAAAATTTTTTCAACAAACCCTTCAGATTTAACTCCATCTTTTCAGGTGCTGGCCTACAGGCAACTAATCTCGGAAAATCGATTTCTAACCACATTGAATTGATTATTTTCACCCGTTTTGGAGAGCATAGATTCCATCGTGATTTCGGATGTGAAATATGGGATCTGGATTTTGAATTAATCGTAAGCGAGAGCATTTGGGAGGAAAAATTCCGCAAATCGTTGCTAAAATCCATTATTGATTATGAATTCAGGATATATAATACCGAGGTAGAAGTACGTATTACTGAGGTCGAAAATGTATACCCACTGCGTAAGATAACCGAGATTAAAAAAAAGGTAGATATTAGTGTTAGCGCACTAATAAAAACCACAGGAGAAAAATATTTTTTCAACACCGCTTTATTTCTTAGCCCACTATCAACATAATCTAAAACGCCCAAAATATTCTACACATGAAACCAGTTTTTTATTCATCAAAAGATGAAATCCGGAACAGAATTTTAAAAAATGCCGAAGATTTTTGGAACGTTAAGGATAGTCATGATTTCGATCCGCTTGTAAAATTGATTATTGAAGCCTTAAGTAACGAACTTTTTAATGTGGCCAATGATGTTAAAAATCTTGAGAATAGAATTTTTGATAAGATCAGCCGCATTTTAGCTCCAGATCATTTAACCTCATCGTTGCCCGCACATGCGATTATCCACGCCAGGCCAATCGAAGATGAGGATTACCTTTCGCCCTATACACAATTTGCCTTTAAGAAAAATATTCAGCAAGAAAATGATAAGGCAAAAAAAATCGATATTTTCTTTAGTCCCTTACACCATGTAAAAGTTCAAAATGCTGCTGTAAAATATATTGCCACCGGAAATACCCTTTTTAATGTTGAGCAATTGAGCAAGCAACCTGTTTTGAACACTTTACCCGGCTCAGCAATAGAAAAAAATACCATCTACATTGGTTTTAGTGGTATAAAAAACTGGATGGATTTTAATAAACTGAATTTATTTTTTGACTGGAAAAATTATTCGGTGCCTGAAAATACTTACGATCTGTTATCCTTAGGGAAATGGTTCTACAAAGACAATGAGCTTAGTGCTTATACCGAACGCTTTATGGACGAGCCTTTAACAGGAAAACAAGAGGCGCCTTTTCAGCATAAACAACTGCTTAATCTGATTAAGGCTGATGTGCTCCAGTTTTACAGCAACAGGTTTATTACCCTTGGCGATCTCAACGACTTTAACATTGATGAAAGCAAAGAATTGCCAGGTGCTTTTGAAAACATTTTCCAGTCAGCCAGCTTAAACCAGATTGATGAAAAAGTGAAATGGCTTAAAGTGGTTTTTCCTGCGGCCATCAATCAGGAAATGCTGAACGAACTTCATATCTACATCAATGCATTTCCGGTGGTGAATAAAAGGTTAAGCCAGATAAAACACCGGCTTAAAACGATGAATAACATCATCCCGATTAAAACCGAAGCGATGGACCAAATGCTGGCAGTAGAAAATCTGAAAGACAATAAAGGCAAAAGTTATAACGAAATTCCATACACCAATGAGAACGATAAGGGTGATGGTTCGTTCTCAATCAGATATGGTGGCACCGAGCGTTTCGATACGAGAAATGCAAAAGAACTGGTCGATTATTTGTTTGAATTGCTGAGAGATGAAAAGGCTTCCTTTTCTGCCTATGGCCCTGATTTTTTAAGTACTGTGCTCAAAAATTTAGAGCAAAACATTGCCCTAATTGAGCAAAAGAGCCGTTCGGCATTAAAAGACATCAAAGAATTACCCAGCTATATTGTTTTAAAACCGATTGATGATGCCGATATTCTATTTTTGGATATCTGGGTTACACAGGCCGAAGAGGCTAACCACATTAATGCAGGCAGCCGATTAGTGACCTACGATAATAGCAAAGTTAATGCAGAGAGCATTTTTTTATTGAGCCAAACAAAAGGAGGCCGCAGCCGGCTAAATGCGGCCAACCGCGTTCAGGCTTACAAGTATGGACTAACTACTGCAGATCGAATTATTACCAGGGCAGATGTAATTAACTTTTGCCGTTACGAATTGGCCCAAAAGCTTAAAGGCATTACTTTAGCCAAAGGTATTGTGATGGATAACAGGCCCAATGCTGGATTTATTAAAACCACCGATATTATAATTGAGCCGGCAGATAACCTAAACCTTACGCCGCAAGACTGGGAAGAACTGCTTGGCCTTACCCTGGCTAAATTAAAATTAAGGAGCACCATGAATGTGCATTACCGCTTACTATTAAAGCCAACGGTATATAAAATGGTTTAAGGTGCTAAGATGGATATGCTGGTTTGTAAGTAGTTAGTAAAAATGAATTGCTTCTTTGTTTCTTCCTGCAATTAAATATATACCGTATATCCTAAATAGGCGCTTTCGCCATCTGCACTCAATACTGTTTCCTGAAAATCGGTTGCGGTAAGCAGCTCAACACTTACCTCCGCATCAAGCGGCATGAGGTAACTCAGCGCCATATCCAAAATGGCCCTGTTCTTTTGACCCGGAATAAAGCCAATCAGCTCTTGTGGTGTGGTGGGACCAATATTAACATGATAAGCCTCATGTTCTGGCATAAAACTATCCCCAATAATGGTATCAATGCCTAGTGCGCTGGTGCCAAGCTCCATCTGCAGTTCATCTGCAATTTTTAACGGGCCAATATTAGCCGTAGTATCAACAAGGTTTACCGGCAAATTAAACAAGGCGGTAAGCACTTTAGATACAAAGCCAATATCATTTCTTTTTAGTTGAATTTCGGGCAATAGATGCATCCAGATGATGCTTTGTTCTTTATTCAATAGGTTAAATTCACCCCAGCCAAATTCGAATATCTGGCTTAAATCAGAATAAGTAGTTTTTTTATCGAGCCTGTTTTCATAAAGCTCGGTCATAATCCTTACATGATTAATTTCAGCATCAAAGGGGGTGAAAAACAACCTCGCCTGCTTTTCTTCTTCTCTCCTATCCCTGATATCCTTAATCATCGACTCCTCATCCATCCCTGCACTGCCTGTTGGCGGCCGATGAAAAAGCCCTTCGGGCAGCATATCATATAAACTTTCTCTATTGGTGTTGATGCGGATACGGTCGTGCCTTCTTCTTTCAGTATAATAGGTACTGGTGTTTTCAATATCTTTTGCAAAAGCACGCTTATCTGGCCCTATTGGGATAACTTCAACACGATCAGCATCTATTACTTCACGCTCTATTAAGTCGGCAGCATGGGCTACCGCTTTATAATCGGTAAAGAGTTCGTTATTAATCAAAGTTCCTTTTTTCATTTAAACTTTAAGCTTGCTTATTTGTTATAGGTTAAATTTATATTATCGAAAAAAAATAGGATTATAATCAAATACTAAAGATACTATATTTGTAATACATCACATCTATAAAAATTAATGGACGTTCAATCATTTTTTATTCGCTTTCTCTTATTTCCGCTGATTTTCCTTATCTCAACGGCGGTTCTTTCCATCATTAATAAAAAGAACCAGTTTCTTAATAACAAAAGACTTATCGTAAGTGTTCTGCTCATCGGTATTATTTTAGCTGCTCCAGGTTTCCTGGGTTTTCTGAACTTTAATTTTATGCCCTGGGGTTATATTATTTGCTGTATTTTTTATCTTTTAATGGGTACAGTTTTCGTTTACCTGTTAACTAAATACTACCCAAAAGACCTACTGGAACGCAAGGTTTTTATCTTTTTCGCCACACTAATCTCGGCTATTTTAGCTGTTTATTTATTTCAGCTGGCCTTTAACTGGTTAAGCTCAGTAAATTTTGGGTGGTTTGGTGCGGGCAGCATCACCTGCTTTTTTGTTCCGCTTATTTTTTGGTGGGCTTATGTTTCATTGCTCGGCATCCCTTCGGAAATCTATAAAATCTGGAAATATCCTGATACGCCCCTGGACATCAATATGGACCATGTCGATTTTAACAGGCTATTGGTACTGGAACTGGAACTGTATAAAAAAAGTACCGATCCAGAGCCCCTTAAAGTAAAAGTTAAAGCGGTAGAAAACATGAATTTTGGTACCTGGTTCCATAAGTTTATTGACGATTATAACCTGAAGTTTGCCAAAAGCCCGGTAGCGTTTAAAGGCGATGACCAGGAGAATTATAAATGGATTTTCTTTATTAAAACCTCCTTTTTTAAACGCAATATTTTTATTGATCCGGATCTGGATATTGTAGAAAATGGCATTACCGAAAAAATGACGATTTATGCCAAACGCGTTTCAGAAAATGTAAATAAGCCTAATGAAGTTGGAGAAAGTGCTATCTTTATCTAACCTATATAAAAACATTTACCATGATAAAGCCGCTAAAATATAAATCCATTAACTGGATTAATGGCATGAAGCTTTCTAGTGATCATTTTACAGTAAGCGACCTCTATTTACAGGATTTTGTTCGGGATGCCGTATCTATACATTTAAATAATAGCAATTATGGGTTCTTACCGCCGTTTACCGGTTACAAAAGTTCGCATGATATTGAGATTATTGAAAAAGCAACCAACCATATCGAGGTAAGGGTAAGATATTGTAATGCCATTACACCTGAAGGCTGCCACATTGATATTGTACAATCAGATAACATGGACACGCTGGTACACAACCATTATTTTGGTCAGTCAGAACCGCGTAACTACGTTATTTTATTGGTGGTGAGTCCGTTTAACCGCGTCCCAACAGGCACACCAAATCCCGAAGAAAGCCCAATCCGTTATCCGGAGTTGGCAAAAAGCTACTCCATTGCCGTTTTACCTGAGAGCGAAGTAAGCACACAAACTGCCGACAGTTATTTTCTAACTATCGGGCAGGTTTATTACGAGAACGGAAGATTAACGATCAACAACAATTATATACCGCCCAGTTCAACCATAACCAGTCATCCGGCCCTGATCAGATACTATGAATCTTTTAGTGTTTTACTAAATGATTTACAGCTGGCGGCTTTTAAAATTATTGATAAAACGGGAGGACGTGATAATATTACCCCGCTAGGCAAGAATATCCGTTTGATCTCGGAGAAAATTGTAGATTATATTGCAGGTTTATTTTACGAATACAGAAACATTGCACACCGTGAATCGCCGGCAGTTCTAACCGGTTATTTCTCCAGTCTGGCTCATATCTTTTTTACAGCCATTAAACTGATTGATCCCCGTGAAAGAGAAGAACTGCTTAAGTATTTTTACGAGTGGAAAGATGTAACTCCAGGAAACTTTGAAGAGCTATTAGCCAAAACCATCGAACTGGTTTACGATCATAAACAAATTAATAACAGTATGCTAATGGCCAGCGAGTTTATGAATGTACTGGTGGCGCTTTGGAATAAGTTGAGTGGATTAGAATATATTGGCCAGCGCAAAGAAAATATTGTGGTTGCCGAACAGCAGGTTGTACAGCAGGTACAGGCCAGAAAAACCTGGACATTGCTCGATTAAAATTATTTCTCGGAGTAAATTGATAATGAAGCTGTACCCATAACCAGGTACAGCTTTTTTTTCTTATAAATTTAGAAATTAACCAGGGCTTGCCCATCATAATAGCTAGGCGCAGTAATTCCTAAAAACTTTAATATGGTTGGTGGCACGCTATATAAATAAGGTGCGCCATGGTAATCGGTTATTTTACGTTTAAATATAGGTGTAGTTAAAGCACTCCATGTAACCGTTGCGCTGTTTTTGGTGAGGATGCTAATTTGAGGGGTAACCAAACTTCCATTATAGGTGGTTCCGCTTCCTTCGTTTCCTTTGGTGTATAAAACCAGATTAGCGTATTGCGGGTGTGCTGAAGTTAAAGCAGTAAAGCTGTAAGCGCTAATGCTTGTTGCAGGCAGTGCAGATTTAAACAACCTGATTTCTGAGATATTACCTGTAAAGTATGGGCTGTAATTTCCGGTACCATCTTGCCCGATCTGAAAGGCAATATTACTCTGCAAATCGCCAACTGCCGAGATATTACCTTCGGCTACCTGAACCCCGCCATCGTACATGGTTGCTTTCTGCGTGCTGCGATTAACCACTATCGCCACCTGGTGCCACAACTGATCGGTTAAATCAACACCATCAATATCCAACCTATGGGTGCCATCGCCAAAGTTTGCTCTGATTACCCCGTTTCTATTGGCAATGATAATTCCTTTATTGTAACCACTTGCCCAGTTTTTGTTTCCGATAATTACCGGATCGCTTGTGGCAGTTGTTGCCCTTGCCCTAAACTCGATGGTAAAACTACTGGTTGCGCTAAGATTAAGACTACTGAGCGTAGGCAACTGACCATAAACATTGGTTTTAAAATTAACAGTAGAGATGCTGTGTGGCGTCGATTCTGTTGAGGTGGTTGGTAAAGCATTAACCAATTGAGGAGCAATGGCACTGTTGTTTAAAATGATAAATGCATTTTGTTCCAGGTAACTTGCACCACCATGACTTAAATCTCCACCATGATCTGTTGCCACAACGATTAACCAATCTTCATTATTATAAGTTGGTCTTGCTTTTAAAGCAGTTAATATCCTTCCTACGCGCAAATCGACCGCTTTTACCGAATCCATGTACATTTGCGTTGTGGTTCTGTAATTGCTGGCATGACCGGCATGATCAACATTATCGAAATGGCAAAATGCAACATCGGTATTGCTGGTGGTAATTTCCTGAATAATCCTGGTTTCGGTAGCATTATCATTTGCGCTGTTCTGTTTCACGGTTACATCAGGGGTTGCCACTATATAGCTATTGATTGAAGACCAGGTAACAATTGATGCGGTGCGCAACGCAGGCAAACTGGTTTTAATCTGCCTAAAAAAAGACGGGTAGTTTACAAAATCAGAACCCGAAAAACTATTATCGGATGCTTTGTGCTTGGCTACGCCCACACCGGTAAACAATGCCGACCAGCCATTTGATGACCATGTAGGCACCTGGGCCAATGCATTGGTACTGGTGTACGACTGATCCATTAAGGTTTTAAGGTTTGGTGCGTTTGTGGCCGTAATTGCTTTCCATACACAGCCATCAATACCAATAAACAAAACCTTTTTAGGTTTCACAACCAATGCACTCTTTGCTAAAGATTGTTCATCTGAAATTTGTTTTTCTTCTTGAATTGTCGTGCCGGCCTTTTTACAGGACATGATGGACAAAGCCGTTAACAAAATTAGGGATGGTAAAAGTTTTAATGTTTTCATAGTTAAGTTAAGGTTAAAATATTGTTTACATAAAATACAATTTTGTTTAACTAAACTAAACAAACGAATTGACAATTACAAAATTTTATTTCTTAAAATACTACATACTAGCGTGTTTAATACTACTCAATAATTGTTAGGTATATTGTCGCCTTAAATAACTTAAAACTGTATAACGGCTGATATCTATATTAAACGGGTCTATTTACCGGTTTTTTTAGGCCCGCGGTTGTCTAGAAACTCCCATTCTAATAGATGCGCTACCTGGTGTTCTTTTTTTACAATTTCATCAAACCGTTTTGCCAGTTCCGGATGTTCGGCAGCTACATCTTGCGCTTCAAAACGATCATTTTTAATGTTGAAGATCTGCCAGGCGGTATTTTTCGGGTTTTTACGCACGGCTGTTTTAACACCTTTCCAATCACCCATCCTGATGGCGAGCTGACCTCCGTTTTCGGGATATTCCCAATAAATATATTCGCGTTGTTTTTGTTTGGCAGGTGTTCCCAACAAAGTTGGCAGTAATGAAATGCCATCGGTGTTATTGGCTTTTGTTCCTGTTATTTCTGCAAAGGTAGCCATCATATCAAACTGTACCGATGCAAAATCGCTCACTGAATTTGCGGGGATTTTGCCTGGCCAGCGGGCAACTAAAGGTTCTCTTATTCCACCTTCATAAACATCCATTTTCAAACCCCTTGAACCGTTAACACTATTAAAAAATTTCGCATCAACGCCGCCATTAAAAGTAGCCCCATTATCACTCGAGAACATAATGATGGTATTATCATCAAGCCCCAGCTTCTTAATTTCCGCTAAAATAATGCCTACCTGATCATCTAAATACGTAATCATTGCTGCATAGGTTGATAAGGGATATTTAGTAGCGGCATAACCTTTTTGTCCGTAATATGGCCTTTCATTAAACAATCCTATGTATTTTTTGATGTATGCTTCTGGTGCCTGTAGCGAAACATGCGGGATAGTATAAGGCATGTAAAGAAAAAATGGTGCGTCCTTATGCCCTTCAATAAAATGGACCGCTTTTTTAGTGATCAGATCTTGCGAGTATTCTTTTCCTTTGAAATAATCCCAGTCGGCATCATGAAGTGTTTTTGTGCTGTCTAACTGGCGATGAACATCAATAAATGTATTGTTTAATGGAACCACCTGATCGTTTTCCCACAAATGGGTTGGGTAAAAGCTATGCGATTGCTTTTGATCTAAATAACCGTAATAATAATCAAAACCTTGTTTTAAGGGCGAACCTGAGGTATTATTCATTCCCAGCCCCCATTTTCCCGTTAATGCTGTGGCGTAACCAACTTGCTTCAACATTTTAGGAATTGTAAAAACGCCTTCGGGCAAAGGCATTTGTCCGGCCTCTAAACTATCAGGAAAACCACCCATTTCGTAATTTCCGCGGATATAGGAATGCCCTCCATGTTTACCAGTCATTAACATACACCTTGCGGGTGCACAAACGGGCGTACTGGTATAATGCTGCGTAAATTTCATCCCCTCTTTGGCCAACCGATCCAAATGAGGTGTTTTTATTTTTGTTTGTCCATATGGGCCGATATCAGCATAACCCAGGTCGTCTGCATAAATGTAAATGATATTAGGTAGTCTTTTGCCTGCCTTATTTGTTTTTTGCTGCGCCAATACCGATACCGCCATCATCATTACAGCAGCAAAAAACAGACACTTTTTTAATCCGGTCATAATTTTAGGTTTACATTACCAGCTTCTCACTTAAACCAGCAATAAAGATTTCTAATAAAAGTATCACCAGAAATCTGCTTAATCAAGCCTAAAAATCACGCAAACGATTGACCAATTTTATTGTTACTCAACAAATTAATTCAATTATTGATAAAATAAAATCCCGGTAGAAAATCACAAAACAAAAAAGACTCAGCTTATAAAAGCCAAGTCCATCAAAATCTATAAAGAATACTTGTTAATCGAAAGCAATCTGTTGCGGACCTGAGATTTTATCGATGTGACACGCGCACTTGCCGCCGCTAACTTTAATGATACCAGATTTAGTCTGACTAGTTTCTACTGATGTACCCGTAATTTTTAAATCATCCCCTTCTTCAGACAAGCTTTGAATATTACCATCATCAACTACAACAAAGGCTCCTTTTATGGTATTAATCGAAATGCTAGAATTGGCCTGCAGTTTCTCTCCGGTTCGCTGGTTGACTACTTTAAAGTCTTTTACTTCGGTAGCCTCGCCTTTGTTGTTTACAAACCTGATCCCTACCGAGGCAAACTGGTAAGTACACATTTTCTTTTCACAATCAGAAGTTTTATTTTTTTTGCACGAAAGCAGGGCCATACCCATTAATAATAGCAGCGTTATTTTTTTCATCGTTTTCCGGTTTTTAAGGAGAAACGACAAAAGCGATTAAAACGCTACAAATAATTAGCTACGAAAATGACCTTCGAATAATAGTTTGATTTCTAGCCGTATCGGGTATTTGTGACGGATAGCTTTTTCACCAAGAAGCTTTTAACACGTTAACCAGCATTCTTGTACCCGCATCTTTCACTGCAAATAGCCTTACCAAAAACATCAACCAGATAAAAACTATAAAAATCAAAATAAAGGGGTCCTGAAAAAGACAAATCAGTACAATAATGCCTGTTAATAGGATTTCAAAGGTTAAAGTGATATAAAAAGTAAAAGTGATACTTCCACCTTCAGGGTTAATTTCGAATATTCCTCCGTCTACACGACGAAAGGTTTCACTCCGGGAACCCAATCGCCATATATTATCCTTAAAGTCTATACCCTTTTGATCTTGTCTAGTTACATTATAACCTGACTTATCAAGTTCAAATAATATATTTTTAATTAAGTCAGTATTTGACAAATTCGTTTGAGCTACCCGTTTTTTGTATTGTATTTTAAACATTTTGAAAATCTACGCCAATATTTAAGGTTCAGGTAAGTGATTTGCCGGACCAATATAATAAGGTTTTCCTGCTATTATTGTAATGCCTTTAGATGATTGTTTATAGAGCGAAAAAGGTCATAGCGAGATCTTAAGGCTAGTGTGATTCTTATGATAAATGGGAATCTTTACTACTCACCGTTATACGCTCATTAAACAAGAATACCCGCCTAGGCATTCAAACTAATTTTATTTTTATTCTTCACAAGCCATAGGCCTGTAACGGCTTCGCAACAATCAACTCACATCTTATTTAGCTCATTAATTAAGATTGCTATTCCCATTCCCGTTAAAATCAATCCTCCTAAAAATATTTTCAGTTCCGCTACAAATAGCATATCGCTTGATTTATGTTTATAGAATCTGTTTCTAATCATTAAGATTATTCCAATTATCATGGTAACAAAACCTATTGAAAAAAGTGTGATGTCCATACTTTATTTATCCATAATAAGGTAGGCTGCCGAGCTTAAAGTAATACTAATTGACAACCTTCTTTAGCTCATCATATAAAACCAACAGCCCAAACAAGGTTAAAACTGAAGAACCTAAAAACACCCTCAATTTAGCAACAAACAGCATATCGCTTGTTTTATATTTGTAAAACTTATGGTTCAATATCAAAACCACGCCCAATATTGCAGCTATAATACCAACTATGAAAAATTGAATATTCATATTAATTTTTGTCTTTCTTTTTCATCAATTCTTCAGACATGCTTTTTGCCACTTATTGCCCCCCTGTTAAGAAATTGTTACCACCTTCCATCAGGATTAGTAAACTTAATAGGATTATCAAATCCATAGTTATATGGTGACCATCTTCTACCAGGCTCTGCCTGCTAAGACTAGATGGGGACGCTAAGACCAGAAAGGCACCCAACTCGCCAAACTATATTCCCGAACATATGGAGCCTCAAAGCCAGGCTAATCAAACTGGAACTCTTACAAAAATAACAAAGCCCAACAGTTTTAAACTGCTGGACTTTGATTTTGTCTTAGGCAGAAGTCACCCTGCACTTAACACTTGCGCCAGATTGGAGATTAATTCTATTATTTAAAAATAAGAATAAAAATATTAAGGATTATAATTACAGATATTCTCCAATAATTTGTTGAATTAAAAACATCACTATTGTTTTTTCTATTTAAAAATATATACAAGCTAACAGATAAAATCAGTAAGGCTTCTATAAGATAAAAGAACCAGCCCAGTTCTCCAAACATTTTAACTGTACAAGCACCAATAATTAACCAGATTAAAGCATATAAGATCCCAAATGATATTGAGCGAAAAATCCTTTTTTCATTTTTCACAGCGAACAAATACCAACAAAAAGCCAAATAATAAAAACTCAACAAGCAACAAGATACTAGTGCTGGAACAACAGAGCCTGTTTCTAATATAATTGATGAAATAGCTATTCCTCCAAATATTAGCTCTTCTGGTTTAAACCCTTTTAACAACATAATTGATAGACAAATAAAAGTATACCAATAACAACGAAAAACAGCCAATATTTTCTGTAAGACGACCAGCCATCATTTATGGAAAACCTAAGCAATATTCCTAAAAAAATAATTAAGACTGGTGCCAAAAAACCAATAAAAATCTGAAAACTCATAAATTTAAAAAAATATACTACACCAATAATTAGAAAAAAATAACAACCAATTTCTAGGAATAATACTTCCTTTATCAAAAACTTTCTAAGCCCTCTGTTTTTTTCTTATGCAAGATCCACCTTTTATTTGATGTTTGTAAATGAGGGCAGTTTTATTACATATTCAGTTTTTTGTTGCCTCCGTTTTGGCCTTAGCGAGACGCTAAGACTAGATGGTCAAAGCGATTAAAACGCTACAAAGAATCGGGCTTAAGGCTTATAATGATCGAAATGTCTAGTCCTTGAAAAAGTTGACTATTTATTTTACTAAATTATAAAAATAAAAGAACCATTAAAATCTATTTTGATGGTTCTTTTTTCTTCCACCGTTTTACAAATATCTTAGGTTTTGAGTGCGCTTGCCTCGGCGTTAACATATTTACTGAAGAGTGTAATCTCATCTGGTTATATAATTCAATCGCCTGGTGCACTTGTTTATATAATTGGGCTTTCCCCTTAAAGACTGCATCCAATCCAAATTCGTCCTTTAAAATCCCATTGACTCTTTCTGCGACTGCATTTTCATATGGATCACCATTTTCAGTCATACTGATTGTGATGTTGTTATGCGATAAAAGCCTGATATAATCATAGCTGCAATACTGTAGTCCCCTGTCAGAATGGTGGATGAGCTGATGCTCATACTCCCTCTTGCTTATGGCCATCTCCAATGCCTTTTTCGTAGACACAGCCTTCATATCGCCACAGACTTCATACCCCATTATTAGCTTCGAGCCTGCGTCGGTAACCAGATGCAGATATTCATTTCCTGCAACCGTTTGTAGGTATGTTATATCTGAAACCCATAGCTGTTCAGGCATGGTTAGTTCCAGGTCCTTAGTTAGGTTGGGGTATTTCCTCATCCAGTGCTTCGAATCAGTTGTTCTGGTATACTTGCGTTTCCGTTGGACCAGCAGATGCTGTGATCTTAATATCCCAAAAAGTTTGTCGCGTCCAACCCACATGTTCTTGCGGGACATGCTTTCCCGTAACATCACATGCAGCTTACGGACCCCGGTCCGCGGTAGCTTATGTCGAATGTTCAGGACCATCTCTTTGATCTCCTGCTCTGCAACAGTCTTTTTTGAGCTATTGGATCTTGCCTTATAGAAAGCCTGTTTCGTGTAGCCAAACAGCTTGCACAACTTAGTAATAGTGTTCTTACTGGATAAAAGTGCTATTTCTTGAACTGCTTGGCGCCAGACTTTTTTCGGATCTCGATGTTCAGTTCCCGCTCCGCGATCTCAACAAATTTCTTGTACATGGAAAGCTGATGTTCTGCTTCCCTTAACTTCTTTTCCAATGCCTTGTTCTCTTGCTTTAACTCGAACTCAAGCTCTTTGAGTCGCTGTTGATCGTTGTCCTTCATAGGCCTGCCAATGCTTTTATATCTTGGATAGGCTAATTTACTATATTTTCGTAACCAATTCTGAATACACTGATTTCCGCGGATATCGTATTTACGTTGCAACTGGTCTTTATTCAAATGACCGTTCTCGTACTCCTCTACCACTAATCGCTTGAAACTTTCACTGTAACTCCGGGGTGAACGTTGCAATTTTTTTAAATTATTATTGACCATTTTGTTAAGATTTGGTCAACCTTTTTTAGGACTCCACAAAAAAAAAAAAACCCTTACTTTTTTCAAGTTAAGGCTTTTGTTGCGGAATGGACGGGACTCGAACCCTACTCATATATCTTTGACAGTTAGCTTTTTAAATTATACCGATGTAGCCTGCTCACTACATGCTCACCTTTTTTCTGCATATATTTGACTATAAATGACTATAGTAAAGGAAATATTAATTCTATCTAATGCAATTTATTTATAGGCCTTGTCTAAATACCTCATCTGCAGGCGTTGTGCTCACGGTTTAAATGCGGACGAATTGCGGTTTTTGCCAAAATGCCCAATCATCATTATATTGCATTTTATCCCAACGAAAAAATAACTCTTGCACCAGCATTCATAGAAACAGAAAACCCAACATTTCTGATGGGTTTTGCTGTTTACAGTTAACAATTGTGTCATACCGCAATACTCCGACTGGAAAGAGATTTAATATTTAAAACTTTGTTCTGATATTTCCTTTCGAAACTATCGACAACCTCGATAATTTCAAACCTTAAAATTCTTAACTCCTCTCCTAAGATCCCATCTAAAAGTATCTCACAGGCAATTTGTTTTTCATCAATAGATAGGCGGCTATCAACATTTTCACACTTAATCAATATTTCAAATACACCATCATCATATTTTAACAAGACATATTCCCATGTATTTGCGTTTACTTCAATCTGTTCTCCTGAATATCTATAGAAATCAAAAATAAGATCCCATTCCTTTGGTGGCTTAGCATAAAAAAAATCCCACCCTTTGCACTTTATAGAATACGAAATAATTTTTTTGGTCTTCTCTAATAAACTTAACTCACCACCTGGAGAAATAACCAGCATGTTGCTCGAATTAATTCCGGGGCCTAACTCCCAGGTAAAATCGCCAAGCGAACGAATTCTTTTATCCAAGTCATCAATTAAGTCGTAATTATCAAATGCCTCTCCGAAATCTTGGCAAATCGAAGCAAACCATTTCCAAAATTCTTTTATAGAATTTACATTTGTTTTCTTAAACATTTTGCAATTATTATCTAGGACTTTTAGTAATTTATTATAAAAACTAATCAATCACCCACTTCACTTTGCCTAAAGGCATCATAAGCTAACCTAGCTACGATATTAACATTGGTTTCTGATTTTTCATAACTTAATATCCTCTCAGCAGCCTTAAACCATTTGTCTCCGATTTCGGGATTTGCTTTTTTGGGGGTAAATTTATACTTGAATGTATCATCATTGTTGGCAACTTCATTAATAACAAGAAGGGATAATCTGGAAAGCTCATTTACAGCTTTACTCTGTTCTATTTTCAAAATCATGTCTGGTTGAGCCAAAAATCTATTCTCAGTAATCTGCACAGCTTTTAAGAATTTATCTAATGCGCTAATATCATTCATATCCCACCAAGAATCAGCAACCCCCTTAACGTTATACTCCTCTCCTAGTAATTCAAGTCGCTCCGGATCTTCTAAAAAAGATCCAATCCTTTCATAAGATTCAGGAGGGATGTCATCCCATACCGCACCCCAAAGAGTAACTTTAGAAAGATAGAAAGCGGCTGTAAATTTTCCTACGTTAAAATTAGAGTAGGTAAAGCCAAGGGTAAGATAGAGTTCGTTGTCAATAACCTTTAGATAGAGGGCATCTGCAACAGATGAACCCAGAATCACCTTTCTATAACCAAGTGACACTAATCCTTGCTCAATTTCTTTCTTAAACTTATTTCTGTTTATTTTCATCTTATTTTGTTTTCGGGCCTATGTATGTGGGAGAACCAGGCTGATATGCGGGATTTTTAGGATCATATAAAATGGTTTCAGTTTTGACCTTATTTTTTTTTCATTAATTTTTCCCTTTTTTCAGCCGATTTTCTACCAGATTTAGTATCCGGTTTAATAATAACTGCTGTTCCATCGGGCCTAACTCCATCTTTTCTAACCTTTGTTCCATCTTCCAGCTCCATGGGTACTTCAGTTTTGCCACCCTTTTCTCTTATTTTTTTCTGCTCTTGTCTGTGCGCTTCTTGTCCCGTCTTAACTGTTCCTCTAAGCTTTTCATTTTTCTCAGAAGGACTTTTTGCCTTCTCTGCACCACTCGAATTCGGCTTAGCCTCCGCATTTAATACAACTTGCGAACCATCATCGGAACTACTATGAAATTTATCCCAAAGATAAACAACTCCAGCACCGATAGCTGCACCTGTAACAACAAGACCTCCGGCGACCCATCCAGCTACCGCACCAACGACTGTTACTGTTCCGCCCGCCGCAATTGCGCCGCCTGTAGCTAGTCCTCCAGCTAATATAGCCGAAGCTCTACCTAGCTAGCTGAATACACTTTGGTAAGGCGTTACCTTATATTTAGAATAGTCCTTAGTGTGATGTTACTATATTATTTTTTAAGCCAACTTCTGAGTAAGTCTTAACATTAGATCATTTTATTTACCTGCAGCATAAAATACATTACGAAACTCTTTAAGCGCCTTTCTTGGCTAAGGAAGCTAAAAAAAATTCGACATCCCGCTTAAATTCATCTCGATTAAAATCTTTAACCTTCCTAGGAAGGGACTCCAAATTATCTAAAGATTCTATAATCTTCTGAATTATGATTTTTTGACTTTCAGCCTCAGTTCCAGCCAAAAACAATTCATATGGAGCACCATTTATCAGCGATGTGCAAAAAAAGTGCTTTTTGGTTACTACAAGTTCTCCTGTATAAGGATTTTTTGATGTCTTTTCAAGCACGTACTTGGGGGGCAACACTTTAAATAGATGCTCGAAGCCGGGGGGTGGATTAACAACTTTCATATCAATGGAAAATGCTATCAAACCCTCGCCATAGTTTTTAAGCAGTTGGTCTGCTTTTAAAGCATTGTCGATGTTGTGTATTAATTGAGCTTTATGCTGAGCTTCTGGGCTTATTGTTAGTCCTATTCCAAAATACATGAATTCCTAATTATCTATATAGATGTAATTAATGACAAAATATGTCTAAAATTTATAAAACTCTAGACATATTTTACTTGAATAATCTATCTAACTGCATAAAATCTATGACGTGCGTTAGGCAGGTTTCATAGCGCTGAAGAGTACTTCTTTCGTACTCCT
This sequence comes from Sphingobacteriaceae bacterium GW460-11-11-14-LB5, assembly GCA_002151545.1. NCBI lineage: Bacteria > Pseudomonadati > Bacteroidota > Sphingobacteriia > Sphingobacteriales > Sphingobacteriaceae > Sphingobacteriaceae bacterium GW460-11-11-14-LB5. The sequence goes on along the minus strand of CP021237.1, from coordinate 5,419,754 downwards.
TTCCATGTGGCTTTTCATTTTAAAGTTGTGATCTTAAAAAACTGTAACAAGGGTCCTTAACTGCAGAGTCTTTCCGATAAAGCGGTTTTTAACCGTTTCTGACGTAACAGTTTCGCTCCCTACCGCCATCAATTGGTGAAGTTCCTGAGCTTTTGACTGTAGCCTGTCCAAAAAAGAATTTAAAACCCTGGTATCTTCTTTTGTACCTGAGGTTCTTCCGGCCTGTGCATTCCAGCGGTTGGGATCACATGGCTTTCCCGTTGAAGTTTCTGCAGGTTTACCATTGACTGTAAACCTTAAATAAATGGTGATTGGACCGGTTTTGTAATTGGAGCGCTTTTTAAATAAAAAAGCAGATTGATGTTTATTCTCATGACAAAGGACTAAAGTGAAACAAAATTGTTAATTCTATCACTTCCAGTCAAGATGTTAATGATTGAAATAGCTTATAAAAACTGTTAAGCTATAATCGGTGAGCATTCATATCGTTTAATGTGCTCACCGAATTGCTCACCTTTTTATTGCGAAGAAATGAATAATTGCTACTATCAGAAAACAAAAAAGCCCTAACTTTTTTCAAGTTAAGGCTTTTGTTGCGGAATGGACGGGACTCGAACCCGCGACCTCCTGCGTGACAGGCAGGCATTCTAACCAGCTGAACTACCACTCCTTTTGTTCTCTTTAAAGTTCGAACCTCTTTCCCCTTTCGGGAATGCAAATATAGACACTATATTCAGTTTATCACTATAATAACCGACTTTTTAATCAATAATTACGTAACACACTGAACCTCATTCTAAATATTTTAATCAAAATGATTCTTAAACAAAAAAGCCTCAACTTTTTCAAGTTAAGGCTTTTGTTGCGGAATGGACGGGACTCGAACCCGCGACCTCCTGCGTGACAGGCAGGCATTCTAACCAGCTGAACTACCACTCCTTTTGTTCTTCTTTAAAGTTCGAACCTCTTGTCTCTTTCGAGGTTGCAAATATAGAGACTATATCTTAATTTGCAAACTTTTTTTTTTAAAAATATTTAACTCCTTAACCTACAGCACCTTCCTGCATCTTCTCTGCATTTTCAGCAAACTGAAGCGCATCAATAATCTCCTGAATATCGCCGTCCATAATGGTTGGCAGGTTATACATCGTTAATCCGATGCGGTGTTCGGTAACGCGGCCCTGAGGATAATTGTAGGTCCTGATTTTCGCTGAACGATCGCCGGTTGATACCATTGTTTTACGTTTAGCAGCAATATCGCCATTCTTTTTCTGCAATTCGATATCGTAAAGTTTACTACGCAACATCTCCATTGCAATAACGCGGTTACCCAACTGCGAGCGTTCCTGCTGACAAACCACCACAATACCCGATGGTTTGTGCGTTAGCTGCACCTTGGTTTCTACCTTATTTACGTTCTGTCCACCGGCACCACCTGAGCGCGAAGTTTGCAATTCAATATCGGCAGGATTAATGTAAAGATCAATCTCTTCAGCTTCTGGTAAAACTGCTACAGATGCAGCTGAAGTATGCACACGACCCTGTGTTTCGGTATCAGGCACACGCTGTACGCGGTGTACACCACTTTCGTACTTTAACTGGCCATAAACATCATCGCCACTCACTTTCAGAATCACCTCTTTATAACCACCAGCAGTACCTTCGGTTACATCAACAGTTTCCACTTTCCAGCCTTTGGTTTCGAAATAACGGGTATACATGCGGTATAAATCGCCGGCAAATAAAGCCGCCTCATCACCACCGGTACCGCCACGGATCTCAAATACAGCATTTTTAGCATCTTCCGGATCTTTAGGAATCAACATCAAACGGATATTGCTTTCCATTTCTTCCTGTTGCTTTAACAAAAGATCGAGCTCTTCTTTTGCCATCTCACGCATTTCAGCATCTTTCTCAGTAGCTAAAATTTCTTTGTTGGCATCAATATTACTCATCACATTTTTGTAGATTTTATATTCATCCACAATCTTGCCTAAGTCTTTATATTCTTTATTTAAAGCCGCAAAGCGTTTCATATCCTGTATTACATCCGGATTACTCAACGATTCTTCCACATCTTCCCAACGCAGCTTTATAGCTTCTAATTTATCTAACATATTTATTCTTGTTGAAATTTCCTGAGCTTGGCATAGACCCAAAAATTCAGGAAATGCAAAAATAAGGAAAAAAGCTGAATTAGTTTGGAAAGGAAGGATGGTTAATTGGCTAATCGCTTAGACATAAATTGAAATCGCTACAGTTCAATTTGAAAATGAAAGGTTCTAAGCCCGTGGAGGGCGATAGTCCGCTATCCCTCCAAGTCCTTGCTCATACTTCGCTCCGGGCTTTTTGTTTTATCGGGCTTATGAACAAAGGGCAGTGCACCCAGGCACTATGCAAACCCAAATAGCAGCAGGAACCTGTGTACCTAAACGGGATTGCAGTGGCAGCTCCCGATTTTCCTTCAAAATCGGGACTATAACGAAAAGCCCGGCGAAAATTAGACTGATGTTACAGGTTCTGCTTTCCAAAAAACATCAAATTATAGTGCTGAAAAACTGATTTACAAAGGGAAAGCATTATTTAAAGGTTTTGGAAATGAACGTTCTGTACCTGTGGCAGCCGGTAGCCCTGCTATTTCTCCAAGTCCTCACTCGTTCCTCGCTCCGGGCTTTTCGTTCTATCAGGTTTATAAACTGAGGGCGGTGCATCTAAGCACTATGCAAATCTAATAGCAGCACAAACCCGGGTACCTAAACGGGATTGCAGTGGCAGCTCCCGATTTTCCTTCAAAATCGGGACTATAACGAAAAGCCCGGCGAACATTAAACTGATGTTACAGGTTCTGCTTTCCAAAAAACATCAAACAGTGCTGAAAAACTGATTTACAAAGGGAAAGCGTTTTAAAGGTTTTGAAAATGAAAGGTTCTGTACCTGTGGCAGCCGGTAGCCCTGCTATCTCTCCAAGTCCTCACTCGTTCCTCGCTCCGGGCTTTTCGCTCTATCAGGTTTATAAACTGAGGGCGGTGCATCTAAGCACTATGCAAATCTAATAGCAGCACAAACCCGGGTACCTAAACGGGATTGCAGTGGCAGCTCCCGATTTTCCTTCAAAATCGGGACTATAACGAAAAGCCCGGCAAACATTAAACTGATGCTACAGGTTCTGCTTTCCAAAAAACAAATAGGAACTATAAATTTGGCTTATAATACTCCAATTTCAACTCCTGCCCGTCAAACACTGCGTAAGAATTATAATTAAGCCATTCGCCAATATTCACATAGCGGCTTCCATTACCCAAATCGATATCGAGCGGCAGGTGCCTGTGTCCGAAAATAAAATAATCGAAATGCACCTTCTGTAACTGCTCTTTGGCATAAATGGCCAGCCATTCTTTATCCGCTCCTAAAAAAACTTCCTTTTCGGTTTGCGCAGCCCTGCTGCCCCGGCTCCATCCATTGGCAATACCAATGCCCAGGTTTGGATGCAAACGGGCAAATAACCATTGGCAAAATTTGCTTCTAAAAATCTTTCTTAAGAATTTATATTTTTTATCCCCTGGTCCTAAGCCATCGCCATGGTGTAAATAGAATTTCTTGCCACCCCTTTCAATAATCAGTTCATCGCTGATGATTTCCATACCGATTTCCTGAGTGAAATAATCGCGCACCCACATATCGTGGTTACCCTTAAAAAAGTAGATTTTTATCCCGGCATCGGCCATGGCAGCTAACTTACCCTGTAAACGGATAAATCCCTTCGGAATTACTTTAGCGTACTCGAACCAGAAATCGAAAATATCGCCCATCAAAAACAGTTCGCCACAATTCGGTTCTATAAAATTTAACCAGCTTACAATACGCGCTTCACGGGCACGGCTTTCGGCATAACTGGGTGTGCCTAAATGAAAATCGGAAGCGAAGTAAATATTTTTTGCCATGGATTTTCAAAGGTAAAGGAAAAAAGCGGAAAGACTAAAGAAGAAAGACCAAAGCTTAAACCACTATAATCTGTGCAATCAAAAAATCTGTGCAATCAACCCGAAAGGAAAAAAGCGGAAAGACTAAATTAAGGAAACAAACTCCGTGTAAATCTTTGTTTTGATATGGGCAAGCGAGACAAAAACCTTAATGCCCTTAATTCCTCAATGGTAAAATTCTGGAAATTAAAGAAGAAGGATCAAAGCTTAAACCACTATAATCTCTGCAATCAACCCGAAGGTAAAAGGTCAATGATTAAAGTAAGGAACCAAACTCCGTGTAAATCTTTGTTTTGTAATATGGGCAAGCGAGAGAAAAACCTTAATGCCCTTAATTTCTCAATGGTAAAATTCTGGAGACTAAAGAAAAAAGCTTAAAGCACCTTAATCTGCGAAATCTAAAAATCTGTGCAATCAAGCCGCAGGTAAAAACATATATTAGTAAATAATCTGAATACGAAGTATCCTCATTAAAAAAGACAATAAAACCATGAAAAAACAAATTCTATTGAGCTTATTTGCATTAAGTCTGTTTGCCTGTAACCAGGGCAAAAAACCTGCAGAAAAAATAACATTGATGAAATACCCTGAAACAAAAAAAGACAGTACAAAAGATAATTATTTCGGAACGACCATTGCCGACCCTTACAGATGGCTGGAGAATGATACCTCGGCAGAAACAAAAGCCTGGGTTATCGCCGAAAATAAGGTTACCCAAAACTACCTGGAGCAAATTCCTTACCGCGCGGATATTAAAAAGCGCTTAACCGAATTATGGAATTACCCTAAAGAAAGTGCCCCATTTAAGGTGGGCGAATATTATTTCTTTACTAAAAATGATGGCCTCCAGAACCAGAGTATCTGGTTTATTAAAAAAGGATTAGCAGGTAAGGAAGAGATTTTTCTCGATCCCAATAAACTCACAAAAGATGGAACAGCAGCCGTTTCATTGCTTGGTTTCTCGCACGACAAAAAATACCTGGCTTATTCCGTTGCACAGGCGGGATCAGACTGGAGCAATATTTATATCATGGAGGTTGCCAGTAAAACCAAATTAGCCGATGAGCTGAAATGGACTAAATTCTCTGGTGCAGCCTGGAAAGGTGATGGTTTTTACTACAGTAAATTTGACGAGCCCGCTAAAGGAACCGATCTTTCAGCAGCCAACAAATACCAAAAAGTGTATTTCCACAAATTAGGCGATCAGCAGCAAAATGATCAGTTAATTTTTGAAGACAAAAGCAATCCAAATCTATATTTTGGCGCCAACGTTACCGAAGATGAACGCTTTCTGGTGGTTTACGCCAGTGCGGGTACTTCGGGCAATGCACTTTATTATCAGGATTTAAAAGCGCCGGATAGCAAAATTGCCTTACTGGTTAAAGGTTTTGAAAACAACCACAGCGTTGTTGATAATATCGGTGATAAACTGCTGGTAAATACCGACCTCGGTGCCGAAAACAAACAGGTAGTTTTAGTCGATCCAAAAAATGCAGATCCTAAAAACTGGCAGAAGATTATCCCTGAATCTAAACTGGCTTTAGAAGGTATTGGAACTGGCGGAGGATTTCTTTGGGCATCCTACTTAAAAGATGCAAGCACCAATATTGTTCAGTTTGATTTAATGGGAAAGAAAATTGGCGATGTAAAACTACCAGCTATCGGAACCGTTGGAGGCTTTGGCGGGTACAAAGAAGACAAAGAATTCTTTTATACCTTTACCAACTTCACCACTCCGGGCACGATTTATCGTTACGATATCAATAAAAGCGAATCGATATTATATAAAAAATCAGACCTGCAGTTTAACACCGATAACTACGAAACCAAACAGGTATTTTATCCATCAAAAGATGGCACAAAAGTACCCATGTTTATCGTACACAAAAAAGGCATCAAACTGGATGGCAACAATCCCGTTTATCTGTATGCCTATGGCGGCTTCCAGATTAGTTTAACCCCAGGCTTCAGCCTCTCGCGGATGCTCTTTTTAGAGCGTGGTGGCATTTACGTTCAGCCGAGTTTACGGGGTGGAAGCGAGTATGGCGAGGCCTGGCACAAAGGTGGTATGTTAGCCAAAAAACAGAACGTTTTCGACGATTTTATCGCCGCAGCCGAATACCTGGTTAAAGAAAAATATACCAATCCGGCTAAAATAGCCATATCTGGCGGCTCAAATGGCGGCCTGTTGGTCGGTGCCTGCATGACGCAAAGACCTGACCTGTTTAAAGTGGCTTTGCCTGCTGTTGGCGTTTTAGACATGTTGCGTTACCATAAATTTACCGTAGGCTGGGGCTGGGCCGTTGAATATGGAAGCAGCGACAAAAAAGAAGATTTCGATTACCTGATTAAATATTCGCCGCTCCATAACTTAAAAAGCGGGGTTAATTATCCGGCCACATTAATCACAACTGCCGATCATGATGACCGCGTGGTACCCGCACACTCCTTTAAATTTGCAGCAACCTTACAGGAAAAATATAAAGGCGAAAACCCTGTTTTAATCAGGATCGAAACCAAAGCGGGACACGGTGCAGGCAAACCCACTACGAAATTGATTGAAGAGGCTGCTGATGTATGGAGTTTTGTATTTCAGAATTTAGGAATGAACTGGTAACGTGTTTTTTGTCATTCTGAACCCCAAAAATTCGTCATCTCGACTGGAGCGTAGCGAAATGGAGAGATCTACCGAGGTAGATTTAGCTTCGCTCCCGAACATTCGGGACAGTATGACAATTTACCGGGGATATGACAAAACCCACTAAATCCATAGACCAATTATAATTTGCTTTAAACTCCTAAAAACCCTTAACTTTTGTTTTTAGCCAATGCAAAGCATATAAAATATTGAATACAACATTATTACAAAATTATCTAGAATATTTCTAAATAGCAGAATTGATAATACTTTATTTTGTAACTTTGCGTCAAATTTTTTTTAATGATCACTACTGATATAGCCGTAATAGGCGCTGGTCCGGTTGGCTTATTCGCCATTTTTGAAGCCGGTTTATTAAAAATGCGTTGCCATTTAATTGACTACTTGCCGCAGGTTGGTGGTCAGCTGTCTGAAATTTACCCTAAAAAACCGATATACGATATCCCTGGTTATCCTTCTGTGTTGGCTCAGGAACTTATCGATAACTTAATGGAGCAGGCAAAACCTTTCCATCCAACGTTTACTTTAGGCGAGCGTATTGAAGGTTTAGAAAAGCGTGGCGAGGCAGATTTCGTTTTAACCACGAATATGGGTACCGTTATCGAAGCTAAAGTGGTGGTAATTGCAGGCGGTTTAGGTTGCTTTGAGCCACGTAAACCTGCTGTAGAAAACTTAGAAAACTTTGAGAATGGTAAAGGCGTAAATTATATGATCCTTGATCCTGAGAAGTACCGCGATCAGAAAATGGTGATTGCCGGAGGTGGTGACTCTGCTTTAGACTGGACCATTTACTTAGCTGAAGTTTGTTCTGAATTAACTTTAGTGCACAGAAGCGAGAGTTTCCGTGGTGCGCCAGATTCGGTTGCCAAAGTAATGGCATTGGCAGAAAGCGGAAAAATCAATTTGATTTTAAACAGCAACCTTCAGGCTGTACAGGGAACGGATAAATTAGAACAAGTAGAAATTGTTCAGAACCGTACCATGGAAAAAACGGTAGTAGAAGCTGATCACTTAATTCCTTTATTTGGTTTAAGTCCTAAATTAGGTCCAATCGAAGATTGGAACTTAAATATCAACAAAAGTGCAATTGAGGTTAATGTGGATGATTATTCGACAAATATCCCTGGAATTTATGCTATTGGCGATATCAACACGTACACCAACAAATTAAAGTTGATTCTGTGTGGTTTCCACGAGGCAGCATTAATGAGCCACAGTGCTTATTCTTACATGAACCCAGGTGTGAAATATACCATGAAATATACAACTGTAAACGGAGTTTCAGAATTTTAAGCTTTCTCCTATATTTGTCGCTACAAACATAAGAGAACTAAAAAAAATGGAAAATAACATTAACATATATATGCAAGAGCCGGATGGCTCGGTTACGGAACACGTTGCACCAACTGACATGGGTTTAAGCCTGATGGAGTTTTTAAAAGCATCAGAGTACGATATTCTGGCTACCTGTGGCGGAATGGCCTTATGTGCTACCTGCTGCGTAGATGTGTTAGAAGGCGAAGAGAAACTGAACGAAATGACAGACGATGAGTATGCCATGTTAGATACCTTGCCTGATCTGTTACCAAATTCGCGTTTAGCCTGCCAGTTGCAGTTAAATAACAATATGGACGGATTAAAAGTAAAATTACACGGCGTAAGCTAAGGCTGTAAAACATATTAAATGGAAAAAGGCGATACGTAAAGTGTCGCCTTTTTTTGTTTTAGATCATGTTAGTCGAGATTTGCAATCTCGACTGAATGAGGTGTGGATTTGCAATCCACCAAAGGATTTAAAATCCTTAGCACTAAAGTCGGGATTATAAATCCCGACTAACAAGTAATGACGAACTTTGCTATTATTGAATACTTACTTTCTGCTTTGCTACATTCCAGCCGTATACCTCTACACCCAGATTACTTTGTTTCCCTGTATATTCTACCGTTACCGTTTTACTTTCGCCTGGTAAAATACTTACATAGTTATCATCATAAAAAGCAGGGAGTATACGTTCACCGCTATTGCCGTTTATTAAAGCAACACGGTTAAAAAATGCCACCGGATTTCCGCTTGCATTGCTCAAAGTCACGGTAACCTTACCATTTTTCTGATTGACAGCTGCTACTTTTAATGGTGTTTGTTTGATGTTTTTTAACCCCGAATATTCACCGTCCTTACCAGGAAGCCAGTAAATATTCTCACTTAAAATATTTTGCTTTTGATCTAAAATCCTTAAAGAAACAAATACACCTTCTTTTTTATCCAGTTTGGTTAAGAATTCGTTCATAGGAAAAAGTCTCCTCACCGAAGATGGACCTACTGAGTTGAATACCTGCGAATAGAAATAATCTTTTCCATCCATATCATAAGCTTTCGCTTGTACCATCAGGTTATTTCTGGTGGTGAACCCATTGTTTACGATGGTAACCATACTATCCAAAGGATTCATCATCACATGCAAGGGCTCACTCCCTTTTCTTAAGCCATATAAACAGGCATTAGGATCAAGGTAATAATCATACATCTGTCCACGCATGGCTGTCCATGGATTTTGGGTTTTCCAGATGATTGATCCGGTATACCAATCCCACATTTTATTAGAAAAACCTTCCATTAATGCCCTGTATTGATCGTAATTGGCCAGCTGGGCCTTCATGGCAAAATCTTCTGCACTTTTTGGCTTACCGTATGGATTAAGGTATTGCTCATAAGAAATATATTTATGGTAATCCCACACCGAATCGGGTTTAGCTTTGTATTGCGGTGCAATCAGGTTTTCTTTTGGGATAAAACGGAGCAGGGAAACATAATCGCCTACACCTACCGATCCAACTTCCGAATTATAAGGAAAGGTTCTGGTGCCCCAGAAAGTTTTAATGTCCTGTATGCCGTAAGGGCCATCGCCATTTCCACCGATTGAATTGAACGACATTTCGTCGCTATTAGAGAAATCGAAAAGTTTTCGAGTACCATCCAGGCGCGGCAGGATATCGTTTTTTAACGGCTCTAAAATGTCTTCAGGTGGTGTAATTTCATTCCCTCCACACCAAAAAGCCAGCGAAGCATGGTTCCTGATCATCTTGATCTGATCTTCAATGGCTGTTAAGGTTAAATGATGATCATCAGGATAATTTCTGCGTGTCCATTGGTCTTCCTTTTTCATCGGATCTACCCAACGGCCATTACAATCACCACTGAACCAGAAATCCTGGAATATCAATAAACCATATTTATCGCAGGCGTTGTAAAACTCTGGTCTTTCTAAAATTGCCCCTCCCCAAATCCTGATCAGGTTGAGGTTCATATCTTTATGGTAACGTACTTCGGCATCGTAACGGGCATCACTAAAACGGAGCATTGCATCAGAAATAATCCAGTTGCCTCCTTTAATAAAAATCTTTTGTCCGTTTACATAGGCGCCCATACTTTGAGTATGTCCATTCCAGATATTGTCAATCTGGCGAACCCCTACTTTAAGCTGTTCCTGGTCTAATACCTGATTGGCGGCTACAAATTCGATCTTCACCTCATACAGGTTTTGCGGCCCATATCCGCTTGGCCACCATAATTTAGGGTTTTCGAGCTGTAAATCCGGTAGTTTAACTGTGGTGGTTTTGTTTGCCGCGATAGTGGCAGGCTGTTTAATCAGCTTTCCGGCAATTTGATATTGCAAGGTGCCTGAAACCGCCTGGCCGGTAGGATTTTCTACTTCAACCGAAACTTTAACTGTAGCTGGATTTTGTTTGCCTTCGGGTAAACGCTTGCCCGGAACCAGGGTGATTACTTGTGGATTCTGGATATTTATACTTTTTGTTTTCTCAATAGTCACTTTATCCCAAATGCCCGTGTTACGGTCGCGGGTGGGCTGAATCCAGTCCCAGCCAGCTGTATATTGTGTGGTTAAGCCTTTTGCAATGGTACCATCGCCACCTTGTCCACCATTCGGATTGCCCGGAAAATCTGGTGGATAAACGATAACAGCCAGCCTGTTTTTTCCGTTCGAAGATAACAGTTTAGTGATGTTGTATTGCGCCCTAAGGTGCATGCCTACCTGGGTTTTCGGATTAACTTTTTTTCCGTTTAAATAAATTTCGGCTTTGTAATTTATTCCTCTAAACTGCAGCCAAACCTGTTCGTTACCCACAGCATGCTCCTCGAAATCTTTTACAAACCAATAGGTATAATAGTCGTTACCCGTTTTATATACATCCGGAATTTTTTCATTATTCATTCCATAAAATGGATCTGGAACCTTTTTATTATTTAGCAAAGTGGTTAATACCGTTCCGGGAACAGTTGCAGGCATCCAGTTGTTGGTCGAAAAACCTGCCTTCGAAATTTCTGAGCCGTTAGCTTTTGCCTCTTTAATATTGGTGCATACCCAGCCCGAATTTAACTCGTAACGCTGTTGCGCATCGACAATTAAAGCTGAACAGAGTAAAAAAAGTAAAAATATTTTCTTCATTTATTTAAGATATTTAGTTGATACTTGTTATGGTTGATGTTCATGAGGATGTATTTAGAATTGTCATCCTGAGCCTGTCGAAGGACCTTACACAACGCCGTGCAGGGCGTTTCGACAAGCTCAACCAGACAAAATCCAGATAAACTAACCTCTTTTTCATCTGGAATTATTTCCCGGATGTTGGTCTATCCCCAGGTTTTACGCCCCAGCTTTCCGATGGTTTATTGCCCATGTAAATTTGCATATTTCCTCCTGCTGTAATGGTTTTATGCAGGATAAATGATTTTGTATAAGCTTTGCCATTCAGTACAATTTTCTGAATGTATTTATGCTCAGCACTATTACCTATCACCTTAATATCGAATTTCTTATTCCCAGGCAATGAAATGTTAGCACTGTTAATCAAAGGCGTTCCAAAAACGTAAGCACCGTTTGCCGGATTTACGGGATAAAATCCCATTGCTGAGAAAACATACCAGGCACTCATCTGCCCTACATCTTCATTGCCGCACAATCCATCTGGTTTAGCCGAATAAAAATCTTTATCAATTTTACGGATCAGATCGGCAGTTTTCCATGGCTGGCCTGCATAAGTATATAAATAGGGAATGTGGTGATTGGGTTCATTTCCCTGTGCATAATTACCAATCAATCCGCTAATATCCGGCGAACCATTGGTCCCTAAATCTAAAGGTAAGGTAAATAGCGAGTCGAGTTTATTGGTAAAAGCTTTATCTCCTCCAAAAAGATTAATCAGCCCTTCTACATCTTGTGGCACCAACCAGGTATACTGCCAGGCATTGCCTTCTACGTAATCATCTTCACGGTGTTTGGATGAAAAAGGATCGAAAGGACTTCTCCAGTTTCCATTGGTAAGTTTACCCCGCATAAACTGAACGTTTGGATCGAAATATAAACTATACAACTTCGATCTTTTGCTAAAGTAAGTGTAATCTGCCGTTTTGTTTAGTGCTTTCGCCATTTGAGCGATGCAATAATCGTCAATAGCATATTCCAAAGCCTTACCCACTGATTCGTTTATTTTATCGGCCGGAATATGTTTAAGCTCCTGAATGTATTCGATGCCATCCGTTTTCTGCATGGCCGATTGTTTTATGGCTTCGTATGCCAGGTTTACATCGAAACCGCGGTAGCCTTTTAAATAAGCATCAACAATAACCGGAACGGCATGATAGCCTACCATGGTATTGGTTTCGCTACCCATTAAATGCCAAACCGGTAGTTTACCCTGTTGCTTGTAAATGGCCAGCATGGTATTTACCACATCGTTTACCTTATCCTGGTGCAGGATCGTGAAAAGCGGATTTGCTGCACGGTAGGTATCCCAAAGAGAGAAAGTAGTTAAATTATTAAAACTGGCCTTTTTGTACACCTTTTTATCTGTACCCAGGTAATCTTTGTTTACATCGTTAAAAAGTGATGGCGCCACCATCGTGTGATACAAAGCGGTATAAAACACCTTTTTGGTTGTATTTGAAGCCTCAATCTTTACCTTGGCGAGTTCCTTCTCCCATTTTGCATCACCGTTTTTAACTGTTGATGCAAAGTCCCAGCCTGGTAATTCTGTTTTTAGATTTAAAATGGCATTTTCGATGCTTACCGGAGATAAAGCTACTTTAATCTGTAATTTATCGTTGTTAATGGCATTAAAACTTACCGCTGCTTTTAGTTTTTTGCCAGATAATGCCGCGCCACTTTTCACTGCAGTGCTGTCATACAATGCCAGACTTTTAATCGGTTGTGAAAGTTTAATTACAAAATATAAACGTTGATCGTTGGCCCAGCCTTTCGAATTACGATGCCCTACAATAGTGGTAGCATCAAGCTGTTTAAATGAAGCAGATACAGGCGCATCCCAGCCTATACCCTCAATCAAATCGATAATGATATGTGGATTTTCAGCGTCTTTTTTAAAGGTATATTGGTGAAAACCTACCCTTTCGGTCGCAGTTAGTTCGGCTTTAATGCCATATTTCTCTAACAGCACACTATAATAACCAGCTTTAGCGGTTTCATGCTGATGAGAAAAGGTAGATAAATAACCTGCAGGATCATTGGCCGTTTTGCCTTTTTCTAAAAGCGTTTTTCCGGTTGCGGGCATAATCGAAATATCACCTAAGTCGCCAATACCGGTACCACTTAAATGCGTATGCGCAAAACCGGTAATGGTATTGCTGGCATAATTATATCCACTGCACCAGTCCCAGCCTTCAAAAATATTGTTCGGCCCAAGCTGTACAGCCCCAAACGGAACATTGGCACCTACAAAAACATGCCCATGTTTTGCTGATCCGATTAATGGATCGATATACTGGGTTAAATTCGTTTTTTGTTGTGCAAAGGTATTATTGGTAAAAAGAGAGGCCGTTAAAAATAGAATGGAAGAGATTTTCTTGAACTGCATGGTGCTTATAATTTCCGACAATAGATTTAAAAATCTAAAAGTAAAACGTTTTACGTTTATTTTCTTATAAAGAGGTGAAGAATTGTGTTGAAATTAAGTAAAAGCATTGAATTAAGCCCAATTATAGGAAGATAAATAGGCTTTTGAACAAGAGAGATCGTCATTGCGAGAAGGCTTTTTCAGCCGACAACTTGTCCCGACCTTTCGGGGAAGCAATGACGACTTTTTTGATTGAAATTCGGAAAGATCCTTCACTACGTTCAGGATGACAGCATATATAAATGTCCTCTTAGCCAATCTCCAAAACGATTACCTGATCGGGTTCTGCCCCATTTAAAGTTGTGGTAATGGTTAATTTCGACTTTTTAAAGGTATAGTTTACCGGGCTTTTATCTTTTAGTAAATATGCCTTTTTAATTTTCTTTACCGGAACGTTTTCTAAATCAAGGGATGCCGTTTTTCCGTCAACCAGGTGGATATAAATTTTATTGTCGCTTTGTGTAATGCTGCCCCAGGCTTGCGGTTTAATAAATCCAGCTTTTGTACCATAAATGCTTTCGCCATAAATTTTAAGCCAATCGCCCAGGCCTGTTAACCGGTCTTGAAACTCTGGCTGGATTTTACCGCTTGGCATCGGACCAATGTTCAGTAAAAGATTAGAACCCAAACTCGCGGCTTTAACCAACATATGAACCAGTTCTTTATTCGATTTGTAATAGGTATCGCTCAAATTATATCCCCACGAATTTGAAATGGTTTCGCAGGTTTCGAGTGGTAATTTATCTGATGCCTTTTGAAAGCTCAAGCCCGATTTATTCTCGCCCGGAAGATCGCGCTCGAACATCTGAAAATCTTCTCCGGCAAAGGGTGTAAGGTGATGGTTGTTACCAATCATACATTGTGGTTGAAGTTTGTGGATTAAACCATAAATTTCATTGTATTTCCAATCAATCCGCGAAGTCCGGTCTTTTGATCCTTCTGGTTCGGTTTGATCCCAATGCCCGTCAAACCAGATCCCTCCGATTTCACCATAATTGGTTAACAACTCGGTCAGCTGGTTTTTCATAAACTGCAAATAACTGGCGTAATCGCCTTTGCCGGTTCTGCCCGAATTCTGACCAGTACGGCCGGTTTCATGCGGATAGTCTTCCCTGCGCCAATCTAACAGCGAATAATACAGGTATAGTTTTATACCTTGTTTATGGCACTCATCGGCCATCATTTTTACAATATCTTTTTTATAAGGCGTATTCATGATGTTGAAGTCAGAATACTTCGTATCCCACATACTAAAGCCGTCATGATGGCGGGTGATTAGCGTAATGTACTTCATTCCGGCATTCTTCGCCATACTCACCCATTGCTCAGCATTAAATTCAACCGGATTGAAAAAATCTTTCAGGTTGGTATAATTATGAACATTCAGCTTCCGTTCGTTCATTACCCATTCGCCACTTCCCGGGATGCTAAAAGGCCCCCAATGAATAAATAAGCCGAATCGGGCTTCGTTAAACCAGGCTCTTTGTTTTAAATTAGCGGCCGCAGGTGTATAATCCTGTGCTTTTAACTGTAAGGCGCTTAATAGCACAAGGCATATCAGGGCTAATTTCTTCATAAGGGATAGCGGTATAGTTTAGTCGGGTTTAGTCTATTGATGCGGTGGCTTTGGTTGGTTTTCCAATCACCTTATAATTGCCATCTCCTTTTAAAATGGCCAGTATCTGCGATTGATTGGTAAAAAGATTTTTCGCCGCAGCCAATTCTTTATCGTATTGGAAGCTTTGCTCAATTCTTCCTTTTTCGTAAAAATAACGGCTCACAATCTGTGTTTCTAAAACCCTTTTAATTTCTGCTTTATGGCTAACCAGATCAGTTTTTTTAGAAGAGGTAAGTTTATATTTAAGATTTTCCAGATCGGTTTTCACTTCAGCAGATTTATTTTCCTTTTCAGCCTCTAACCTTAAATCGGAAAGCAATCTTTCGGTACGGCTTTGGTAAGCCAGATCTTTATCGGCAAGGCTGCCAGAAAATGTTGCATAATCTGCATCTGATAGCTGGAACGTTTTGGCTGATGCCAGACTTGGTTTCTCTTTCCGGTATTGATTTGCGTAGTTGAAGAACAGGTTTTTATTGATCATTGAAATCGTAATCGGGCTGAGCTTTTTGGCATCAACCACAATATCAGGATAAACACCATTACCACTGTACACATTTCTTCCTGCTTTGGTTTGGTACATGACCATGGTCGAATCGGCAAAACGCTCTGCAACGCCATCAGCATTTTTATGTGCATAATCTAATTTTTGGATACACCTGCCTGATGGGGTATAATATTTAGCAACCGTTACTTTAACCAAACTGTTATAAGGCAGGTTGAAGGTTTGCTGAACCAGGCCTTTGCCGTAACTACGTTGACCGATTACAATGGCACGATCTAAATCCTGTAACGAACCGGCCACAATTTCTGAAGCTGAGGCCGAATTTCCGTTTACCAACACCACCAGCGGAACAGAAGTAGAAACTGGGGTTAAAAGTGTTTTATAGGCAATGTTTTTCTCTACATTTTTGCCTTTTTGGGTTACAATAAGCTGATCTTTATTCACAAAAAGGTTCACAATTTTAACCGCTTCCTGCAAAATACCCCCGCCATTGTTTCTCAAATCTAAAACAACACCTTTGGGGTTTTCTTTTTGAATAGCCAACAGGGCATCTTTAACTTCCTGACCAGAATTTTCCAGAAATTTATCAAGCTTGATATAACCTATTCCGTCGCCAACCATTCCGGAGTAAGATACGTTAGGTTGTTTTATTTCATCACGGACAAGTTTTTTTGTAATTTCTTTACCATCTCTGATCACCAGCAAATCAACCGGCGTTCCTTTGGGGCCACGCAACAACTGACTAATTTCCTGACGATCTTTACCTTTTACCGCAATTCCGTTGATACTCACTACCTGATCTCCGGCTTTAACTTCACTTTTATTTGCGGGATAACCTTCACTCACATCGTTAATAAACAGTTTGCCATCGATAAAAACAGTGCTGGCACCAATACCTCCGTACTGCGTGCTTACATATTTCAACTTGTAATCTTCAATTTCCGATTCGGGAACATACTCGGTATAAGGATCTAAACTATCCAGCATAGCATCAATACCGGTTTTCATCAATTGCGGGGCATTGGTATCATCTACATAGTTAATGTTGATTTCTTTATAGAGCGAAGCAAAAATATCCAGGTTTTTAGAAACCAGAAACAAATCTTCCTTAAATGAAAAAGATAAAACAGCCAGCCCGAAACCTGCTGCTAAAAGACCATATTTTAGTTTTTTCATCCCCTTTATATTTTAATTCCAAATCGTGCAAATTAATAGATGAGCCGTGCTTGAAAGATTATTTAGTAATTGTGTACAAACGTAAATGTACAAAAAGCGATAAAGATTAAAAACAGCTTATTTGGTCGATGCGTAAATTAAGCGTTACGCTAAAAAGAAACAGAAATGGCTTTGTAAAGAGATAAACTAAAGTCTGTTCCCTTTGGTATCAGCAAGTGCTTTTTGAATTGTAAATTCGATGTAGGTACGGTCGCGTTTTACCAAACGCATTAAATCTTCAATTAACTGATCTTCTTTGCCTGGCGTAAATTCTAAAGGTTCGTTCGCCAGATCGCGGTATTTCCTTAAAAATTTAGTTTTTACTTTAAACGCAGTTTCTGAAGTAAGTTGAAAATTAGCCATGGCATATTTTATTTGATGCAAAAGTAAAAAATATTTGCTCAGGTTAATACCTTTTTATGTGATGTGACAAAAAAAGTAGAGATTCGCGGAATATTTTTGCACGATAATTGTGTTAAAACCGCGTTATAAAACCTAACCCGGTATAACAGCGGTTTGATGCAAATTTTAAAAAGAACCATAGCACAAAAAACGCAGGTTAAATTGCTCAAACGCTGTTTATGGTTTTATAACCCTTAAAAAACAATTTAAACAACATGAAAAAGATCATCTTCTCTATTGTTTTCCTAACCTTGGGTTGGGCAACATCAAAGGCACAAACCTTTAACCTTGGGGTTAAAGCAGGCGTAAACTTGGCCAAGTTAAATGCAGATTTCGCAAGTGAAGAAAACCGTTTAGGTTATCAGATTGGTGCCTGGGCACGTATTGGTGGTGCCAGCTTTTATGTACAGCCAGAGGCCTACATTGGCAGTAAAGGCAACAAATTTATCAGCATTACACAGGATAACGGGAATGAAGTTTCAGCTGAAGGAAAAGTAAAATTTACCACTTTAGATGTTCCTGTTTTATTGGGAACAAAATTTGGCGCTAAAAATTTAAACTTCCGTTTGATGGCTGGTCCGGTTATTTCGTTTGTTTTAGACGAAAATTCTTCATTTAGTTCTGCTTACCAGCAAGCTACCGATTTCGACAATTACAAAAACCAGGCATTAGGTTTACAAGCCGGTGCGGGTGTAGATGTTGGCAGTATTTCAGTTGATTTGCGTTATGAAGCTGGTTTATCAAACATCAGTAAAAGCGAAAAGTACACGCAAAAACCTAACTTATTTCAACTGAGTTTAGGTTTTAAAATTTTGTAAGAAATCGCTTTAAATAGAAAAAGCAGCCACTTGGCTGCTTTTTCTATTTAAAGGTATCTGGTTATTTTATTTTATAGTTAAATGACCGATCTTTAAATAATCCATTCTGATTCAAAACTCTGGCACGAACTACAATTGCAGCGCCGATAGCTGGGGCTGAAGGCACCGTATAATTATAAATGAGCGTATCACAATTCTTACTTTTCGAAAATGCAGGAGCATAAGGAATTGTAGAAATAAGTGTTGAGTCGGCCAAATCTACTTTTTGGTAAAACTGAATTTCTTTTACCGGATCAGTTGGTAAAAAATTAAGTTCAACCTTAACAACACTTCCCTTTGCTAAACCGGCAGTAGGAATTGATGGAGTAACAAAAGTGGTGTTAGAAAATATTACAGGAAACCTATTATCATTTATTTTTTGATAAATAGGATCTTTGCTACGATCGCAGGCGTTTAAAACCACTACAAAAGCAAATAGCAGATAAAATATGAATGTCTTTTTCATGTTATAATGTATATGATTATGGTTGATTCCACCATAATGGTTTTAAAAAATAATCTTGTGCATTAGCTCCCTGTTTTTCAACCTCACCTGGGTTAAGTTGTATTTCGGTTAATGGATATAATGTTCGCTGAGGAAACAAACCCTTTGCAACAGGATTAGCATTTGTTGGATAATAGAATCCAGGGTAAACAGTCTGGCTGTAATCCAACCGCCTCATATCTGCCCAACTTTCAGGATTCATAAAAAGCGCAATGTATTTTTGCTGCATAATATCCTTTAGTGTTAAACTTGTGCTCAACTGTACAACTGCCGGTGTTAACATATATGCATCCCTAGCAGTGGCTGCAACACCCAGCTTATCCATATGAGCAATGATACCATCGCGATATGCTTTATAAGCTCTAGGCATATTATTTGCTCTAAACGCGGCCTCTGCTTCAATAAAGCGAACTTCTGCATTGGTTAAAATCTGAAAGACTCCTGAATTATTAGCTGCGTTATAAACTTCTGTTGCATACCAGCTTGTGTAGAAATCAGAAACAACACCCGTTCCTAATGCCTGAGCATTATTAGCACCAGGTTGTGTTCCTGTGCTTGTGGCGGTTGCCATAATTGCAAGTCGCGGATCATCGGGAAGAGCTGCATCACCTAACAAGTTTTTACCATTTAGCATTTCTATCAAAAATCTGCCATATGTTAATGCAGACATGTTATTCCGTGTTGCACCAAATACATTTGTAGAATTTAATACCGTGCTGGTTACAGCCTGCCATTGTAGTTGAGCATCTTCAGAATTCGAACTTAAACCCTTATCAATCAAATCTAATACTGCTGTTGGATTATAAGATGATTTTTTTGTTAAATGATTAGCCTGTCTTGCTTTAATAGAGTATGCAAGTTTAATCCATAATGCGGTATTGCCTTTATAAAGAATATCACCACTGATACTCGGAGTACTAATGTAGAATGGCCTGCTATTGCTTGATGCAGGCTTTTGCAATTCTACAATTCCTTCATCCAATAATTTGTTTACGGCTGCATAAATCGATTCTTGAGTATCATATTTTGGAGAAATTGTTAAAGCGGGCTTAAATGCTTCTGTATACGGAATATCCCCTAATAGATCTGTAGCATGAGCTAAAATAAGCGCATACATGATTTTACCTGCGCCTACATAATAAGGCGAACCTTCTTTCTGTGCAATATCAATCATTGGTGGAATATTTGCTCCAACAATTTGATATGTATCCTGGAACGGTCTTACATTTGGTGCTAAGTAATATTGCTCAAATGCTCCGTTTGGGGCACCCCTTCTACCAATATTCTGAGTGAAAAGACCCGTAAATTGGTAAGCTTCGAAGGCCTGCATAGAAAAACCATTCGAAATAATACTTGGAAGTAAAAAATTAGGGGTTGTAGATGTTGGATTATTTGGATCCGTATTTACATCTAAAAATCCTTTTTTACAAGATATAACACTCGTAATGAAGGTTACCGCTATTATAAATATTATTATTCTTTTCATAACTATAATCAATTAAAAACCAACCTTCAAACCTAAATCAAAACCTCTTCTACTAGGAACCCCACCATAATCTAATCCAGCAGAGCCACCTCCTCTAACACCGGCACCCGAAACCCCTACTTCAGGGTCGATACCTGAATAATTAGTCAGCAGAACAAGATTTCTACCGGTTACAAATAGATTTAGTGTAGAGAAAAACTTAGGAAGATACTTTCTATTCAATGTATAATTAATGGTTGCTGATCTCAATCTAATCCAAGATCCATCTTCAATAAATGCCGTACCAACAGCAGCCAAATTATTTTCAAAGTATCCCTGGGTTAATTCAACCTGTTTGGTATTTGGACTAAAACTGCCATCTGCATTTTTAACAACACCCTCAAAAATCACTGGTTTATTACGTTCTGCGGTTTGCATACTTAATCCACTTCTCACTAATTCCCATTCATTACCATTAATTACGTCGCCACCTTTTCTGATATCCACCAAGAAACTAAATTCTAAATTTTTATATCTAAAGGTATTATTAAGCCCCATTGTAAACTTCGGTGCTCTGTCGCCAGCATAAGTAAATAAGGTATTAAATGTTGGATAACCGTTGGCATCAATAATAATCCGTCCTTCAGGATCTCTGATATAATCTGTCGCACTAATTGAGGTTAAAGATTTTCCCGGATAGGAAGCCCCTTCCGCAACGTTTATAATTGATGCATCAGAATTCCTCACAATAGTAAGTGGATAAGGCAATGATAAAACTTCATTTTTATTAGAAGCAAAGTTGAAGTTAATATCCCAGTTAAAATTTTTGTTTCTAATTGGTGTGCCAGATAACATTAATTCAACACCTCTATTTTCTACTAATCCGCCATTAATATATTGTAAAATAAATCCAGTTGCCTGACTCACCCTTGGTGCTATAATCTGATCTTTTGTTCTATCTCTATAAACAGTAGCATCCAACCTTAATCTTTGATCAAAAAACTGTAGATCCAAGCCTGCTTCAAATGATGTCCGCCTTTCTGGCTTCAACTCCGGGTTATTACCAAAGAAACCATATCTAAAACCTCCACCAATAAATGTATTTGATTGTAAAGGAGATTCTACTCTGTATGGACTAGTATCTTTTCCTACATCAGCATAAGAAAGTCTAAGTTTTCCATAACTAAGCCACTTATTACTCTCTAAATTCAAGGATTTTGTAAATTCATACCCCAAACTTACCGAAGGATAAAAGAATGACCTGTTTTTGGTAGGAAGTGTAGATGACCAATCGTTACGGCCTGTTAAATTTAAGAAAATAGTTTTTTTCCAGTCAGCGTTGAAACTTCCAAAAGCGCCGATAATTCGCTTAAGCGAATTTCTTTCTATCAAACTTCTGTTTACAGTATTGTTTACGCTGATGAAATCTGGATTTTGAAAAATTAAACCTAAGTAATCAACAGTAGAAAATTTGGTTTGATCTACCGCATTACCAACCAAAAGCGAGGTACTAAAATCTCCGAAACTTTGTTCTGCACTAATTAAGAGGTTGGAAGTTAAACTCTGAAACGTATTAACTGTTTGTCCTATTCCTCCATTGAAGTTATTAGGCAGCGATGTTCCCACGGCCCTTACACTTTGAATTCTTTCCGTGTATAAATCGGTACCGAGGGTATAATTTACTTTAAGCCATTTGAAAGGTCTGTATTCAGCACCCGCATTACCTAAAAAGCGATCATTTGAATCTGTCTGCGGATTTTTATCAATGGTGAAATATGGGTTATCTGTATCTCCCGTAGCACTTGCCAGTAGTCGCCTTCTGGTGCCATCAGGGCTTAAATAATCCTTCATATTATCATTCTTGGGCCAATTGAATATGCTTACCAAAAATCCACCAGTACCACCGAACAAGCCAGGTCCCTGTAGTGGTCGTCTGCCTGTTGTTCTCATATAGTTGGCCGATCCGGTAAAAGTAAATTTTTCACTGGCTATCGCACTTCCTGATAGCCTAACAGAAGTTTTACCATAATCCGTTTGAGGGACAACTCCGTTTTGGTTAGCATTAGATGCTGAAAACCTAAACGTGTATTTATCAGAACCACCAGAAACACTTAAATTATGTGTTTGTGATTTACCTGTAACGAAGAAATCTCCTAAATTATCGTAAATGGTTTCGCCTGGCGCAAACTCTGAGCCGTACGAATCTCTACTGGTAAGGTTATAAATCCCGGCAGTTCCTTGTTTATAGATGGATTGAGTTTCTGGTAATCTGATTACATTATCCCAAGAAAACACATTATTATATGTTATTGTTGTTGAACCAGTTTTCCCTTTTTTAGTTGTGATGATAATAGCACCATTACCAGCCTTTAAGCCGTATAATGCCGCAGCAGCCGGTCCTTTTAAAACGGTTACACTTTCTATATCATCCGGATTAATATCTGATGCACGATTGGGAGTACCAACACTACGACCTAATACACCATTGAAAGCACTTCCTGCTCCGGGCGCCGTTGATTCTACAAAAGAGCTATTATCCAATGGTACTCCGTCAACAACAAATAGCGGTTGGTTATCCCCATCCAGAGAAGTACCTCCACGAAGAATAATTGCAGAGCCTTCTCCCGGGCCACCGCCTGAGCTTGTGATAACTGCACCGGCGATTTTACCTTGCAAGGCATTGACAATATTTTGCTGCCTAGACTCTTCGATATCTTTCGACTTCACATTTTGAAAAGCATAGTTAATACTTTTTCGATCTTGGGCGACATTAAATGCTGTTACAACAACTTCATCTAAGTTGCTAGCATCGTTTACCAACACGATATTAATTACCGTATTTCCAATAACTCGTTCTACGGTTTTATAGCCAATAAAAGAAAATTGTAGTGTTTCATTTTTCAAAGCTTTTATAGAATAATTTCCATCTGCATTGGTTTGCGAAACGACTGTGCTTCCTTTCACTCGAATGGAAACGCCTGGTAAAGGTCCATCAGCCGATGTAACCTTACCGGTAACGGTTATTTGCTGCGCGATGGCGTGAGCCAGCAACAAAAACGTACCAAGAAAAATTAATAGTAGTTTTTTTTTCATAAACTGCCAGTTTAGGGGAATGAAGTGATTGTTTAGTTGTTAGTTTTTATTGTTTGCCAAAACACGCATAATAACGCATTTTACTTTAATATTTAGCTAATATCATAAATGTTTTTCAATAAAAAAACATTTAAATAAAGTATATTTAGCTATCACACAAAACATTATTGCATAAACACGCACAAACACGCAAATAATATATTTTTAAAATGTTTTTATACATTCGTAGAAAATCAAATGATTTATGCTGAAAAAAGAACGTCACGATTTCATCATGCGCCAGATTAACCTGCACAACCGGGTGCTAACCTCAGATCTGGTTCAATTGCTTAATGTTTCGGAAGACACG
The DNA here is from genome assembly GCA_002151545.1 of Sphingobacteriaceae bacterium GW460-11-11-14-LB5. Lineage (NCBI taxonomy): Bacteria > Pseudomonadati > Bacteroidota > Sphingobacteriia > Sphingobacteriales > Sphingobacteriaceae > Sphingobacteriaceae bacterium GW460-11-11-14-LB5. Next base: position 5,396,179 of record CP021237.1, on the reverse strand, counting down.
ATCAGACGAGACTTGCAGGAACTTGTTGATGATGGCCTACTGTTTAAAGTGCATGGCGGAGCTTTATCTAAATCATATCATAGCTCTTTCGATGATAGTACTGTATATGCAAGAGATAGTAAAATTGTGATTGCAAAAAAAACAATCCGTTTGATCAAAGACGGCATGGTGGTGCTCATTGGCGGAGGCACAACGATCTTAGAATTTGTTAAACAGTTACCACAACACCTGGGCGCCACATTCTTTACCATTAGTCCGCTTGTTGCTGTAGAACTGGCCAAATACAACAATATTGAAGTGATATTAATTGGTGGTCTTTTTTCAAAAAACTCTCAGATAACCTATGGCGGCCATGTAATTAGTCAATTAGCTGAAATTAAGGTCGATTTATGCTTAATGGGTACAAGTGCGATACACCCGGAAGAAGGACTAACTGATACCGATTGGGAAATTAACCAGCTCAAAAAGGCCATGGTAGCCTGCGCGAAAAAAACAGCGGTGCTTTGTATTTCAGAAAAACTAGATATCACATTGAGGCTTAAAGTTTGCCCGATAGAAAATATAAGCTATTTAATCACCGAGTTAGAAGTAGAACACGAATCTTTAGCCGGTTACCGTGCTAAAGAATTGAATATTTTATAAAAAGAGCCCCGATGAAATCGGGGCTCTTTTTATGCTGCTAGAAAGTTGGATCTGCAGGGGTGTTAGTATTGTTATCTCTTTCTGCGAAAGGATAAGGAAAAAAATTACGTTTACGATCGGTTAATGGCTGATTGAACCTTCTCATATCTTCCAGTTTTAGTCCAGACATAAAGAGTTCGATACAACGGTGTTTGTAAATCAGGTCTAACAGCTGTTGCTGTGTATAAGGACCTGTTAGTGCTGGCAATGCCGCACCAACACCAAAAGGATCTGTAGCAGCAGTTTTGGTTACAATCTTATTCAGCTCAGTAAGCGAAGAAGTTAAGTTCGGCGTAGCTTGACGGGCATAGGCCTCTGCCTTAATTAAAGTCATTTCGCCAGGCAGATAAACTGGAATTGGCGCTAAGCTAGCCGCACCAAAACCATTGATACGTACAGTTGTATTAATTGTAGTATAAAATGGAATCCTGGCATCACCTGCATCTGGAATATTCGCGCCAGTTTGCCCTAAGTTTATATTTTTTGGTTGAATAACATTATTAGTAGAGGTAGCAATTTCAAAAATGGGATTGAGATTTTGCGCATCGTAAGTGAACGACGATCTTTTGGTTAGATCAACAGCATTGGCGCTGCTTAATGCAACGGCATAGTTTCCAACAAATAAGGCGTAACGTGCTTTTAATGCATTCAACGTATTCGGAATATCTACTCCTGTAGGAATGTTGCTCAAAAACGAGGTGCTGATTGGATTTGCAGCAATCAAGGCCAAAGCATTATCAATAGTTGCAATAGCTTTATTAAAACCCTCCGTCCTTGTTATAAAAGTTACATTTTGCCCCGTTCCTGCTGGAACTTTTTCCCAAAATTCCGACAAATTACCTAAAGCCAGAGCTTTAAAAATACTGGCATGTGCAATTAAACCCGAAGCCAAACCTTTATCGCCAAGATTAGCCGCATTATTAATCACATTATCTGCATCGTAGATGATTTTATTTGAACTGGTCCAAACATTTAACAATACCGAATTTGCACCATCTACCTGCACTCCGCCTGTCATTAACCGATCTTCATTGGTATTTCCTGTATTAACAGAAATTAACTCATTGGTAGTAATACCATTAACAGTAATTGCAGCATACAGTAGCCCTGCCCTTGTTGTGGAGAAATTCTTCTGAAGGCCAACCGTAACCCCTGTCAAACCTCTCGCGGAAAGGAGCACATCATCTGCCACAGCAGCGTTAGGATTTAAATATTCCTTTTTACAAGCAGCCAGTGAAACGGCCAATGCAAAGAAAAATATGTAGTGAATATATTTTGATCTTGAATTTTTCATCTTAATATGATTTATTTTTTCAATTAATTAGAACTTAGCTTGTAAACCGAAAGAAAACGTTCGTGGAATCGGTACCGCACCAAAATCGATATTTCTTAAAATTGTTGATTGGCCACCTGCATTTAACTCTGGATCATAGCCCTTATAATTATCCCATGAAACCAGGTTTCTACCACTAATATTTATGGTAAGATCTTTAACAAACTTTACCTTTCCAATGTTATAGCTTAAAGAAATCTCTCTCAATTTCACAAAAGATCCGTCGTCAATACGCCATTCTTCTACATTATATGCACCAGCCACGTAACCTCTGGGCAATTGGCCCAGCTGCTCTGCTTCAGCAACCTTGCCATTACCTACACCTTGACGAGTTCTCCAATCCGCATTCCATACATCCCCACCTTGAACAGCATCCAATTGAATGTGTAAGCTTAATTTTTTGTAGGTAAAATCGTTGACAAAAGACCCTGTATAATCTGGGTTCGGATCGCCGATTACTTTACGCAAAACATTACCTGCAGCCTGACCTGCAGTTAAAGGAATACCAGCAGGGTTTGTTGCAATATCTCCGGTGGATGTCCGCTCAAAATATGTCCCATAAAAAACACCAACCGGATAACCATCAGTGATGGAAACAGGTGCGCCAGCATTGGTTGAAATTAATCTCTGTGCACCTGAACCCTCAATTTTATTTCTATTTCTGTTGTAGATCAGGGTCGATGTCCAGCTAAAGTCTTCCGTTTTAACTGGCACACCGGTAAGCATTAACTCGATCCCTTTATTTTTTAAAGTACCGCTGATATTGTCTAACAGACTAGAAAAACCAGTTGTTGGCGCAATTACAACCGGTAATAATAAATCAGTTACGTTTTTATTATAATAACTAAAAGTTAAACCTAAGCGATTGTTAAAAAATGACATATCTGTACCGATTTCAAGCTCTTTCTGGCGCTCTGGTTTTACACCAGTATTAGCCAATGTTGCTAAAGAGGTTAAAGATGTTTTGCTGTTTAGCGCACTTGGTGAATAAATGTTGAAACGATCGTATGCGCCAATCCCTGTTAAATTTCCTGACTGGCCATAAGCGGCTCTTAGTTTGAAAGCATTCCACCATGATGATACACCAAAATCTTTCCAATAATCGGCAGATGACAATACATAACTCACATTAGCCTTAGGATAAAATTGCGTTCTATTGTCTTCCCCAAATACAGTAGATTGATCTACTCTAATGGCTCCAGTTACAAACAAATGGTCTTTATATTTAAAATTTTGTTGTAAATAAGCGCCGCTAATGGAAAATTCTGAACGACTATCAACATTTGCCAAAACAGTACTTGCTCCGTTTACCACCTGAACAAAAGGCGCTAACCCACGTCCGTTTAGCAAACTGTACAGGTCTTTTTGATATTGATAAGAACCACCCAATTGCGTTGTAGAACTTAACAGATCAGATATTTTTGCATCGTAGGTAAAATTTAATTCATTATTAAATAGTGTGGTAGTGGCATTTGCCGCACTCGCATAACCATTTAACGACGGGTCTAAACTAGCTCCGCCACCATAAAAACCCGTACTTACATTATAGGTAAAGGGCGGAATAAATGTTGTTCCGTTTTGAATTGAATTATCAACCCCCATGGTGTAATCGATAGTTAGGTTTTTTACCGGGTTAAGCTTTAAGCCTAAATTGGCAATAATACGATTGGTAAACTGGCGCTGCTTGATATCTTCAATAACAGAAACCGGATTTACACGGCCGCGTTCGCCAACAGCCTGTAAGTTACCAAGTACATCTCTTGCAAAAATGTCGTGAAAATTACCAATAATAGTAACTGAGTTCATTGGTGAAAAGAATGAATTCCCATCTGGTTTTTCGTTGGCATCACTGTGTATATAATTAAAGCCAGCGGTCATTTTAGCCCAGTTATTAATCTTTTGATCCAGGTTTGCCCTGAAGTTCATTCTTTTGAAATCTGTATTCTTTATAATCCCTTGATTTAAAAAATACCCTGCCGAGGTGTAAAACTTGGTATTATCGTTTCCACCTGAAACAGAAACGGAATTATCAGTACCTACACCGGTATGAAAAATATAGTCCTGATAGTTATATCTGGTAACTGGAGTTTTCGCGGTCTGTAAAACAGGAGTGGCACCAGGAGTGGGTGGAACTGTTTGAATAACATCTTGCGTCACAGAGTTCGCATTGTCCCCAAACCGAACAGGCGCCTGGTTTACCTCAATTTGTTTACGAAGCTCGCTGATTGTTAAACTTGTGCTAAAGCTCACTTGCGGCTCGCCGGTTTTACCTCTCTTGGTAAAAATCTGGATTACGCCTGCATTTGCCCTCGATCCGTAGATTGCTGCAGCGGCAGCACCATTTAAAACCTCAATATGATCAATATCAGACGGGCTGATATCCACCATCCGGTTTTGTCCAATACTTCCAACAAAGTTTCCACCATCATAATTGGCTGAGGTATTGGTTACTCTGGTTGTAGAATTGTTTACAATTACACCATCGATGATGTATAGTGGCTCAGAAGATGAGTTAACCGAGCTTACCCCTCTTAAACGAACAGATATCCCTCCTGCCGGATCACCGGAGTTTTGACTAATCTGTGCACCAGGTGTTTTACCTTGTAGTGAGGCCAGGGCATTTCCACTAGGTGCTTTATTTAAATCATCACCCTTTACTGTACTCACATAACTACCGAGCTGTTTACGGGTAGTTCCCTGAGAGGTACCCGTAACAATAACTTCATCCAGCCCCACTGCATCGCCACTTAAAGCACTATTGGCCTGAACGGTGGTATTATCGCCAAGTATTACAGATTCGATATTTGATTTAAAGCCGATAAAAGAAATCTGTATCTGGTATTTACCCGGCGCCAAATCAACCGAAAAGCTATACGTCCCGGATGAACTTGTGCTTGTTACGAGATTGGTATTCATAATTTTTACAACAGCGCCAGGGACAGGACTGTTATTAGAGGCATCGGTAACCTTACCACTTATGGTATACCGTTTGTTTTGTGCCTGTGCCATTCCTGTAAATAAGAGCAGCAGAAATGGGATCAACAAAATCGCGAAGAATCCTGGTGACCATTTTAGGTAACTTTTTTCCATAAAATTTGGTTTTGTTAGAAGATTAGTGTTAAAACAAATTTAACAAAATACCGCACAAACCAAATTTTTAACAGGTACAAACTGCTTTACAATTCGTAAAACGATCATATTTTATTAAGCTGGCAAACTAATTTTACCCATGCAAACCGAGGGTACACCTTGCCTGTTTCCAAAACTGATCGGTTTTCCGCAAAGGGTTTCATTGGCTAACACAGCAAACAAAACAGCCTCTTTTGCATCGGGATTAATATTTAAATCATCAGTGGTTTGGAATTTGCAATAAGGTAGCTTGCTTTGAAGAAGCTGCACCAGTAAAGGATTATGCATTCCGCCGCCACTCATAAAAACCTGTGCTTTAGCATCATCACCAAAACAACGTTTAATTGCATTGGTAGTGGTTTCTGCAGAAAAATGGCATAGGGTAGCCATCACATCTTCCTTACTTAAATTTGTTGTTGAAGACTGTTCTTGTGCGCGGATTAAATATTCCAGATTAAATAGCTCCGGCCCCGTCGTTTTAGGGAAATCTAAATCAAAGAAGCTGCAATTTAACAGCGCAGCCAATAGACTGGAATTAAATTCGCCAGCCAAAGCGACAGCGGCATTTTTATCATAAAATTGATTAAAGTGCTTTTGCATATACTGATCCATCAAGGTATTTCCGGGGCCAACATCCGTCGAAAAAATTTCACTGGCATCGGTACTTCCTGGTAAATAAGTGAAATTTGCTATGCCACCTATATTTAACATCACCCGATCTTCACCGGCTTTCGAAAAGATCAAATAATCGCCATACACAGCCAATGGCGCACCTTCGCCCCCGGCAGCCAAATGTTTTTGCCTAAAATCAGAAAGGGTGATGATTCCAGTCCTTAATGCAATATGATCACCATCACCAATTTGTAAGGTACCATTGGGGTAATCGGCCAGTTGATGCAGAGATTTTGGCGCATGAAAAATCGTTTGGCCGTGGCTGGCAATAAAATCGATAGCTTCATTTTGATAACCCCATTCTTTTAGCGCTTCGTTTATGAGCTGTGCATGGGTATTTGCAATATGTTCGTTCATCAGGCATACCAGCTGTAAGTCGACTTCTTTTTTAGAAAAAACGGCTTTTATTTTGGCCCTGAAATCATCGGAATAATTGCCGGTTTTAAATTCTAAAATTTGGATATCGGTATCGGCACCGCTTCCTTTAACCAAACAAAGCGCAATATCCAGCCCATCCATTGATGTGCCACTCATCAATCCTATAATTAACCGTTCCGATTTCGCTGCTTTCGAATACAACTTTTCAATCTGTGTGTTCATATTGGTTTTTTATCTGAAAAAGATCAAACGTTTGTCTGCCCCTTTAATCGAATTTTATATAAATACTTGCAATAAAAGTAAATAACCTTTGTTACAAATTGGGCATAACTCTCTATATTTACTGCTCCGTACATTAAAATCCATATAAAAAAAATGGCTAGATTAAATCTACTGGAGGAGACACGTTTCGAGAAATTACCGGTAAGCGTGTTCGAAAATCCAAAAATTGCTTCAATTAATGTAGCACACCGCATTGCCGAGCTCATTAAATCAAAACAAGCAAACAACACACCTGCAGTACTGGGCTTAGCAACAGGTGTTACTCCAATTGCAGTTTATGCCGAACTGGTTAGACTGCACAAAGAAGAGGGCTTGAGTTTTAAAAACGTAATTACTTTCAACCTGGATGAATACTATCCAATGGCGCCAACTGCGGCACAAAGTTATGTTACGTTTATGAACGAAAACCTTTTCAATCATATCGACATTGATAAGAAGAACGTTCACATCCCTGATGGCACGCTTGCACTGGAAGACATTCCTGCTTTCTGTCTGGAATACGAAAAAAAAATAGGTGATCTTGGTGGTCTTGATATCCAGATTTTAGGTATCGGTCGTACAGGTCACATCGGATTTAACGAGCCGGGCTCTGCACCAAATTCTGGTACCCGTTTAGTTACCTTAGATGATTTAACCCGTCGTGATGCTGCACGCGATTTCGGTGGAAAAACCTTTGTACCCACAAAAGCCATTACCATGGGTATTGGTACAATTTTCAAAGCAAGGGAAATTATATTAATGGCCTGGAGCCGTAAAAAAGCTTCGATCATCAAAAAAGCAGTTGAAGGCGAAATTTCAGGCGATGTTCCGGCAACTTTCCTTCAGCTTTCTGACCATGTGGAGTTTATCCTTGATGCACCTGCAGCATCAGAATTAACTCGTTTTTACACACCATGGTTGGTTAAAGATTGCGTTTGGACCGATGCCTTGATCCGCAAAGCGGTGATCTGGTTGGCCAACACCTTGAAAAAACCGATCTTAAAATTAACGGAAGACGATTACAACAATAATGGTATGGCGCAACTGGCAACTGAAAAAGGACCAGTGTACAATATCAATATTCATATTTTCAATAAATTACAGCACACCATTACCGGCTGGCCAGGTGGCAAACCGAACGCTGATGATTCTCAACGTCCGGAAAGAGCAGAACCAGCGAAGAAGAGAGTCATTATTTTCTCTCCTCACCCTGATGATGATGTGATCTCGATGGGCGGTACTTTTCTCCGCCTGGTTGACCAGGGACATGATGTACATGTCGCTTACCAAACTTCAGGTAATACCGCAGTTTGGGATGACGATGCATTGCGTTTTGTGGAGTTCAATGTAGATTTCACAGAGAAAATGGGCATGGACAATACGCACTTAAAGGATCTTTATAACAAAATGAGAGCCTTTATTGAGCAGAAAAAACCAAACCAGATTGATACTCCAGAGATCCAAACAGTTAAAGGACTGATCAGAAAAGGTGAAGCTATTGCCGGCGCAAGATATTGCGGTCTTGAAGATGATCATATCCATTTCCAGGCACTTCCTTTCTACGAAAGTGGAAAGGTTCAGAAAAACCCGGTAACTGATGCGGATATCGAACTTACAATAGAATTATTACAAAAAGTTAAACCTCAACAGGTTTATGCAGCAGGCGATTTTGAAGATCCACACGGAACGCATATTGTTTGTTTCAATATTATTTTAGAAGCATTAAAGCGCTTACGTAAAACCGAAGCCTGGGCACAAGATTGCTGGTTGTGGATGTACCGTGGTGCATGGCACGAATTTGAAACGCATGAAATCGAAATGGCCGTTCCAATTTCGCCACAAGAGCTTGAGCGTAAAAAATATGCTATTTTCAAACACCAGAGCCAAAAAGACCGGGCAGTTTTCCCTGGTGATGATTCAAGGGAATTCTGGCAACGTGCCGAAGACCGTAATCGCGATACAGCAAAAGCTTACGATGAGCTTGGCCTTGCAGAATACGAAGCAATGGAAGCTTTTGTACGTTGGAAATTTGAAGATTAATTAAAAAAGAAAATAAATAGTAATCCTGCTTCGTTCATTCGAAGCAGGTTTTTTTTTGCCCTCGAGGTTTAGCCTCGACAAATGGTCATGCCGAGCATAGCGAAGCATCTCAAGAAAGTCTTATCGTCTCGACTGAAGAGTAACGAAATGGAGATATCTATATGCTGAAAAAAGCAACTCTTTTTTGGAAAGCAGTGCCTGTACTACATCGGTCTCGCTAGTCCTGCCCTTTGCTTAATCCCGATAAAAAACGATAAAAACAAATTAATCTTAAATCGGGATAACGCTGTCGGTCAGGTTTATTGAACATAGGACTTTGCTATGATGATCCAAATTTTTCGTAAGAGAATCAGGTTTCAATGAGGTTTTCCGAGTCGTTGTATGGCAAAAAGCAGCATTCTCCTCTGTTGTCATGCTGGGCTTAGCGAAGCATCTGTAACGATAAACCACAAAAGTTAATCAGACAAAACTCATCGACACCATATGGCAACTTTGCAAAAGATCCTTCACTTTGTTCAGGATGAAAAAGCATCTTCCCAAACTTAGTAGTGATCCAATTATTTCTCATTCTAAAAACAATACTCTAAATTAGTTTGCTGAACCCCAAACAAACTAGCCATGACCGAACCTAAACAACGTTTACTATCTCTTGATTTTTTCAGGGGGTTAACCGTAGCCGCAATGATCTTAGTGAACAATCCGGGCAGCTGGGGGCATATTTACGCACCTTTAGAGCATGCGGAATGGAATGGATGTACACCCACCGATTTAATTTTCCCATTCTTTTTATGGATTGTTGGTGTATCCATTGCGTTTGCCATGAGCAGCAGCAAAACAGACCCAACCACCCATCAAAAAACAATCATAAAAGCCATTAAACGTGGCATTATACTTTATTTACTCGGGTTTTTCCTGGCCATTTTCGGGAAAATCATCAGCGCCATAATAGATGGCAGATCTATCTGGGAGGCTTTTCAAACAGTAAGGCTTTTGGGTGTTTTACAAAGAATCGGCATAGTTTTCATCATCAGCAGTATCATTTTCATCAAGGTATCTAACAAAACGATATTCAAAACATTAATTGTAATACTTGCTGTTTATTGGGCCTTAATGACCTTTATTCCGGTTCCTGGGGTGGGTTACCCAAACCTCGAAAAAGAAACCAACCTGGCCGCCTGGATCGACCGCGGAATTTTAACCGAAGCACATACCTGGGCATCATCTAAAACTTGGGATCCGGAGGGCATTCTAAGTACATTACCTGCAATAGGAACCTGCTTATTTGGCATTCTGGTTGGTGTTTGGATGCGCAGAAAGGATGTAGACAATCCAACTAAGGTGGCCTGGTTATTCACGACCGGCATAACCTCGGTAATTTTAGGTTTGCTTTGGGATTTACAATTCCCGATTAACAAAGCCCTGTGGACAAGCTCATATGTACTCTATGCAGGTGGGTTGGCTTCTATAGGCTTGGCACTTTGTTACTGGATCATCGATGTTCAGGGTTATAAAAAATTCACCACTCCATTTGTTGTTTATGGTGTAAATGCCATAACCGTTTTTTTCTTAGCAGGATTAATGCCCCGGGTATTAAATCTCATCCAGATTACCAAACCTGACGGTACAAAAACAGGACTATTAGTCCGATTTTACGAAACCTGCTATACTCCGTTTTTTAGTCCCATAAATGCCTCCTTAGTTTGGGCCATAACCTATGTGCTCGGTTTTTATGTTTTGTTATATTTTATGTATAAAAAGAACATTATTATTAAGGTTTAGTAAATTTACGCTAGAATTGATTGTCCCCCTCTGCAATTGAAAAAGAAAACCACCATATATGATATAGCAAAGGAGCTTGATATTACAGTATCAACTGTTTCAAGGGCGCTTAGCGGGTTTCCGGCGATAAGTGATACGACCAGAAAGGCTGTTGTTGAAATGGCTAAAAAATTAAATTATAGCCCGAATAAACTCGCATCTGCATTAAAATCTGGTAAAACCCATATCATTGGTGTAATTGTGCCCAGTGTACAGGCACATTTTTTTGCATCTATCATCCATTGTATAGAAGATGGCCTGAAAGACAGCGGCTATCGCGTTATTATCTATCAATCCAACGAATCTGTAGAGAACGAAATAAATGGTGTAAAAACCTTGCTGGAGGCGCAGGTAGACGGCATTATGGCCTCCATGTCTTTAGAAACAGAGAATGTTTCGCACTTTGCCGAAATTATTAAACAAAATAAACCCCTTATACTATTCGATCGTGTAAACGTAGCATTAAAAGTCCCTACCATTACGCTTGATGATTTCAAGGCAGGTTATATCGCTACGAAACATTTAATCGATCAGGGCTATAAAAAAATTGCATTTGTAACCACCGTTCATCAGATTAAAATATTTAACGATCGGTTAGAAGGGTACAAAGCCGCTTTAGCAGACCATCATCTTCCACTAATAGAAGAGCATATTATTTTCGGAGGTTTATCCATTAAAGATGGTCGGTTTGGTGCGGGCAAGTTAATGCGCAGCAGAAACAAACCCGATGCTATTATTGCAGGTGATGATTTTACGGCACTGGGCGTAATTAAAAAACTTAAAGAGATTGATGAAACACCGCCTGAAGTTGGCGTAATTGGTTTCGCCAATGAGGCGTTCTCCGCTTACATTACACCTAACCTGTCAACCATTGATCAGCATGCACCACAAATGGGCAAAGAATGCGCTAAAATGTTTCTGAAAATGATTAATCAGGAGAGCCCATACGCCAATATGGAACATATTGTGCTCGATCCAGCTGTTGTGGAAAGAGAATCGACCAATAAAAAGGATGAATAAAGCCTGTTACTCCTTCGCTAACGGGACCTCAATGCCAACAGGCCCGCTAGGTTCACTTTCATTTTTTAACCGGTCTAGCGCCGTTACCAGATAGCTATACCGCTTTCCACTTTCTACACTGGTATCAATAAATGAAAGATAATCTTCAAAGCTTATTTTAACAATATTCTTCGGGTCGAGAATCGAGATTTTCTCTCCTTCACTAAACCGGTAAATTACAAATCCCGAAGCCGTTTCTCCATCTTTTGCCTTTAACGGAAGTTGCCATTTTAAATGTACACCATCTTTTAACGCATCAGCCGTTAAAGCCTGAGGCTCATTTGGCGGCACCTCATCCAGCCATGGCATTTGTGGCGGTAAAGCAGGGTATTTATAAAAATCGTTCTTTAGCGAATCGCCAACGGCCTTAGCAACCGTACTTAACGATTTGGAACTAAAAAACACGCTACCCTGAATCCGGTTGTTATTTCTGATGTATCTAATCTGATTGGGTATTTCATTTAGGTTTTTCCATGCGGCTTCTGCCCTCGAATTAACCAGGTAAGCACCTTGTCCGATATAAACATGCCTGCCAAAAGTGTTATTGCTCCACCAATCAACTAAAATGCCATAAGGTGCTACTCTTCTGGTAAACGTAAAATAAATCTGAGGATTGATGTAATCTACCCAGCCTTCCCTCACCCATTTACGGCTATCGGCAAAAAGTTCTGCGTAATTGGATAAACCACTGGTAGCAGAACCTTCCGGATCTTCATACTTATTTTTCCAGATGCCAAACGGGCTGATGCCAAATTTCACCCATTTTTTATAATGGTGAATACTATCATCTAACTGTTTGATCAGCAAGTCGACATTATTGCGCCTCCAATCTTTAATGTCAGAAATATTATTGGGGTATTTATAAAAAGTATTGCCATCGTTAATGGTCTGCCCTTCTACTTTATAAGGGTAAAAATAATCGTCGAAGTGAATACCATCAATATCATATCCCTTTACCACATCTAAAATTACCTGAACAATATATTCTCTTACATCTGGAATACCCGGATCAAACTGCTTTTTGCCACCATAGGTAAAAAACCAATCGGGATGTTTACGATAAGCATGGTTTTCACTCAAAACAGCCGTACTGCTCATACTGGCCCTGTAAGGATTAAACCAGGCGTGAAGTTCCATTCCCCTGAAATGGGCTTCTTTAATGGCAAAGGCCAAAGGATCGTAACCGGGGGCAGGTGCTAAACCTTGTTTACCCATTAACCATTGGCTCCAGGGCTCTCTTGATTTTGCGTAAAATGCATCAGCTGCCGGTCTAACCTGCAAAATAATTGCATTCATTCCCTGGCTTTTATGTCTTTCTAAAATACCAATCAGCTCCTGCTTTTGCTGATCAATGCTTAAACCTGGCTTCGATGGCCAGTCGATATTGGTAACAGTAGCCACCCAAACACCTCTAAACTCCCTTTTTGGTGCAATTTTTGATAAAGGTTGTGCATTTAATATATAAGGTACTACAGTTAAAGATAAAAGTGCGTATAGGAAGTTTTTAAGCATTATTTCTGTCTTATTTTTTATTCAGGTTGTGTGTTTATGTTGATTTGAATACAAATGAACATTAGCAAGTAAACGATTTTTTTTAAAAACTCTTATAAGTTTATTAAAAATTTTAATTTGCGCCCTGCTAAAATTAATTGTGTACACCCATTTACCTATGGACAACAAAAGTATATTAATTTACAGAAGATACAGCGTTATTAAAAATGGAACCACAAAAGATTAATAAGGGTGATAGAAACAAAATTTACTTCCTGGTCATCGTTATTGCAGCTTTAATTGGCACAAATGCTTACTTGTTTTTTAAAGACCGACAGCAAAGTGAGCGATTTGTTACTGTTAGTGCAGAGAAGGATAAACTAAGGCTTGAGGTAGAAAAGATTGAGGTTGAGCTGGATAAGGTTAATGCTTTAAACCTCGATTTAAATGAGAAACTTGTTGAAGAACAGAAGCTTGCCCGTGTAAAAATTGAAGAACTTAAAACGGCTTTAGAGAAAAGCCAGATTACCCAGGGCGAACTCGACAAAGCCAATGCACAGATTAATGAGCTGAAAACATTTGTAAAAAACTACAATGATCAGATTATTCAGTTGCAGAAAGACAATATTTTTCTGAAAAATAGTCGCGATAGCTTACAGAATACCCTAAGAAACATCAGCAATAAGGCATCGAACTTAGAGAACGAAAATTCCAATCTAAATGCAAAAGTTAAAACCGCAGCAGCCTTAAAACTTCAATCGGCCGAAATTATTGCTTTCAGAACCAAATCAAGCGGTAAAAAAGTCGAAGTAACTAAATCATCTACTGCAGAGAAGTTAAGTGTACGCTTTAATGTGGTGCCTAACCAGTTAGCAGAAAAAGGACATCACAACATTTATCTTCGGGTATTCGATCCGGCAGGGAATTTACTTGCCGACGAGGGAAACCATTTTGAGGCTGATGGGCAGGATATGCAGTTCAGCCATTCTATTTTTATAAACTACAATAACGATGACAGCACCTATGTTATCGACTGGGCAAATCCTAAGCCATTTATAAAGGGCATATATACCGTAATTTTATATGCTGACGGTAATACCATGGGTAAGGCTCAAGTGGAGCTGAGATAAACCCCACCACCTGATTAATTAAATCTCTACCTGTTATTTTAATTTAAGCTAAAGGAAAGTTCAAATAGAACGTTGTTCCTAAACCGCTTATCGAAGTAAATTTAACTGAACCGCCTGCGTTTTCTACAGCCTGCTTAACAAAGGCTAAGCCTAAACCCGTACCTGATGTTTTGGTCGTGAAGTTCGGCACAAATATTTTATCGTGCAGGGTAGGCGGAATACCTTTTCCATTATCTTTTATCTCTATATATGCATTCTTTGCATCCACGTAAACAATAATGGTAATGCAGCATAAAGTTTCTTCATCTATAGCTTCTATTGCATTTTTAAGTAAGTTATTAAACGTCCTTAGAAGCTGATCATGATCGGCCATGATTTCGATGTCCTTATCGCTTTTATTTAACACGTCAATGGTTACATTTTCAGTGCTTTTAAATACTTCTCTTGCCTGGTCAATAATAGGAAGTAAAGAAAGACGCTCCAGGTTGGTATCGGGCATTTTGGCAAAATTAGAAAACTCAGAAGCGATTTTCGAAAGGCTATCAATCTGTTCTATAAAAGATTTGCTAAACTTATTAAACTTCAGTTCGAAGTTAGGGTCTTTCTCTTTCCACGATTTCTCCAACAACTGAACACCTAATTTTAAAGGCGTCAACGGATTTTTGATTTCGTGGGCAACCTGTTTCGCCATTTCGCGCCAGGCACTCTCCCGCTCCGATCTGGCCAGCTTAATTGCACTATCTTCCAGGGCTGCAATCATATGGTTATACTCCTTAATTAAAGAGCCAATCTCATCATGCCTGCGCCATATAATAGGCTCGTTCTTTTGCCCGATTTTAGTTTTACTAATGCTATCCTGAATAAAAGTTAAGGGATTGGTAATCTGATTGGCCAAAAAAACAGCCAATACGCCAATAGCCACAAACACCAGTGCATATAGATTAATCAGGTTACTCACAAAAAGCGCCAGTTTATCGGTATATTCTTCTTCGGTAGAGTAATTCGGCAGGCCGATATAGGCAATTGTTTTATTTTGAGCGTTCCTAATCGGGGCATATGCAGCAGCATAGGTTAAATTGCCAATTTTTTCTTCAGCGTTGATAAATTCTGACCGATGCAGTCCTTCTAAAGAAGCAAAGGCATATGGTCCCATTTTTTTACCGATAATTTTATAATTATAGAGTTTGGGATAGGTAGTCATGATCAGGTTGCCACTGAGGTCGTATAAATTTAAATCGGCATTATTGATATCGGCAAAGTTGTTAAAATCTGCAGCAGCACTCTCATCATTTGCAATAATGCCATTACTGAAAATCTGCTTTTCAAAATTCTGTTGAACCTTTCTTATTTTATCCTTTAATATAGCATCCTGCTGTCCACGGTACTCATTGTTCATGTAATAATAAGTTCCCCAACCTACAATAACCAGCGTGGCCACAACGGCCAATACAATAGAAACCTGGATTCTGGTTTTATACAAAATCTTATTGGCGTTAATCATCAACGACCTGTTGATACTAAACCAGCCTACCTTATCGTCATCAAGATTTTTGATTAACCATATTAAACCATACAGTAACAAGGAGAAGATGATAAATATCAGGAAGAAAAATGATAGCGCTGCCAAACGCTCTACATAATCAACTTTCTCTTTGCTGATCACCACCATTTTACTGTTAGTAGGCTTATAAATTAAATGGCTATAACGAAGTTCATTGTCATTACTCGTGATAAAATCATCCTTTTTACCCTTAAAGATGCTGCCATCTAAAGGATAGGTATAATTTCCAGATTGATTAAGCAATTTATTATTGCTGTACAAGGCAATAGAATAACCCTTAAAATCTTCATCTTTGATCAATTTTTGATCGCCCAAAAGATCGGGTAGCCGATTGTTATAATTATATGGTTTGGACCGGAGTTCGATCACGAGTGTGCCTAATAAACTACCATTATTTACAACGGAAATGATTCCAAAATAATCCTGGTAACCAAATGTATTGTTAACCTGATAAAAAAAGTTAGATCCATCAATCTTGACCGAGCCGGCCTCGACCAGGTTTTTATATTTATCAATTGGTGGGGTATCAGAATTTTCTATCGCAGCACCCAATCTGTCGTATGGATAGATCTGATAATCATACCGGTTTAAATAGCCATCTAAATAATCTTTAATGTGGTTTTTGAGTACGGCATAATTGCCTTTTCTGTTTTGACTAAAATAGTTGGTCAGAAAATTATCTTTAACAATTTCATCACCCAAAGTACCTAAAGCAATAATAGCATTCGGATCTTCTGATGATTGCACTTTTCTGGCCAAAGGCTCGCGTAAACTTCTTTCTTTAATATCTTTATACTTGGTGTATTTAATGGAGGTATTAAAAGCCAGGCAGAAAAATACGATGGCAAACATGCCGATTGAAAAGTTCTTTTCCTTTAAATAAACAGCCCGCGCCACGATAAATAACACCAGGGCAAAAACGATAAAAAATGCATTAAAATCTACCACTACTTTGTAGATAAACACACCTGCAAAACCAATTAAAAAAATAATAACCCGCTCTTTATTGCTAACATTTAACTGACTGCTTACTGTTGCCGAAACGGCAGTGATCAGGTAAATCTGAAACCAGGCCAGACATAAAATCACAATGCCTACCCAGCTGGTTCCGCTGAGCTTAAGGATATTAACGATATCGAAATTAATTTTAGAGTTAAAAATCAATCCGAAGAAAATATCATCGGTATCCCAAACTATCCGACCAATCAGCACCATTAATCCGGCCTGAATAACCACTCCAATTATTTTGCTCCGCTTAATCCATCCCGGAAACTTATACTGTTCTTTATGGTTGTACATAAACAAGAGCAGCCAGGTTAATGCAATTACATTTAACAGAAAATCGCCCAGAGAAGGCATCAGGAAATTATCGGCATATATTCTCGGATCAAACAGATCTAAGGTAAACCTGTGGTTAAACCAACCGTAATATAAATCGGTTAACCTAAAGGTTAAGAAGAAAAACAATAACAAAAACGTACCCCATGCAATATGTCCGCGTCTGGCAATAAACGAACTTAAAGAATTAAAAAACATGCAGATGCATAACATCCCGGCAACAAATAACCATAATTGTGTACCCGAATAATGGGTTTCTGCATAACCTGGTTTAACCTTAAGTCCGAATAAAAACTTATTGTCCAAACTTTTTATCACATATACATCCTTATCCGTAAAAGATGCAAACGTTAATATTTTGGTGGTTGATAAAATTGGATCGATATCATTTTTAAAATATTTTGTTTCTTTAAAAGGATATTGAGATTGAATGGTGATCAGGAAAATAAAGCTAAAATTTCCCTGGGTGCTTTTAATTACCTCGTACCAGCCATTATAAAAAAACAAAACCGAGCTACCTTCTTTTATTGTAGCCGGATCTATTTCAGAAACTTTATTGGTACTCCAGAATTTAAGCTCATTATTTTGGTAGGTTAACAGGTTTATGCCGCTGTTTGTGCGGTAGGTTTTGATAAAATCTATTGCATGATTAGGATTGAGATGAAATTGTTTGGCTCTGGCAACCTGCTGTTTATCGGCCAGAAAACTTTGAACAGCTTTTTCTTTGATTAAAAGGTTGTGCTGAATTTCTTGTGCATCGTGCTCCAGAAGTTCGCTTTTGGTGGTAAAGCGGCTTAACGAAATAGAAGTTGCAATGAGGCAACAGCCTAAAACAAGCAATAGAAATCTTATTTTTACACCAAAGCTCATTTTCATCTACGGATAAAGATATTAAATATTGATAAAAAACAACGCCATAAACAGCTGAGTTTATGGCGTTGGCACTAATATTCTATTTTGAATAAAATTAAGCTATAGCAGCACTACTTGTTTGTACTTCGCGGCTTACCTTTTTAACCAATCCTTGTAACACATTACCTGGGCCAACTTCTACAAATTCAGTTGCACCATCGGCAAGCATGTTCCCTACTGTTTGTGTCCAACGTACAGCACCGGTTAATTGTTTAATTAAATTGCCTTTAATTTCAGTTGGGTCTGTATACGGCTTTGCATCAACGTTTTGATAAACCGGGCAAATTGGAGCAGAAATAGCAGTAGCTTCTATAGCTGCCTGTAATTCAATTTTTGCAGGCTCCATTAAAGGAGAGTGGAATGCACCACCCACATTTAATTTTAAAGCTCTTTTAGCGCCTGCTTCTGTTAATTTAGCGCAAGCCAGGTCAATGCCTTCGATGCTGCCCGAAATGACCAATTGCCCAGGGCAGTTATAATTTGCAGGAACAACAACCGCATCAATTTCGGCACAGATTTTCTCCACTACATCATCAGCTAAACCTAAAATGGCAGCCATGGTTGATGGTTGTGCTTCACAAGCCTTTTGCATGGCATTTGCACGCGCAATAACCAGTTTTAATCCATCTTCAAAGCTTAATGCATTTGCAGCCACTAAAGCCGAAAATTCGCCTAAAGAATGGCCTGCAACCATATCTGGTTTAAAATCATCGCCCAACACTTTAGCTAAAATAACCGAATGCAAAAAAATTGCCGGTTGGGTTACATTGGTTTGTTTAAGCTCTTCATCTGTTCCGCTGAACATAATATCGCTAATACGGAAACCAATAATCTCGTTGGCTTGTTCAAATAATGCTGCAGCTTTTGGGTTCTCGTAAAGATCTTTGCCCATGCCTACAAACTGTGCTCCCTGTCCGGGAAAAATATATGCTTTCATACCCCTTAATCCCCTAAAGGGGAAATTAAATATTTAGTTAAATTATTATTGTTAAATCCATACCCCCTCAAGGGGGATGGGGGTTAATCTAAACTTGCGGTAATTAACCTTAAAAACTCTGCTCTTGTTTTATCGTTACTTAAAAAAGTCCCTGTAAAGGCCGAGGTTGTGGTTACCGAATTCTGTTTTTGCACGCCACGCATTGACATGCATAAATGCCTGCATTCCATCACCACCGCAACGCCCATGGGGTTAAGGGTATTCTGAATACAATCTCTGATTTCGTTCGTTAAGCGCTCCTGTACCTGTAAACGGCGGGCAAAAGCATCAACTACACGTGGAATTTTACTTAAACCCACAATGTGTCCGTTCGGAATATAGGCAATATGTGCTTTACCAAAGAATGGCAACATATGGTGTTCGCACATCGAATATACTTCAATATCCTTAACCACAACCATTTGGCTATAATCTTCTTCAAACATGGCGCCCTTCAGAATTTCATCAGGTTTTAAATCGTAACCATGTGTTAAATATTGCAGCGCCTTAGCTACGCGCTCGGGTGTTTTTAATAAACCTTCGCGTTCTGGATTTTCACCCAACTGGCCAAGAATATCTTTATAATGTGTAGCTACAGCTTCAATTTTATCTTCGTTGTAACGGTCTATTTTTACATAACCGTCTCTCGATTCGCCTTTCAATACGTCTTTATCGCTCATTAATTCGGGTTTTTAACCAAAGTATTCAACAAAATTATTTTCGGTCTCGTATATTTTTACGCAATGTAAAACTGCGCCGCTCTCTGCAATCGGTGCCCATAATTGTTTCCAGATTTCTATGGCCAGATTTTCAGTTGAAGCCAGCTTGCCTTTCATAAAATCTACATCAAGATTTAAATTTTTATGATCAACCTTATCTACCACATAATCATTCATTACGTCTTTCAGCCATTTTAAATCAACAAGAAAACCTGTTTCCGGATTAACTTCGCCTTTAACTGTAACATATAACCAATAGTTATGGCCATGCCAGTTGGGGTTGGCACATTTACCATAAACTTCGTTGTTTTTATCATCATCCCAATCGGTACGGGCTAATTTGTGCGCCGCGTTAAATGATGCTTTTCTCGTTATGTAAATCATTACTATAAAATAAAATGCAAATATACAGATAAAGGTTTAAGGTATGGAAAATGTATGAGGGATAATGGAAGATGTTATTAATCATCATTTCAAAAGCAAAATGCAAGTACTTCAATTTGCATCGAATTTTTATTCCATCATCCATATTACATCGGCCATAGTACCTACACATCAGACTTCGCGCCATTTCATTAACTTTACCTTATGAAAACTTTAGTTGTTGCTGCTACAAAAGCCGAACTTGCCTTCTTTTACCAGCATTTTAACTTGCCGGATGGAGATTTTGTAGAAAGTAAAAATTTCGATTTGCTGATTACAGGCGTTGGAATGGTAGCAACAGCCTTTGCCCTTGGCAAACATCTTTCATCTAAATACGACCTTGTGGTAAATTTCGGCATTGCCGGAAGCTTTGACCGGAACCTGGCCTTAGGTACGGTATTACATATTACGGAGGATACTTTTGCCGAACTGGGCGCCGAAAATGGAGACGAATTTTTAACCATAAGCGATTTAGGTTTTGGGGAGAACCACTATACCTCAAAAACACACCAAAGTGTTAGCCTGCCGATAGCAAAAGGCATCACCGTGAACTGTGTAACGGGAAGCGAAAAAAGCATTAAAAATCTAATTAAGAGGTTAAATCCAACGACCGAAAGCATGGAAGGTGCTGCTGTTTTTTATGCCTGCAAACAGTTAAATGTAGATTGTTTACAGATCAGAAGTATCTCTAATTATGTAGAACCCCGAAATAAAGACAATTGGAAAATTGGTTTGGCCATTAAAAATTTAAACGACTGGGCCATTGCTTTTGTTGGAGAAATGAACTGATTATGACTGATTAGTTTACCACAGTACTTAATTTTGATCTATGAACCCGACACCATTAAAATAATTATTTTAATTGTCAAAGGTCCATCTAACAACTGAAAAAAAATAAATAGATGAAACTTACACTTGGATTTTCTCCCTGCCCTAACGATACATTCATTTTCGACGCATTAATTCACCATAAAATTGATACGGAAGGATTAGAATTTGAGGTTTCTTATGATGATGTAGAAACTTTAAATCAAAAGGCGCTTAGGGGCGAATTAGACATCACCAAGTTAAGTTTCCATGCCTTTGCCTATGTTGCCAACCAGTATGCCTTACTGGATGCCGGGAGTGCCCTCGGATTCGGCGTGGGTCCGCTATTGATTAGCAAAAATCATTTTAACGGAGAAAAAGACACTGAACTGCAAACACCAAATTCCAAACTGAGGGTTGGCATACCAGGGAAATATACTACTGCAAATTTCTTGCTGGGCATTGCTTATCCCCACTTACAAAACAAGCAGGAACTTGTTTTTTCGGAAATTGAATCGGCTTTACTTAATGAGCAGATTGATTTAGGACTGATTATTCACGAAAACAGGTTCACTTACCAGGATAAAGGTTTAACCAAGATTGTTGATTTAGGCGATTATTGGGAAAAACTAACGGGCTGTGCTATTCCATTAGGCGGAATCGTAATCAACCGTAATCTAGACCGCGAGGTACAGTTAAAAGTAAACCGCCTGGTCCGACAGTCGGTAGAGTTTGCCTTTGCACACCCAAAATCGGGCATCGATTTTATCCGTCAGCATGCCCAGGCCATGGAAGAAAGTGTGATGTACAAACACATCGAATTATATGTAAATAAATACAGTATAAACCTTGGCGAAGAAGGCCGTAAAGCGGTTGATACTTTATTTAAACTGGCTCAGGAAAGGAATATCATCCCCGCTATTCAGGAGGATTTATATATCTAATTCATCGATCCGTCATCTCGACCGTAGCGGAGAGATCCATAAAAGATTTCTCCATTCCGTTGCACTCCAGTCGAAATGACGATAAATCGGCTTCATGATGATCCTGAAACAAGTTCAGGATGGCGAACTGATCTAATTAACTCACCAACAACTTATAGCCTTTTCCGTGCACGTTAATAATTTCAACTGCCGGATCAGCCCTAAGGTATTTACGCAACTTACTCAAAAACACATCCATACTCCGTCCGTTAAAGTAATTATCATCATGCCAGATGCTTAACAGTGCTTCTTCACGGGTTAAAACGGTATTCTTTTTCAAGCACAATAAACGCAACAACTCGGCTTCTTTGGTAGAAAGTTTTTGCTGGTGATCGTTATCGGTAATAATCTGAGTAGTATAATCAAAATGATATTGACCGATAGAAAACTGCGTTTCGGCAGCCTCATCATTGTTATCTGTCTTATTGGCCACACGTTTAAACATGGCATTAATGCGCAATAAAAGCTCTTCTATACGAAAAGGTTTGGTAATATAGTCATCACCCCCTAAATCATAGGCAGCAGATTTATCTTCCAGCATGGTTTTAGCCGTTGCAAAAATAATGGGCACCTGCGTGTTTACCTTTCTGATATCCTTCCCCAGGGTAAAACCATCTTTTTTAGGCATCATCACATCTAAAATACACAAATCGAAGTTCTGCTTATTAAACGTTTTTAATCCATCCTCACCATCGGTGCATAATACTACATCAAATTTGCCTTTTAGCTGCAAATAGTCTTGTAACAATAAACCTAAATTGGGGTCGTCTTCTACCAGAAGTATTTTTTTCATTAGTATATAATTTATTTTCAATTGTGATGAAGCGATCGGATTTTTCACCAATGCAGCTGTTTTAACGGTGCTTAAGAAGGCTTGAGCCGGTTATTCATCTGCTTGTGATTTGAAAAATCATGATGGTTTCATTTTCTCGTTTTTATTCAAATATGGCATTACCCACGCTGAAGGTTTGATTCTGAATATGCGTAACGGTTTAATTTATACTGTAGATTAAATTAATACTCCACTTTTATAAAGGTAAAGATATTTCGAACGTGGTTCCTCTATCTTTTTCGCTACTTACCTTAACTGTTCCATTCAATTTTTTAATAATATCCTGAACATAATTTAAACCCAGTCCAAAGCCTTTAACATCATGTAAATTACCCGTTGGCACCCTATAAAACTGATCAAAAATCCGCTTAGCATGCTCTTTGGTCATACCAATGCCTTTATCTGCTATTTCGATAATTAAATTCTTGCCGGTATTGCGGGTAGTAATGGTAATCTCCGGAGTACCGCTGCTGTATTTATTGGCATTATCAATAAGGTTATAAATTACATTCGATAGGTGTAGCTCGTCGCCATAAATAACCGCATGCTCTGCGTCGGTATGTACATTGATAATGGCATTCCTTTTCTGCAGTTGCAATTCCATGCTATCCAGCACAATCACAATCAAATCGTTCACATCTACTTCGGCGTTTTCCATTTTAAGTTCACCTTTTTCTAAACGGGCAATGCTTAAAACACGTTCGATATGACTACCCAGCCGAACATTTTCATCATAAATAATCCCTGCCAAACGTTTTAAACGGGCTTTATCCTCTGTCACTTCCGGATCTTTCAAAGCTTCACTGGCAATCATAATAGTAGCCACCGGGGTTTTAAACTCGTGCGTCATGTTATTGATGAAATCTGTTTTCATTTCCGACAGTTTCTTCTGCTTTAATATAGCATACAGCGTATAAGAGAAAATGAAAACAAGTACAAGTAACAGACCGATTGATGAGGCGAGTGTTGCACTGAGGTTAGAAATAATTGCCGAATTTTTATCCGGGAAACTGACCAAAAGCATTCCGGGATCGCGAAAGATATCGTTTCCAAATAAAGGTGTTTTATAGGTATTCTCGGGTAAAAACTCACCTTTAACGTTAGCAGCCGCCATGAAAATGGTCGAATCTTTTCTGGCTAACGAAATCCGATAAGCAGGTTCCAGTGAAATATTATTGGCCAGGAGTTCTTGTTTTAATAAACGGCCTAAAGAGCTAAAATTAATGCGTTTGTAAATTGGCACATTGGTTTCCTGCAGTTCTTTAGATACATCCTCAACCACACTCGATCGGGTATACGAAAAAGTATCCTTACCCAGTGCTGCAATTTTAAGTTCCAGTTTTTTCCGCTCAATTTCATCTTCACGTTTAAATTTTTTCTCTAAATCGTCAGAAATCTTTGGAACGCTCACTGTAAGTGGCTTAGCATTTCCAGGATCGTAAACTAAATACCTTAACGTATCTGGCAAGCTTTGTAAACTTTTAAATTCGAATGCTTTTGGTGGCGCAGCAAAAGGTTTTGTGCGCATGCTATAACCTTTTAAAATAAGGCTTTTAACATCAATGAAAGCATCCATCTGCAAATCCAGCTTATCGCCGTTTTTCGAAGTCAGCGAAGTATATTCCATTTCAGAAATCACATTCGGCGCCCGATAAGATACACGGATAATACTATCTTGCTGGTTTAAGTAATTCTCAATCTGATTTTCCCTTTCCGCCTGTCTTAGTTCTGTCTCTTGTACATATTGCTGGCGCAAATCTTTAATATCTAACGCACGTTGCCTGGAGTCTTGTAATTGCTTCAGCTTATTTTCAGCATCTTTCCGGTTTAAGTGATCGGCAACATTTCTACGTTGTATTTTATTGACTACCGATGTTAGCGTTTGATTAACCTGTTCATCAAAAAGCTGAGATTTTAGTTTATACGATTCCCTGATGTAATACAACTGCATTACAAAAACACCAAGCAAAGCTACCGTCATTAAAACAGTAATTAACCAAAAACTCTTTTTCTTCATGAACTAGATTGGTTTTAAAATTAAAAAAACCGGGGCATAATCTTCTTAAATCTAAACAGATATCAAAAATACTGATTAGTGAAGTGAAGTGTTTGTTTTTAACATATTTTAACAGCGCAGGCACTGGCGGAGGGGCAAAAAAAAATGCCGAGGCTAAAGCCTCGGCATGGTTCAAAATTGTTTGCTTAAAAAAGATTCTTTATTTAGAAAGGCAAATCATCATCTTCACCTGGTGCATTACTTACATCAACCGGAGCTGCATAAGCTGGCGTAGCTGCCGGAGCACCTGCTGCCACTGCATTTATACGCCAAATAACCAAACTGTTAAAATATGATGTTTTACCTGCTTTATCTGTCCAGGGGCGACCACGTAAATTAAAGAAAACCTCAACCTCATCGCCTGCTTTAAATGTATCTAATAATGCAGTTTTATCTTGTAAAGCCTCAAAACGGATATATTCTGGGTATGTTGGATTTTCTGCGTATTCTACTATTAAATCACGTTTTTTAAACGTTTCACTTACTTGTTGTGTGGCACCTACTTCGTGTACTTTTCCTTTAATTTCCATATCTAATACTACTTAATGTACTATAAACATCAAATCTCTATAATTTTATTGATAACTTCGCATATATTATGATGCAAGTTTTCCACAATAAAAGCAAGGTAATTATTACCTGCAACAAGCGCCTTTCGCCTTATTTACAAGAAGAAGTTACGGCTTTAGGTTATACCATCGAGCGGTCTTTTGCTACAGGCGTTGAGCTCAACATCACCCTTACAGAGTGTATAAAGCTAAATTTGAACTTGCGCTGTGCCAGTCAGATTCTATATGCCATCAAAAGTTTCAAGGCCATAACACCCGATGATTTATATAAAGAAATTGCAGCCATTGAGTGGGAAGAACTGATTGATTTTTCGGGTTATTTCTCGGTAACCTCAAATGTGGATAACCCAAATATTACGACACCACTTTTTGCAAACTTAAAAGTAAAGGATGCCATAGTTGACCGCATGAAAGAGAAAAAAGGCATTCGCCCTAATTCTGGATCTGATGCGAATAAAACGGTAGTACATTTATACTGGAAAGATGCAGATGCAGATGTTTTTATGGATACTTCCGGCGAAACTCTTGCCAAACATGGTTACCGTAAAATTCCCGGAAAGGCACCTATGTTAGAGGCTTTGGCCGCCGGGGTTATTTTAGCTACCAATTGGGATAAAAAATCCCCATTTATTAACCCCATGTGTGGTTCTGGAACCTTAGCCATCGAAGCAGCCCTGATTGCAACCAACCGTGCACCTGGTTTATACCGCATGAATTATGGTTTTATGCATATCTTAGGTTATAATGAAGAAGATTTTTTCGCCGAGCGCAGAATTTTAAAAGATCAGGTAATTAAAAATGTTGATCTTAAGATTGTAGCTTCCGATCTTTCGGAAGATGCGGTTGAAGTAACCCGGAGAAATGCTAAAACTGCAGGGGTTGATACTTTAATCGAATTCGAAGTTTGTGATTTTGAATTAACACCAGTTCCTGAAGATGGCAAAGGTGTGGTTGTTTTTAACCCGGAGTATGGTGAGCGTTTAGGCGTGCATAGCAAGTTAGAATTAACTTATAAACGCATGGGCGATTTTATGAAAACGAAATGCAAGGGCTATTCTGGGTATATTTTCACTGGAAATCCTGATCTTGCAAAGAAAATTGGATTAAAAGCTGCTAAAAAAGTTGAATTTTATAATGGTAAATTAGACTGTCGTTTACTAGAGTATGAATTATATGATGGCTCTCGCAGGGCCCCATTAACTGAGGCCTAGTCTTTTTCATTGAAAATTAATATATTACGCTCTCTTACGTACCATAACGTAAAAAATTTTGAAAAATATGGAATTTGATGACATGGATCATATGCCCGAATGGGAGCATTTCAGCCGGTTTGGCCGGGATGATGAGGATGAAGAAAATCTATCAAGTGTTGATGCGGAAAAGGTTAGGCTGAAAGTAACCAGGGCTAAAAGCCTTTACAACCAGGCAAGAGCCGTATACAAATATGCTGCCCTGTTCTGCGAAACATTAGAGGGAGAAATGGCCGAAATGACCGCTAACTTAATTATGCAGAATGCCCTCATGTTATGCCCTAAAATTGTTGGGGCAGAAGGTGCTGATATGTATATTTTAAGAATGGAAAATGCCTCTATTATCCGAACCAATTGCCGTGAATTAGAAACCCAGGTAAGGGCAGCAGACATGTTCGAAATCTGTACCCCTGAATATAAAGACATTGTTTTAGACGAAATTGAAAAATTTCGTCTACTCTTTATCGAATGGGTTAAATATTTCGAAAAAGATGAGTTTGAAGATGACTGGGGCTTATATTAACCCTTAAAAACGAACGCTGGATTTTCTCTTCCTTTCTTTTTGTTGATTTGCACTGCATGTGTTATAAGTTCTTAAACACATCATATGCTGTTATCCATTCCATTTCCTATTCTAATCGCCTCTATTCAACCCGCCACAAACATCTGATTATCAGTCAAAAACAGTACCCTTAAACATTTAGGTTGTTTTTTTGTTGTAACATTTAGTTCATTACTCCGTTTCGCGTAATTCTTAATAGTGCTAAAATTTATACTTTTAAAATCTGTTGAGGTGAAAGTTTCGTATATAATGAATAAACATTAAAAAATTTATCCCCTTTTTATGGAAGATGTATTGGCTTTAAAGACAAAGAATGTTGCCGGGAATATCAGAAAAATTAGAGAATACAGAGACTATACTCAGGATTATCTGGCGGCGAAATTGAAAATATCTCAAAATGCATACAGCAAAATTGAGCTCGGTTATAGTAAATTAACCATCGACCGTTTGTTTCAAATTGCAGCAATTTTAGAGGTAGAAGTATCTCATTTATTAACCCTTAACCACAATGATTTAATCAAAATTATTGCTGATGATGAGAACAGGGCAAAGGCGGCGAGCTAATACGCAGGCACTGTTGATATCATTTCTTTTACCCTGCAAATAATTCCAATACCTTTGGAATAAATTTAGGATTATGCAGGCTACCATTCAAAAAACGATCGATTTTGTTAAGAAAACATTAGCTGACGCCGAGGCAGGGCACGATTGGTTCCATATTGAACGTGTTTTCAAAACCGCTCAAACCATTAATCAACAAGAAAATGGTGATGAACTGGTGGTAGCCTTTGCCGCATTGTTGCATGATATTGCTGATCCTAAATTTAACAACGGCGATGAAGAATTGGGGCCAAATATGGCTGCATCCTTTTTAGCCTCGATTGCGGTTGATGCTGAAGTGATTGCCCATGTTAAACTGATTATCCAGAACATGTCGTTCAAAAATAGTTTTGATGGCGCAAGTTTTACGTCCAAAGAAATGCAGATTGTTCAGGATGCAGATCGTTTAGATGCAATTGGAGCCATTGGCATTGCAAGGGCATTTACTTATGGTGGATTTAAAAACAGGGTACTCTACGATCCGGCTATCTTACCGGAAGAACACCTCACCAAAGAAAGTTATAAAAATACCACCGCTCCTACCATTAACCATTTTTATGAAAAACTGCTGCTGTTGAAAGACATGATGAATACGGATGCAGGGAAAGCAATTGCCACAGAGAGACACAATTTTATGCTGCTGTACCTGGAGCACTTTTACAAAGAATGGGATGGTAAATAATTAAACAATTAGCGATAAAATACCGAATAGTAAGTATTCCAGAACGGTGCATTAGGACTTAACTTTATAAAAATTAATTCTCATGCATCCCTACAAGCTAAAATACCACAAAAACAGTGTTTTGTTAATCGCGATGGTTGGCATTCCTGTGTTCTTCATTTCCTTAATGTTGTATTGTCTTTTTAGTTTACCCTCATCGCTTTCAGAAACTTCTACTTTGATATTTGTTTCCCTATCGATTATTTTAATGGCACTCCTATTATTATGGATAACCAAAACACAGATTTTTGTCCATAGTAAAATTTTAATCAGCGAAAAAGGTATCAGCTTTAAGTTAAAAAGCACTTCATTTTTATACCGCAGGACCGAGTTTTTTTCTGGCTGGGAAAACGTAAGCAGCGTAACCGAAATGTTCGATAACCACAATGGAGGCTATTTTTATCAAATTGCATTTAAAAACCCCGATTTCGTAACCAATTTTAGTCCGCTTAAAAACCATGAAATCGAAGCAGATCGCTTCTTTTCTGAACTGCAATACTATCAGGAAAGCTATAATATTGCGCATCAACTGCCAATAAGCAGAAAGCTTAATCCCTCAAACAGTTTTTAGTTACTATTATTCCAAAATAGAATAGGTTAAACAAATCTATTTGCTAATATTTTTAGTTATTAAACTATCTTTGTTAGTAAATACATTCCTATGTCTGATCGAATTCGTGAAAAATTAAATATTCTTGCTGACGCCGCTAAATATGATGTTTCTTGTTCATCAAGCGGCGGCACGAGAAAAAACACCAATAAAGGACTTGGCGACAGCCACACATCGGGCATTTGCCATACTTACACTGAAGACGGCCGATGTGTTTCGCTGTTAAAAATCCTTTTAACCAACCATTGTATATACGATTGTTTATTCTGCGTTTCGCGGAAAAGTAACGATGTAAAACGCGCAGCCTTTACCGTAGATGAAGTGGTAGAACTGACCATGAATTTTTATCGCCGCAATTATATTGAAGGTTTGTTTTTAAGCTCAGGGATTTTCAAAAATGCCGATTTTACCATGGAGCGGTTATTATTAGTGGTTAAAAAACTTCGATTAGAGCAGAACTATAATGGCTATATCCATTTAAAAACCATTCCGGGCGCCAGCGACGAATTGATTAAGGAAGCCGGCTTATACGCCGACCGGATGAGCATTAATTTAGAAATGCCAACTGAAGCAGGTTTAAAACTTTTGGCCCCGGAAAAAAATCATGAAGACGTTATTAAACCTTTAGCCTTTGTTCAGCAACAAATTACACAGTTTTCGGCAGATAAAAAGTTAATCAGGCATGTACCTAAATTTGTTCCTGCAGGGCAAAGCACCCAAATGGTAATTGGTGCCACTCCCGAAAGTGACAAGGATATTATGTATACCGCAAATGCATTTTACAAAAATTTCGCTTTAAAAAGGGTATACTATTCCGGTTATGTGCCTATCAGTAATGATACCCGCATGCCTATCCTAGGCACACAGCCGCCATTGTTAAGAGAAAACAGGTTGTACCAAACCGATTGGCTAATGCGGTTTTATGGATTTAAAGTACAGGAAATTTTAAACGATGCCAATCCAAATCTTGATGTAGATATCGATCCAAAATTAAGCTGGGCCATCCGCAATATGCATCATTTCCCTGTTGATATTAATACGGCCGATTATAAAATGATTCTCCGGATTCCAGGTATTGGCGTAATGTCGGCTCAAAAAATTGTACAGGCCCGTAAGTTTGGGAAATTGAGGATTGATCAGTTAAAAAAAATCGGCGTGGCTTATAACCGGGCCAAACACTTTATTATTTGTCTAGACAGCCCCTATCAGTTAAAAGATTATCAGGGCACTCAGATTAAAGCTTTTATTTTGGCAGAAAGCCAGAGTAAATATTTAAAAACAGATAGTAACCAGATGATTTTGTTTTAAAAGTACTGTCCGATTAAGGAGACGTGTCATTCCCAACTTGATTGGGAATCTTAATGCCCTAGCTTTAAGATTCCCGCTTGCACGGGAATGACGACCGATATAAAACCTGTCAATATAAATATGACTTACATTTTTGATGGCACTTTTCAGGGTTTATTAACTGCTGTTTTCGAATGGTTCGAACGCAAGCCGGGAAAGGTGATGCTAAAATCTACCTCGATTTTTCAACCCGAAGCCTTTGTAGAAAGCTTTACCGTGATCACCAATACAGAAAAGGCTGACCGGGTTTGGGCTGGACTACAAAAGAAACTCAAAAAAGACTGGCAGCGCAAATACTATTGCAGTTATTTATCAGAAATTCCGGAGGCTTATAACCACCTCTTTCAGTTTACCCTATACATTTTTCAAAATCAACCGGGTGCAGAAAGTAATTATGGCAATCCGCATGTAATTGCATTGGCTAAATATGCCAAAAGTGTAGAAAGGGAAAAACACAGGATGGAAGCCTTTATTCGTTTTCAGAAAACCGGCGACGGGATATTTTATGCGAATATAGATCCTGATTTTAATGTGTTGCCCTTGATATCCAACCATTTTAAAAACCGTTATGCCGATCAGCCATGGGTAATTTATGATTTAAAACGCAAATATGGCCTCCATTATAATTTAACTGCGGTGGAAGAAATTACGATCAGCTTTAGCAATGGGGTAAATAAACAAAACCCGGCACCGGTTTTAATGGACGATAGCGAAGTTTTATACGCAACGCTCTGGAAAGATTATTTTAAAAGTGCGAATATTGTCGCCCGAAAAAACACCAAACTGCATTTACAGCATGTGCCCAAAAGGTACTGGAAATATTTAACAGAGAAAGCGATATAAAATGGGCGAAACCTAAACTCATTTCAATCACCCAGCCCTCATCCCGACCCGATAGCTATCGGATAGAATGGAGCGCGCTAACCAGGCAGATTTAGCTTCGCTGAGCAATCGTGGTTCTCGACTTCTTATCACTCTGCCCGAATGACAAGCGGTGATTCAATAATAAATCTGGCTCAAAAAACTAAAACTTACTGCCATGCTGACACCCACATTCTCAATTAGGGTAAAAAGTTTGACAGTTTGGTGAAAATTTGTCCCTCAAAACCGCTTGGCATAAAAAGTGTTAATTGTAAGCTTAGTTAAAAAACTCAAATCAAAATAAAAAAATAATAAAAGTTATGGCGTTAAACCTTAAACCAATTGCTGGCAGTTCGAACAGAGTAATAGTTGAACCGGCTGCGGCAGAAGAAAAAACTGCATCAGGTTTGTATATCCCTGATACTGCAAAAGAAAAACCATCTAAAGGAACTGTAGTTTCTGTTTCTGAAGAAGATGCTGAAGGTAAAAAAGCAAGTGTAAAAGTTGGCGATGTTGTAATTTATGGTAAATACGGTGGTACCGAATTCCCTTATGAAGGTAAAGATTACTTAATTATGCGCGAAACTGATATTTACGCGGTTGTTGGGTAAAAATTAAAATGTTGCAATGTTAAAACGTTGTAATGTTAACATAAATCGGAGGATTGAAATATTTCAACCTTCCAACATTAAAACTTTAAAATATTCTTAAAATGTCAAAACAAGTAAAATATAACGTAGAAGCACGCGACGCCCTGAAAAGAGGTGTTGATATTCTTGCAAATGCAGTAAAAGTAACCTTAGGTCCAAAAGGCCGTAATGTAATTATCGATAAAAAATTCGGTTCACCGGCAATCACAAAAGATGGTGTTACGGTTGCAAAAGAAATCGAATTGAAAGATGCAGTAGAGAACATGGGTGCTCAAATGGTTAAAGAAGTAGCTTCAAAAACAGCTGATATTGCTGGTGATGGTACAACTACGGCTACTGTATTGGCGCAGGCGATTATTACTACAGGTATTAAAAACGTTGCTGCTGGTGCAAACCCAATGGATTTAAAACGTGGTATTGATAAAGCGGTTGCTGCTGTTGTAGAAAACTTAAAATCTCAATCGCAAGCGGTTGGTGATGATAACAATAAAATTAAACAAGTAGCGTCTATTTCGGCTAATAACGACGAGGTGATCGGTTCGTTAATTGCTGAGGCCATGAGCAAAGTTGGTAAAGATGGTGTAATTACGGTTGAAGAAGCAAAAGGTACCGAAACTGAAGTTAAAACAGTAGAAGGTATGCAATTTGACAGAGGTTATTTATCTCCATATTTTGTAACCAATGCAGATAAAATGGAAGCTGAATTAGAAAATCCTTACATTTTAATCTACGACAAAAAAATCAGTAACATGAAAGAATTGTTACCGGTTCTAGAAAAAACTGTTCAAACAGGCAAACCATTGGTAATCATTTCTGAGGATTTAGATGGCGAAGCTTTAGCAACATTGGTAGTAAACAAAATCCGCGGTTCGTTAAAAGTTGTTGCGGTTAAAGCACCAGGTTTTGGCGACAGAAGAAAAGCCATGTTGGAAGACATCGCGATCTTAACTGGTGGTATTGTAGTATCAGAAGAAAGAGGTTACAAATTAGAAAATGCTGATTTAACTTACTTAGGTTCTGCTGAGAAAGTTGTTGTTGATAAAGACAATACAACTGTAATTAACGGTGCTGGTAACTCAGATGATATTAAATCTCGTGTTAGCCAAATTAAATCTCAGATCGAAACAACTACATCTGATTACGATAAAGAAAAATTACAAGAGCGTTTAGCTAAATTAGCTGGCGGTGTTGCGGTTCTTTACGTAGGTGCAGCTAGTGAGGTTGAAATGAAAGAGAAAAAAGACCGTGTTGATGATGCTTTACATGCAACCCGTGCGGCTGTAGAAGAAGGTATTGTTGCTGGTGGTGGTGTTGCTTTTATCCGTGCGGTTGAAGCCTTAGCTAACCTAAAAGGTGCTAACGAAGATGAAAATACAGGTATCCAGATCATCCGTCGCGCTATCGAAGAGCCATTACGTCAAATTTGCGAAAACGCAGGTATTGAAGGTTCTATCGTAGTTCAAAAAGTTAAAGAAGGTAAAGCCGATTTCGGTTACAATGCACGTACTGATGTTTACGAAAACTTAATTGGTGCCGGTGTTATCGACCCAACTAAAGTAAGTCGTGTAGCATTAGAAAATGCAGCTTCTATTGCAGCGATGTTATTAACTACAGAAGTTGTTTTAGCAGACGAACCTGAAGAAGGTGGTGCTCCAATGCCTCCAATGGGCGGCGGCGGTATGGGTGGTATGATGTAATAACCATTCTATAACGAAACGATTTCGTGTAAAAATACACCCTCAAGGTATAATGCCTTGAGGGTTTTTTTATGCTTTGTTATAGCAAAAACGAAGCTTTATCAGCGCTGTAACCTACTCATTTAGTTAAAGTTGGTGTAAAAATTTGGCACTGTAATGCAAAAATTACGTTCTTTGTAACGAATATTTATTGACGCGTCTTAGGCCGAATACTCATTTCTGGTATTGGATTAAGCAAAGTTGAACAAACAAAGCTTCCAGAACGCAATAAAATCATTCCCTAGTGTTAGAGATTTATGAAGATTCGTTGTACGAGGAAATGGCTTTCTTTTGTCCTGTTTTTTGGGGCATTTTTGTTCACGTCAAATGTTTTCGCCCAAATTACCATAGGCTCAGTAGATGCAGGGCCTTTTACCCCGGGCAGTACCATTGCAGTTCCTTTTAGCATTAGCGCAGGCTGTGCGGCTCAAGGAAATCAATTTCAGCTCTATTTATCCGATCAGAACGGAAATTTTGGCGCCGAAACACTCATAGGCAACTACACGGGTTTTTATACGACTTATATAAACGGTAAACTTCCTGCAAGCCTTACACCCGGCACAGGTTACAAGGTCAGGATAAAATCAACTGCTCCGGCCTTCACAAGCACTGCCTCTACGGCGTTTGAAATAAAGGCCGGACCTGCAGTAGAAGCAAAATTAACCTCAACGTTATTAAACCCCGCAAACGACGAAACTTTTGGTACCTGCACCAGCAAAGCCAATAATGCTTTTTTCCTTACAAATGCTTCTACAGCAAACAGCACGGTTACCGCTAGCATAACCGATGAGGTAAATGGAGGGAGCCCAACTTTAATCAATTTCCCTACAGCCATACAGCCTTTTACGGCCCAGCAGACACATTATACCATTTATACCAAAGCCGTAATGCCCGATGGGTCTGTAGCAACCAAGGCTTATCTGCTCATCAACAATAAAGCAATAACCGCTTTTGCCAATTCGGGCAATACCGTGGTTTGTTTGCCACTGGGCGCCTTAACATTTAGTGTAGATGTAAGTTCGAGCGCAGGTATTCAAAATAACTTCCCCGGAGACATTTATACGATTACCTGGGGAGATCAAACGACATCCACCTACACCCTTTGTGAGATTATTGCCGATGGCGGTAAGGTTACACATGCTTATACCCGATCCTCTTGCGGAAGTGTTTCCACCTCCAGTGCGGGCACAATCTACAACGCTTTTGATGTATCTATTAATGTATCGAATGCATTCTGTACCACCATGGGCACGCCTGTTTCTTCTTCGGCTAAAGTGGTGGTAAAACCGATAAATTCGTTTGCCTTTAATACCCCCGGGTGTACAAATGCCAACATCACCTTTGTGAACACCTCTATTCTGGGCGAAAATCCGAACACCAATACCGCAGCCTGTACACCCAATAACGTAACCTATAACTGGTATGTTGATGGGGTGATTAAAGAAGTTGATAAACCAAAATCATACAATTTTGTATACAAGTTTCCAAGCCATGGAGAATATACTATCCGCCTAGAATCTAAAAACATTACAGGCGAGTGTGATGCCGATCCCGTAGAAATGAAAATCTGTATCCAGGATCCGCCCAAACCCGATTTTAGTTTACCTTCAACAACCATTTGTGCCGGAACAACATTAAAAGCGACCGATCTTTCTGTTTTAGATAATATCTGCAATGCAGCCAATAACTATTCATGGTCAGTTACACCTGCTGTGGCTTTTACAGGTGGTACAAATGCAGCAAGCAAAGAACCGGAGTTCAATTTTACCAGTCCGGGCACCTATACCATCACTTTAAGCATCAGTACGCCGTCGTGTGGAGTAATTACCAGCTTACCACAAACTGTTGTGGTTAATGCGAATCCCGTAGCTACACTATCGCCCGATATTACGTTGTGTAACCTGGCCACTTACGATTTTAACAATACCACAACAGGGCCAACCAAAACATTAATTACCGGCACTACAAAAGATTTACCAGACAGTTATACCTGGACAGTTGTTCCATCAGGCACAGGAACTTATAGTTTTACCGGAGGTACAACCGCCAATTCTAAATATCCATCCATCAAGTTTGATAGTTATGATACCTATACCGTAACGGTTGTGCACAAAAACAATTGCGGTACCGCAAGCGATACCCAAATCCTAACCTTCAGTACTGCACCGGTGATTAGCGCTGGACCTGATCAAAACATTTGTTTTAACGACCCGGGCTTTACGCTTAGCGGAACCATAACCGGCGCTACTGCCACACAAGCCTGGATTGGCGGACTGGGAACCTTTACCCCCAGCAGAAACGATTTGAATGCGACTTACACGCCAACCGCAGCTGAAAAAGCAGCGGGTACGGTGACCTTACGATTAAGGGTTACCACCGCACTGGCGGCACCCTGCAACCAGATTGACGACGATATTATTCTTAAAATAAAACCCAATATCAGTTTAACGAGCGCAGCAGCTAAAACCATCTGTACGGGTAATAATGTTGCCTATACACCTGCTTCTGCGGTCGCGGGTGTAACCTACACCTGGACCGCTACCGGAACCGCGTCAGCAACTGGCTATACTGCCAGCGGAAGCGGAGCCATTAACGATATCCTTAGCAATACCGATCCAAGTGCCGACGCAAACGTAACTTATATCATCACTCCTCATTTCGATGGCTGCGATGGAACGCCCTTTAATTTGGTGGTGACCATTAAACCCAATCCTATTGTAACACCTACTGCCGCCAATGCAAGCATCTGTAATGCCACTTCATCGGCCATTACCTTAACAGCAAACCTAACGGGTGTAAATTATACTTATACCAGTGCGATCACCGGAGCAATAACCGGAAACAGCAATAGAGCAATCCCATCTGCAGGAACACAAATTAACGATATCTTAACCAATACAGGCACCACTGCAGGTACGGTAACTTATACCATTACACCTGTCTCTACAAATGGCTGCCCTGGCACACCAGGCAGCATTACCATTACGGTTTTGCCAGGTGCAACACTGCCAAATGCCGGGCCGGATGAAGCCATTTGTAACGCAAGCGCTTACACCTTAAAAGGAAATATACCAGTAGTTGGCACAGGCAAATGGACAATCGTTACAGCACCTACGGCCATAACTTTTGCTGATGATACGCAGGGCAATACAACAATCACTGGTCTGCAGGCGGGGAATAGCTATACTTTAAGGTGGACCATAAGCGACACCAACTGCGCTACTTCGGGTGATGATGTCAGGATCACGGTTAACCCGCTCAGTGTTGGCGGCACAACCACAGGCGATGTGAGTGTATGTGCAGGTGCAAATGGCGGAAACATCAGTTTAAGCGGGCAGGTTGGAAATATTATCCGTTGGGAAAGATCTATCGATAACGGTACAAACTGGTCTACCCTTACCTCTACAGCAAATCCATATGTATTTTCAAACCTTACCATAACCACCCTGTACCGTGCGGTAATTCAAAGTGGTAGTTGTGCAGAGGCCCTATCAACCGTAACCACCATCACGGTAAATCCGGGCACTGTTGCGGCCAATGCAGGGGCAGATCAAAACCTTTGCAGTGGAAACGGTATTACTTTAAATGGCAATAATCCTTCGCCGAACAGTGGTGCGTGGACTTTAACTTCAGCACAAACCGGCATTACCATCACCGATCCTACGCTTTACAACACCACGGTTACTGGTCTGGTACCAGGACAAACTTACACTTTCCGGTGGACCATTTCTGGCTTCAATGGCTGTCCACCATCTGTAGATGATGTAACCGTCACCTATTATTCGCCTGTTACCAATAATATTACCGCATCAACAGCGCCGGTTTGTGCCGGACAAAGCATCAACATTACCGGCGATACCCCAACAGGCGGAACCGGAACTTTTGCCTATCAATGGCAGAGCAGTGCGGATGGAAATACCTGGAGCAATGTTCCTTCGGCCATTAATAAGGATTTAACCCTAATCGTAAACTCCTCAACTTATTTCAGAAGACTGGTAAACAGCACCATCTGCACTTCAATCAGTAATTCGCTACAGGTTATTGTTTTACCAGGCTTAACGAACAATGTTATTACAGCCGATCAAAACATCTGTATTGGTACATCGGCAGCAGCTTTAACCGGTACTACGCCAAGTGGTGGCAGCGGAACTTATGTGTATCAATGGCAATCGAGCTTAAACGGAACAGCCTGGAGCGATGTGCTGGGGGCAAATGGTGTAAACTTTACGCCTCCGACACCAACTGTAAGCATTTATTACCGCCGATCGTTAAGCAGCGGAGCTTGCAGCAACAACTTAAGCAACCAGGTTAAGATAACAGTTAATCCACATGCTAAGGCAGAAATTACCTATAATAAAAATGTTGGCTGTGCCCCTTTTATTCTAGATGCAAACAATATTGCCGCAACTTTATATCCCGATAGGAACAGTATTTATACCTGGTTTGCCAACAATGTACAGATCGGCGTAGGACCAACATTTCCGGGTTATACCATCATGAATGGAAATGAAAGCGTAACCATAAAACTGATTGTTACAAGTAGTTTGGGCTGTAATACGGATGAAAAAAGTGAGGTATTTAGCACGCTTCCCGTAGTTACGCCTTCTTTTACTCCAAGTATATCTGAAGGTTGCGGCCCACTTAATGTTACTTTTACAAATACCACGACCCCACTTACCGGCGCAGCATTTAAATGGATTTTTGGCAATGGACAAACATCAACTTTAGCCCAACCACCAGCTCAAACTTTTTTGGCAGACCCAACCGGAAAAGACATTGTTTATGAAGTTACCCTAGAAACCACCACACCATGTGGTCCTCCAATTATAAAAAACGCAAAAGTTATCGTGCATGCAGAACCTGTTTCTATGTTTTCGCCCGATAAAACAACAGGATGTTCTAATCTGCTTGTAAACTTTAGCAATACTTCTCCAGAAAGTGTGGGCACAACCTATACCTACGATTTTGGTGATGGCACTACCCCAGAACCCTATCCAGATAGAAGAACGGTAAGCCATACCTTTAAAACGCTTATCGTTAAGGATTTTATAGTAACGATGACTGCAAAAAATGCTTGCGGAATAAGCACTTCTAATAGCACTATTGTAGTTTCACCAAACAATGTTATTGCAGAACTGGTGGTAAATGGAAATGAGAAAAAAGGCTGCGCCCCTTTCCTTGTTAATTTTGTAAACAATACCAGTGGAGCGAGCAGATTTCTTTACACTTTTACCAATGAAGATACCGGTGAAATCAATACCGCATTCTCCAGCTCTACAGGTGTTTATCCGTACACCTTTACCAAACCTGGAAAATATACCATCAGGTTAGACGCGGAAAACGACTGTTCACATAGTTTCACGACAGAAACTGTTACCATCTTAGCTCAGCCAACAGTAGGCTTTACTGCAGATAAAACCTCTGGCTGCAGCAATCTAGCAGTTAAGTTTAAAAACACCAGTGTTGGTGCAGTAGGCTATCTATGGGATTTTGGCGATGGTTCTCCAACCTCAACTGAGTTTGAGCCACAGCATACTTACACCGGATCAGATGTAAGTTATACTGTAACCTTAACAGCAATCAATGCATTGGGTTGTTCTAACCCTACAACAAAAACCGATTTTATCCACATTGTTGCGCCACCAGTGGCCACATTCACCGTTAGCCCCGGGAATGAATTATCCATTCCCAACTATTCATTTGCCTTTAAAGATATCAGTACCAATGCCGTAAGCTGGGAATGGACTTTTAGTGATGGATCGGGATCAACCCTACAAAACCCAAACCACACCTATGCCAACGAAGGCACTTATAATGTAACGCTAAAAGTGCTGAACAAAGAAGGTTGTTCTTCGAGCACTTTCCAATCAGTAAGGATTATCGGCGTACCGGGCTACTTAAACATCCCCAATTCATTTATGCCTGCAAGTGCGAAGAACGAAATCAAAGTTTTTAAAGCAAAAGGCCGTGGCATTAAAGAATGGCAGATGTCTGTTTTTAACAAATGGGGGCAATTACTTTGGGAAACCACCAAACTCGACGATGGCGCACCGCTGGAGGGCTGGGACGGTACTTATAAAGGACAGGAACAACCACAAGGTGTTTATTACTGGAAAGTAGATATAAAATTTATTAATGGCAGCGATTGGAAAGGAATGACTTACGATTCATCTCCTCCAAGGAAAACGGGTGTAATATATTTAATAAGATGATGAGGAGAGGGATAATATTATTTTGGTTTGTGTTAGTGCTGCCTTTAATCGTTTCAGCGCAGGATCACATTTATTCGCAGTTTTACAATGCCCCTGTTTATTTAAATCCGGCTTTAACAGGTCAGTTTGAGGGCGACATTAGGTTTAATGCCTTATACCGAAACCAATGGACGGGTTTAGCCAGCGATTTTTCCTACATGAGTGCTTCTGGTGATTTAAACCTTCACCAGTTTAACAGTGGTATCGGTTTAATTTTTAACCGCAGCAGCGAGGGTACGGCCTACCTGGTAAAGAATAACATCGCGCTGAGTTATGCTTATATTATCGGGGGTGATGATTTTGCACTCTCCTTTGGATTACAGGGTGGCATCACCAATCAGAAATTAAACTGGGATAAACTTGTTTTTGGCGATCAGATCGATATCAATACCGGTTATATTCCGGGCAGTATTTCTGGCGCCGAGCGGCCAAGCGTTGATAGCCGTTTTTATTTTGACGCCAATACAGGAGCCAATCTCGTTTATAAAAAATTTATGATGGGGCTTGCTGTCCATCACCTTAACCGTCCTGACGAATCGCTCTCCGGTTTCCAGGCGAAATTACCGATGCGCATATCGGGGAATTTAAGTTATAAACTCACCCT
Organism: Sphingobacteriaceae bacterium GW460-11-11-14-LB5; assembly: GCA_002151545.1. NCBI lineage: Bacteria > Pseudomonadati > Bacteroidota > Sphingobacteriia > Sphingobacteriales > Sphingobacteriaceae > Sphingobacteriaceae bacterium GW460-11-11-14-LB5. The sequence goes on along the minus strand of CP021237.1, from coordinate 5,355,819 downwards.
GATCCCTGACCAGTATGATCGGGATGGAAGTTACCTGATCCCTTCCATTGTTGCCTACAAACAGGGCAATGTAAAATCATTCAGCGTCGGCACACAGTATAAATACGCCGGAATAAATGCAGGCATATGGTACCGAAATGATGGCAATTCGAACGGGAATGATGCCATTGTATTTTCTGTAATCTTCGATATATTTAACCGCAGAACAAACGGCGAGAAATTCAGGTTAGGCATCAGTCATGATGCCACAACATCTAAAATCAACTACACCAATACCGGCGGAACATCCGAAATTGGTGTGGGTTACGAAAAATATTTTCCAAATAGTTCAAATGGTGGCCGGGCAAATGGCCTAAGATGTTATGATTTTTATTAATTTGCCTGTGATAATTCAAGGCGATGAACGAAATCATAGACCAAAACCATTTCATTACACAGAGTGAAATCAATAAATTTTTATTGGCTACCCTACTTTGTGGCATCATTGGTGCCGAACGCGAGTACAGAAGTAAATCTGCCGGACTTAAAACCATGATGATGATTGGTTTGGGTGCTACCCTGTTTACCATCCTGTCCATCAAAATCGGACCAACCAGTCAGGATCGTATTGCCTCGAACATTGTTACCGGAATAGGTTTTTTAGGTGCCGGGGTAATTTTTAAAGAAGAAAACCGCGTTAAAGGGCTTACCACTGCCTGCATTATCTGGATTGTTGCCGCCATCGGAATGGCTGTAGGCTCAGGTTATTACGAACAGGCAATAGGCGTTACCATTGTGGTTTTACTGGCGCTGATTATTTTTCCCTTTTTAGAAGAAATTGGCGACCGTCGTTTTACCAAAAGGGTTTACCGTATCGTTAAAAAACAGCATACACACGGCAATTTAGAAAGCTATGAGGAGGTTTTCCGCGAAAGCAAACTTAAACCCCAACGTGGGAAACACCAACTGGTGGATAATATCATCACCGGAAACTGGACAGCTACAGGTACCCCGCAAAACCATCAGAAATTTGTGGAGCGGATGCTTAAAGATGATGATATTATAGAGTTTGATTTTTAACCGTAGCAAACAAATCTACTTTCTGTTGCTGTAGTGCTACTTTTTTCTCTTCAATCACAATCGTGTTTGACCAGTTGTCGTGCCATGGTGCACAAGGGCGGCCCAATGCACTAAAGGCGATGAAAGGGATGGCCCTTACTATATTCCGTATAAATGCCTTTTGAAGAGTGATGTCATTACCATTTGCATCTACTGCCCTTGTTCCTGTAATTAATTTTCCTAATGATCTTCCATTAAACATGGCCTCCGTCATAAACATCACAAGGCCATAAATCAACAGGAAAATCAAGCGGATTGATAATTCATCAAAACCATTTAAAAGTTCTGGACTGATAAACCTTAGCGTGATGGCAACACCAAAGGCGATGATATAGCAAACAACTAAATCGATAAGGTAATTGGCAAATCTCTTGACTGTAGTTGCACGGCAGTCATCCAAATTAATGGTTTGGTAATACTTATTGAAATTCATTATGAGCGTTGATATCAGATATTTCTAAGGTAAAATATTTTCATCTTCGGCCAAAATTAATTCATCCAAAATCATAAAACAATCATAGCTTTGTATAACTATATTCATAATGATCAAGGAACAGATTTCAGTTTTCGATATTTTTAAAATAGGCATAGGCCCATCCAGCTCACATACCTTAGGTCCATGGCGGGCTGCACAACAGTTTACAGCTTCGCTTGCTCAAAACCATTTGATTGATGAAATTGAAGGGATAAAAATATTGCTTTATGGTTCACTTGCCAAAACAGGTAAAGGCCACGGAACTGATGTCGCTATCCTACTCGGTTTAACAGGTGCCGATCCGGTAACTTTTGATGTGGATGCCGTTACACCTACTTTCGAAAGCATCCAAAGAGATCAGAAATTAAATCTTGCTGGTCATTTAATCATTGATTTTGATTACGATAATGACCTACTTTTTCTTTTTGCCGAAAGTTTGCCCTTCCACCCAAATGCGGTTACTTTTCAGGCATTTTTAAAGGGCGGAAAAGCATTTTCAGAAACCTACTACTCTATTGGTGGTGGTTTTGTGGTTAAAGAAGGAGAAGACAACAGTAAAAAACCACAGGTAGACCTTCCTTTTCCTGTAGAAAAAGCAAAAGACCTTTTACACTGGTGTTTATCTACCGGCTTAAAGGTGAGCGAAATCGTAATGGAAAATGAATTGGCCTGGCGTACTGAAGCGGAGACCAAAAAAGGCATCTTACAACATTTTGCGGTAATGAGCGATTGTATTTATCGCGGATGTCATACCACAGGTTTTTTACCCGGCGGGTTAAATGTGGCGCGAAGGGCATTTCCGCTAAATAAACGATTAATTGGCAAAAGTGAATATTCAGATTACAATAGCTGGGTAGAAGCCATTAGAAAAGGTGGAAATGGTTTTAATTATACTTTAGACTGGGTAAGCTGTTTTGCACTAGCCGTTAACGAAGAAAATGCATCATTTGGTCGCGTGGTAACCGCCCCTACCAATGGTGCTGCGGGAGTAATTCCAGCCGTACTACAATATTTTATTACCTTTTGCGATGGTTACAGCGAAGAAAAAATCATGCAGTTTATTGCCTGCGCTTCAGAAATAGGCAGTATTTTCAAAAAAGGAGCAACAATTTCAGCTGCTATGGGCGGCTGTCAGGCCGAAATTGGCGTTTCCTCAGCCATGGCTGCGGCAGCGCTGACAGAGTGTTTGGGCGGTTCGCAAAGGCAGGTTTTAATGGCAGCAGAAATTGCCATGGAACATCACCTGGGCCTCACCTGCGATCCGATTGGAGGCCTGGTACAGATCCCTTGTATCGAAAGAAACACCATGGGCGCCATTAAAGCCATCACCGCTAGTCAGCTCGCCCTGCAAAGCAATCCCGATAAGGCAAAAGTAAGCTTAGATGCAGTGGTAAATACCATGTGGGAAACCGCCCTCGATATGAATGCCAAATACAAAGAAACATCTGATGGAGGCTTGGCAACCAATATTCCAATCAGTTTGCCAGAATGTTAATTCAACATTGTTGCAATAAAATGATAAATGTTATCGATTTATTACAAACTTTCTGGTGTCAAATGAACAAGTATTTTTACATTCGCTGAATTATTAATTATTCATAAAAAAATGATCAACTACACAAAAATCAGTGTGATTGGTTTGGCTTTGTCGTTATCTATATCCGCGACTTATGCTCAAGACAATCTCGTTAATTCTTTAAAAAACAACCAAAGCGAAAACAGTGCTGCTTCTTTTAAGTTCACCGAAGTGATTAACCTGGCCAATACACCAGTTCAAAACCAGGGTTCTTCAGGTACTTGCTGGAGTTATTCTACCAACTCATTTTTAGAATCAGAAATGATTAAAGCGGGGAAACAACCCGTAACCTTATCTCAACTTTTTTCGGCCCGCAATGCTTATGTAGAAAAAGGTAAAAATTACGTGCGTATGCATGGTGCAGTTTCATTAGGCGATGGTGGTGCTTTGCACGATGTAATCAACATGTACAGAAAATATGGTGCGGTTCCACAGGAAGTATACACCGGATTAAATTACGGCACTAAAATTAATAAAACTGCAGAACTTGGCGATATCGAAAAAGGTGTTTTAGAAGCTGTTGTAAAGAATGCAAATGGCGAGTTAACGCCAAACTGGTTAAAAGCTTATACCGGTGTAATTGACGCTTATTTAGGCGCTGTACCCGAAAACTTTACCTACAATGGCAAAAAATACACACCAAAAACTTTTGCTCAGGAAGTGGTAGGTTTAAATGCCGACAACTATGTAGAACTTTCATCGTTTAATGATCATCCTTTCTATAGTAAATTTACTTTGTTAGTGCCTGATAACTGGTCTTTTGATCAGGTTTATAATGTTAAAGTGAATGAGTTAACCGACATTATTGATAACGCTTTAAAAGGTGGTTATACTGTTGCCTGGGCTACAGATGTAAGCGAAAAAAACTTCAGCTGGAAAAACGGTGTGGCTTTTGTTCCGCAAACACCTTTCGCTGATATGACAGCTAAACAAAAAGCAGATATGTTTAACGGCCCGCAGCCAGAGATGGAAATTACCCAGGAGAACCGTCAGCTTGCTTTCGACAACTATCAAACTACTGATGATCATGGGATGCACATTGTGGGTTTAGCCAAAGATCAAACCGGTAAAGAATATTATATCGTTAAAAACTCCTGGGGAGCAAGCAACGATTATAAAGGATATTTATACGTAACGAAAAACTATGTAAAATATAAAACAACCGCAATATTATTAAACAAAGCAGGGATTCCAGCTGCAATTTCTAAAAAATTAGCGTTGTAATTAAACCTAAATTATTCAGGAAGCCGCAGAAGAAATTTTGCGGCTTTTTTGTTGGGTTTAACCGCAAAGAACACGAAGGTTTTCGCAAGACCTAATGGTCGTCACCCTGACCTGTAGCGCAGCGGAAAGCTACGCAGTAACCCGAGCTTTAAGCGAGCTCACCGAAGGTAATTTATTTCAGGGCCTATCCTAGCAAGAAAGATACTGAAACGAGTTCAGCATGACGATCGTGGTAAGAAATTGTGTTAAAATTGATCACGGGGGGTAAATGTTAATCAAACTAAGCGCATAAGACTTCCTCTGCGCTCGCGTACTTTGTGGTTAAAAACGGGATAAATTAAACTAAACCCGAGTAGGTCAATACCAGCCACCATAAACCCGTGGTCATAAAAGACAATAAAATCCCGATCCCAACAACCAGATTAGAAAGCTTAGGGTTAAGATTATACTGATCGGCTACCACACCTGCAGTTAATAGCGTTGGCATAGCCATTTCGAAAATGGTTATTTTGGTTATCATGCCATTCATACCTAAAACAAGTGCCAGAAGCAAAACAACCAGTGGCGCTAATATCAGTTTGTATAATAAAGCAAAACTGATGTGTTTTAGTTCACTGAACCAACCGCCAAATTTTAGCTGTAAACCGATTGAAAACAGCGCCAGCGGCCCAACCGTACCAGCCAGTTTCTCGAATAACGGATCAAGTGAAGAAAGATTAATAAAATGTGGGAGGCTTAGCGCCAAAACGCAACCAATAAGCGGCGGAAAGGTTAATACTTTTTTCAGCACCAGTTTCGGGCTTAACTTTTGATGCTGTGATGAGCGGATGGCTACAATAATGCCAATGGTAGACAAAAGCGTAAAGGTAACCTGATCGCAGATTATGGCTACAGCCAGTTCTTTTTCACTAAAATAGGCCACAATTAACGGGAAACCTACAAATGAAGTATTACTTAAAGAACTGGTTAGTTTTAAGCCGCCTGAAGTGGCTTTACTCATATTCTGGATGCGGCTATAAAGCGTGATAAACAACCAGCCAAATAGCCAGATACAAATTGGTGCCAGTGCTGGAAACAATAGGTCTTTAGTCCAGGTAATATGTGGCAGATATTTAAACGAAACTGCTGGCAGCGCAATGTAGATAATCCAAGCGTTAATGCCTTTGTGTGCATCTTTGGGAAGCGATTTACTTTTTCTGAAAAGAATCCCCGCCACAATGCATAAACCGATAAGAATGAAGTTTGCCATTTGAATAGCTCGGAATTAATCTAAAAACTTGAACTCGATAAATGTTCGTTAAACATCACAAAGCAAAAATCAATGATGGAGCACAGGTTAAAAGCAAATGGATGAATCTCCTATCGCTAGATCAATCATCCATATTACATTTTACATTTTTAAGCAGAAGGTTTTGGTTTTTTCTTTTTGTGCCAAACCTTTTTCTTGCCTTTATGCTGCGGTTTTTTTTCCTCCACATGTGTAATTTCCATTGCAGCTATACTTTCTGGCAATGGCATCCGGGGAACTTCCTTCTCAATTAACTTTTCAATGTTATCGAATTTACGTTTATCTCTTCCGTTAACCAATGTAATAGCTGTTCCTTTGGTTGCAGCTCTTGCGGTACGACCAATCCTGTGTACATAATCGGCCGGATCGCCGGGAACATCATAATTGATGACCAGGTCGATTCCCTCTACATCGATTCCGCGGGATAATACATCCGTTCCAATTAAAATTGGCAACCTGCGGTTTTTAAAAGCCAGTAAAATATCTTCGCGTTCTTTCTGCCCCAAATCGGAGTGAAAAGCTTCGGCTTTGATGCCTAATCCTTTAAAAGTTTTAAATAAAGCTTTTACTTTATCCTTGGTCGAAACAAAAATAATGCTGCTTTTATATTGTCCGCTTTTAAAAATATCGGTTAATAAAGCCTGTTTCTGCTGATCATGAATATTATAGGCCTGTTGATCTATTCCTTCAGCAGGTTTAGCAATTGAAATGGTAATCTGCTTCGGTTCGTGCAAAATCTTGCCCGCCATAGTCCTTATTTTCGGTGCCATTGTAGCGGAGAATAAAAGCGTTTGCCTTTTCTTTGGCAGGTAGCTAATAATGCGGATAATATCGTCGTAAAAACCCATATCCAACATCCTATCGGCTTCATCTAAAATCAAATGCTGCAAATGTTCCAGTTTTAGCACGCCTGAAGATAAATGTGCCATTAGCCTGCCCGGAGTAGCAATAATAATATCTACGCCTTCGCGCATAGAACGTTTTTGCTGTTCATAGGCAATACCATCTCCGCCGCCGTAAACTGCTAATGAACTGATATTGGTAAAATAAGCCAGCGCCTCTACCTGTAAATCAATCTGTTGCGCAAGCTCACGTGTTGGAGCCAGGATCAAGGTATTGTTATGTCTGTCAGCCGCTTTGCTAATTTTATCCATTACGGGTAATAAATAGCTGGCTGTTTTTCCGGTACCGGTTTGCGCGCAGGCAATCAGATCATGATTATCTAAAATTACCGGGATGGCTTGTTCTTGTATTGGAGTAGCGCTTTTATACCCCATGGCCATTAAACCTTCGTATAAATCGGGGTTAAAATTAAAGTCGTTAAAATTCAATCTATTGTGTTTATGTCTTTTAGCAAAAGTACCTTAAAATACCGCTAATAGCAAACTGCATTTCAATATCCCTTTGCCTGGTAATATGAAAAGCAATATCGAATGTATTCCTGCCTGTTGAAATTAAATAAAATAGCCCCAACTGCTTTAAAACAATCGGGGCCTGGAAATTATAATAGACGAAACTTAGTCTACCAGAATATCTTTCTCTGGTGTATTCGTTTCAGGGTTTTTAGGTAGTGTAACCTTCAAAATTCCATCAGCATAACTGGCTGAAATATTTTCTGCTAAAACCTTTCCGTTTAAGCCAAAAGCCCTTTCGAAAGTGCCGTTGCTATATTCTCTACGGCTATACTTTTTAGCTGAATCGGCTTCTTCTTTCGCTTGGTAAGAAACGGTTAATACATCGTCTTTGGTAGTCACTTTTAAGTTCTCTTTAACCAAAGCCGGTGCAAAAAGCTCAATAATAAAGCTGCTTTCTGTTTCTTCTATGTTTACAGGCACTTTTCTAAAGCCCTGGTTAAACATACCGTGTTTATGGTGACCGAAAGGACCACCAAAGTGTCTTCCAAATCTTCCCTCTCCTGCGCCGAAGCGACCATGCATCTTGCCCGAATGGCATCTATGTTCGTTGTACATTTTATTTAATTTTAATTGTTATTTTATTTTATTAATTCATCGGCTTAAGCCAATATTAGTTGTAAACTGCCTGCTCCGTTTTAGGGATACCCAACAGCTGCGTGATGATATTTGCGTAGGGATATGCCGGCGAGAAAACGGCATAGTCAAATTTTAAACCCCTTATCTGAACCAAAATATCATCGATAAATTTCATGGGCTCAAGAAGTGCGCTGATCAATCCCGATTTAGGTTTCTCTTCTTCATCAATAGCCTTTTTCCCCTGAAAAATATTCAGTTCTTTGTTGTAGGCTTTAAAGTCTGCACCAATTTGTTCTATAGGGGCTTTAAACTCATCCGAGCTAAAGAAAGTTACCTTCTCCCCCCGGGTAATCAGTTCGTTTGCCATGCCCAAAATCGGTTTGACATCAGACTGAGATGGATCGCTTAAAAAAAGTACCTGTGACATAACGCTATCTTTTTAATGGATTTATACTGTCAACAGGTGTAATCATGGTATCGTCCATTTTTCTGCTGTGGTGACTGTAATTATGGTTTCTATGATGTTCTTGCTGGCAATCATCATGATAATGCCTGTTTTTAAAATCTAACCGATCGCGGTATCCATTCTGAACGGCCAGTACATTTAAGCTGTAAAAAGTTCCTGCGGCAACAGCCAGTGCCAGTAATATTCTAAATGTTCTCATGGCGCTTAATCATTTATGTTAATATTGTTAACTGTTCCATTGCCTTGTACGGTTGGTCTGTACCATTGGTTATCAATCGGTACAATAGGGTTATAATAATTTTCGAAGCCGTTAAAGCGGTTATGGAAATAATGGCGTCTCCCGCCGATAAAAATCCTGAACATTAAACCGATCAGCATGATGGCCAATATAAATTTGAATACAAATGGTATGAAGAAAGCGACTGTACCAAGTACAATCCCGAATCCTATGGTTTTTAATATTTTTTTCATTCCTTATAATTTTAAAGCATGGTAATCAATTCACCGTAAATGAGTTGAGTTACCAACACTGTTGTTTTTGTTATTTATATAGGAAGACGGCGAACCTTTATTTTTACTTTAAATTATTTTGATTTTTTTATTGACTAAAGAATTTTGTCATCCTGAATGCAATGAAGGATCTTTTAGTCGTTACCCTTTCGGTCGGTGAGACACCAACCGATAGAATAAATAATGTTAGCCTACCAGGAGTCGTCATTCCCAACTCGATTGGGAATCGTAATGCAAGCGCTTTAAGATTCCCGCCTGCGCGGGAAAGACGGACCACTCTACTAAAAATCTATCTTGATAGATCTCTCCACTCCGCGTTGCTGCGGTCGAGATGACGATTCGCGGAGAGGCTTGCACGATGTTCAGAATAACGGAGAAATAGATAAAACAAAAAAGCTCCGAATTTCTTCGGAGCCTTTGCCTATTCCTTATTTCGGTGGTGGCCCCATCCGCCACATCTCCGTTTATATTCTTCTTTAAATTTTGCCCGCTCCTCTTCGTTCATCGAATCCCATTTGGCCCGCATTCCCCGGGCACGCTCACGGAAACCGCCGCCACCATGCCCTCCTTTATTGAAATTTCCGAACAATATTCTGCAAAGCACGAGCAAACCAAGGGCCTGCCAATAATTAAGCCGCCCTGCATGGGCTACTTCCGGCAAAATCCAGTTCCATAAAGACATAACTACGTAACCCAGTACCGCTGCAATAAGCACCGCTACAGGGAAAAAGAACATGAATTTCTTACCGCGATTAAAATTTCTATTCATCATGTCTGTAAATTTAATAGTTAATAAATTCCTGATATAAATTTTGTAAGCGGTTACGCAAATGTTTTACCGCATAACCTTTTCTTGATATTAATGTTTTGATATTCTCTCCGCTCTCATCTGCCAGCTCCTGAAAGGTACGTTCTTCGAGTTCGTTCTGAACAAATACATAACGTTGATTTTCGGGCAGCTCCTCAAGCGCCAAGAACAATTGATCCCAGAATAGTTTCTTTAAACTCTCTTCTTCGGGTGAGTAAGCCTCAGCTAGTAAAATTTCTTTAAAATTGATTTCACCATCCTCCCCTTCGAAAGTAAAATCTTCTAACGATTCTTCTTTTTGTTTGCGGTATTTATCGGTGATCTTATTTCTGGCCACCCGATATAACCAGCCACTGATCTGCTCGATGGCACCTGCTTCGGGTTGGTTGCTGAGCTGAAACCAAACATCCTGTAAAATATCTTCTGCATCCTCATCCGTATTCACCCTTCCACGGATGAAACTGAATAAGCGTTTACCATAATTGGCAACCGTTGAAATGATATTTTGAGGTTCGTTTGTTGGCACTAAATTTTGCTTAATAACCCAGTAAACGGATGAAACTCAATATTACTTTAAATTTTCTTTACTTTTTTCATAAAATCGGCATTTTTGATCAAATCAACCTGATTTTTAGCGACTTACAATGGTTTTCTTTTGAGCAATCCTTCGTACAGTTTATGATAAGTTGGCGTAGCCATGCCAAGTTTTTCGGCTTCGCGTACGATGTAGCCTGTTAATGCTTCTACTTCTGTTTGCGGTTTTTGGTTGAGATAATCGCGGTGCATGGATGAAGTAACCTCATAGGGCATCGATTTCATCGTATTTAATGTTTTATCCGAAATGTCACCACTGATGCTTACGCCTTTAGCCAGGGCAAGGTTTTTCACTTCTTCAATTAACTTCATGACCGTTTGAAGATTTTCTTCCAGTACCTTTCCAATGGTGTTATCGAAATAAGAGGTGGAAGTGGCCGTAGGAGAAATAAATATAAATTTTTCCCAGATGGCGGTAGAGATTTTATCCGAAACCGTTACATCGATTCCGGCATCAAACATTAAATTTTTCAGCTGTAAAACCGCATCACTAAGTGGCCCATCCATCCCAAAAGACAGTTTTTGAATATTGCCGGAATTTTCGATGATGCCGGGTGATTTGATTTTGGAAACGATAAAAGCACAGCCTTTCAAAACATTTGCATGTGGCAGGGTTTCTAAAATTTGATCGCTTGCACTAACGCCATTTAAAAGTGGCAATAATACCGTTTTGCGGTTAATTAAGGGTTTTAACTTTTCGATGGTTTGTGTTAAATCGTAGCTTTTGCTGCAGATGATCACATAATCGGCCAGGCCAATCTTACCATAATCATCAGTAGCTAAAAATGGCTGAGTGATAAAACTTTCGTTGCCGTTTATTACCGTTAAACCCTTTTTTTGTATCTCATTTAAATGTTCGCCGCGGGCAACAAAAACAACTTCCACATCATTTGCACTGCTGTATTTCTTAGACAATAAACCTCCGAAATACCCACCCACGCCACCAATTCCTACAATAACAATTCTTGTTTTATTTGGCATGATCATGCGGATTATTTCAATGCACCCGTTGGATTGTTTCCTTTATCCACTATCGTTTTAACATTCCCGTTTAAATCAGCAACATATATTTTGCTCTGTGTGAAAGGTTTTTCAGCGCCGCTGTAAAAGATCCGGTCATCGGCAGTAAGAAAAACATAAGGAACATTTATACCTTTTGGCGAAATCCGCGTTACTTTTTTACTGGCCAGATCTAAAACATAAACGGCTTCACTCGGTCCTGTCAATCCGTCCAGAACATCGTTATTCCCTGCATTAAAAATCAGTTTGGCTCCATCTCTTGTATAAAAGAAACGATTACTACTTGCGATGGAAAATTCCTTCCCGATCAAATCGGCTATCGGTTTGGTATCGATTAACTTTCCTGTTAGATCAAAGGTGTACAGGTTATTAAGGTCCTGCCCGATGATTTCCTTTTCATTTTTCCAGGTTGGGGCATAAACATTTATTTTAGATGCACTATCGAGCATCACATATCCCGAGTTATCGGTTTTAATTACGCCTATCTTCCATAGGTTTTTACTGTTAAAAATATTGAAAGCGATCGCGCTTCCATCAGCCGACCACATGGCCTGATAATAATTATGGCTGTTTACCTGCAATTTGCCCTGGCTTTTGTTTTCCATATCGGCAATCCAAATTGACCTGTTCCCGGTAGAATCGCTCAGGGTATAGGCCAGTTTATTTCCATCCGGGGAAATCGCCGGATCGGTAGCGCCACCAAATGAAATCTGTTTCATCGTATCAATACTTGTGGCTACAATTTTATCTCCATCCTGATAAGCCAGCGCGAAATTTTTACTGCTTAACGAAACAGTATCTAAAACGGCTTTGGCATTTTCTTCGGTTTTGTTGCTATTGCAAGCAGTTAATACCATTGCAATACAAGCTAAAGCAAATGGTTTGTTGAACTTCATCATGTACAATTTTACAAATAGTTTTTGGCTCTGTTGTTCCGGATAAGCTCGGGAAGCTATATTTTACTTAATACAAACTTTCTAATTTCGGTGTGTGAGCACACAGACCGAGGCAATTGATTCTTTCCGCTACAGTTCGTGTCCTCCTGAGCCACAATTAAACAGATTAAATCTTTTTCTTATCCGCGTAACCAAATACCTTTTGCAATAATGTAGTGCTTCTTGAGCTCAGGTTACCCCTAATTTTGAGTTCTTCCTTAGCCACTTCAACAAATAAACCATCTATTGCTTTTTGCGTAACGTATTCCGTTAGGTTGGTATTTACGGGTTTTACCAAAGGCAAGCGGTTGTATTGTGTAGTTAAATCGCTGTAATACTTGGTGGCATTTACCTTATTCAGGCTGGTGGTTACAATCGGGCTAAATTTTTGCATCAATTGTGCGGTGGTTACCCTTTTAAAATATTCGGTAGCTGCATCTTTGTTTCCTAAAAGGATATTCGTTGCATCGGTTAAAGTCATTTGTTTAATGGCTGATATAAAAATAGGCTTCGCTTCGGTAGCCGCATCTTCAGCGGCACGGTTTAAACTTACAATCACATTATCGCAAAGTTTGTTCAAACCTATACTACGCAATGTTTTTTCAACTTTTTGTGCTTCCGGAGGCATCAGGATTTTAACAGCCAGGTTACCCAAAAAGCCATCTTTTAGCGAAAGCCTGTCAGCACCTGCAGAAACACCAATTTGTAGCGCTTCTTTAATGCCCTGTCCTATTTCAAAAGTAGAAGGTGTTCCGGTAGCTGCTGTTGTGGTGCCCTGTTTTTCGGTTATCTTTTTAAATATATCACTCAGCTTAATCTGTGCGCTAACATTTAGGCTTGCAAATACCAGCATGGCCAGTGATGCCGTTACAATATTGATCTTTTTCATTTCGTGTGTTTAATCATGCTTAGCAAAACAACTGCCATACTTTCCTTTTACCCTCAAAGATAAGTCTTTGGACACGGGAACACCATTTAAACCTTTCAAAAAATAGTCAACAACGTAAAATATTTAGGATCTTCTCTTCCTAAAAAATTAGTTTATGTCTCATCACTCAGAAATATTTTTTATACTTGAAAGATAATTCGAAATAGCTGCCATTTTTTGAGGTTTATAAAAAACACAGCTGGGAACACCCAGCAAGACGATGCCAAACTGATTGCTGAGTATAAAAATACCGGCGATTTGGACGCATTGGGTACGCTTTACAATAAATATATGCATTTGGTATTCGGGGTTTGCTTAAACTACTTTAAAGATGAAGAGCAAAGCAAGGATGCGGTAATGCAGATTTTTGAAGAACTGGTAACGAAGCTGAAAATATATGAGGTCCAGAATTTTAAAAGCTGGCTTCATGTTTTAACGCGGAACCATTGTTTAATGGCACTTCGGAAATCGGCAAAACAAAATAATGTCTCCATAGACGATACTTTTGTGGAAAACAGCGAGTTTGTGCATCTGGATATAGACAACACAAAAGAAACGCAGCTTACCATTATGGAAAAGTGTATGGAAACTTTGCCCGAAGAACAGCGAAAAAGCGTAGATTTATTTTATTTACAAGAAAAATGCTATAAAGAAGTAGCCGATATTACGGGCTACGATATGCTTAAAGTTAAGAGTTACATCCAAAACGGTAAGCGGAATTTAAAGATTTGTATAGAGAAAAACAGTAGTGAATAACGATTGGTTAGATATTGATGTTCTGGAAGATTACCTGGATGGTAAGCTTGATGCTAAAGCTATGCACTTTGTAGAAAGACAGGCTTTAGAGGATCCTTTTGTTGCCGAAGCCCTGGAGGGACTGAAACAATCGCCAAAACGCAAGCAAACACTGTCTATCTTACAAAAACAACTCTACGACCGTGTTGCTGAGAAACCTATAAAACGCAAGCTTTGGGGCATTACTACGCAAAGGTTAAGTATAGCGGCAACAGCAACGGTAGCCTTTATTGCAGTGAGCATTTTATTCTTTATGCGCGAAACCAACCGTCGAAACGCAGAAATTGCAGCGCACAAACAAGGCGGTGTAATGGTTCAGTTGGATAGCACAACAACAATTGCGGCTGCAAAACCAAAAGAAGATACCGTAGCACAAATTAGCACAAGAGCAGCATTAGTTGATAAAGCCATTACAGCAGCAAAAACAGGCGATTTAGCAAAAAACACGAAAACTAAACCCACTGTACAACCTGCCGAGCAACAAATTGCCGAAGCAAAAGCTGTTTCAGATTACAATCGGGCAAGATCGGCAAAAGCAGAAAGCCCTGGGGCTTATGCTTATAAAGCAAAAGCGGAACAAAGTGCACTAAATGAAGCCGTGGTGGCTGCAGCACCTGCTCCGGCATTAGCATCAAGTAAAATTGCATTTAGTGGCAATGTTGTAGACCAAAGTAATGGCCGACCTGTACAAGGGGCTGTTGTAAAATTAGCCGGCTCGAAAAATGTAACCGCTACAGATGCGAAAGGTTATTTTTATTTACCTGCCGACAGCAATGCAAAGGATAAGGATTTATTGATTAATGCCATTGGTTTTAAAGAATTGCCTGTAGCTGGCCTGCAAGATCCTAACGCAATTAAAAGTGCATTAAGCGGAAATAAATCGCTAAATGAAATTGCATTAATTACGGGCTCGAATGGGCACAAAAAAGAAAATATTGCTGCACCAAAAATTACATTACATGCAGAACAAAACCTGGATGGAAAATCGGCCGAAGATATTACGAAGCCTATTCCGGTTTCTACCATTAACTATGGCCAATATTTAGAGAACAACAATAAACTTTATAACCCTAAAGGCCCGGCACAATTTGTAATTTTAAGTTTCAAAGTTAAAAGTAACGGCCGGCCAGCCAATGTTAGCGTTATAAAATCGCTCAACAAAAAAGCCGATGCGGAAGCGAAACGGCTGATTCAGGAAGGTCCGGATTGGGTATTGCCTAAAAATGGAATTGATTCAGTTGAAATAAGCGTTAAGTTTTAAGTTTCAACCATTTATTACGTACTGAGGATAGGTGAAGTGCTCTGTTTTAATAATTAGGAAGCATTGACTCCGCTATTAGCGATCTTTTTAAGATTGCTTCGTCGTACCTCCTCGCAATGACGATTCTAGTAGCCGATCAACATATCATTCAGCGCACATCCCGATTTAGCAGCTGAATAGACCGCTTATAGTGTCCCTGGTATATTTACAGGTTTCATCAGGATAATGCGTAGCGGTACGCCCGCCAAGCCAAAGGTTTCCCGCTATTCTTTCCAATTCATTATAAAACCAAAAAGACCAAGGCGATTAGCTTTGGTCTCTTGAGTATATTAAAGGATTTTGTTTTTACTTTAAGTAGTAAATAGCTGCATAAATAATAGCAGCCAGTGTTGCCGATACCGGAATGGTTAAAATCCAGGCCCAGATTAAGTTGATGGTTACCCCCCAACGTACAGCCGAAACACTTTTTACCACACCCACACCCACAATCGAACCTGTAATGGTGTGCGTTGTAGAAACCGGAATACCGAAATGCTCTGTAATACCCAATGTTACTGCACCTGCACCTTCGGCAGCTACACCTTCCAGCGCGGTTACCTTGGTAATTTTCGATCCCATTGTTTTAACGATTTTCCAGCCACCACTCATGGTACCTAATGATATTGCCGAATAACAGGCAATGGGTACCCATGCCGGCATGGCGTCGAAATTAGGAATCACTTTAGAGGCGATTAAAGCTGTAGCGATAATACCCATTACTTTTTGTGCATCGTTACCGCCATGAAAGAAACTCAGTGCTGCAGAAGATAACAACTGCAGGCGTTTAAACCATTTCTCAGCCGTTGCCGGCTTAGCATAACGACAGATATTGATAATGATCAGTGTTAATACAACTGAAATCACCATACCGATTATCGGTGCCAATACAATGAAAGAAACAATTTTTATTACATAACCCATGTTTACAGCATCAAGCGGACTAGCGCCTGTAAGTAAAGCATGTGTCATGCCCGCACCGGCAAAACCACCAATTAAGGTATGCGATGAACTTGAAGGGATACCATACCACCAGGTTAAAAGGTTCCAGATAATTGCAGCAACTAAACCTGCAAGGATAACTTCAAGTGTGATATAATTTTCGATTACCGTTTTAGCAACTGTATTTGCCACTTTGTGGTCGGTAAAATAAAAGTAAGCAGCGAAATTGAACAACGCAGCCCACAAAACCGCCTGAAAAGGCGTAAGAACTTTTGTAGAAACAACTGTTGCAATCGAGTTAGCGGCATCGTGAAAGCCGTTAATGTAATCGAAAGCAATAGCCAGAATTACAACAACAACCAATAAGGTAGTTACCATGTTTGTTTTTTATTAAGCGTTTTTAACCAAGATAGTTTCAAGCACATTCGCCACATCCTCACACTTATCTGTCGCTTTTTCTATCGTTTGTAAAACCTCTTTTTGTTTAATTAATTCAATCGCATTGGTTTCGTATTCGAATAAACGGGCTACCGCTAATGTAAATACATAATCAGCCTGGTTTTCGCCGCTGTTAATACGGATACAAGCATCGGCAATTACGCGGATGTTTTTGAAACTGCGTAATTCTTTAATTGCTTTATCAATGTCAGTACACATCTCTACCAAAAGCTCGGCAATTTTAACAATTGGCTCGTTAATGGTATTCATGTTATACATCTGCATGCGGTTTGCAGTACCATAAATATAATCGGCAACATCATCAACGGCAGTAGCCAATGCATGGATGTCTTCTCTATCAAATGGCGTAATAAAGTTCCTGCTTAGTTCAAGAAAAATTGAATGGGTAATATCATCACCTACATGCTCCAGGCGCTCAATTTCTTTAAAAATTGTTTTCCTGCTTTCAGCATCACCCGTGCTAACCATTTCTAAAAGGGTTTCTGCAATTTTTAATGCATTGCTACCGGCTTGTTCGAAAAGCGGATGAAACTTTTTGTCTTGAGGTGTAAAGAACTTAAAAATATTGTTCATGTTAATTTTTAATATGTTGCAAAGCTACAAGCCCAATGTTAAGTTAATGTTAATTTATTAATTATATTAACTAATTATTGCCTTATTTAATCAGGCTTGGCTTATTTCTATATTTTTAGGTGGCTGACAATGAAATAAATAGGGGTTTTAGAAAACTGCGTGAACAAGTACTTCGGTACCGATAGCCCCGCTAAACGCTTTATCCTGATGAAAAATCAGGATGCCCGCTAATATCGGGTTTAGCAACAGTGGTCAATGGCTTTTCGGAACCAAATCAGACGCCATATTTTTCGTGCGTTTTATGTTTCCCTGGCCAAAATTGAAGAATAATTATCAAGGCACCCAGGCTACCCGCCTTTTTGTAGCGTAAAAGCAAAGGTAGTGCCTATACCTGGTGTACTTCTTACCGAAATGGTTTGCTGGTGCGCTTCTAAAATGTGCTTCACAATGGCTAAGCCTAAACCTGTACCGCCAACTTCCCTCGCCCGGTGGGTATCGATGCGGTAAAAGCGCTCAAATAAACGCAGCAGGTGTTTTTCTTCAATGCCAATTCCATTATCGGTCACTTCTATCAAAACCTGATCGTGCAGTTCAAAAATCTTGATGGCCGTCTCTCCTCCGTCAATGCCGTACTTAATGCTGTTGACCATTAAGTTAATCAACACCTGCCTAATCTTTTCGCGATCGGCCGAAACCAAGGTAATGGCCGTATACTTATCTTTAAAAAAGAGTTTAATGTTTTTTGCTTCTGCGCGGTCTTCGAGGTTTTCCATGACCTCTTTCGCCAGCTGCACAAAATCGAATTTTTGGTAGTTAATAGGCGATTCGCCCGTTTCTAACTTCGAAATAACGTCTAAATCATTAATTAAATAACTCAGTCGCTCTACATTATTTTCTGCTTTTTTTAGGAATAAAACAGCCTGATCGGGATCATCTACCAAACAGTCCTGTAAAGTTTCGATATAACCCTGGATGGCAAAAAGCGGGGTTTTAAACTCATGCGAAACATTTGAAAGAAATTCTCTCCTAAACTGTTCCTGTTTTTTTAATAAATCTATTTCTTTTTTCTTTGCGCCCGCCCACTCCTTTACTTCCTGCTCTACATCATTAATCGGATCGGAACTCACATACTCGCCCAGTGCATCTTTTAAATCTTTACCTAATTTAAGGTTATGGATAAGCTTGTAGATGAGTTTAATTTTAGTGTAAATGTATTTTTCCAGCAAATAATAAAAAACCAAAAAACTACACAGAAACGATACACCAAAAGAAATAGCCATGTAATACAGACTATGCTGAAAATAAAAATTAACCATCCCGATGGAAAGACCAACGGCAAGAGCAGTAAATAGAACCAGCACACTTAATTTCATGTTGCAATTTAAAGCTTTTTATGTTAAATGTGTGTTAAGAGATCAAGGGGATTGATTCATTTAGTACGGAATGTTAAAACAAAGGAGGTTGTATCATAAGCTGTAATTCCATTCGAACTTGGCACGTTAAGCTTCGACGAATCGGGGCAAGTAATCGAAACGCTTTGCGAGGCATCTAAACAAGTCCTTCGACAGGCTATCCTTGACAGCGTCAAAAAAGATAGCGTCATCTCGACCGAAACGCAGTGGAGTGGAGAGATCTATCAAAGACAGATTTAGCTCCGCTGACCACTACATGGTTCTCGACTGCGTTGCACTCCGCCCGAAATGACAGTAGCTTATTGGAGTTAGATGCGGAGATTTTCCTTGTCATTTATATTGATTTTTGTAAATTGATGATACCGCATCATTAAAACACAAAAAAGCTTTCCCTTTTGAGGAAAGCTTTATAAAATACGGGTAAGTATTACTTATTTCTTTGTTGAATCAGCTTTAGCCGGAGTTGAAGCTGCAGGTTTAGTGCTGTTTAAATTTCCGCCAAGTGGAGATGGTGATGGTGTTTTATCTAAACGCTCCTGAATAGCTGAGTTTCCAACAGCTGCAGTACCACCACTGGTTTTAGCAATTGTAGTCACCGCAAGCGTTAAAACTACGATCAGGGTTAACAATACCCACGATCCTTTTTCTAAAACATCGCCGGTACGTTGTACACCAAACATGTTACTGGTGCCACCACCGGTAGCTAAACCTCCGCCTTTAGGGTTTTGTACTAAAACAAATAAGCCTAAGGCTACACACGCAATAATTAATAAAATGATTAAAAAGGTTACCATGGTAATATTATATTTTAAAATTTCTTTTCTATAGATTGGATAAGGTCGGCAAAGTAACGGCTTTTTTCCGGATATTTCAAACTTAATTTTTTATAAGTATCTATGGCTTTGTGATAAAGCATTTGCTCGATATAAATTTTAGCTAAAGTCTCCGAAACAAGGTCGTAATTGTCTTCTGCACTTTTCTTTGCCTTATTTTCATTATCTATCTGTTCGGGCTTTGGCGGCTTGATTGTTGGATCTTCTTTCAAAAATCGCTCAATAATTTCGGCGCCCTTTGCATCTTTAATTTCAGCAGAAGGATATTCGGCTAAATGATCAGCTACTTCGAAAGGGGTTTGAATGTGGAAGATGTGCTCCACATACTGTTGCTGAAACTCTGCTCTTTCTTGCTGCTGGTTATTTTGTGGCTGTGTTTTTACCTTAGCAGCGTTAGGATGCGCATAAGGCTGAAAAATCTGTTCGTGCTCTTTGCGGGTTTTAGCCAACCACCATAAAAATGTATACGGAAGTTTATCGTCGTTATATTGTGAAACAAAATTCCTTTCAGGTTCATCAGGAACTACGGTTTCAATTTCTGGTGCGGTGCTAACCACATCTGTGCTTAATTTCTGCTCAAAGGCAAAAAAATCGGTAGCGGCTACACTTTCAATAAAAGAATCATCATCTGCCGGCAAGTCCATTAAATGACTGTCAATACCCGGCAGGTTATCTGGCGTTTCTACATTCGTTGTTTGACTGGCAGGTGAAGGGGTATCTGCAGTAAATTCATTTATTTCTTCGAAAACTTCCTGTTCGTCTGGTATATGTTCAGTAAGCACGGTATTAATTTCAGCATCCTCTTCCTGCTTCGGCTCACGCACTGAAACCATATTTAATACATGGAACAATACGTGCCCCTGGCTATAAAGTGCCGCCTTTGGTACTGCTGATGCACTGGCCTTAGCCAACAATAAATGAATGGGCTGGGCATATGGAAATTGCTGCACCATTTCCTGCAACATGGATACATGCTCTGGTCCAACCTTTCCGGGTTGCGCAAGTAAATCTGCCAGTAGCTTTTTGTTATCCATTATCGAGGTTTGCCGCTAAGTTAAAAAAATGTAGACGGGTTTTGAAAATTTTGTCTTTTTAGAATCCTGCTTTATTTACCACTGCGCAAATGCACGGTTAAAAATATCTTCCGATAATTGTTTATTAATCGCTTCAATAGCCCCAGGCAGTAACGATTGGATTGGCGCCCCGTTGATCGGAAAATCGAAAAATTTAGTAAAGCTTTCTTCAAAACTTTCTTTTTCGTGCTCTTTTATATTATTCTTATACTTTACTGAAACGGTTATGGTTAATCTGTTTGCCCCTGAAGTAGGTGTAGCACTATTTTGAAGCGCAACTGGTTTAATTTCATAACCCGTTATTCTGCCCTCAAATGATGCATCGCCCTCACCTGTAGGAGAAATAATCAATTTCGTTTGCGTGCGGATCCGGGTTTTTAATGATTCCGTAATCTGATTACTTAACGTTGGTACAACCAATGGTGCATTATTTTCAAATACGCGAACAACCACCGTTTTTAATCCGGTTGTAGAGGCTCCGCTGAATTTGTAAGAACAAGCGTTTAATACCGAAGCCAGAAGGATTAAAGCAAATATTTTAATTTTCATAGATCATTATTGATGCTTAAAGCAATTGTACGTTAAATTATAAATTTAATTCTTTAATTTTTCGGTACAATGTTCTTTCAGAGATACCCAGTTCCTGTGCTGCAAATTTGCGTTTGCCCTTGTGTTTCTTTAGTGCTTTTTTAATCAGGTCAGATTCTTTATCCACTAACGACAAAGATTCTTCTACTTCTTCTGCCTCGTGGGCAAAATAATCAGTATTGCCATTGTTGTTGATGTTATTATTGCCTGGTGTAGGTTGCTGAATGGTAAAGGCATGTTCCTGTCCTGCCGGCAATTCTACATCGCGATACAGCTGATTGATATATTGTGGATTATCTGCCAGAACAGTCGCGGTATTTCCACCATGCTGAATAATTTCGGCAACTAATTTTTTAAGCTCAACCATATCTTTTTTCATATCGAAAAGTACCTTGTACAAAATATCTCTTTCTGTAAAATCTTCTTTCGACTGCGCATTAATCGTCATGGGCAGGTTACTTCCAGCCTCATTCGGGATATAATTTAAAATGGCCTGTCCGGTTACATTACGGTCTTTTTCCAACACACAGATTTGCTCGGCAATATTTTTTAACTGACGAACATTACCCGGCCAGCTGTAGTTGGTTAAAATCTGAATGGCATCTGGCTCCAGGTGTAATGCCGGACTACGGTATTTATCGCTGAAATCGGCAGAGAATTTTCTGAATAATAAATAAATATCTTCTTTACGCTCTTGCAAAGCCGGTATGCGCAATGGAACGGTATTTAACCTGTAATATAAATCTTCGCGGAATTTTCCGTTTTTAACGCGGTTATACACATCAACATTAGTTGCAGCAATAATGCGAACATCTGTTTTCTGCACTTTAGATGAGCCTACACGTAAGTATTCGCCACTTTCTAGAATACGCAGTAAACGTGCCTGTGTGCCTAAAGGCAGCTCAGCAACCTCATCTAAAAAAATGGTTCCGCCGTTGGCTACTTCAAAGTAACCTTTACGGGCTTCGTGTGCGCCTGTAAAAGATCCTTTCTCGTGACCAAACAATTCTGAATCAATGGTTCCTTCGGGAATGGCACCACAGTTTACGGCAATAAAAGCACCGTGTTTACGGGCACTCATTTGATGGATAATCTGTGAGAATACCTCTTTACCGCTACCACTTTCGCCTGTTATTAACACCGACATATCCGTTGGTGCTACCTGGCTTGCAATATCGATAGCACGGTTAAGCAATGGCGAATTGCCAATAATACCGAACCGTTGTTTAATATTTTGTGTATCCATTCTTTAGATTTGAGATTTGAGATATTAGACCTTAAGCCTCTTGCCTTATACCCTCTACCTTTTTTAAACTATTTTACCAATTAACGTAGCTGAAGTGCATTTTTCGATAAATACATTTGCATACTGGCCGGGTTTAACGCTTTCAATGGCTGGGAAAATGGCCATTGCGCCGCTATCTCCTCTTCCGCAATAATCCAGATCGGATTTTTTAGAAGTACCTTCAATCAAAACACGAACGGTTTTACCCACCCACTCTTGTAAACGCATTAACGAATGTGCCTGTTGCTTGGCTAAAATCTCCGCTAAACGGCGTTTTTTCACCTCTTCAGGAATATCATCTTCCAATTTACGCGCAGCTAAAGTTCCTGGTCTTTCAGAGTAAGTGAAGTTATAAGCAAAATCATACTCCACATAATCCATCATGCTCAGGGTTTCCTGGTGCTCTTCTTCTGTTTCCGTACAGAAACCAGCAATAATATCGGTAGAAATTGCACAACCCGGAATAATGTTGCGGATGGCATCAATACGGTTAATATACCATTCGCGGGTATAAGTCCTGTTCATCAATTCCAATATGCGGGTATTACCCGATTGAACAGGCAAATGGATATAATTACAAATGTTATCGTATTTAGCAATAGTATGTAAAACTTCGTCGGTAATATCTTTAGGGTGCGAAGTAGAAAAACGAACCCTTAAATCAGGATTAACCAATGCCGTTTGCTCCAAAAGCTGTGCAAAATTTACGGTTTCTGTTCCATCTTCTGATGTCCAGGTGTACGAATCTACATTCTGGCCTAAAAGTGTAACCTCGCGGTAACCAGCTTCAAATAAACCTTTTGCTTCTTCTACAATCGAATGGGCATCGCGGCTACGTTCGCGGCCACGGGTAAATGGAACCACACAGAAAGAACACATGTTATTACAACCACGGGTAATGGAAATAAAGGCGGTAATTCCGTTGCTGTTTAAACGAACAGGGCTGATATCTGCATAAGTTTCTTCACGTGATAAAAGTACATTAACTGCTTTATGTCCACTTTCTACCTGCTCAATTAAATTCGGCAGATCGCGGTAAGCATCTGGCCCGACTACTACATCAACTAAACGCTCTTCTTCTAAAAATTTAGATTTTAAACGTTCTGCCATACAGCCCAAAACGCCAACAATTAATTTCGGGTTACGGCGTTTTTCGACACCGAACTGTGAAAGGCGGTTTCTAACCCTGGTTTCGGCGTTTTCGCGGATGGAGCAGGTGTTGATAAAGATTACATCAGCCTGGTGATAATCCCCTGTGGTTTCAAATCCAGTTTCGGATAAAATAGAGGCAACAATTTCGCTATCAGCAAAATTCATTGCACAACCGTAACTTTCGATGTATAATTTACGGGCATCGGCTTTAATTGGTGTATCTAAAATTAAAGCTTCACCTTGCCTTGCTTCATCGTGCGTCTTATCCTGTACTTGTAAATCAATCATTATTTAAAAACATTTTGGGGATTGCAAAAATACATAAATAAAATTAAAAGTGACAAATTGACATATTTTGTTTAAATGTTTACAGTACGATTATGATCATACCACGATTGGCACCAAGTGACCTAGTGCTGGTTAAGAAAGATTTTTTTGGGAAATGTACAGTGCCGTGCCTGTGGAGGGCTGCAGATCCGCTACGGTCGCGTTTAAATTACTATGAGGGGCTTCTGTGCCAGGAGTCTAACCGACGTAGCCCTTGGCGAAGCGGTACCCTGCAGGCAGGAGGCACGACGGCCTAAGCGTACAAGCGTAGCAAAGGAACAAACGGTGTTTCTTGTACTGCACCTGCGCTCCAAAAACCATTTTACTAAAATATAATGTGACTAGCGGCATATAACAATAATTCTTAAGTTGGATAAAATGGTTTTGGAATAACTTGCTACCTAGCCCCCTGGAGAAGCAAAGGAACAAACGGTGTTTCTTGTACTGCACCTGCGCTCCAAAAATTATTTCATCATTCTTCCTTATTGGTCTTTCAGCTCTAGTCTTTTCCCTTTCCCCTTCAAAAAAACCTTTCGCTCTTCTATCTGTTACATATCGATAAGCCATAATAAATGACAGCTCAGCATAGAAATAAAATTTGGACCTGGATAGGAAGCATATTCGGCATATTGATCTTAATTGTTGCATTTGGCGCCATGTTTTTAAGTGCCCGGTGGAAACCTATGTTGACCGAAAAAATTAAGGCCGGGGTATATAATGGTTCCCATCACCTGTACCGGATAGATTTTAAAAGCATTAACTTAAATGTAATTACCGGCAGCTTAGCCTTGCGCGATGTTACTTTAATCCACGATACAGCTGTTTTCGACAGCTTGAAGAAAAAACAGCTGGCTCCTGCACACACTTTCGAGCTTAAACTAAAGAAACTACAGATTAGCCGTGTTGGAATATTAACGGCCTACTTTAAAAAACGGATAGATGTAAATGAAATCATTTTACAAAAGCCATCTATCAACATGATTTTTAATAAGGTAACTAAAAAACCAGATACCCTAAAAGATGAAAAATCGCTTTATGAGCAGATTTCGAAAACTTTTAAATCGGTACAGGTTAAAAGTATCAAAATTGTTGATGCAGATTTCGACTATATTAACAAAACTGCTGCAAAAAAGACCAAAAACTCCATCAAACACCTCGACATTACCATTAACGATTTTTTATTGGATTCGCTTTCTGGCAACGACACCACAAGGTTTTACTACACTAAAGATGCCTCCTTTCAAATTGCCGGTTACAAATCGGTAACGAAAGATAAAATGTACAACATGAAAGTTGATACCATTAAAGGTTCTACCGCATCAAAAAAAATAACGGTTAAAGGTTTTAAACTGACGCCATTATATGATGCACTTACTTTTGCCAGAAAATACAACGTTCAGAAAGACCGGTATAACCTCAGTTTTGATAAAATAGAATTTAACGGCGTTGATTTTATTGGTTTAAATACCGACCAGAAATTACATGCCAAATCGCTAAGGATTGGTCCGGCCAATGTGGAGGTTTTTATGAGTCGCGAATCGCCACCTCCACCGGGCTTTGATAAAGGCCAAAACTACCCGCATATGGCATTGAAAAGGTTAAATATGCCTACCCTGATTGATACGGTAAAATTAAGAAACGTTAATGTTAAATACGCTGAATTTAATCCGGCGAGCAAAAAAACCGGAACGGTTGATTTTAAAGCAATCACCGGAAACATATTAAATGTAACCAACGATAGTTTGCAATTGAGCAAAAAGAACCATGCTGTGGCTGATTTAAATACGCTTTTAATGGGCACAGGAAAGCTGAATGTAAAAATCGATTTCAACCTTACCGACAAAAACGGGGTATTCGCTTACAGCGGCAGCCTGGGCCGGTTTGACATGAAAAATTTAAATCCACTATCAAAATCGCTGGGCCTGGTTGAAATAGAAAGCGGCAATATACAACATCTTGATTTTAAGGCGAACGGAAATTTAAGGTCGGCATCGGGATCGATGAATATGCTGTACACTGATTTAAAGGTGAAACTGTTATCAGACAATATTGATGGTGAAGGAACTAAAGAGAAAGGATTTTTATCTTTTCTGGCTAATGCCATTTTAGTTAAAAATGAAAATCCACAAAAAGGCGAAGCGCCAAGAACAGCAAACATGACCAATACCAGGATTAATTCGGCATCCTTTTTTAACCTGATGTGGAAAACCCTTTTTGTAGGCATAAAGGATATTGTAGGTGTTGGTGTAGTACCCGAAAAGAATCCGGTAAAACAGCAAAAAGTAATTGCCAAAAAAATAAGGGAACAAAAACGGGCAGACAGAAAAGCGGCAAGGAAAGCCCGGAGAGAAAAAAACTGATCTTACATTTTTCATATATATGTTTATAACCGTATATTGCTAATAAAACCACAGCTCTCATTTTTTAATGCCTGATACTAAAAGATACCGTTACAAAGTTTTTAAATGGATTGCGTGTACATTACTCAGTGTTTTTATTGTACTTGCAAGTATCGCCTGGTTATTAAATGTAAAATCCCGCCCTATTTTAACCGATAGAATCAAAACACTGCTCTACAAATCGACCGATAGCTTATATACCATTAGCTTCACCAAGGTTTCTACCAATGTTTTTACCGGAAATGCCACTTTACAAAACGTAAAAATAATACCCGATACTAACAGGTTTAAACAACTTATCGCCTTAAAAAGAGCACCAAACAATTTGTATACGGTTTCTTTAAAAAAACTGGTGGTTAAACGCTTCCACCCATTAACCTTATATCGCGAAAAAAAACTTCAGCTGGAAGAAATTATATTTGATAAACCTGAGGTTACGATGGTGAATCAGCAGTTTAGCTTTAACGAGGGCCGGGCACCAAGGCCCATTAAATCGCCTTACGCGATCATCTCTAAAAACCTGAAAGAATTTAGCATTAAAAGCATCCGGTTTAAAGATGTAAGTTTTAAATACATCGACAAAAATATAAGCAATTCATTGCCTTTCTCTATTGATGACCTGAATATTACCTTAACCGACCTCCTGGTGGATTCGACCTCTGCAGAAGATCCTTCGCGTTTTTATCTGATTAAAGATATTGTAATTAACCTCAATAACTATGTATACCATACTCCAGATAAGATGTACGATATTAAACTGGACAAACTGGATTTCAGGGCTACAACAGGTAAGTTGAGGATTAACAGTTTTGCTTTAGTGCCATTACATGATGAGATGAACTTTGGTAAAGTTGCCGGATATGCCAGAGAGCGCTTCAACATCAAAATGAGCGACATTATGCTTAATGGGATTGATTTGCCGCTATACATTAGCAAACAAGAACTCTGGGCGAAAGAAATGGCCATTACCAATGGTTTCATTTCGGTGTTTAACCATAACGGCCTCCCCAAAAAACCACAGGAAAACAAGATTGGAAAATTCCCCCATCAACTCTTACAGCTTGTTAGTGCCCCTATTCTGGTTCAGAAAATCCAGTTGAAAGATATCAATGTAAATTACGCCGTTTACAACAACGAGAGTAACCAGAAAGGGCAGATTACTTTTGAGCATACTTCAGGCATTATCAAAAACGCCACCAACCTCGAAAAAATTAAAGCCATAAACCCCATTATGGAGGTAAACCTAAACACTTACCTGTTTAGCCAGGGAAAGCTGGATGTAAACTTTATATTTGATCTTACCGCTAAAGATGGTGCATTTTCGTACAACGGGGTTTTACACAACTTTAATGCGCGCGTTTTAAATCAGATTACTAAACCGCTTGGTTTGGTCCGCATTAACCGCGGAAGTGTCGATAAACTGAAGTTTAATTTTAAAGCCAACGATTTAGGTGCAAAAGGAACAGTAGCTTTCTCGTACTACGACCTTTCGGTAGCGCTGATGAAAAACGATCCGGAAAAAGATCACCTGGTTACCCGTGGTTTCCTTTCATTTTTAGCGAATGCTTTAATCATCAAATCAGAAAACCCGGGTGCAGACGGAAAGCTGGTACCTGTAACCGTAAATTACAGCAGGCCGGTAAATACATCATTCTTCAACATGATCTGGAAGAGCCTCTTTACCGGCATAAAATATAGCATCGGTATAACGGAAGAAAAACAGAATGAAGTGCGCGAGCATATTGCAAAGTTTAAGGCCATGCGGGCCAATCATATCCAAAGGAAACAGAAACGATTAGAACGCCGGATAAAGAGAGCGCGGGAACAAAATGAAAAGCGATAACATTTTGTAACCTTTTGTTATCTTTATTCTCTAAACCTTAAACTAAAATTATGATTATTGCCCTCGTTATTATCGGATTTATATTTCTTATCGGGATTTTCTTTTACAACTCACTTATCGGGAAGAAAAACCAGGTAACCAATGCCTTCTCGGCCATTGATGTAATGCTTAAAAAGCGCTTCGACCTTATTCCAAACCTGGTTGAAGTGGTGAAACAATACACGACTTACGAGCAGGGAACCTTGACCAAAATAGTTGAACTGAGATCTAAAGCGGGCTCACCTAACATCAGCAATGCAGAAAAAGCAGATTTAGATGCCCAATTGAGCAGTAGTGTGAAAGGTTTAATGGTTAATGTCGAAAATTACCCTGATTTAAAAGCCAATACTAACTTTATTAACCTGCAAACCACCTGGACCGAAAGCGAAGAACAGATTGCAGCTGCCAAAAGAACCTATAATGCTTCGGTAACCGATTACAACAATTCGATTATGATGTTTCCGGGGAGTTTATTTGCCGGCATGTTAAACTTCCAACCGATTGCTGTTTTAGAAACCGCAGCCGAAGAACGTAAAAACATTAGCGCTAAAGAACTTTTCAATAATTAATGTCGTTCGATATTGCAAGTAATGTAGCCTTACAGCAAGTTTTGGCTACAATGGAGGTAGAACGCAAAAGAATTGCCGCCGCCCAAACCAAAGGCTATATTTTTATTGCCGCGGGTATTCTGGTCTGTATTCTGGGTTTTTTCCTGAGCTTTCCCATTCCTGGTGTAATTGGGGGCTTAATTCCCCTTATTTATGGCGGTGTTTTACTATTCAAGATCAACGATTCTTTAACAGCTTATCAAAATGCCTATAAAACCAATGTAATTGGTGCTGCCCTTAAATTTTTAGACGAAAGCCTGTCAATTAATCCCTACGAGGGAATTGAAGCTTCGGAGTTTATGTATACACAGTTGTTCAGCACTGAGCCTGATCGTTATAAAACAGAAGACCTGGTAACCGGATGTGCTGATAAAACCCGGTTTTACTTTGCAGAGGTGCATGCCGAATATAAAACCGTAACCCAAACAAAAAACGGAACCCGAACCGAGTGGCACGACATTTTTAGGGGAATTATCTTTGCTGCCGATTTTAACAAAAAATTTAATGGTGTAACCATTGTCAGGCCAAAAGATTTCGGAGCCGCTTTTGGTGCCTGGTTTTCAAAAAACCTGTTTTCTTTTGGCAGTAAGGATGTGATTCAATTGGAGAATGTAGAATTTGATAAGACTTTTGTGACTTATGGCTCCGATCAGGTCGAATCCAGGTACATCCTCACACCTGCGATGATGGAGCGGATATTAAACCTGAATCATCAAACCAAGTATAACATCAGTTTATCGTTTATCGAATCGAGGATGTACATTGGTTTCCCGCTGAACCGGAATTATTTCGAAGCGCCTGTTTTTAAATCATTGCTAAGTCCGGAAACCGTAAATGAAGATATCTCCACCATCAAGTTTATGTACGATATTGTTAAGGAGCTTGACCTGAACACCAGGATCTGGGGAAAGGAATAAAGATTTAAAATAGAAAATTCGTCATCTCGACTGGAACGCAGTGGAATGGAGAGATCTGCCACGATAGATTTAGCTTCGCTGAGTACTACGTGGTTCCCGACTTCGTTGCACTCCGCTCGAAATGACGATCTTTCGAGCCCTAGAAAACTTCGGAAGTTTAGCAGGGTTCATCCTAGACTCACGAAGTTTTCCTGCACACCAGCTTCTTCAAACTTCGTGAGTCTTCGGGCTAGCTCAAATGTTTTTTCACAATTTCTTCGAGGGCAGCAATATCAAATGGTTTTGATAAGTAACTATCCGCGCCAGCTTCATCCGCTAATGAAGATATATCATTATTGGCTGAAAAATAAATCACCGGAATATGTTTTAAATCAGGGTGGCTTTTTAATGCTTTAGTAGCCTGTATCCCGCCCAGATCGGGCAACCAATTATCCATAAAAATCAGATCAGGCATATAGGCCGCAACCTGTTCTTCTATGTTATTGGCATTTTCAGATGTTTTTATCTCATACCCCGCATCTTCCAAAATAAATGTACAGAGATCAAGGATGTCCCTATTATCATCAAAAACAAATACTTTTTTTGCAACTATCATATTAACCTCCGAAAAGCAATTAATCATTTAACTTATTTATATAATCAGCCATGTCATGGCTATCCAATAACACATGCGGTTTAACGTTCAGTACCGCCTGCTGTGGCATATACGGCATTATTGCCGTATTTGGATTTTGTATAACCACCCTACCGCCAAAATTGTTTACACTTTTTAACCCTTCTACTCCATCTGCGTTGGAGCCTGAAAGTAAAATACAGACTAATTTTTCTTTATAAACCTCAGCTGCTGATTGAAAGGTTACATCAATTGATGGCCGGGAATAATTTACTTTTTCCGAATAATCTAAAGATATACTTTGGTCTTGCTCCACCAGCATATGATAATCAGCAGGTGCAATAAAAACTTTACCCGAACTTAAAAATTCCTTCTCTTCTGCTTCACTTACCGCGAGTGTAGTACGCGATTTTAATAAATCAGTTAAAAGAGATTCATTACTGGCCTTACGGTGCACCACTAACACAATAGGAAAACTGATATCATTCCTTAAGGCAGGGAAAATTTCGAGCAGCACATCTAAGCTACCGGCCGAACCGCCGATAATTAAGGCTCCACATGGCTTAGGGTTTACAGTTTCCGCCATATTTTCTCCATTTTAACCCTTTTATATTCTTTGGCTTTTGGCCAGAACTCCAGACTTTCTTTACTTCCTAGGGCAAGGTACCCTAATTTCTCGATGCTACCATCAAATAGATTAAATACTTTATGCTGTAAGTCTTTATCGAAATAAATTAATACGTTTCTACATAAAATAAGCTGAAATTCGTTAAAAGAATGATCGGAAACCAGGTTATGCGTAGAAAAAATCATTTTACTATTTAAACTTTCATCAAATTTTGCCAATGAGTAGTTTGCCGTGTAATAAGTAGAAAAATCTTTTAATCCGCCCGATTGTAGATAATTTTCAGAATATTGCTTCAGGTAATTTAAGGGAAACATGCCTTTTTTTGCTTTTTCTAAAACCGATGGATTAATATCTGTGGCATAAATAAGCGATTTATTGAGCAAATTAAGTTCTTTTAAAACAATGGCAAGGGAATAAGCCTCTTCTCCGGTAGAACAGCCTGCCACCCAGATCCGGATAAACGGATAAGTGCCCAGTACAGGAAGTACGTCGTTCCGCAAAGATTTATAAAAGGAAGGATCGCGGAACATTTCGGTAACATTAACCGTAATCTCCTCTAAAAAACGCTTAAAATACTGCTTATCTGTTTTAATGGTGTAACGAAATTCAGCGAAACTCACAAAATTATCCAGTCCGTAAAGGCGTATAATCCTTCTTTTTATCGATGCATGAGAGTATTCCAGAAAATCATAACCGTGAGTTTCTAAAACATCATTCAACAGGATTTCTACCTGTTCATTATCTATTGCATCACTTATCACCAGCTATTTTGTAAAATTTTCTATTTGAATTAATAACTCGTCAACATTTATCGGTTTTGAAACATAACCCGAGGCTCCTGCGCTTAAGCAGCGTTCCTTATCGCCAACCATCGCCTGGGCGGTTACCGCTAATACCGGTATATTCTGCATTTTAGCCGATTTTTTCATGGCTGCAATGGCCTGATAACCGTCCATATCTGGCATCATCATATCCATTAAAACAATGGCAACATTATCGTGCTTTTCCAGGATAGAAAAACCTTCTTTGGCACTTATAGCAGATAAACAATCAAAACCTTTGGCCTTTAAAACAGCTTTTAAAGCAAAAATGTTTCGGTTATCATCATCAATTATGAGAATTAATTTTTGAGGCATAAAATAAAAAATGGTTTATGATTTATGATGATTTTCGTACAACCATACTCTTAATAACGATATCAGCTGATCCATATCTACCGGTTTGCTAATGTAATCGGATGCACCTGCAGCAATACACTTTTCGCGATCGCCCATCATGGCTTTTGCCGTAACGGCCAAAATCGGCAGGTTCCGGTATTTAATATCCTGCCTGATGGCGGTTGTCGTTTCGTAACCATCTAATTCCGGCATCATCATGTCCATTAAAACGACATCAATTTCCGGATTTTCGTTTAATAGTTTAAGCGCTTCTTTACCATCAGTGGCTGCTACAACTTTCATTTGATGCTGCTCTAACATTTTGGTTAAGGAGAAAATGTTACGTACATCATCATCTGCCACCAGCACGGTTTTACCCACCAATACATCCTGCAATTCTGAAAACTTTTTAGGTGTTTTGGTTTTTTCCTTACTTTTTTCTTCTACCAGGTGAAGGAACAGGCCTGCTTCATCCAAAATACGTTGATAAGAATGCGCCGTTTTTACCACAATGGAATCAGCATATTGTTTGATCCGGTTTTCTTCTCCTTTTGAAAGGTTTTTACCGGTGAAAATGATGATCGGTAAATTCTCTAAACCAGGTGTCTTCTTTACCACTTCCAGGGTTTCGTAAGCATGTTTGTCAGGAATGCCCATATCCAAAATCACGCAGTTAACCTCTGGTTTATGCAGGGCAGAAACACTTTCGTTAACCTGGTTAACAATTTCTGTCTGGATATTAAAATTGCTTAAAAAATAACTTAAGGCCTTGGCGTGTTGTTCATTTTCTTCAACAATAAGTACCTTTTTAGGGTGACGGCTTAAGGCATGCTCCAGTTTTGAAAATATCTCCTGCATGTGCTCAAAAGCAAAAGGCTTATTTATAAAGTCTACCGCTCCTTTTAATAAACTTTCTTTTTTAACCTGCAAGGAAGACATGATGTGCACTGGAATAGGTCGTGTTGAAGGGTCTGATTTCAGCTCTTCCATGACCTGCCAGCCATCTTTAACCGGCAGCTGGATATCGAGTAAAATGGCAAGTGGTTTAAAGGTTTTAGCCATTTCAATACCTGCATCGCCCCGAACAGCAACCAAACCTTTATAGTTTCTTTTACGGGTAAAATCTAAAAGTGTTTTGGCAAAAGGGGTATCATCTTCAACAATTAAAATCACTTTATCATCAGGCTGAATATTATCGCGGTCATCTTCAATCTCCTGCGGAATATTCTCGACGGTTAAATGGCTTACTTTTTTTACCGGCGGCTCTAAAGCGATTACCGGTTTATCTGCACTCGGCACAACACCGTCAAAACCTTTATTTCGGTCAATAGGTAAGGTTAGCGTAAAAATACTTCCTTCGCCCTCCGTACTTTTTAAATCAATGTAACCGCCCAATAATTTGGCCAGCTCTCTACTAATGGAAAGCCCGAGGCCTGTACCGCCAAACTTACGACGTGTAGAACCATCGGCCTGTTGAAAGGCTTCGAATACCATACCTTGCTTTTCGGGTGCAATGCCTACGCCCGTATCGGTAACTTTAAATACCAGGGCACCTAACTTTTCATTCTTATTGATATTTAGGGTTACTGCACCTACGGTAGTAAATTTAATCGCGTTTGACAGCAGGTTTTTGATAATCTGCTCTAAGCGCATTTTATCGGTATGAAAAAACTCAGGTACCTCTGCTGATTTTTCGATCACAAAGTTTAGGTTTTTTTCTTTAGCCAAAGGGTTAAACAGCGAACGCATGTTAAAGATGATCTCATCAACCTTAATATTTGTGCGATCGAGTTCCATTTTGCCTGCTTCAATTTTAGAAAGATCTAAAATTTCGTCGATTAAACTCAAAAGCCCCTGACCTGAACTTTGAATAACCTCTGCATATTCCTGGTGCTCGCGATCCATCGCCTCATTTTCGGCCATTAACCGCGACAATAGCAATATTGAGTTGAGTGGTGTTCTTAACTCGTGCGACATATTGGCCAAAAATTCTGACTTATACCTTGTGCTCAATTCTAAAGCTTCGGCCTTTTGCTGAATCTCTATATTGCGCTCTTCTATCAGTTCATTTTTTTCTTCCAGCAGGCTGCTTCTTTCTTCAAGTTCCTGGTTGCTTTGCAACAGTTCTTCTTGCTGTACACGTAATTCCTCTTCACTGGCCTGAAGTTTCTGTGCCTGTGCTTCGAGCTCCGCATTTAAGCCTTCCAACTCATTGTGCTGAACCTGCAATTCTTCTGATTGTGCCTGCGTTTCTTCTAATAACTGCTGAAGCTTTTGTCTGTTTTGTGCGCCCAGCAATGCAGTACCCACATCAGATAAAACCAGGTTTAAAAAGTGCAATTGCAGATCGCTGTATTTACCAATAGTACCTAATTCTAAGCCGCCTATTGAAATTTCATTTCTAATAATTGGCAGCACAATGAGCTGTGCCGGTTTTATATTCCCGGTAGCGTGCGTAACGGTGAGTTCGTTCTGCGGAACATCGTCCAGAAATATTGGTTTACCTGTTTTAACCGACTGGCCAATTAAGCCCTGGCCAAGTTCTATGGTTTGGGCTAAATTTTGTCCTTGTAAAGCATACTGCCCTTTTAAGTGCAGGTATCCATCATCTTTAAATAAATAAATGGCACCAATCTGGCTTCTGGTATAATTGGCCAAAAACGCTATAATATCTTCTGCCAAATGGAAAACGTCTTTTTCGCCCACCATTTTTACGTTTAAGTTGGCTACACCAGTTTGCAACCATTCGTTTTCTTCTAATGTATCGAAAGATTTTTTCAATGATGTTGACATTGTATTCAACGAATCGGCAAGTTCGCCAATATCATCCCGGCTTTGGCTATCGAGTTTTACGCCATAATTACCGTTAGAAATTTGATAGGCAATTTCTTTAATGGCAACAATACGTTTCTCCATCTCGTATTTTTTATCTTCAATTTCCTGTTGAAGTTTAACACGTTCATCAAAATCGATTGATACTCTACGGTAAAAAAACAACGTAATCAGAATGGCAAGCAGCGCCGCAATTAAAATCAGTATCGGGGTATAAGCGGTTAGTTTATTTAATTCGTTGGTTCTTTCTTCAAGCAATCTTTTCTCTTCGATTACCATTTTACTGACAATTGACCTCGCCTCATCCATATAAACCTTGCCCTGAAACAAAACTGTAGGATCAATAACACCGCCCAAAGTTTTAATCTCAATAGTCGATTTAATGATATCCATTCTTTTAAAAAGAATGCTTTTAAGTGCTGCTACATTTTTTTGCTGAACGCTGTTATCCTTGGTATCAAGCTCAACTCTTTTCAGTATTACTGCGGCCGAATCGCTTGCACCGTAATAAGGTGTTAAAAACACCTTGTTTCCGGTTAGTAAAAAGCCCCGCTGACCCGTTTCAGCATCTTTTAAATAGGATATAATACTCTCCGAATTTAAAATCACTTCATCACTGTGTTTAACCAGTTCGGTACTTTTAATCAGGTTGTTAATACTAATATAGGAAGCCAGCGAACTGATAAATAGAATAATTAGCGATAAGCCAAGGCCTAAACGTAAATTATTTTTAAGAGTTGTTTTCATTATATGAATTAAGGATAATTAGATTTGATTTTTAAGGATTTCTTCTTCGGTAGTGGGAATGATAAAATAAAATTCAGAGCCCTCATCCGGCACACTGTTTACACCAATTGTGCCTCCGTGGCGGTTAATAATTTCCGAACAGATATATAAACCAATGCCCAGGCCGTTAAACCGGTTACTGTTTTCTTCTACCCGATAAAATTTATCAAAAATTTTGTGCTGCTGTTCTTTTGAAATCCCAATACCAAAATCTTTTACAGCCAGATAAAGTTTTTCATCTTTAATGTGGATGGTTACGTTAACCTGATTGGTACCTGGAGCATATTTAATGGCATTGGTAATAAAATTGATAACCACTTGTTCCAGTCGCATTTCATCTCCAAATACCATTTCGTCGGTTTTACCCAGTTTGCTGATTTTGAAATCAGGATTAGATTGCTGCAACATCTCGATGGCATTGTTTACCATGTTATCAACACAAAAGCTTTTCATGTTAAACTTCATCTTTCCGCTTTCAATTTTCGAGATATCGAGCAGATCGACAATTAATTCATTTAGTTTTTCGAGCTGGATGCTGGCTTTTTCGAGATGGTTCTGGGCCATCGTTTTATCATCCCTGTTGAGGCTGCGTTGCAGCAACTGAATATATCCCTTTACACTGGTTAAAGGTGTTTTTAACTCATGACTGGCAATGCTGATAAATTCGTCTTTTTTATGTTCGGCCTGCTTTCGGAATTCGATTTCTTCGAGCAATTTTTCCTGCACCTCGTTAAGTTTTCTGTTCTGCTCGTAAATGCGATAAAATGTTTTTATTTTGAGGAGCAGCACATTAATATCAACGGGCTTGGTAATGTAATCCAGTCCGCCGCTCAGGTATCCTTTGGTAATAAATTTTAACTCTGTATTTACAGCCGAAAGAAATATAATGGCGGTATCTTTTGCCTTACTAAAACCCGAAATGGCTTCAGCCACCTCGAAGCCATCCATATCCGGCATTTGTACATCGAGAATAATCAGGACGTAATTGTTTTTTAAAACTTTTTTCAGCGCTTCTTCGCCAGATGATGCGGTATCAACCTCAAAATTGTGTGCTTGGAGTACTTTCTGTAACGAGATCAGGTTTTCGGGCCTGTCATCAACTATAAGGATCATCTTTATTAAAACAAATAAGAAGCCGGGATAATTATGTTTGGTTTTGAGATAAAAATCTCATTAACTGTAAACAAACAACACTCTTTTAAAAAAGTTTTGATTTTTTATAAATTATTTGAATTAAAGGTATCACCCTGTTTAATATCTCCGGTTTCAAAGCCTTTTTTAAACCAATACATGCGCTGTGCAGAGGTGCCGTGGGTAAAGGAATCGGGCTGAACATCGCCTGTAGCCTGTTTTTGCAATTTATCATCGCCGATGGCATTGGCAGCAGTTAACGCTTCTTCAATGTCGCCCTCATCCAGTTTAAAATCTTTTAGGTTTTGTGCATTATGCGCCCAAAGTCCGGCAAAAAAATCGGCCTGCAACTCCAATTTCACTGACAAGCGGTTATATTCTTTTTCACTCACCTGTCCACGTGCCTGATCGAGTTTTTCCGAAATGCCTAATAAATTTTGAACGTGATGGCCAACCTCATGTGCAATTACATAAGCCTGGGCAAAATCTCCGGCAGCACCGAAACGGTTCTTTAAATCATCGTAAAATGATAAATCGATATAAACTTTATGATCGCCAGGGCAGTAAAAGGGGCCTACATTGGCTCCGGCATTTCCGCAGGCCGTTTGAACAGCATCTCTGAATAGCCTGAGTTTAGGGTACTCATACTGTTTGCCCATTGCCTGAAATTCCTTATCCCAAACCTGCTCGGTTGATTCTAACACACCCGCAACAAACTGTGCCTGTGGATCATTAGCAGGTACGCCCTGCTTTACTTCTTCTGTCCCAGCAGTAGCCGGAATCTGGCCAACCAAACCCGTTAAATCTTTACCAAAAATTAACCCGAGTACAACAATTATTATACCTACACCGCCACCGAGGATGGTTTTTCCACCACCGCCACTTCTGCCGTCTTCTACATTATTACTGCCTTTACCAAACCATTGCATAATCTATTCTTTTAGTTTAATGAATAACCTTAATTACGGGACAATTGTTATACTAAAGTATAAATTATTTTTATTGATTTACCCTTTCGCATTTTCACAAAAAAAAGAAGCCAGGTTTTAAACCCGACTTCTTCTATTATCGCTTGTAGCCATGAGGCTTATGCTAGCTATTAAAAACAGCAATTGCTTTTGTTATTCTTGTTTTAGTTTCTGCTACGCCCAACAAAACTGCAATATCAAAAACGCCCGGGCCAAATTTACCGCCTACCAACATAATGCGGAAAGGCAACATCAATTCGCCTGGTTTAAAGCCTTTTTCTTCTGCCAGGGCTTTAAAGGCCGCTTCAGCACTTACCGCATCAGTTAAGGTTAAACCATCAGCAAAAGCATTAAAAAAATCAGCTTTTTCAACTGTCCATTTTGGCTTTACCGAGTTTACATCATATACTTCCGGTGAAGCAAAAAAGTAACTGCTCTGCGCCACAAAATCGGGCAATAATGTACAGCGATCTTTAATTAAATCAATAACGGTATTTAAGAAAGCATGGTCATTTACTTCAATTCCTGCTTTTTCCAGTTCTTCTTTAACGGTTGGCGCTAAGCGCTCAGCGCCCTGCGATTTAATCCACTCATGGTTATACCACTTGGCCTTTTCAAAATCGAATTTAGCCCCTGCTTTACTGATTCTTTCTATCGAGAATTTTTCTTCCAGCTCTTTTAACGAGAATAACTCCTGGTCGGTACCATCATTCCAGCCTAAAAGTGCCAGCATATTGATAAAAGCTTCGGGCATAAAACCCATTTCCTTAAATCCTTTGGTTACATCGCCAGTTTTAGGATCGGTCCAGTTCATGGCATAAACCGGGAAACCTAAGCGGTCACCATCGCGTTTACTTAATTTCCCATGTCCATCGGGCTTTAAAATTAATGGCAAATGCGCCCATGCCGGCATATCTGCTTCCCAGCCTAAATATTTCCAAAGTAAAATATGAACCGGTGCCGAAGGCAGCCATTCTTCTCCTCTAAAAGCATGGGTAATTTCCATCGCTTTATCATCAACCACAACAGCTAAATGATAAGTTGGCATTCCATCGGCTTTTAAGAGTACTTTATCATCAACCAATGAAGTTTCGAAACTTACATCGCCGCGGATTAAATCGTTAAAATGTACAATTTCATCGGCTGGTACTTTAATGCGGATAACATGTGGTGTTTTGGCCGCCAATAACTCCTCCACCTCGCTAATGGTAAGGGTTAAAGAATTGCGCATCTGCATCCGTGTGGCCTGTCCGTATTGGAAATTTGGAATTTCTTTACGTTTGGCATCTAAATCTTCCGGTGTATCGAAAGCGTAATAGGCATAACCATCACTAATTAACTGCTCGGCAAATTTGCGGTAGCTGGGTTTACGCTCGCTTTGGCGGTATGGGCCATATGCACCAGGATTATCAGGACTTTCATCTGGCGTAATACCGCACCAGTCTAAACAGTTCACTATATATTGTTCTGCGCCTTCTACAAAGCGGTTTTGATCGGTATCTTCTACACGAAGTACAAAAGTTCCATTATTCCTTTTCGCAAATAAATAATTGAACAAGGCGGTACGCACACCACCTAAATGCAAACCTCCGGTTGGGCTTGGGGCAAATCTTACTCTAACTTTTTTATCCATAAATTGGTTTGTTGAGCGGTTGGCGTTAGGCGTTGGGCGCTCTGGCGCTTACCGCTCTGCGCAAAACGCAAGACGTTGCAAAGATATGTTTTTCATCCATTTTATAGTGTTTTCATCTGCGATGAAGCTATTATGCATTCGAAATGATCGCTTTAAGGTTTTTGAAAAAGCATAATGGTTTGATGTTTTTTTCGTTTTGTTATTGTAATTTGGCTAGCTAAAGCATGAACCCTTATCAAAAGAAACGCCGCTGGAAGTTTTTCCTTCTCATTTTTGCCATCTTAATTGGCATTGCCTCAGTATTTTACACCGATTCTTTTGTAAAAAAAATGGAACGCGAAGAGGCGGACCAATTTCACCTCTGGGTGAAAATTCAGGAGCGGGCGATGTTTCTCTACGATAACGATGATTATCGCATAGTGGTTGAAACCGTGAGAAAAAATACGAAAACGCCTGTAATCATGACCGATTCGGCCGGAACCATTACTTCCTTTAATGGGCTCGATAGTACTAAAACCAACTATCCCATTTCGGATGCAAAACTTACTTATGATAGCCTATATTTTGTAAGGCAGTTAAGGCAAATGAAAGCCCAGCATCCACCGGATGAAATGAATATTTTTGGCAGAAAATTTAAGGCCTACTATCGTGATTCCTTTATTTTAACGCAGTTGAGGTATTTTCCCTATATCCAGATGGGCGTTATCTTTCTTTTTCTTTTGACGGCCTACGCAGCGTTTAGTTCAGCCCGCAGGGATGAACAGGACCATGTTTGGGTAGGCTTGGCCAAAGAAACGGCCCACCAGCTGGGTACACCAATATCATCGCTGATGGCCTGGACAGAGCTGATGAAATCGAAATTTGATGCAGAAGATGACCCGTTGATTGCCGAAATGGAGAACGATATTAAACGATTGGAAATTATTACCGACCGTTTCTCGAAAATCGGTTCTAAACCGATACTCGAAGACCATACGGTTTATATCGTGGTGAGCGATTTTATCCGCTATTTTAAGGTGCGTACATCCGACAAGGTTAAATTTAGCATTACCGGTGATGAGCAGGTAAGGGCGATGTTAAACGTTCCATTATTTGATTGGGTGATTGAAAACCTGTTAAAAAATGCGGCCAATGCCATCGAAAACGAAGGCTCAATTTCCATCAATATTATTGAAAATTTAGCCAAGGAGCAGGTATTTATTGATGTGAGTGATACCGGAAAGGGCATTCCAAGATCTAAGTTCGATGCAGTTTTTCAACCCGGCTATACCACGCGTAAACGTGGCTGGGGCCTGGGTTTATCGCTTACCAAACGGATTGTAGAAAATTACCACAGTGGAGAAATTTTTGTAAAAGACTCTGAACTGGGTAAGGGCACAACTTTTAGAATAATATTAAAAAGCAGTTTAAGATATGAACCGACCACAGCCTAACGAATACCCAGCCTGGGGCGAAACCTATATCAGTAAAGTTGATCGGGATATTTTCGAAATTTTAAACGATCAGATGCAAAGTCTTCCGGCCTTGTTTAGGGCAAACGCCGATAAGGCTGATTATGCCTATGCCGAAGGTAAATGGACACTGAAAGAAATGTTAGGCCATATTATCGACGCTGAACGTGTTTTTGCTTTTCGCATGACCTGTTTTGCCCGGAAAGAACAGCAGCCTTTACCAGGTTTTGAAGAAGATGATTATGTAACCAATGCCCGCTTTGCCCAACGCGATCTGGAAGATTTGATTGAAGAATTTATCGCCCTGCGTAAAGCTAATTTATACCTTTTTAAATCTTTAAACGAAGAAGAACTCAACAGAAAGGGAATTGCTTCGGGCAGAGAAATTAATGTAAAATCTATTTTATTTATTGTTGGCGGACACATTATTCACCATGTTTCCATTTTAAAAGAACGTTACCATGTGGTTTAAAAACTTTACAGTTGATGAGCTGAACAACCGCCCTAAAAATCATCTTGGAGCCTTGCTCGATATCAGATTTACAGAAATTGGTGAAGATTTTATTATCGGAACCATGCCTGTTGATGAGCGCACACACCAACCTGCCGGAATACTGCACGGAGGTGCCTCAGTAGTTTTGGCCGAAACTTTGGGCAGTATTGCTTCTTATATGTGTATCGATCCGGAGAAATATGTTGCCGTGGGTTTAGAAGTAAACGCCAACCATTTACGACCAGTAAAAAGTGGTTTGGTTAAAGGCATCTGTAAGCCTTTACATATTGGTGCCAAAACTCAGGTTTGGGAAATTAAAATTTACGATGAACGCGGAAAAATGAACTGCATTAGCCGCTTAACCGTTGCGATTATTAACAAACCGCAATAAAAAGCAGTCAAGTTTTATAGCAAACTGGCTATGAAACTTGACTGCTCTGATCAGACTGAGAATTCATATTATCAGATAGTAATACCTGACAACACTATAACATTTTATTGTTATCCAGCCATTTCTTCTCTACCAGGTAAGAAACAATTAGACCCAGTCCGCCGAAAATTCCGATGCAACCAAAATAAATGGCTACTGATTGACCTTGCTCACTATTCGTCATATCGCTGCCGAATACGCCCCTAACGGTAAAGAGCGCTACCAGTAAGCCAACCCCTAAACCAACCAAGAGCAAACCGAACTTTAAACTTAAAAAAGGTTTTGGGGTAGCCTTATGCACCCCCGGATCGATTCCCCTTTCGATCATTGCCATTTTCTCCTTGTTTGATAAATAGCGCATTCCGAATACCATTGCGAATGCACCTAAAAAAAGTGAGATGGGAACTAATATACCTACCATGATTATAATTTTTTAATTTGTAAATATTCTATTGTCTAAATTGAACCGTGTTCTGTGTATTATGACTACATGCTTTTTAATCAGGTTACACCCTTGCTGAAAAAAAATCAATAGCTTTATCAAACATTCAAAAATCCCCTTGCACAATCAGTTAAAAAATATAGAAATTTTTAAGCCGCTCAGTAATGAAGCTTTAGAAAGGTTAGCTGCTGTTTCCAAACCGGTAGCACATCCAAAGGGAACAATATTAATCCACGCCGATAAAACAGAACCTTATTTCTATATCCTCGAAAGCGGTATTGCCCGGGCCTATTCTGATGGCGAAAACCAGCAGATTACCTTTTGGTTTGGCGAAAGCGGTGCGGTTCTTTTTTCTTTTAACAGCTATATTAATAACCGTCCGGGATACGAAAATATTGAGCTTTTAGAAAATTGCTGCTTAATTCAAATCAGGCTAACTGATCTTTTTTTACTTTACGACCAACATTTAGAAATTGCCAACTGGGGCAGAAAAATTGCGGAACAGGAATTAATTGCTACAGAAAGAAGGTTAATAGACCGGGCTTTTAAAGGTGCGGCAGAGCGTTATCAGGACTTTGTAAATCAATCTCCGGAGCTGATTAAAAGAGTGGCTTTAAAACATATTGCTTCTTACCTGGGCGTAACACAGGTTACGCTGAGCAGAATTAGAGCTGCGCATAAATAAAGTCATTTTTTAACATTTGTAAAATGTTGCCCGATAAATGTGCCTTAAATTTGCAGAAACACATTTATCATGAACTGGATTATCTTAATTATTGCCGGCCTTTTTGAAGTTGGCTTTACCACCTGCCTAAAATTATCGAACAATTTTTCGAATATAAAATGGAGTACCGCTTTTTTTGTCTGCATTATTTTAAGTTTCTTATTGCTAAATAAGGCCACTCAAACTTTACCCATGGGAACTGCTTATGCTGTTTGGACAGGCATCGGTGCCGTAGGCACGGTAATTATCGGCATTTTTTATTTCAATGAACCCGCAACCTTCTGGCGGATATTTTTTATCTGTACGCTTATTGGATCAATTGCAGGATTAAAATTCTTCGCTTCGCATTAGGGCGTGTGCACCTTGCGAAGTTTAACAGGCCCCGGAGCCGGGTGAAACTTCGCAAGTTTCGGCATGGCCCACAACATTTCATTTAGGGCTGCCAAGAGCACACACGTTGCTCGTAAACCTGATGGCAGCGGCAGCTCGCGACTTCACGTCGGGACTATAGCGAACAGCAGGACTACAATCAGCCATGAAAAACGGCCCTTTCATTTCCAATCAATAAAATAAATGATATTCAGCTAATTTTCTTTTTGGAGCGCAGTGCCTGCATAAAAAACCAACCTGGTTCCCGTGTTGCGCTTGTACGCTTTGGCTTCGTACCTCAGCCTGCAGGGTACCGCTTCACCCGCCCGCCTGCTTCGGGCAGGGGGCTAAATGGCCAGAGCAGCATTTCATTTTTAGGGCTGCCATGAGCACACCCAATGTTCATAAACCTGCTGTTCGCCATGAAAAACTGCCCTTTCATTTCCAAAAAACTATACTAAGTTTATTATCCACCTGGCAACGAATAAATAATAAATCTCTTTAATGATGTTTCACGTGTAACCTACTTATCTTTAATGTAGTCTTATTGCTAAACATGGAGCAAAAACCTACAGATTTAGAGCTGATCCAGAAGGTATTGAGCGGCGAAACCGATCAGTATGCCTTGTTGGTAAAACGCCATCAGCGGTTTGTATTTACACTTGCTTTACGGTTTTCGAAAAACAGGGAAGATGCCGAAGAAATTGCGCAGGATTGCTTTGTAAAAGCCTATAAAGCATTGGGCACCTTTAAACAAACGGCTAAATTTAGTACCTGGCTGTACTCGATAACGTATACCACGGCCATGACTTTTTTAAGGAAAAACCGTTTAGATACCACATCAATTCATGATGAAGGTACCATATTGCAGCTCGAAAACCAGACTTCCAGTTTTAATGCAAATGGTTACGAGAAACAGGATAGCCATACTTTTTTAAATATTGCCATTACCCAGCTTTTACCAGACGATGCCGCTATTATTACGCTATTTTATAAAGGTGAACAGAGTTTAGAAGAAATTGGCGAGGCGCTGCACATGGAACCCAACACGATAAAGGTTAAGTTGCACAGGGCCAGGCAAAGACTTAAAGAAAAATTACAATATTTGTTAAAAGATGAAGTAAAGGAGTTACTATGAACACAATAGAACAACAGCTTTGGGATTATATTGATGGGAATTTGGATGATTCTTCAAAAAAAGCCATCGAAGAAAAAATCGAATCGGATGCTGAGATTAAATCGCAGTACGAGGATCTGTTAAAGCTCAA
This sequence comes from Sphingobacteriaceae bacterium GW460-11-11-14-LB5, assembly GCA_002151545.1. Taxonomy (NCBI): domain Bacteria; kingdom Pseudomonadati; phylum Bacteroidota; class Sphingobacteriia; order Sphingobacteriales; family Sphingobacteriaceae; species Sphingobacteriaceae bacterium GW460-11-11-14-LB5. The sequence continues at coordinate 5,311,439 of CP021237.1, read as the reverse complement.
TTTAGTTTTTAATGAGCTCGATCTTGATGAACCCTCTATGTCGTTCAACAGGAATGTAATGGAAAGTATCGCATTAGCTCCGGCCCCGGTAGCAATGAAAACGAAGGTCGACAAAAAGATTATTTATAGCATTGGGGGCTTTTTCCTGATCTCTTTATTGGCCTTAATCGGTTATGTGTTTTATAAGGTTAAGCTCGACATGCCTGCATTCGATTTGAAGGTGAATTTGGATTTCAATTTAAACCAATACATTACACCTACGGCTATTTATGCCTTTCTTTTTGCAGATCTGGTGATTGGATTAATTTTTCTGGATCAGTTTTTAAGGAAGAAAGTTGCCCAGAAGTAAGAACGCTAAATAGCGCCCGCAGATCAAAGTGATTGACGCAGAGTTATATTCATCTGCGCTGTCTGCGACATCTGCGGGAATTCAACAGGTCCTGAATAAGTGAAAAAGGTCCCGAAAGAGTTCAGTCCTCGAAAAATAAAACAAAAAAAGGCCGCCATCGCAAGAAAGCAGCCTTCTCTGTAAATATGATAAATAAATTAAATTACTTTCACATTAACGGCGTTTAAGCCTTTTTTACCGTTAGCAACTTCGTACTGAACTTTGTCGTTTTCACGGATTTCGTCGATAAGACCTGTTGAATGAACAAAAATTTCGCTATCGCCATTCGCAGGGATGATAAAGCCAAAACCTTTAGTTACATTGAAGAATTTTACTGTGCCTTCTTGCATTGTATTAAATATTAAAATTAAGTATGCAAGGTAAGTTTTAATTTTTAAAATCAAAATAAATTTTAACATTTTTTTAACATTAAAATTTTGTAAATAGCAGATTACTAAGGCTTTTTAATCGCCTTCCCAATTATTGTTAAAGTAATTTCGCTATTGTGTGGAATCCCCAGCGTTGTTCCGGGAGCCACATCAAAAAGGTTTCGAACGTAGATATCGGCTATGCCCTGAGCCACTTTTTTCTTAGCCTCCTTATTCTCCGGAAGCACGTTATAAATCGTTTTTACATGTATGCCTCCCTGAAAATCAACAACGGCTGCAACCTGGTAAGCAAAATCTTTATAAGCCCGGTCTATCCGAATAATATACTGCGGAAACATGTAATCGTAAGCCTCGGTTCTATTATTCGCCCGGTCTACCGTACTGATTTTTTCTACCCTTGCAATTTTACTTTTAGAGATAAACTGAACCGGGTCTGTAGCAGCGAAAGCATCGTTACTATTCCGGTTTACCTTAGTACATCGTTCCAGAATAAATGCCGTATCGGCTTTGGTTGGTTTTTGCAGGTCAGCAGCCGTGGTTTTTAATTTATTTTTAATGTAATCCTGTGCGTAAAAGGTCATGTTTACATCCGAACGTACATCGGCGGCAATCACCCTTCCTTCTACCTGCACACGCTGAAAAACCAGGCTATCTTTACTGATGTGTTTCACCTTAAAAAATTCTGCAGCAAAATTATACACGTTTCCGTGATCGTACTGCATATAAAACTTCTGCATCTTTTTTTTCTGCGGGCTCCAGGCCGACATGGTATCTTCTTTAACCACTTCAATAATCCAGGATGGTTTTTGCATAAAACCTTCTGCGTTAAAAGAAAGTCCATTTTTAAACCGGCGTTTTACCTCTTGATAGCGAATGCCTTTTACAGGCTCGAAAGTAAAATCTCTTAAAGTTGGATCGCTGGTTTTAGAGCCAAATTTACAGGCAGAAAGCATCAGCACAAAAAAGAAAAAGTATATTGTATTTTTAATCATTTCAAGAAAATCTTTGGCTAAAATAAGTTTTTTTAACCAGAGCTAAACATGCTTGTTATAGATGCCGGTTTATCTCCGGACTTGTTTTTTCACCAAAATGACATTAGCTACTTTACGCTGCCCTTCGTGATCCCATTTTTTATTGTCAGTTGGATAGTTGATAACACCATTATCGGGCATTCCGTTTACCCATAAAGTGGTAGAACCCCCGCCATCAAAATTAATGGCACTGGTACAGCCTAACCAACGCATTAATTTGGTTAGTTCGAACAAACTCATGCCTGCGGAGTTTTCATTTCTTCCGTCAACGGTTAACAAAATTACCCTCCCGTTTGGTTTTATGCCCAGGCAGGTGCGCGGATGACGCAAGCGGTTAAATCCGGCTGTATCTAGTGTTTCATCAACGCGGTTTAAGGTTAACAATGGTCCGTTTAACAAAACATTTTGGGCAGTTAATTTGGTTTCCCAGTCGGTTGTTCCATCCCACTTTTTGATCGAAATCTTTCCGTTTTCAATAACAAGCGCTGCTTCCTGGTGCCTTGCCCGATTTCCATGCTTATCCAGGCGGTTAGTATTAATGGTTTTTCCGTTAACACGAACAAAATCTACCGACCCTCCATTTTTCACATCAAAAAAATTGCCGTTGACCGCAGCAATTGCGGTATCGCGCAGTCCAAAACTACTGGTCGTAATCAGTTCTTTTTCTTCTGCACCAATGGCAAATACTGCTTTTCGTCCTGTATTTTTAATTTCGAGAAAAGAAATATTTTCGTTTGCAGCGAAAAGATTTTTCTGATCAAAGTGATGCCGGTATAAAACCACCTGTTTGGCAACGCTGTTTTTCTGCCATTTGGTTTTTACGATTGTTAGCGAATCTGCACTTTGGCCAAATACAGCTAAACTGCAGGTAAATAAAGCAATGGCAAGTGTTATTTTTTTAAGCATGATAGCCGTTTTGATCATAAAATTAAAAAACTGTTGTGGGTTTAGCTTAAAGCATCAAGAATTATACAAACGAACCAAAACAAAAAACGGAGCGATCAATTTAATGATCTGCTCCGTTCTTTTGATTTCGATTGAGTAGATTAGATAATGAGTGAATTTGGGCGCTTAATAATCGAACATGCTATCATTCAATCCCTCTATCATTTAATTATTTTATTTCTTCGGATCTAAAATATCTTTAATTCTGATATTTAAATCTTCGTAGTGTGCTTTGGTAATGGCATCGCCTGCTGTTGCTCTGGCTTTTGTTGTAGCCAATAAGGTTTTCAACTCTGCCCTAACCAATGGTCTGATATCAGATAAGCCAACATTGATTGGCGTTAAACCATAACTTGCGGCATAATCTGCAGGGAATCCAACCGGAAGTTCTGCTTCTTTGGTCATTAAATCCTGCAAACGATCTACATAAGCACGTTGTAAATTACGTTTAAATGCATCTGCTCTTCCTGCAACAAATACCGATGATCTTAAGTCAGTAAATAATTCAGGCAAGGTGTATGCTTTGGCTGCACCGTTTTTAGTTTCGTTATCTAACAAACGTGCAATACGCGGAGCAGATAATAAGTTGCCTAAAGTATTCGCTTGAACACTTTTAATGCGGTTTAACAATACACCGTTATCAAATTTGCTCAACTGGTCATTGCTGATTAACCAGAGTGGCGTTGTAAATAACTGTTGATTGAAAAAGGTAACCGCTTCTTTTTGTTTTGCTTTAGGCAAATAAGCGTAAACCGGTCCTTTTTGCTCGTAGGTTTTAAAGTTTTCGCTTAATCCACCAACGTTTGCAGCCACATGTCCCATATAACGGTTAAACTGGCCAACAATTTCTGTGTAGATTTCTTTTAAATCGCTATAGTCTTTTCCTTTTTGGTAAGTCCATTTTTCTACATTAGGTAAAATGCGTTTTAAGTTGGCAATGCCATAAGTACTTGCTTTCATCGCATTGTCGCCCAAATCTTCGCTTTGCAAACGAGGATCTAATGAAGTTCCCTGGCGGCCATAGAAATACAGCGGATTACCTGCATTTTTTAATGTCCACTGATCTAAAATTTCTTTTTCCTGCTCAGCAGTTTTGTTTCCAGGAATCCAGGAATATCCCCATTTCACTACCCATTTATCGTATTCTCCAATTTGAGGGTGAAGTTTGGTTACACCATCACCAGGTTGAGCGATGTAGTTAAAACGCGCATAATCCATAATAGATGGCGCTGTACCATGTTTATCTGTAAATGCTTTCGAACGTAATGAATCAACCGGATAAGCATAACTTGAGCCAAAGTTATGAGGTAAACCTAATGTATGGCCAATTTCGTGTGAAGAAACAAAACGGATCAATTCGCCCATTTGTGCATCAGTAAATTTAGCTTTACGTACTTCTGGGTTAATGGCTGCTGTTTGTACAAAGTACCAGTTGCGCAACAGGTTCATAACATTATGGTACCAACCAATATGCGTTTCTAAAATCTGTCCGGTACGGGGATCGCTAATGTGCGGACCATAAGCATTTGCAATATCTGATGCAAAATAACGAACAACCGAATATCTCGAATCTTCTACGCTAAATTGAGGATCTTGTTGCGGGCTTGGTGCTTCTTTACCAATGATGGCATTTTTGAAACCAGCCGCTTCGAACGCTACCTGCCAATCGTTAATACCCTGGATTAAAAATGGTACCCATTTTTTTGGTGTTGCAGGATCGATATAAATTACAATCGGTTTTACCGGTTCTACCAATTCGCCACGTTTGTAAGCATTGGTATCTTTGGGAACTAAATTCCAGCGGTGGATATAGGCTGTACGCTCTGCCTTTTGTGCATTGGTTCCATAATCAATTTGAGATTGACCAAAGAAACCAACTCTGCTATCCATTATTCTGGCTTTTACAGGGGTTTTTGGCAATAACAACATCGATGTATTGAATTCGAAAGTAACTGCTCCATTACTATTATCGGTTGGAGATTCTGCTGCACGATATGTTTTAGCTGTTTTTACTTCAACGTTAATAGGGAAAGTTTTTACCGTATCGATATAAGAACGTGTTGCATCGTACATGGTCACTTTATAAGCCTTGCGGATCTGATCGGTAGCACCAATCGCCATTACATCACCGTTATAGAAATCGGTAACATCAATTACAACGCCTGTAGTGTCTTTATTATAAGCTTTAATTTCAAAGCTGGCTAAAATCTGTGCAAGATTAGAGTTTTGTACCGATTCGTACATATCGCTGTTCGGATCGGCCTTGGTTGAATAGCTTGGTACACGAATGTAAACCTGTTTACCTCTACGCTCCCATTTCCACACTTGTTCGTTTAATTGTTCTCCACCATATTGCTGGTTGCCAACTTTTACGCCCGCAGGTACTTTTGCTAAACGGGTAACCACAAGCATTTCGCGGTTTATCATCGAATCTGGTATCTCAAAATACCATTTATCGTCAACTTTGTGTGTTTTAAATAAACCGTTTGTTGTTCTGGCTTTTGCGGTAATTACTTCTGAGAATGGTTTAATTCCTTCTTTTTTTGGAGCTGCTGCCGGAGTTGCAGTTGGCGTTGCTGGAGTTGCTCCTTTTGTGGTTTTAGATTTTTTCTGGGCATATACGGAACCTGATCCGGCTACACCAAGTGCTACGATACCTGCAAGGGCAAGTACCTTAAAGTTTTTCTTCATGTGTATATAAAAGTTAGTTTGCTTGACAATAAGAGGTTAAAGTTAGAATCTTGTTACACGACAATTGTTTTGTAACTGGAAAATTACGCTTTTCAGATCCGCTTTTCAAGGCGCACCACCTTAAAATAGACTTGATTATCTCTAAAAATTTCGAAGATTACATTTCTATCAGCTTTCGATTTAAACATTTCGGTCAGCTCGTTTAAAGTATACGCATCTACGCTTTTAAAGTTTACCGCAATAATTTCATCATCAGGACATAGTCCCGCTTTTTCTGCCGGACTATTTTCGTCTATCTCGCCAATCAATACTCTTTTATACTCTTTCTGATCGAGATAAAGCACCATACCGATCATATCGTGCTCGAAAGGGGTTTTACTTAATCCATTGGGTTTAACATAAATAAAGCCTTCCTGGTAATTAAACTGGATGTTAAATTTCCGCAATAAATCAGCCCCTAAATTTCCATTCCGCTTTGATAAATCGATCTTGTCTGCAATAGTTTTAAAATCGGGAAATCCGGCAACAACGTCTTTAAAAGGATAACCTCCAACATTAAATTTACCTACGCGCCCCACGTATCCCTTAATCTGTCCACTGATACTCATCCCGAGATTAGCTTTGATTTTTTTTTCAGGCAGGGGGAATTCAGTTCCATTTAACATTTCGAGTGATAAAGCATGGCTGGCACCGGTATCCATTAAAAACCTGGCCTCAACAGCTTTGCCCCCGGGAACATCAACAGTGGCCAGAATATATGGTTTCTGGTTCTCTATCTCAATAGGTATTTTTTTTCCACGGTATTTAATCTTGGCGTAGCGATCGTAAATAATCAGCCTGTTTTCACTGTATCGGATATCAACAATAAAGCTGTTAAAAAAACTAAAGCCCAACAATCCATAAATTTTCAGTCCCAAGTGCCCCGACAGGTTAAAGAGATCTTCTTTTAAGATTGCCGTTGGTATATTCTTAATGTTTGTACTGCCTACTTTAACATCGAGACTTTGAGAAACATAAGCTTCAACGGTTTCGATGCCCAGACCAGAAACTTTAATTTTACGAAGCTTACTAAAGTTCAAAGAATCGATAATGGATGGATCTGTAATAATCATTGGTCCAACGCCGGTATCTAGCACAAAATCATAGGGGCCTTTCCCGTTTACGTATACCGGAATAACCATTAGGTTTTTAATGCACTTAAAAGAAATGGACTGTTTTTGCCGGTTTCTTTTAAAAAGGAATTCCTGTCCAAATCCGGAAAAAGTAAGCAATACCAAGCCCAAACAAATTGTGAATTTGCGTAAACAGATTATTACACCGGGGCTATATTTGGTTAACATTAAACTAAATTTAATAAATTAGTTGATAATTATGTCCCCCTAAATTTAGAACATGTTTCCTTTAAAAAGCTATAATTTTATTTTTCTTGCGTTTGTACTCGCTGTTTGTTTGTTAACGGGTTGTTCAACCAATAAGATCATTTCGAAAAAAGTAGCTAAAACATTCAAAAATTCACAGGTAATCAAACAATATCAGGTGGGTTTTGCGCTTTATAATCCGGCAGATCAAAAAATGATTTATCAGAAAGATGCCGATAAGTATTTCACACCGGCATCAAACACCAAACTTTATACTTTTTTTGCGAGTTTAAAAATGCTGCCGGACTTAATGCCTGCGTTAAAATATATTGAACGGAATGATTCATTGATTTTCTGGGGCACAGGCGATCCGGCTTTTTTACAGTTTGCCGTAAAAGACAAATCGGCTTACAATTTTCTTTTGGCTTCGAACAAAAAACTATTCTTTTCTCCGGGACGATATTCGGGTAGTTTTTTTGGCGACGGCTGGTCGTGGGATGATTACGATTATTATTATCAGCCAGAAATTACCGAAATGCCAATTATGGATAACATGGTTACTTCTACTTATCTTACTCCAAATAAAATCAATATCGAACCAAAGGTTTTTGCGCCCTGTTTTGAAATAGATTCTACTAAAAAAGCTGGTAGTTTCCAGGTAAGCAGAGATTTTTTAAGCAACCGCTTTCATTATCCCGCCGTTTCAGTGCCGCCAGGTTACAATCAGCAAAACCCATATAAAACCAGTGCACATGTTACTGTCGAAATATTATCAGACACGCTGCACAAAGCAGTGGGCATAGTCGATTTTAAAATCCCCTCCTATGCTAAAACTTTACCGGGCGCTAAGCGCGATTCTGTTTTAAAACACATGATGTTACCCAGCGATAATTTTATCGCCGAACATTTATTATTGGTTTGCTCCAATCAGATTGGCGATACATTGAGTACTACAAAAGCGATTGATTACATTACTAAAAACTACCTTTCTTTTTTGCCCGATAAAGTAAAGTGGGCTGATGGATCTGGCCTGTCCCGTCAGAATTTATTTACGCCGCGTGATAATGTATACCTTCTCGATTCCATTTACAAATTGGTAAACAATCCGGAAAAGCTTTTTAACCTGTTACCTGCAGGTGGAAAAAGTGGTACTTTAAAAAGCGCTTACCCCAAAACCGACAAACCTTTTGTTTTTGGGAAAACCGGCTCGCTGGGTGGTGTTCATAATCAAAGCGGCTATGTACTCACTAAAAAAGGTAAAACCTATATCTATTCTTTCATGAACAACAGCTTTGTAAAACCAACTGCCGAGGTACGTGCAGAAATGGTTAGGATAATCACTTATATACACGATAATTTTTAAGTATATGTAACACCAGTTAATACCTACCCTATGAAAAAAATCTATTTATTGATGGGCATTTCTATCCTGCTGGTCATATCATCCTGTAAGAAAAACGATCCGCTAACCGATCCTACCGGGCCTCCTATACCTGCAACACCCTATATACCCGACAATAGTTTTAAAATTGTGAGCTATTTTCCAAGCTACCGGGATCCGGCCGGTGTGGCAGATTCGAAGTTCAAAATGATTACGCACCTCTTTTATGCTTTTCTAAATCCCAATACCGACGGAAGCTTAGCGACATTGGAACAACCTGGCCGATTTACAACCGTAATGCAAAAGGCTAAGGCTAATGGTGTAAAAACAGGCATATCGATATCGGGCACGAAAAGTATTTTTGTAACCATGGCGGCATCTGCAACGGCCAGAAACCTGTTTGTGAAAAATGTGCTAACTTTTACCAAAACAAACAATCTGGATGGCGTAGATATGGATTGGGAATACCCAAGCACCAGCGATGGATCGGCAGACAATTACGTGCTCCTGATGAAGGAACTTTCAGATTCGTTACACAAATACCATAAATTTTTAAGTGCGGCCATTACCCCGGGTGTATATGCCGGCAGTATTAGAGATGGATTAAAATCGGAAGTTTTCCCTGTTGTAGATTTCTTTAATATTATGGTTTATGACGGCATTGGCTGGGATAAAAATGAACCTATTCAACATGCATCGTACAACATGGCCGTTGCCAGTTTAAATTATTGGTTAAGCACCCGTGGCATGCCGAAGGAGAAAGCTGTTTTGGGCATCCCGGCTTATGGTAAAAATGCCAGTAACTCGGCCAAGGCCTACCGTGATTTTGTAACCGCGGGTGCCGATGTAAGTTTAGATAATGTATTAATTGATGGCGTTCAATTTTACTTTAATGGAACGATAACCACCAGAAAAAAAGCTAAACTCGCCAAAGATATGGCAAATGGAATCATGTTCTGGGAATTCTACCATGATGACAATGGCGATAAATCTATTATCCGCGCTGCCAATGATGAGCTTGGGAGAAACTACAATTAATATGAAACCTAACTTTAAATCGATTGATCAGCCTTTTGCTAACCAAATAAATATTGAGGGAAAGACCTATTTATATTTTGGCGGAACAGCTTATCTGGGCATTCCCAAAAATCAGGATTTCATTGATTTATATATCGAAGGGATTAAAAAGTTCGGTTTAAACAACGGAACAAGTCGTACCAACAACATTCAATTAGGTATTTATGATGATGCCGAAAAAGTAGCTGCACTACGCTACGGAACTGAAGCCGCACTGATTACCTCTAGTGGTTATTTGGCGGCGCAGCTTACCGTTAAAGAACTGTCGAAATTAGGAAAAGTAATTTATGCTCCGGCTACACACCCCTCGCTTTGGCTGGCAGAAAATCAAACCAAAAATTTAATGTTATTTCGAGATTGGATTGCAGAAACGATTGAAAGCATAAATTCATCGGAAGAAAAAACCTGGGTTTTGATCAGCAATTCGATGAACAATCTTGTGCCCGAAATTTATGACTTCGACTTTGTAAAAGAGATCCGTAAGGATAAAAATATAATTCTCGTTGTTGACGATTCGCATGGAATCGGTGTAAATAATAACGGAACGAGCGCTATCGCAAATCTTCCTAAGCAAGAAAACATCGAAAATATAGTGGTTGCCTCGATGGCAAAAGCACTAGGTGTAGATGCGGGCCTGGTTTTGGCCTCAGATAAAATGATCCTTAAACTTAAAGCCGCAAATACCTTTATAGGTGCTTCTCCGCCAAGTCCAGCCGCACTTTATGCCTTTATCCATGCTGAAGAAATATATCGAAAGGCCTTAAATAAACTGAAAAACAATATGGCCATGTTCGAAACGGTTTCAAATCTTACCTGGAAACACGAATATGGTTTTCCGGTCTATCTGCTGGGCGATGTAAACTTTTCAGAACGTCTTTTACAACAGCAGATCCTGATTTCGTCTTTCCCTTATCCAAATCCCAACGACAAAATTTTAGATCGTATAGTCCTTTCTGCCTGGCACGAAAAAGAGGATATTGAAAAGCTGATAACAGCTATAAATTTTTAACCTTTCCTTATCCAATTAATTTTTCAATATTTATAACATGAAAAAACTGTTCGTATTCCTGTCGTTAACGCTTCTCTTTGCCAATATAGTTTCTGCACAAACCACCAATGTTTGGATTGTTAGGCACGCAGAGAAAGATAAGTCTAATCCACAGGATACCAACCCCAATCTCTCTGATGAAGGAAGGATTCGTGCAGGAGATTTAGCAACCTACCTAAAAAAGGTAAAATTCGATGTTGCTTTTGCCACCCCAACCAAAAGAACGCACCAAACCCTAGATTCACTGGTGATTCCGAAGGTGATCGATTATAAAGACATTAAATCGCTTGTAGACAGCATTAAAACCAATTATGTTGGCAAAACTGTTATTGTAGCTGGCCACTCGAACACCGTACTGGAAATTATTGAAGCCCTTGGCGGCAAAAAGCCTAAGGAGGAATTAACAGACGATGATTACGATTATATTTTTGAATTATCAGTAAAGGAAGATAAAGCAAGGGTAAAAATGGAGCAATACGGGAAACCGCATCATTTGTAAACCTGCCATCGTCATGCTGAACTTGTTTCAGCGTCTACTTATTTACCCAAAAGATCCTGAAACAAGTTCAGGATGACGAAACCTGTTAAAGTTTTTCGAAGGGAATATCCATCAAGTCGTACTTTTTCCATCCCGAAAAATCGTAGTGCCACCATTCGTTCTCTAGTACGTTCATCTGGTATTTACGCATGATAGCGATCAGAAAATCGCGGTTTTTCTTAACCTCTGGCGATACATTTTCGTATTTCGCGGCGGCAGCGGCCAAAAAACTATCGTAAGGGGTTGGCATTGGTATTTCTTTACCTGTTTTCAGGCTAATCAAAGTTAAATCTACCGCACAACCTCTGTTATGTTTAGATCCTTTTGCCGGATTGGCCACAAAATTTTTATCGCTGGCCTTTTTATAAAACTCAATGGTAACCGCATAAGGACGATAACCATCAAATATTTTCAAGCCATAGCCTTTTTTATTTAATTCCTTCTGGATTTTTTTTAATGATGTTACAACTGGTTTTCGTGCAAAAGCCCTCGCCTGTTTATACATTACCTGCTGCATAAAGTTGTTCTTAGTGGCGTAGCGGATATCTAATTTGATATTGGGAATGGCTTTTTTGATTTCAACGAGTTCGTTATCCGGATTTGTTTTAATCGCTGCCAGGTATTGATTATAGGAACTTACCACCACCAGCTTTTTTACGCCAACAGGTTTATTTTGAGCGCAAGTAATTACCGAGAGGAAAAGAAATAACGTAAAGAGGTTGAATTTCATTTTTTTTAATGTCAAGTAGCAAGCGTCAAAAGGTAACCCATTATCCAGCTCACATCGTCCATTTTACATTTTTGCTTATTGATTCGAAACCACCAATAATTCAAGATCTTTAAAGGGCAGATTAAACATATCAGACAGGTCTTTATTGGTACAATTACCCTGATAAATATAAAGTGCTTCGCGAATACCCGGATTATTCCAAACCATATTCATTAAACCGCCAAATTCACCAATATCCAATAAAATGGGGGCAAAAATATTCGTTAAAGCGTAAGATGCCGTTCTCGGTACACGGGAAGCTATATTGGGCACACAATAGTGAATTACATCGTATTTTCTAAACACGGGATTGGTGTGGTTGGTCACCTCAGAAGTTTCAAAACAGCCTCCCTGATCAATGCTTACATCAATTACCACCGAATGCGGTTTCATCCGGGCAACAGTTTCTTCCATTACAATACATGGACTGCGGCCATGGCTTGCTCTGATGGCACCGATTACTACATCGCAGGTAACAATGGCTTTATTCAAAACAATAGGCTGCATTACCGAAGTAAATACCCTGCTACCCAAATTATTCTGCAGGCGGCGTAAACGGTAAATGGAACTATCGAAAACTTTTACTTCGGCCCCTAATGCCAAAGCTGTTCTGGCGGCATACTCACCCACTGTTCCTGCACCCAAAATGACAATCTCGGTTGGCGGAACACCAGTAAAGCCACCAAGCATTAAACCTTTCCCTCCTGTTACATTACTCAGATATTCAGCCGCAATTAAAATAGAGGTCGACCCCACTATTTCGCTCATGGCGCGTACCACACTGAGTACATTCCCTTCGTCGCGAAGGTTCTCAAAACATAAGGCATTAATTTTTTTCTGCATTAATGCCTTCAGGTAATCTTGCTTTAAAGTTCCGGTTTGCAACGAAGAAATCAGTGTTTGCCCTTTATGCATCATCTCGATCTCTTCTAACATGGGTGGTGCAATTTTCACCAGGATATCAGCATCGAAAACTTCTTTTTTGTTATAGGCAATTTTAGCACCCTGTTCAGCATATTCGGTATCCGAAAAATTTGCGCCTGTGCCCGCTCCGCTTTCCAAAACCACACGATGCCCGTTGTTAACGAGCAGCGCCACAGATAAAGGGGTTAGCGCTATTCTATTTTCCTGGAAAGAAATTTCCTTGGGTATTCCTATGTATAGACTGTTTTTTTTATTTCTGGTTTCTAACTTTGCCTCTTGCGTTTGTAGTAAACCCTGACGAGCTATATCGGCCATTCCTTCGCGTAATCCTGTAGCCATGTTGAATTAAAATTTTGGTAGTTTTAGGTTGTTCAAGGTAAGGAAAATCTGTTAATTTATTGATAACTAATTGTTATACCTTCGAAAACCTGAATAATCTGCGGTTTTCATCCAGCACATTTATCTCAACCTTAACATGATTTTCGGGCAATAACTCTTCCACTCGTTCCGGCCATTCTATTAAACAAACGCCACCTCCATAAAAATATTCTTCATAGCCCAAATCATAGGCTTCGTGAATATCTTTTATTCTATAAAAATCAAAATGGAACACCGAACCGTTAGGACTTTCATATTCATTAACGATGGAATAAGTAGGACTTGAAACCACATCATCAATACCTAAATGTTTACAGAAATTTTTAATGAAAGTTGTTTTTCCAGCCCCCATATCGCCCTCAAAAATGAAGACTTTTTGGCTCCCGGCAAAATCTGAAAGCTGTTGTGCAACAGCAGGTAAATCGGCTAAACTATTTACTTCGATATCCATTTTAAAAAAATAAAGGCAAAAGTAATACATAATTGCATTGCTTTTGCCTTTTATATCTGGTCATTTCGACTGAAGCAAAGCGAAATGGAGAAATCTGCTATAGATTTCTCGACTGCGCTGCACTCCGCTCGAAATGACGGGTCTCAAATCTAGTATCTCAATTCTATTTTTATTATCTCGGCGAATACGTCACTACCGGAATAATCATTTCCTCCAGAGAAATACCGCCATGCTGGAAGGTTTCATTGTAATAATTCACAAACTGATTGTAATTATTCGGATAAACGAAATAACTGTCTTCCCTTGCAAAAATATAACTGCTGCTGATATTGATTTTAGGCAACAACGCATCATGAGGATTTTTAATCAAAAACACCTCCTTGGCATTAAAATTAAGGTTTCTACCCTGTTTGTACCTTAAATTGGTGTTTGTACTCCTGTCGCCAATTACTTTAACCGGTTTTTTAACCCTGATTGTCCCATGATCGGTAGTTATGATCACTTTAACCTTTTTCTGAGAGATTTTTTTCAATAAATCCCAAAGTGGCGAATGCTCAAACCAGGATAGGGTTAACGAGCGGTAAGCGGCATCATCATTAGCCAGCTCGCGGATCATCTGCATATCGGTACGGGCATGGCTCAACATATCCACAAAGTTGAATACAATGGCATTGAAATCGTTCTGCAATAAATTATTGGTCTGGTCTACTAAATCTTTTCCCTGTTCGAAAGTTAAGATCTTGTTATAGCTGAACTTACAATCTTTTCTGATGTTGCGTTTAATATTATCGGCCAAAAATGCTTCTTCGTGCATATTTTTTCCACCTTCATCATCATCGTTCTGCCAAAGCTGAGGGAAACGTTTCTCCATATCCAGCGGCATCAATCCAGAAAAGATAGCATTACGCGCATATTGTGTAGCCGTAGGTAAAATACTGGTATACATATCTTCCTCATCAATCCTGAAATATTCAGAAATTAAGGGATTGATAATTTTCCACTGATCGTAACGTAAATTATCAATCAGAATAAAAAATACCGGTGTAGTATCGTTAATATGCGGGAAGGCCTTTTTCTTTAATAACTCGTTAGAAAGTAAGGGCGCTTTATCTTTTTCTTTAATCCAGCCTAAATAATGTTCTTCAATAAATTTAGAAAACTGTGTGTTGGCTTCCTGTTTTTGCATGGTCAAAATTTCATGCATCTGCGGATCGTCGAGTTTTTCTAATTCCAGCTCCCAGAAAACGATTTTTTTATACACATCCACCCACTCTTCATAATTAAGCCTATCGCCCAGGGTCATACCCAACCTGCGGAAATCCTGTTGATAAGCCATGGAAGTTTTCTCGCTTACCAGACGTTTGTTATCAATCAGTTTTTTAATGGTTAAAAGAACCTGCTTAGGGTTTACCGGTTTAATCAGATAATCATCTATTTTGCTACCAATCGCATCCTCCATCAAATTTTCTTCTTCACTTTTGGTAATCAGCACAACAGGAACATCGGGATTAAGGTTTTTAATGGCCGAAAGGGTTTCAATCCCGCTCATGCCTGGCATGTTTTCATCCAAAAAAACCAGATCAAAATGAGCTTTCCCAAAGGCCTCTAACGCATCATTCCCATTGGTAAATGTGGTTACATTATATCCTTTATCATTTAGCAATAATATATGCGGTTTTAATAAGTCGATTTCATCATCGGCCCATAATATTTTAGTTTCTTGCATGTTTTTGTAAAAATAGGTAAGTATTGCCTTTTAATTTTGGCAGGTAAATCAAACTATAAATAAAAATAGCAATTTTTGTACCGTATCTATCTATTTAACTATTTTTAACGATTGAACAAGAAGAAAATAATAAATGACCCGGTATACGGTTTCATCAGCATTCCATCCGAATTAGTTTACGATGTGATCTCACATCCTTATTTCCAGCGTTTGCGTTATATCAAACAGCTTGGAATGACACATTTGGTTTATCCGGGGGCATTACATACGCGTTTCCACCATGCTTTAGGTGCCATGCATTTAATGAGTTTGGCCATTAATCTTTTAAGAAGTAAAGGGCATAACATCACCGAGGGCGAAGAAGAAGCCGCCATTTTGGCCATTTTACTGCACGATATCGGCCATGGCCCTTTTTCGCACGCATTAGAACATTCTTTGGTGAGCGGAATCAAACACGAAGATATTTCGGCAAAACTGATGCACGATTTAAACGCACATTTTGATGGACGGTTAACACATGCCATCGAAATTTTTAACGGCACCTATCCTAAAAAGTTTCTTCATCAATTGATTTCTGGTCAGTTAGATCTCGATAGAATGGATTATTTAAACCGCGACAGCTTTTTTACAGGGGTAAGCGAAGGGGTAATCAGTTTCGACAGGATTATTAAAATGTTTAACGTTTATGACGATGATCTGGTAATTGAGGAGAAAGGCATTTATTCTATCGAGAAGTTTTTAATTGCCCGGAGGCTGATGTACTGGCAGGTTTATCTGCATAAAACCGTTATTTCTGGCGAGATGATTTTGGTAAAGCTATTGGAGCGCGCCAAAGAATTATCAGCCACCGGAACCGATTTATTTGCTTCACCCTCATTAAATTATTTCTTAAAGAACGATATTAACGAGGCCAATTTCTTCGCCCAGCACGAAAATCTTGAACATTTTACCAACCTGGATGATCAGGACATTTATGCCGCAGTTAAGGTTTGGACCAAACACCCGGATAAAATTTTGTCTACCTTATGTAAAATGCTTACTTCCAGAAATCTTTATAAAGTAGAAATGGGTAATGAAATGGCAAATCGAGACCGTGTAAACTTTTTGCAGGATGCCGCGGTTAATTTATTAGAAATTAAGCCGGAAGAAGCCCGTTATTTTGTTTTTACCGATTCTATCCAAAACCGCGCTTATAATGCAGGCGTTGGAAATATTAAGATTTTGATGAAAAATAACGATATTGTAGATATTGCAAAGGCCTCTGATTTATCAAATCTGGAGTCGCTGCAAAAAACTGTAGAAAAATATATCCTCTGTTACCCCAGAGGGATTTAAGGTTATTTAACAAAATATTTAACTTTTAGTGCCGTTTTAAGTCTTATTATTGTGTAAAATATACACAGTTAACCCGAGCAGGTTTTTTTGTTCATATCAATTTAACATATACCTTTGTACGATGCAATTTACTGCCACGCAGATAAGTCAGTTTCTAAACGGTTCCATTGATGGTAACCCTGACGTAGCCGTTACCGAACTTTCTAAAATAGAAGACGGAAAGGAAGGCTCTTTGTCTTTTCTTTCGAACCCTAAGTATGAAAACTTCTTGTATTCTACTCAGGCTTCTGTCGTTATCGTTTCAAAGGACTTTGCGCCTACCCAGCCCTATACCAGTACCTTAATCAGGGTTGAAAATCCTTATAGTGCTTTTACCATTTTGCTGGATAAATATAACGAAGCAGTAAACGCACAGGCAGCACAATCTGGAATTGATAAGCTGGCTTTTGTGCACCCAACAGCAAAAATTGGCAAAAATGTGTTTATCGATGCCTTTGCCTATGTTGCCGAAAACGTAGAAATTGCAGATGGATGTAAAATAAATGCGCAAACTTTTATTGGCGCTAATTCTAAAATCGGCAATAACAGCACTTTTTTCCCTGGCGTAAAAATTTATCACAACTCGGTAATCGGTAGCAGGGTTGTTATCCATTCCAATACCGTTATCGGAAGCGATGGTTTTGGTTTTGCACCGCAAAAGGATGGCACCTACAATAAAATACCTCAAATCGGAAATGTCATTATCGAAGATGATGTAGAAATTGGGGCAAATACAACGGTTGACCGTGCAACAATGGGATCAACAATTGTGAAAAAAGGTGCAAAAATCGATAATCTGATCCAGATTGCGCACAATGTAGAGATTGGTGAAAACACCGTTTTAGCTGCACAATCAGGTATATCAGGCAGTACAAAAATTGGCCCTAACAGTGTTGTTGGCGGACAAGTGGGTATCGCCGGGCACTTAACCTTAGCTAAAGGCACCCAAATTGGCGCGCAGGCCGGTATCAATTTTAATATTACTGAAGAAAATAAACAATGGCATGGTAGTCCGGCGCAGCCACTGCGCAACTGGATGCGTGCCTCCGTAATTTTCAAACATCTTCCAGATGTAGAAAAAAGAATAAACGCGCTCGAAGAGGAATTGAAAAAGCTTACAGCTGAACTGGAAAAGAATACAATACACAATGAACGTTAGACAAAAAACGATTAAACAAGAAATATCAGCATCTGGTGTTGGTTTACACACAGGCGCTAATGTTACTTTAACATTTTGCCCGGCCCCCGAAAATCATGGCTTTAAATTTCAGCGTATTGATTTAGATGGCCACCCGATTATCGAAGCCGATGCAGATAACGTTACAGATACCTCAAGAGGTACTACGCTAACCCAAAATGGAGCCAGCGTAAGTACTGTAGAACACGTAATGGCATCTTTGATTGGTATGGACCTTGATAACGTGCTCATTAAATTAGACGGACCAGAAACACCCATTATGGATGGCAGCTCTATCCAGTTTGTTGATTTGCTGGAAGAAGTAGGTACAGTTGAGCAAAATGCAGATCGCGAGTATTTCACCATTCCACATAACATTACCTATACCGAAGAAGATAGAAAAGTAGAAATTGTAGCCATGCCGTTAGACGATTATCGTTTTACGTGTATGATTGATTATAATTCTCCTGTTTTGGGCAGCCAGCATGCCGGCATTAATACCATTGCAGAGTTTAAGAAAGAAATTGCTTCTTGCCGTACTTTCTGTTTCTTACACGAACTGGAATACCAATTATCTCACAATTTAATTAAGGGTGGCGATTTAAATAACGCCATTGTAATTGTAGATAAAGAAGTTACGAAGGATGAATTAAGCCACCTGGCTAAATTATTTAACCGTAAAGATATCGATGTTGCCCCTCAGGGGATTTTAAATAACATGGAACTGCGTTATC
Organism: Sphingobacteriaceae bacterium GW460-11-11-14-LB5; assembly: GCA_002151545.1. Lineage (NCBI taxonomy): Bacteria > Pseudomonadati > Bacteroidota > Sphingobacteriia > Sphingobacteriales > Sphingobacteriaceae > Sphingobacteriaceae bacterium GW460-11-11-14-LB5. Next base: position 5,293,060 of record CP021237.1, on the reverse strand, counting down.
AAAACGAACCTGCCCGTCATAAATTATTGGATATGATTGGCGATTTGGCTTTGGTTGGGATGCATTTAAAAGGCCATATTATGGCGGCCCGTCCAGGTCACGCAGCAAACGTTGCTTTTGCAAAAAAGATTAAAGCAGCCATTAAAAAAGAGAAAAACAAAAAAATACAAAAGGTTTACGATCCCAGTGCAAAACCATTATATGACGTAGTTCAGATTATGGATATTTTGCCTCACCGCCAACCATTTTTATTTGTTGATAAAATATTAGAACTTTCAAAAAACCACGTGGTGGGCGTCAAAAACGTAACCATGAATGAGGAGTTTTTTAAAGGTCACTTTCCTGGTGCACCGGTTTTTCCTGGTGTAATTCAAATTGAGGCTATGGCTCAAGTTGGTGGTATTTTAGTGTTAAGCACCGTTCCAGATCCTAGAAATTATTTAACCTATTTCTTAAAAATAGATAACGTACGCTTTAGAGCTCAGGTTTTGCCTGGCGATACTATTGTTTTCCGCTGCGATTTACTGGAACCCATCAGAAGGGGCATTGCCCAGATGAAAGGTGTGGGTATGGTTGGCGAAAAAATCGTTGTCGAAGCCGAAATGATGGCTCAAATCTCAAAAGTTAAACAAGCAGAACCCGCTCAATAATGATACAACCTTTAGCATATATACATCCTCAGGCAAAAATTGCCGAAAACGTGGTAATTGAACCCTTTGTAGTGATACATAAAGACGTTGTAATTGGAGAGGGAACATGGATCGGATCGAACGTGACCATTATGGATGGCGCACGTATCGGTAAAAACTGCCGAATATTTCCTGGTGCTGTTATTTCTGGCGAACCGCAGGATTTAAAATTTGCAGGCGAAATTACGACTGCAGAAATTGGCGACAATACCACCATACGTGAGTGTGTTACCATTAACCGTGGTACTAAAGACAAATGGAAAACCACTATCGGTAGCAATTGTTTAATTCAGGCGTATTCGCACATCGCGCACGATTGTGAGGTTGGCAATAATTGTATTTTCTCCAACAGCACCACATTAGCTGGCCACATTACCATTGGAAACAATGTAGTTTTGGCAGGCTTGGTGGCTATACATCAATTTGTTAAAGTGGGTTCTTATGCTTTTGTAACCGGTGGTTCATTGGTGCGTAAAGACGTCCCTCCTTATGTTAAAGCGGCCCGCGAGCCACTTTCTTATGCGGGTATTAACTCTGTAGGTTTACGCAGAAGAGGTTTTACCAACGAGCAGATTGACGAGATTCAGGAAATTTACCGTGTACTTTTTGTAAAACACAATAACGTAACCAAAGCTTTAGACATGATCGAAGCCGAATTTAAACCTACTGAAATCCGTGATGAAATTGTAGATTTTATCCGCAATTCTAACCGTGGGGTAATGAAGGGCTTCGGAATGGGAAGCTAATTAAGGTAGCAGACTGAAGGGTTTAAGGTGGAGGGTGAAACCCATTGTCTTAACCAAATTCTAATAAATATTCATGAGTGATTTAACGCTAATCAGGACCAATTCAGACGATACCGATTTTAGGAATTTGGTTGCTTTATTGGATAAAGATTTAGCGGTTAGAGATGGTGATGACCATGCGTTTTATGCTCAATTTAATAAAGTCGATACCATTAAAGAAGCGGTTGTCGCCTATCAAGATGGATGCCCTGTAGGTTGCGGTGCTATAAAGCCTTTTTCAGCGACTGAAGCCGAAGTTAAAAGAATGTTTGTACACCCGGATTACAGAAACCAGGGCATAGCGGCTCAAGTTTTAAATGAATTAGAAAGCTGGGCTACGGAACTCGGTTTCGCAGCATGTGTTTTAGAAACTGGTAAGAAACAGCCCGAAGCCATTGCGCTTTATCAAAAGGTGGGTTATCACATCACCCCCAACTACGGACAATACATTGGCGTTGATAACAGCGTTTGCATGTCTAAACCACTTAACGCTAAACCCTAAACGCCGGCACAAATGAACATCACTTTACAAAATGTTGGCAGAAGGTTTAATAAAGAGTGGATTTTCAGGAATTTAAGCACTGAATTTTCTTCTGGTAATAGCTACGCCATATTAGGACCTAACGGCTCTGGTAAATCAACCTTATTGAGTGTGCTGACGGGCAGTTTATCCCCTTCTGAGGGAGAAATCTCCTTCTCAGACAACAAAGATATTCCTGTAGAGAACATCTACCAATACATCAGTTTGGCAGCACCGTACCTCGAATTGGTGGAAACCTTCACTTTAAGAGAGATCATCGATTTCCATTTTAAATTCAAAAATTTTGCCCTAGGCCTTGATACTAAAAAGCTTATCGGCATATTAGGACTGGAAAAAGCAACCAACAAAGAAATTAAATACTTTTCATCGGGAATGAAGCAAAGAACCAAACTAGCTTTGGCCTGCTGCACTGATACGCCAATTTTATTTTTAGACGAACCAACGAGTAATTTAGACGTTCAGGGAATAAGTTGGTACCGTGAACTCATCGAAAATTTCGGAAAAGACCGCTTAACGATAATTGGTTCGAATCAAATACAGGAATACGACTTCTGTACAAATCAAATACAAATATCAGATTATAAGCTATTTAACGCTTAAAGCCAGCCCTTACAAAACGTCTGTTTTGTCATACATTTGTATTAAAAATAAATTTTTAAAAAAATATTTTGTAATTGATAAATTGTTCTTACCTTTGCACCACCAAAAAGAGAAACAATTATTAATTTATCTCTTTAAGTAAAAGATCATATTTTCCGTATTGCGGAATTAAAATATATAGCCTGATAAGGCAAAAGAGTTTTTCATAGTTTAGTTTGAGGTTTAGGTTGATTATGCCTTTGGAGTGGTTCCCAAAGGCATTTCTTTTATACCAATAATTCGTCATTGCGAGAAGGCTTTTTCAGCCGACAGCCTGTCCCGACCTTTCGGAAAGTAATCTACTTAAAAGACGGTCTTCACTGGCAGACTACTAATATCCATTCATTTTTTTAACTTTGGTGCTCAAAAATTAACAAAACAATATTCACTATTATAAAATGGCAAAGGCATCAGAAGTAAAAAGCGGAAATGTGCTTCGTTTTAACGGAGAGTTGGTAAGTGTAGAAGAGTACATCCACCGTACTCCGGGAAATTTAAGGGCGTTTTATCAGGCGCGTATGCGCAATGTAAAAACCGGAAAAATTGTAGAATACCGTTTCCGTACCGATGAAGAGGTGACCATTTGCCGTGTAGAAACCAACGACTATCAATATCTTTATGAAGACGGCGATTATTTAGTGGTGATGGACAACAACACTTTTGAGCAGTACAACATCCCTAAGTTGCTTTTCGGAAACTCCATTAAGTTTTTAAAAGAGGGTATGAATGTAACCATCGCTTTTGAAAGTGATGAACCGATTGTTGCACAGCTCCCTAACAGTGTAGAGTTAGAAATTACCTATTCTGAACCCGCTGTAAAAGGCGATACTTCTACCAGTGCACAAAAATACGCCACTGTAGAAACCGGAGCCGAAATCAGGGTACCCTTGTTTATTAACCAGGGCGACAAGGTTAAGGTTGATACTAAAACCGGCGAATATATGGAAAGAGTAAAATAGTATAACCGGGGTTCTAAATCTCCTTAAACCCTAAGCCTTATACCATAAAGCTTTATAGGTTTTTATCAAAATAATTTTACCTTTGCCGTCACGAAAAACTGAAATATAAATCCAATTTAGGATCATACAATATGGCAAAAGCATCAGAAATTAAAACAGGTAACATCCTTCGCATCAACAACGAACTGGTTACTGTTGACGAATGGAATCACCGTACACCTGGAAAAGGCGGCGCATTTTACACTGGTAAATTCCGTAACATTAAATCGGGCAGAATTGTTGAAGCACGTATGAATACCGACGAGGCCGTAGAAATCTGCCGCGTTGAAACCAACGATTACCAATATTTATACGAAGAAGGTGACTATCTGGTTGTAATGGACAATAATAGCTACGAGCAGTTTAACGTAGAGAAAGCTTTATTTGGTTCGGCTATTAAATTCTTAAAAGAAGGCATGAACATTATTGTTTCTATGGAAAGTGAAGAAGCCATTATGGCTCAATTACCAAACTTCGCTGAATTCGAAATTACTTATTCGGAGCCAGCAGTTAAAGGTGATACTTCTACAAACGCACTAAAAGCGGCAACATTAGAAAATGGTGTTGAAGTGAAAGTTCCGATGTTTGTAAATCAGGGCGATAAAATTAAAATTGATACCCGTACCGGAGAATATGTTGAACGTGTAAAATAATTGATTAGAACACAAGAAAAGCCCCTGAAGTGAATGCTTCAGGGGCTTTTTGGTTTCTGCATTTAGACCTGTAAAAACAACCTGCTTCGCTATCTTGTTATAAAAACATAAATTTGAATATTATGTTAAAAGCCGAAATCAGAAAGCAAGCCTTAAAAGACAGATTATTACTGAGCGACGCAGAATACGAAAACCTGAACGAAGCGCTCTTAAATGAGTTTAAAACGCTCGATTTTAGCCAAATTAAAACCTTACATATCTTTTTACCCATTATAGAAAAAAAAGAGCCCAATACTTTTTTACTGATCGAATGGCTCAATAAAAATCACCCCGAAATTAAAATCATTGTACCTAAAGCCGATTTTGAAACTGCATTAATGACCAATCATGAATATTTAGGTGTAAATGATTTAAAGAAAAACCTGTATAACATCCTCGAACCGCAAAAGGGAAACCTGCATGAGGGCGAGGTAGATCTTGTTGTTGTTCCGCTTTTAGCTTTTGACCGGCAAGGTTATCGCGTGGGTTATGGCAAAGGCTTTTACGATCGTTTTTTACAGCATATAAATGCTCAAAAAATAGGCTTATCTTTGTACCCTGCTATTGAAAAAATCGATGATGTAAATGAACACGACATTAGATTGGATTTTTGCATTACACCAACAGAAATTATAAATTTTTAAACATGCCACCAGAAATCGTTATCAAAACCGAAAAACAATACGAAGACAATATGATTGCGGTATTCGAGCTACAGGAAAAGGAAGAATTAACCGCCGAAGACCTGAAACAAATCGAACTGATGTTAAAGGCAGGAGAAAGATACGAAGCGGAGCATTTGTAGGCTACCCCGTGAATCGTCATCCTGAACTTGTTTCAGGATCTACTTCCAGGGCATAAGCCTCTCAATTAATAAAAACAAGAAAGACCCTGAAATAAATTCAGGGTGACGCGCTTAGATTAATGTGCTTTAATAAAATCACTCACCAAATAAGCAACCAGCTTAGATGTGAGTTTACTCACCCTTCCATCCAGCATCCGGGTGGCACCTTCACTGAGGTGCAAATAAGAAAATTTCTTCGCACTGGTTAAAATCAACTTTCTAATATCATTAACCGCAAAACCAGATGGGGTTTCAGCGCTGGAAAGCACATTTTGAACACAATCTAAATCGATCTCCAAACCAGCAACCGATCCTATTTCATTCACCAGGTTAGTAAAATCAGCTCCAGTTAAAATATCATCAAAAAATACAGCCTTAAGCTTTGGGTTTGTATCTATTTGATTTAAAATAGCTTCATTATTATAGTTTTGATGCAAGCCATACATCAAATAATTGTTCAGGTAATTTTCCTTTAACGCATAAGAAAAACCATTGCCACTATGCCTACCTTCCAATTCTCTTAAATCTGCGTGTGCATCAACATTTAAAACCGTTATAGGCCTTTTATGGGCTAAAGAAGTGCCCTTAATCATCGGGTAGGCATTATTGTGTCCACCACCAATTACAACAGGTATTTTACCCGTGGCTACAATTTTCTCAATTACGGGATAAACCAGGTCATCAATCTGTGCTACTTTGTTTCGCAAACCTTTTAACGAAGAATCTTCAGGTTCATCGATTTCGAAATGCCCTAAAACCAAAACCTCCTCACCACTTAAAAAGCGGTTGCTCTGGGTATTTAAAAAAGCCACTAAACCTGGTTTCCACATTGATGCTGCACCTGCAAGACCTAAGTTTGCACGCACGCCAATATCTTCTGGAATACCTAAAAGGACAAATTTAGCGCTGCTGGCTTTTAATCCTTCTACCGAAATTCCAGCCGTTGATGAAGAATCTCCAGAGTATACATTAACCCTTTCACCCAGTTTAGTTTCACCATCACGAGTGATAATTAAATGATCGATGTCGCCCTGCGAATATATTTTAAGGTTATCCATTATAAATTTCACCGTTTAAAATAACCGTTTCTATCTGCGTTTCGCCAAAGCTATAGGGCAAATAGGCTATGGAAGGCATCGGCTTAGTTATAAACAGGTTCGCTTTTTTCCCAATAGCAATGCTTCCATAATTTTCACTGATCTCCATCGCAGCTGCGCCATTTAACGTTGCAGCGTTTATCGCCTGCTCAGGGAACATCTTCATTTTAATGCATCCCAGTGAAACCACAAAATTCATATTTCCTGAAGGTGTTGAACCCGGATTGTAATCAGTAGCCAAAGCAACCGGCAAATCGGCTTTAATAAAACTTTTGGCATCAGCAAAAGGAATACCTAAATAAAACGAGCAAGAAGGGAGTAATGTTACAATGGTATCAGCATTTCTTAACGCTTGGATAGTTTGTTCATCGCTTTCTTCGAGGTGATCAACCGAAATGGCTTTATTTTGTACGGAAACCTCTACCGCGCCCGAAACGGAAAGCTGATTGGCATGTACTTTAGGTTTCAATCCATATTTTGCACCTGCCTTTAATACCTGGTCGGTTTCTTCTACAGAGAAAAATCCCTTTTCGCAAAACACATCAATATAGTCGGCCAGTTTTTCTTCTGCTATTTGAGGTAACATTTCATTAACGATTAAATCGATGTAAGCCTGATGATTGTTCTTAAATTCGGCAGGATAAGCGTGCGCAGCTAAGAAAGTTGCCTTGATAGGAATCGGAAACTGATCTTTCAACCTACGGATTACCCTGAGCATTTTGATTTCGCTGTCTGTGGTTAATCCATATCCGCTTTTAATTTCAACGGCCCCTGTTCCCTGGAGGATCATTTGTTTTAACCGCACAGATGCACTTTCGAACAACTCATCTTCCGAAGCTTTTTGGAGTTTATTGGCCGAATTTAGAATCCCCCCTCCCGCAGCGGCAATTTCCTCATAACTTTTTCCCTGGATTTTCATGGCAAACTCTTCTTCGCGTGATGCCGCAAAAACAATGTGCGTATGGCTGTCGCACCAGGAAGGAAAAATGTATCTGCCCTCAGCACTGGAAGATGGAAGATGGGAAATGGAAGATGGAAAATTGTCCATCTCACCGAAATCTTTAATCAGGCCATCTTCAATTAAAAGCCAGGCATTTTCGAGAATGGGTAAGTGATCCAGGTTATTACCACGGAGCACCGTTGTGTGTTTGGGATGCAGGCCCACGAGGCCTTTTATATTTTTGATTAGCATTGGTTAGATTGAAGGTTAATTGGTTAAACGGTATAAATTGGTTAATCGGGTTTTGGTTACAATTAGCCGAATTAACCAGTTACCCAAATACTTAATCGATCTCTAAAAGAACCGGGCAATGATCTGAATGGATCGCATCGGGTAAAATTCTAACATTTTTCAGGCGGTTTTCCATAGGCTTAGTGGCTAAATGGTAATCGATCCGCCAACCCAGGTTCTTCCCTCTCGAGCCCGCACGATAGCTCCACCAGGTATAATGGTGCGGATCTTTATTAAAATGGCGGAAGGTATCAATAAAACCATTATCCAAAAACAACTGCATCCACTCCCGTTCTTCTGGTAAAAAACCTGATGAATTGGCGTTCGATTTAGGGTTATGGATATCGATGGCGGTATGGCAGATATTGTAATCGCCACTGACAATTAAGTTGGGGATCTCTTTTCGCAATTCTCCGATGTACACATCAAAAAAACGCATAAATTCATACTTCTTAACCTGACGTTCATCTCCGCTTGAGCCAGATGGCATATAAAGGCTCATCAAGGAAAAATCGTCAAAATCGGCCCTTAAAATCCGTCCTTCTTTATCTATCCATTCCTCACCGCAGCCAAATTCGATATGATTGGGTTTAATTCTAGTCAGAATAGCTACGCCACTATATCCTTTTTTTTCAGCAGGGAACCAATAATGATGGTAGCCGAGCTGCTCAATCAGCGCAATAATTTCTGGAATCTGCAATGGCAAGGCCTTTACCTCTTGTAAACAGACCATATCAGCGTCTGTAGCCTGTAGCCAGCCAAAAAAGTTTTTGGTACTTGCCGCCCTAATCCCATTAACATTATAGGAGATGATTTTCATTTAGTTAAGTGTGTTTTCGATAACGATGAAGCCATCATGATTTTCGTAACATATGATCTGTTTATCATGATCTTCTCATTCAGTAAATTTCAATTGTTGTGGGCGGTAAATTTAGAAATTAATTGAATAAATGCTTAGTAATTGAAGTTCAATTAATCATATGTACTCAGAAAGCTATTTTAGTGATTGATTCAAGCAGCCTGCAGCCTGAACTTATTTCTGGTTCTTTACAGATAAATATTGAAACGTGTTATCGAAGATGGATGTCTATAGAAAAATCGTCATCTCGACTGAAGCTTCGCGAAATGGAGAGATCTACAATAGATTTCTCGACTGCGTTGTACTCCGCTCAAAATGACGATAATTGTTAACAAAAATTACTTAAGACCCCATAATCATTTTATCTTTCAAAGATCCCTGTAACAACTGCTTCTCTAACTTCTTGGCCGCTCTTCTTTTCAATATTGCAACTTCCATCTTCACGTCCTGTTTGGGACGGTTGTTTTTATCCGTTGCCAGAACCGCTATTTTATCAACCATATCCAAGCCAACCACTATTTCGCCATAAACGGTATAGTTCCGATCTAAATGAGGCGTACCGCCTATGGTTTTATATACCTCACGCTGCCACTCAGGAATTTGGAATTTCAGACGTTTTTCTTCTACATTATCCAATTGCTGATCGGTAAAAACTTTTCCCTGAACCAGGTAAAACTGACTACCACTCGATGCCTTGGCCGGATTAACATCATCACCTTCTCTGGCCGCAGCCAAAACGCCCTTTTTATGAAACAAACTATCATTAAACTCTGCCGGAATGGTATATTTAGGCCCACCCTCTCCAAGTAAGGAATCGGGTTTTGCATTTTTAGAATCCGGATCTCCACCCTGAATCATAAAATCTTTAATCACCCTATGAAATAAAACACCGTTGTAATAGCCCTTTTTCGTTAATTTCAAAAAGTTATCACGATGTAGCGGCGTTTGATTATATAGCCTAACGATGCATTCTCCAAATTCGGTTTTAATGCGTACATACTGGTTTTTAGGCTTCGCTGCAAAAGCCGAAAGTATTGAAAAGGCACAGAGGAATAATAATATTTTCTTCATTTGACTGGTGTTTAAGGCTAAAGTAAGCTAAAAAATGAAATTCAATAAATAATTGCTAGCATTATTAGATATTTTTTCCTTTACCTTTGTATTAATGAAGTTAAAACAAAAAATAGCACTTTCTTTGGCTGTATTCTATGCAGTTAGTGTTATGGGTTTGGCTTTAAGTCTCCATTTCTGTGGAGGCAAACTAGAAAACGTTAAACTTTTCAGCAATGAAGTTTCCTGCAAATTCTGTGAGGAAATTCCGGCCGAAAAGAAAGATGACGGATGTTGCAAAAATACCCAGGTAACCGTAAAAGTTAAAGATAGTCACCAGGCAGAAGCACAGGTACAAATGCCGAAGTTGTTTTCTATCCAGCTTTTTCTTCATCCTCCGGTTTTAGAATTTCTGACCAACATTACGCCAAAGTTTTTCAGTAAAATTTCGAATAAAGCGCCGCCACTCTCCTCGCGGGTTGCTTTGCATATTTTCAATTGCATTTTTAGGAATTAGGATTTCTAATCTGTTCGTCATGCTGAACTTGTTTCAGCATCCATTTTGCTATGTGCCCCCTGAAATGAATCCAAGGGAGACGACATCTTAAAAATTATTCTAATTCAAAAAAATCATGAAAGCAATAAAAATATTCAGCATCATTATGCTATTCTTTGCCGCTAATGTTTCGGCACAACAAATATCTTCAGCAGATTTACAGGTAACCGGTTTAACCTGTTCCATGTGTTCGAATGCAACACAAAAATCCTTAGAAACCCTAAACTTTATCAGTAGTGTAAAACCCGATTTAAACAAAAACACTTTTGTTTTAACCTTTAAAAAAGATGCCAATATCAATCTCGACATGGTTCGCAAAAAGGTTCAGGATGCTGGTTTTTCGGTTGGTGGTTTAACGGCAAGTTTCAATTTTAACCAGGTAAAAATAGACGATAAAGGTCAGGCAGTGGTTGATGGCACTGTGTACCGTTTTGTAAATGCGAAAAGCAAAACACTTAACGGAACGGTAAAAGCCAGTGTGGTTGATAAAAACTTTATTTCTGGTTCGGCATTTAAAAAACAAGCCACAACCGCTAATTCTGATGCCTACGCGAGCGGTACCGGTGTAGTTAACGGAAAAAAAACGCGCATTTATCATTTAGTTCTTTCTTAAGATGAGAAAGATATCCGTATTGGCGTTGATGATGATCGGCGCCTATACCAATGGTTTTGCACAAGAACTGTATGTATTTACCGAACCTGCCAGTAATATGCCAACCAAATCGATTGGTGTAAGAATTACGAACGAAGGCATGTTCAATAATCCAGGTTTTGTAAGCAGAACCATTCCGGAAGTAATGATAGGTTTTAATAAAAACCTGATGATGCATGCTCAAGGTTTTATGTCTGATATGGATGGCCGATTTCGTTTAGAAGGCGGAAGTTTGTATGCGAAATATCGTTTTCTATCCGTTGATGGTGCCCAGAGTCATTTCAGGGCCGCAGCTTTTGGGAGGATAAGCACAAGTAACCGCCCTAATTTTACGAGAGATATTAATTTAGAGGGAGATAATACGGGATGGCAAACAGGCTTAATTTTCACGCAGCTTTTGCACAAACTAGCACTTTCGGCAACTCTGGGTTATGCTGATGCCATTATTACTGACAAAGTTTTGAGGTTAAATACACCTCAGCCTGATAAAATGCTTTCGTACAGTTTATCATCGGGTTATTTGGTTCTACCCATAGTTTACAAAGATTATAAGCAGCCGAACTTTAACGTATATTTAGAACTACTGGGCAAAACCGACCCAGGTAGTGGCCAATCTTATTTGGATATCGCCCCTGCCCTACAAGTGATTTTGAACAGTACCACCCGCATCGATTTAGGCTATCGCTTTCAGGCGACGGGTAATATGGCTAACCGGTACACCAAAAACATGTATCTGCTTCGGGCAGAATTTAATTTCTTTAACGTTTTAAAATAATTCTAAAAGATCAAACCATCATGGTTTTCATATTAAACTGACATAAAAGCATGATCGTTTCATCACCATTAAAAGCAATAAAAAAAATGAAAAAAATACTAGGAATAGTTGCCATCATGACGATTGCAACAACAGCGTTCACCTACGCTCAAAGCAAAACAGATGTAGCCCTAAATCAGGTACTAACGGCTTATTACGATGTAAAAAATGCCTTAGCAACAGATAAAAAAGATTCGGCTATTGAAAAAGTGAAAATTTTATCGGCAAAGGTAAATGCTGTAAACCATAAAGATTTACCAGCAGATCAGCACAAAGTATTTATGGAACAAGCAGCCATCATTAAAAGTAAGGCGGCACAGCTTGCGGGCTCTAACGATATTAAAACACAGAGAAAAGCTTTTGAAGGGATTTCTTATGCGATGATTAAAACCTTAAAGGGTCTAAAATTTAATAGCAAAACCGTTTACGTTCAACATTGCCCAATGGCTAAGGCAAGCTGGTTAAACGAGAAGGAAAACATCGAAAATCCATATTATGGAAGTATGATGTTCGATTGCGGAGACGTTGCTGAAACCATAAAATCAAAATAATGAAGCTGCATATCAAAAACATGGTATGCAACCGCTGTAAAATGGTGGTTAAAGCTGAGCTGGAAAAGCTTGGCTTTAAACCATTATTGGTTGAACTGGGTGAAGTTACTTTAGCCGAAAATATTTCTTCGGAGGATAAAATCAACATAGCAGAGCGCCTGACCCATTTCGGTTTCGAGCTGCTGGCGGATAAAAAAACCCAGATTGCAGAGCAGATTAAAACGGCTATTATTAACCTGGTCCATTACACCAAAGAGCCATTAAAAATTAACCTCTCTGCTTATTTAAGCGAGCAGGTAAAAATGGAGTATACCAGTTTGAGCAGTATTTTTTCAGAAATAGAAAATCAAACCATCGAGAAATATTTCATCGCGCAAAAAATAGAAAAAGCGAAAGAAATGCTTACTTATGGCGAGCTTACCCTGAGCGAAATTGCTTATCAGCTAAATTACAGCAGTGTTGCGCACCTGTCAGCACAATTTAAAAAAGTAACCGGAATTACACCTTCGGTTTATAAAGCAGCATCTACCGACAGCAGGAAAATGCTTGACGAGATATAATGAGAGGTAAGATGGTCAATGGTTAAATAGATGATAGTTGATAGCCTTTGACCATGAACCATAAGCCATCAGCTATTAACCACACCAATTTCTTACCATAAATCAAGACTAACCGGTTGATTCTGTGATAACTTTGTGCTTAAATAAATTTACTAGGTATGAAACCATCATGATTTTTTCAAACCACATTGGTGAAAAATCTGATAGCTTCATCACAGTTAAAACTAAATCATAAACTGATGAAAAAATTATTCTTATTTCTGATCGCTACCTCAATCAGTGTGGCATCATTTGCACAAACCAGCTGGAAAATTGATCCGATGCACTCGTTTGTTAATTTTTCGGTTAAACACATGGGCATTTCTTTCGTTGACGGTTCTTTTAAAAAATTCGATGGAACGGTTACCGCTTCGAAACCAGATTTAACGGATGCTAAAATCAACTTTACTGTTGATATAAACAGCATTACTACGGGCGTTGACATGAGGGATGGTCATTTAAAAACTGATGATTTTTTTAATGTAGCTACTTATCCAACCATGAAATTCGAAAGCACTTCTTTCAAAAAATTAAACGGCAACAACTATGAGTTAAGTGGAAAATTAACCATCCGCGATGTAACCAAAGATGTAAAATTTGCCGTGGTTTACGGTGGCACAGCTAAAGATCAACAAGGTAATACCAAAGCCGGGTTTGGCGCGACAACAACCATTAACCGTTTAGACTATAATATCAAATATGATCCAACAGGCGCTGGTGTAGCTAAAGATGTTGCCATTACGTTAAACCTTGAATTTGTTCAAGGGAAATAACACCTGGATCGTCATTCCGGGCTTGCCCCGGAATCTTTCTCATTAGATCCTGAAACAAGTTCAGGAGGACGATTATTTAAATTTATATAGACCAACCACAACATGATGTCTGCACTGTCACAATTCAGGAACTTCACTCAGCGTTTGCCTCAAACGGATTTAATGCCAACGCTTTTTATCGGTCATGGCTCGCCAATGAACGGTATCGAGAACAATGAGTTTAGCCAGAGTTGGGCAGAGCTGGCCAAGAATATCCCTGTTCCAAAAGCAGTGCTGGTGGTATCGGCGCATTGGTACACTCATGGCACTTTTGTTACCGCGATGGATTTTCCAGGCACCATCCACGATTTTGGGGGCTTCCCACAAGCGCTTTTCGATGTTCAATATCCTGCGCCCGGCGATCCAAAGCTGGCCGCTGAAATACCAAATTTAATCCATTCCACTCCTGTGGGTTTAGACCACGATTGGGGTTTGGACCACGGCACCTGGACAGTTGTTAAACATATGTATCCTAACGCAGACATTCCTGTTTTACAACTCAGCATCGATTATACCAAATCTCCTGAACAGCATTACGAAATTGCTAAAGAAATTTATGCCCTCCGCAAAAAAGGGATATTGGTTATCGGTAGCGGAAATATGGTACACAACCTGCGCATGTTGAGCTGGGAAATGATTAATGGTGGCGGTTACGATTGGGCAATAGAGATGAACGATAAGTTTAAAAATTTAATTGCAAACGGCGATCATCAACCTTTAATTAATTATCGAAACTTGGGTACCGATGCGATGCTGGCCATCCCTACCCCAGAGCATTATTTACCATTAATTTATACGCTTGGCATGAAAAACGATAAAGAAGAAGTTTCTTTCTTTAATGATAAAGCGGTTGGTGGTTCGTTAACCATGACCTCAGTTTTGGTGGGGTAAGCAGGGGTTTAGGGTTTAGGGTTTAGGGTTTAGGGTTTAGGGAGGAACAGATCGTTACAGAACTTATTTTTTACCTGAAACCTTAATTTTCTTAACTCCTTAATGATGAAAAACAAAATAACGCTCTCTACCATAGAGAAAGGAGATACATAGACTTTTTGGTTTTGCTCGAAACGACGATTATTCACAGCATTCAGTACACTAAAATTCTATAAAACTTTATGATTATTCTGTAACGCTTATGGCCCTATGAAGCGGTAAATTTGTATAAAGATTTTAATCATGACACACACCTATCAACTCACCGGCATGACCTGTGGCGGTTGCGAAAATAAAGTAAAAAGTAACCTGCTCGTTTTACCAGATGTAACCGCTGTCGAAGTTTCGAAAGACACCAATTCGGCTACAATTAGTATGGATAAACACATCAGCTTAGATACACTTCAACAAGCCCTGGGCGGATCAGATAGTAAATATCAGATTTCTGCAGCCCATCACAACGAAACATTAGAAGAAGCAAAATCGTGGGCCGAAACTTATAAACCCATTTTATTAATTTTTGGATACGTTACTGCCATATCACTTGTAGTCTCCTGGCAGGGAAACAGCATTAATTTTATGGTATTTATGCGCATATTCATGGCCGGATTCTTCCTTACCTTCTCTTTCTTTAAAATGCTTAACCTGAAAGCTTTTGCAGAAAGTTATGCCATGTACGACATTGTTGCTAAAAAATTCAGCGCATGGGGTTATATCTATGCTTTTATCGAGCTTGGATTAGGATTGTCTTTTGCTTTAAACTTATCTCCTGTCACTGTAAACTGGGTTACGCTGATTGTAATGACAATAAGCATCCTTGGTGTTTTGGAAAGTGTTTTAAATAAGAAAAAGATTCAGTGTGCCTGTTTGGGTGCTGTGTTTAACCTGCCCATGAGCACCGTAACCATTGTTGAGGATGCGATCATGATTGCGATGAGTACAGCCATGCTGATTTTGATGTAAGCTATTGCCGCTTATACCTAAATTCCGATTTCCTGCTTTTACCATTAAGCTCGCCTTCAATCCAGGCGAGCATTTCAGCTTTGCCCTGATCTTGATAGACTATTCGCTGTGGAAAATCGTGCGTTTTATTTTCGAAAATATAGATTTTATCCTTGGTCGAGATCAATTTGAAACAAGTCTCTTTTCCTCCGTTCTGTCCGGTTACAGTTGAGCAATAAAAAGTCTCTTTTCCGATCTTTCTGATCTGAAGGCTTTCTGTAAGCAAACTATCGCCCTTAGCATTTATTCGATAGCTTTTGCCGTTCAGGGTTTTATCCGGATTTTGAATCCATTGTTCTACAATTTTTCCCTTCGGCGTTTGCATTTCCCACGAGCCTAGTACAAAAGCAAAAGTTTTTAATGGCGCTTTTTGCACTTGCGCATGAGTGCAAAAGCAAATCAGGATTAGCATCACGAAACTGAAGTAGGTTCTTTTCATTTTACAGTTGTATTTGTAATGTGTGTCAAATGGTGTTTTCCGTGCCAGGCATACATACCCAGCATATTTGCTAAGCTAAGTTCTTTTCCCAGGGCAGGATGAATATATTTCCTTTGGTAATCTTCGGGTTTTAATGTTTTCAAAAAAGCTACCCAGCGCAGGTGCAACGCCGTTAACAAATCGATAGACAGTTTGATGTCGCCGCCTTTAGCCTCCCCTGTTTCGGCCCAGCGTTCTTCGTAATACGGTCTGATTACGGGAATATCTTCCGTAATGGCTTGTTTAAAACGGATGTAAGCATTAATGTGACTATCAGGAATGTGATGCACCACCTGCCTTAAGGTCCATCCCTCAGGGCGGTAAGTTTGATTTAATTCCTCATCAGTTAAGTTTTCTGTCGCATTTTTAAGCTGCCCGGGCAAAGCCTCAATTTCCGAAATCCAGGTATCAATCTGTTTTTGATCGAAAATTTCAGGCATAGAAAACTGACCGATGGGGTATTTAAGCTTTTCTATATCCATAATACCAAAATAAGGAGAATTATCGATTTTATTCCAGAAATAAATAGTTGGAAAGTTACAAGTTGTAAAGTTGAGTTAACTTTCAAACGTTCCAACATTAAAACACTAACTACATCAATTTCTTCAGCCACTTCAACAAACCCATTTTTGATGCATATGGTGGATAAATCATTTTGGTTAAATCCAATTTTGACTGAAAAACCACGGCCCTTTCGTGCGAAAAAGTTTTGAAGCCGAAAATACCATGGCAACTGCCTATACCGCTATTGTTAACCCCACCAAAAGGCAAATCCGGATTGCCGATATGAACGAGCACATCATTCACACAGGTTCCCCCGGCACTGGTCTCGCTGATGATTTTATTCTGGTTTGTAGTGCTATCTGAAAAAATATATAATGCTAAAGGTTTCGCTTTCCGGTTTACAACATCAATGGCTTCCTGTAAGTTTTGGTAGGTAATAACTGGCAAAACCGGTCCAAAAATTTCTTCCTGCATAATTGCACTACTTTCAGCTACAGAAGTTAAAAGCGTTGGTGTAATGGTTAAATTTTGTTCGTCCGATTTTCCGCCAAAAGCCAATACAGCACCATCGCGAATGGCTTCTTCAATCAATTTATTTAAGCGCTGAAACTGTTTTATATTGATGATTTTAGCATAATCATTTTTGTTAATTGCTGCTTCATTGAAGAACATTTTTTGAACTGCTGCCTGATAGTACATTTCAAAATCAGCCGAAATGTTTTCTTTAATCAATACATAATCTGGCGCAATACAGGTTTGGCCGGCATTAACTAATTTACCCCAGGCAATTTTCTCTGCTGCTTTTTTTAGATCGCAGGTTTCATCTACAATCGCTGGTGATTTCCCCCCAAGCTCTAAGGTAACTGAGGTAAGATTTTTTGCAGCAGCTTCCATCACCACCTTACCAATTGCGGTACTTCCGGTAAAAAAGATATGATCGAAAGGAAGTTTTAACAGTGCGGTAGAAACTTCAGCATCGCCTTCAAAACAGGCAATTTCTTCTGCCTCAAAAGTATTTGAAATCAATTTACTGATCACGTCCGCCGTGGCGGCACTCAGTTCAGATGGTTTCAGGATTACGCAATTCCCTGCGGCTATTGCCGAAACCAACGGACTCATGATTAACTGCAATGGGTAATTCCAGGGTGCAATAATCAGGCAAACACCTTTGGGTTCGTAATAAATTTTGTTACTGGCGAAAAGATTACTCATGGTTCTGGCGACAGATTTTGGTTTCATCCAGCCCTGCAATTTTTTTATAGCATGATCTATTTCTGCGTAGGTGAAAAACAGTTCGGTTACTGCAGTCTCAAAACGATTTTTGCGCAAATCAGCTTCTAATGCCGCATATATCTCTTCTTCGGCTTTTTCTAAAGCTTGCTTCAGTAATTTTAATTTTCCAATACGGGTTTTAGCATCGGTTTTGCGCAGCTCGAATTTGTGTTTTTGCTGTAAATCGAAAACTGATTTTATCTGTTCTTCCATAATTAACAAACGTTCACAATTTTTACCATATAAACAATTTAAGGAAATATAAGGTTGGTGAGATAATATGAAACTTAAATGCTTAATCGAGCGGGTTATAATTGTGAGTTAAATTTAGTTAAAATGCATGCATTTCATTAAAAATTCATTCATTTAAAGCATATTGCAGCAAATTTTAATATTCAAAGATGAAAAGATTGTTTTTTGTTTTCGCATTCATAATTCCCCTGGTTATACATGCCCAAACCCTAAAAACAGATGTGCTGGTTATTGGCAGTGGTGATGCCGCCTATGCCGCATCTTTTCAATCGTTCAAATCGGGTGTTAAAACCATTCTCCTCACGCAAAAAGAACAACTTGATCTTAAGAAAGTTGCTGAGGGCAAGCCTGAAACAGCGACTACTTTCTATCAGGTTTTTTTAAAAAGGGAAATTGAAAATGAAAAAAGTTTGGCGGCTCCAAAACCAAAAGCAGATAAAAAGAAGCCGGTAAAAGTGACAGTAGATAGTACGCTGCTACTGAATGTAATCAACAACACGCCTTACACCGAAATTAAACGGTCAGGCAGTGGCTGGGAAGTGAAACTCACGAAAGACAAAAGTGTTAAGGCAAAAATTCTCGTACTAGCTGATAGTCCTGAAAAATTAATAGCAGCATTAAAAATTACAAGCTTAAATCCTGCTGCTTCCAACCAGTTAAATTATAACGAAAACCTGTACAGAACCTCAATAGCCAGTATTTCTTCAAATGGTGCAGGTTTTCTATCCTTGTATAACTTACTCCTCCCAAATCAGGAAAACCTTTTATATATTCCTGCCAATCAGTTTGAAATCGGACCTGCGGCTGGTGCAACCGCTGCTTATGCGGCTTTTTTCGATACGAAAACCAGCTTATCAAACCTAAAAAGGATTCAGGGCGAACTGCTCAGTTACAAACAGGCGTTGATGCCTTTTGAAGATGTAAAAATGATCGATTCTAATTGGTTAGCGATTCAAAAAGTTGGTGTAACGGGCATTCTTAAGGCCGAAATAAAACAAAATAAGGCCTATTTCAATCCGGAAAAAGAGGTTACCTATGATGAAATTAAGCAGCCGATAAAAGATTATTATTACAAGGCACAGATCTGGTTTGATGACCATCAAAATACTGCCATCACGCTAGAAAATACCATTGGCATGATTTGTTATGTGGGTAATAAATCGGTTGAGGCAACCAAAACGGAGCTGCAAAAAAAATGGAACAAAAATTACAAGTTCGTTGCTAAATACGATCTTAAAAAGGTATTAACCAGACGAGAATTTGCAGTAATCATCAACGAGTACCTCGAACCTTTTGATAAAGTGAATGTAGATAGAACCGGACAGGTAATCCGTTAACCTCACCCTATGTAAGTTAATGCAGCTACTTCTGTATTTCGTGTCCCTCTCTTCAAGGAGAGGGAATGAACAGCCTTTGCAATAAAGCATACCGTTCAGAGGGTGAGGTTGTTGTAACATTTCCATTTCCTGCTAAAATTAGCGTGTCCATTCCCTAAATTGCAGCCAAACCTAAAATTCATGAAGAAATATTTACTTTTCCTTTTGCTTTGCACGGGCGAATATGCTTTTGCACAGCAATTAGCGCCTTTAACCGTTGAGAAGATCATGCGCGATCCAAAGTGGATGGGCGTTGCACCAACTAATTTCCGCTGGACTGCAGATAGCAAAACCCTTTACTTTAACTGGAATCCTGAAAATAAAGCTAAAGAAGAATTATTCAAAGTTTCAGCAACCTCTACCAAACCCGTTAAAGCGGCAGAAAAGGAAGATGAAAAGCTTTTAAGTTTAAACTACACCTATAATACTGATCGC
This sequence comes from Sphingobacteriaceae bacterium GW460-11-11-14-LB5, assembly GCA_002151545.1. Classification (NCBI taxonomy): domain Bacteria; kingdom Pseudomonadati; phylum Bacteroidota; class Sphingobacteriia; order Sphingobacteriales; family Sphingobacteriaceae; species Sphingobacteriaceae bacterium GW460-11-11-14-LB5. The sequence goes on along the minus strand of CP021237.1, from coordinate 5,273,402 downwards.
TCACTTGGTTTAACCGAAAAAAGCGGCGATATCTACTTACAGAATTTCAAAAGTAATAAAGAAACCCGTTTAACCAGTACACAGGAAAGAGAAAGTAGCCCGCTCTTTTTAACCAATGGAAATATTGTTTATCAATTGGGCGATAATTTATTTGAGGTTGATTTAAAATCAGCCGAAACCAAACAATTAACTAATTTTATTAAAGGCAAAAAAGCCGGAAGACCAGAAATCAAACCGGTTACCGAACAGGACAAATGGCTGAAAGCACAGCAGACCGAACTGTTCGATATCATTAAAAAGAGAAATGCTGAAACCAGAAACAGTTCGAGGACAGGAAGAGGCCGTTCTGGTGCCGCCGCCGGGGATACCAAACCATTGAAAGAACTTTATACCGAAGATAAATTTTTAAATGGCGTAAGCATTAGTCCGGATGGGCGCTTCATTACGTATAAGCTCACCACTCCGGCGCAGAATAACCACGGGACTATTGTTCCAAACTATATTACTTCTTCGGGTTATACGGAAGATATTGCGGGAAGAACCAAGGTTGGCGAAAACGAAAATGTCTCACAGGGTTTTATATACGATACCCAACGAGATACCCTCTATAATATTCAAACATCAACCATTCCAGGGATTAAAGACCTGCCTGATTACCTAAAAGATTACCCAAAAGAACTGGATACCCTAAAAAAGAAAAATGCAGATCGGCCTGTAAATTTTTTCGGTCCGCTTTGGAATGATAATGGGAGTACGGCAATTGTTGTCGCAGCTTCTACCGACAATAAAGACCGCTGGATTTTAAAGCTAGATGCCTTAACTGGTAAATTTTCTTTAATAGATCGTCAGCGCGATGAAGCCTGGATAGGTGGTCCCGGCATTAGTGGTTTTTACCAGGGCAATAGCGGATGGATAGATAACAACCGTTTCTATTACCAAAGCGAAGCTACAGGATATTCTCACCTTTATACGGTCAACATTGCCTCTGGCGATAAGAAACAACTTACCTCTGGCAAATGGGAGGTACAATCTGTTCAACTTTCTAAAGACAAGAGTACATTTTATCTTAAGACAAATAAAGAGCACCCCGGCATTACAAATTTTTATAAAATCAGTGTAAACGGTGGTGAACTTGTTCAGATTACCGCCATGAAAGGTTTGAATGAGATTACCCTCTCTCCTGATGAAAAATACATCGCCATCAATTATTCCTTTATGGATAAACCTGGTGAGTTGTATCTTCAGCCGAATAAGGTGGGTACCAAAGCGGAGAAAATCACGCAATCTACCTCTGCCGAATTCAATTCTTATAAATGGCGTCAACCGGATATGGTGAGCTTTAAAAACCGTTATGGTGCTGATGTGTATGCGCGGGTTTATAAATCAGATAATCCGCATCCAAACCATCCTGCTGTAGTTTTTGTCCACGGTGCAGGTTATCTTCAAAACGTTCACTTTGGCTGGAGCACTTACTTCCGCGAGTTTATGTTCAATAATTTACTGGCTGATAATGGCTACACAGTAATCGATATCGATTATACCGGAAGTTCTGGTTATGGTCGCGATCACCGCACAGGCATTTACCGCCACATGGGTGGAAAAGATTTAACCGACCAGGTAGATGGCGTTAAGTTTCTGGTTGAAAAATATGGTGTTAATCCTCAGCATGTTGGTTTATATGGCGGCTCTTATGGTGGTTTTATTACCTTGATGGCCATGTTTAACGAATCAGATGTTTTTGCAAGCGGCGCCGCTTTACGTTCGGTTACCGATTGGGCACATTATAACCATGGTTATACTTCAAACATCTTAAACGAACCATTTAACGATCCGATTGCATACAAAAGAAGTTCTCCTATCTATTTTGCTGATAAGTTAAAAGGCAACCTTTTAATGGCGCACGGAATGGTTGATGTGAATGTTCATTTTCAGGATATTGTTCGCATTAGCCAACGTTTTATAGAGCTAGGCAAAAACAATTGGGAACTCGCCGTTTACCCTGTTGAAGATCACGGCTTTATTGAGCCCAGCAGCTGGACAGATGAGTATAAAAGGATATTTAAACTGTATGAGAATACGTTGAAGAAGTAACCTCCCCCAACCCCTCCTTGAGGAGGGGAGCTGGACACTACCATAAAGACTTCCTGATTAAGTTATTCGGGTTCTAATCACCTACTCCCCTCCTGTTTTAGGAAGGGGGTGGGTCATAAAGCGCCAGATATAATACTACCCCAATAACCACTGGTTTTTGTTAAATAAACCCGACAGCAGTGATTCCGATTCTTCATCGGAAGTAACGGATGGCGGGACTGCAGACGTTAAAAGCATCCCTCATTCATTTCCAAAACCTCTGAATAGAAGCCGACTATACATCTTAAACACAATATAGTTTTCATCTATATCGTTATCAATAAATACAATTAACAATTAGTGAATCGGGGTTGATTGACATCTGTTTTAGCCTTACCTTTGCAGCACAAAATTAAAGACAAAAAATTATGGCAATAGTAGGTAAAAAATTCCCGAGTGTTAGTATTGATGCAATGTCAGACATGGGTGATGACTTGAAAATCAATGTATTTGAAGAAGCTGTAAACAAAAATAGCAAAGTGTTATTGTTCTGGTATCCAAAAGATTTTACTTTCGTTTGCCCTACAGAATTACACGCTTTCCAAGCTGCTTTACCTGAGTTTGAAAAAAGAAATACAATTGTAATCGGTGCATCTTGCGATACAAACGAAGTTCACTTCGCATGGTTAAATACACCGAAAGATAACGGCGGTATTGAAGGTGTTACTTATCCAATCTTAGCAGATACACACAGACAACTATCTGGCATCTTAGATATTTTAGATCAGGAAGTTAACTACGATGAAGAAGGAAATGAATCTTTCTCAGGATCAAATGTTTCTTTCAGAGCGACTTATTTAATCGACGAAACTGGTAAAGTTTTCCACGAAAGTGTTAACGATATGCCGCTAGGTAGAAACGTTAAAGAATATTTACGTTTAATCGATGCTTATGCGCACGTTCAAAAACATGGCGAAGTTTGTCCTGCAAACTGGGAAGAAGGAAAAGAAGCGATGAACGCAAACAGAACTGGCGTAGCTGAATATTTAGCTGCTAACTAATTAAATAAAACGTTATGTTTTTAGAATTAACAGAAGACAATCTTCAACAGTATTTAGCCGATAACTCAAAGGTAATGGTTCAGTATGCTGCATCCTGGTGCGGAAACTGCCGGATCATGAAACCGAAGTTTAAAAAACTGGCTTCAGAAAATGAAGATGTAGCTTTCTTGATTGTTGATGCCGAAAAACTTCCAAACTCACGCAAATTTGCAAACGTTGATAATTTACCAACTTTCGCAGCTTTTGAAGGCGGTAGCTTGGTAGATCAGGTGCAAACCAACAAAGCAGAAGGTTTAATTGAACTATTTAACAAGATAAAGTAATGAAGATTCCGGTTATAAGACAATTATTTCAAAACACCACTCCGGCACAACTGGAGACAACTCTTGAGGTTTTAGAGGCTTTCTGTGAGTTTAGAGGGGTTAGCGAACACGAAGTTGATGTTGCAGGCGAAATGATTACCAATATTTGCGGTGCCTTAGAAGTACATCAAATGGTAAGCGAAGGTGCTGCCGAAAAGGATGCATTAAATGCTTTCGGCCAAAAGGTAATGGGTTCGATTGATCGGTAATCGTCTTAAAGCTTAATCTGGCTTTTTCGAAATATAAAATCCCTCGTTGATGAAAAAATCAGCGGGGGATTTTTGTTTGTTTTTTTACTTCTCGTCATGCTGAATTTATTTTACAAGTAGAAATAGTATTTTCAATTGCCTTGTAGCTACTACGTGGTCAGCATCTTTCCTGTTATTAAAACATAAATACCTATTAAGTCTTGAATCTTTTTTTTGAAAAGCAAGGTTCGGTTTTCATCGGTTAAGGTAGTCCTGCTGTACATTTTAGTCCCGATTAAAAAATCAGGAGCTGCCATTTCCATCAGGTTTATGTGGCCAGGTTTGTCATGCTGAGCGCAGTAACAATCCAACAAAATGGAGTGAGCATGATTAAAATTTAATTGATACTTTTAGATTATGAACACGCTGCTCAAAATAGGAGAATGGTCTTGGACAATAATCTTCGGCGGCATCATATTAATGGAACTCATGATGATTGCGAATCATGAGCTACGTTTTTACAGATCTCATATTTCATTACTGCTATTTATTATCCTTTTGTTCTTTCATCGTAACTGGTTATCGTGGCTATTTATGGTTTTATTATGCGTCTATGGCCTTTATGACTTATTTGTTTATGCACCTACAGCAAGTGATGCAACAAGAATGGATTTTGGGTTTAGAACGTGTTATTTCTGCTATGAAAACATACGGATCAAACGCATTTGTTATTTTGCTCAACTTTCGCCATTTCTATTTTACTTCTTTACACTGATCTTTTATTTCACAAAACCTGTTAGAAAAAGATATTTTAACCCTGATAGCTTGAAACATTCTTCTTCATTATAAAAAGGTCTATGAGGACACAGACCTTGGAGTATATTTTAACTTATTATGTTGGTCGGGATTTAAAATCCCGACCTCTGAGCTTTGGATTTATAATCCACTCTCATAAGGATTACAAATCCTTTACTCTTAAATCGGGATTGCAAATCCCGACTAACGAAAAATCCCTCGTTGATGAAAAAATCAGCGAGGGATTTTTGCTTGTTTTTTTACTTCTCGTCATGCTGAATTTATTTTACAAGTAGAAATAGTATTTTCAATTGCCTTGTAGCTACTACGTGGTCAGCATCTTTCCTGTTATTAAGACCCTGAACTGAATTCAGGGTGACGCCCGAATATTTCTAACAAAAAAAGGTCTGTGAGGACACTGACCTTGGATTATATTTAAAACATCGCAGTTTTATGAAACCTGGAGCTTCGTTTTAAATATTAAGCTAAATTCCTACCTGCATTTACAATACCAAATACCGTTCTTACTGCAAGCTTTTCTAAAGCCTGCTGGTCTTTCTCGTTCTGATTGTGCTGCAGTTTCTCTAAAGCAAAATGCTGAATGAGTACCAGTGGTAAAATAATTTTTTCGCGGGTGGCGATCGATTTTTTATCTACCGGATAATTCGCCATTAATGTTGGCTGTCCGGAGAGTTTTAAAAGCATCTCCTTCGCTAATTCGAATTCGTTGTGTAGTTGAGTCCAAAAAGCACCAAATTCTTTATCTGCGGCTAAATGCGCCGTAATGGTAAAGTCTGATTTGCTCATACTCATCATACAGTTATCTACAATGGTTTTCAGGTAATCAGAGTCCTGGTAAACTTTAACTACTTTATCCCAATTACCAGCTTTTTCCTGGTTTTTCAACGCTGTTCCCATTCCATAAAAACCAGGAACGTTTTGTTTCAGCATACTCCAGGCCGTAACAAAACTAATAGCCCTTAAATCTTCGAGTTTCATCTCACCCCCACCATTTCTTTTTACCGGACGACTACTAATGTTCGCCTGCGACAAAAGTTTTAAAGGAGACAATTTTTCTAAATAACTCACAAATAACGGATGCTCACGCAAATCGACAAAAACCTTATAACTTTCTTCAGCCATCTCATCAAGCAGGGTTTTATTTTCAGGATCTAAAAGAATATTGTGTTTCTCTTTCAATCCAGAGGTTAATCCGGCATTGATTAATTGTTCGATATTAAATTCTGCACTTTCTACAGATCCGTATTGTGAACTAATTGTCTGTCCCTGAACGGTTAACTGCATGTTTTTATTGGCAATTTCTTTACCCATTGAAGCGTAAAAACGGTGTGTTTTACCTCCGCCACGTGCAGGCGGTCCTCCACGGCCATCAAAAAAGGCCAATTGAATATTATGTTTTGCAGCAACAGCCGATAGAGAGGTTTTTCCGTTAAAAATAGACCAGTTGGCCATTAAATAACCACCATCTTTGGTACTGTCAGAATAACCAAGCATAATATGCTGTTTATTTCCACGGCTGGCCAAATGGGCTTTATAAAATGGATTACTGTAAAGCGTTTCCATAATTGCCGCGGCTCCTTTTAAATCGTTAACCGTTTCAAAAAGCGGCACAAAATCAATCGTTAAGGATTCTTTACTCCAGCCATTCCAAAGGAAAAGCTCAATCAATTGCAAAATATCGCTTGCTTGCTGGCAATTACTGATAATAAAACGGTGACAGGCTTTTTCACCATTACGGCTTTGAATGCCTTTAATTTCTTTGATTACTTCGATTGTATCCTTTGTCAGGGCATCGGGCTCGCTTGCGTAAACAATGGTTGCCTCTTTAAAAGAAATTAAAGCTAATTTCTCTGCTTCTGATAGCTTATCATAATCAGCAGGATATAAAGAAGATATTGGTTTATTGGCGCGGCAGTAAGCATGTACATTCCTCAGCACACGGCTATCCTGACGGATATCAAGTGAAGCAAAGTAGTTGCCATACAAATCTATTTTACGGATCAGATCGTTAACCAAATCAACAAATAAACCATCGTGTTCGGCCAGCAATGTTTCCTTAATTTTATTTAGGTTATCCCTTAACTCGTTAGAAATATCATGGAGCTCGCAAGTTTGATCGAAAGCATTCAGATACAATACATCATGTAGTTTTGCGATATTCTCTTCAACGCCTCTAAAAGTAATGCGGCGTTTAATTACCCTGAAATCGCGGTAATAACAACGGAACAGGATCTGGCGCAACATTTTAGAAACCTCCAGGGTGGTATCGGCATGAATGTTCGGATTTCCGTCTCTATCGCCTCCTGGCCAGAAACCCAGCTCTAAAATTTTCTTGGTTTCCAGGTTGTATTCATCCAGGTTCTGATCGATCTCTTCCTGTATGTTCGCAGCAGCAAAGTAAAATGTATTCTCCAGGAACCAGGCAAGGTTTAAGGCCTCATCAACCGGTGTTGGCGATTTTTTATTAAAAAACGGCGTTTTACCCAATTGCTGCAATAACGAGTTCATCGAAGTAAGGTCGTTATCACGAATGGCTTTGGTTAAATCGGTAATAATGGCCAATACACTTCCCGGATAAAACTGGGTTGGGTGTGCAGTTAGAACTAAACGAAGCGAAAGTTCATCAATCAATTTCTCAATTTTTGATAACACGGGTTTGTTATCGGCATTCTTTTTTAAGATGAATGCCAGTGTACTCTGCTCGTCAGTCGTATTGAGTTTGGTAAAAGAAGCATCTTCTACGGCATCAAAGAGTACCACCTGACGTTCGATATACTGGATAAAACGAAAGAGCAGGTCAACAATATCTTTGCGCTCGGTATAACTGGTATACTTGGCGAAAAATTCTTCGATAATCTGTGCAGGTTTTTCTCCGTTTGCAATGCCTTCTTCACAGCTCTTAAAAAATAGCGGAAGCAGGGTTCCGGTGTCTTTAATTTTGTAAAAAGGCAAGGTGAGAAATAAACTGTTAAATAGTTCGAATTTTGAGATGACCTCATTATTAAAAATAGATTCTCGTTGCGTAGTTAAACGAAGTTTAGGCATAGCTTATGCAATAGTTTTGTATACCGTAATACTACAAAAAATGCATAAGGTATTAAAATTCTAAGGCTTACAATTTGGAAAATTGTAGAATAAATTTTAATTTTAGAATCTTATTTGGCCACTATGTGGTTAAGTAAGAACATTTGCAATGTTTAAGGGCATTGCATTGATTGTTAATTTTTTGGGTTAAAACAGCCGATGTAATAAAATACACCGGCTGTTTTTGTTTTTTGCCATTTTTTATGGCATTTCTTTGCAAATTTTAGTGCACATCGGCAGGAATGTTTGCATTTTTCTTAAACTTTTGAAGATACAGCAGTGGAATGGAGAACAACATGATCAATCCTGCAACCCAATATGCATCGTCATAAGTAAGTAACATGGTTTGTCGGGTGACAATTCCTTCCATCGCTTTTGCAGCCATAATTTTAGCATCGAACAGCGTTTGTCCTTTTGCCATAAAACCTTTGATTAAACCGTTAAAACGATCAACAAATGGCTGGTTATAATCATTTACATTCGACAATAAAACGCTTCTGTGGAAACCTGAACGAATGTGGATTAACGTCGTTAACGCAGCGATACCAAATGAACCGCCCAACTGGCGCATCATATTGTTCAGACCTGAACCCTGGCCAATTTCTGGTCCTTTCAGATCCTGGATGGCCAATGTTGTTAATGGTACAAATAATAAGGCCATACCCACACCCCTGATAACCAATGGCCAGAAGAAATCGCCAGTTCCTGATTGTAGCGTCGAATTGCTCAACATCCAACAGAAAATAAAGAATGCAAGCATCCCGAACGTAGCCATAATTTGTGCTGGAACACCTTTTTTAAGCATAATACCAATAAAAGGCATCATGACAATGGTACACAAACCACCTGGAAATAAGATTTCTCCGGTTTGTAAAGGCGAAAATCCTAACAAATTCTGACAGAATACCGGAAATACGAATACAGAACCATATAAACCAAAACCTAAAATAAATGAGGTAAACATACCCACAGAGAAACTTCTGTGTCTCATAATTTTAAAGTTCACAATCGGGTGGTCGGTGGTCATCTCTCTCCAAATGAAGAGCAACAAACCAAATACCGATGCAACAGCCAATGCGGTAATGTATGGTGTAGCAAACCAGTCTTCGCTCTCTCCTTTTTCCAATAAGGTTTGTAAACTACCTACTGCAATAGCCAATAATGCGATACCCCACCAATCGACAGGTTGCCCCTGCCCTGATTTCGGGGTTGCCCGAACAAAGGTGTACGTACAGTAGGCCGCGAGTATTCCGACGGGAATATTTACATAAAAGATCCAGGGCCACGAACTGATTTCCAAAATATATCCACCGATGGTTGGGCCTACAGTTGGTCCAACTACTGCACCCAGACCAAACAAGGCGGTTGCAATACCCACATCTTCACGTGGCCAGGTTTCAATTAAAATAGCTTGCGCTGTTGATATTAAACCACCACCGGCCAAACCCTGAATAATCCTGAATAAAATAAGCTCATTCAATGACGTAGCGTTTCCGCATAAAAAGGAAACTAATGTAAAAACGATGATGGAGGTAAGAAAGTAATTTTTCCTGCCGAATCGGTTACCCAACCAGCCCGACATTGGCAATACGATAACATTCGCTACCGCATAGCCGGTAGAAAGCCAGGCCACATCCTCAAGGGTTGCGCCCAGGTTTCCCTGTATTTGTGGAATTGCCACGTTTACGATAGTCGTATCAATCAGCTCCAATAAAGAAGCTGTGATTACCGTAAACGTAATAATCCACTTTTTTAAACCTACTTCGGCCATTTTAAATATTATTTAGTAGATACTGATGCTTTAACGCTCATACCTGGGCGTAACTTAGCCAACAGTTCTTTTGATGGATGGATTTTGATTTTTACCGGAACGCGTTGAACAACTTTAACAAAGTTACCGGTCGCATTATCAGGAGGTAATAAAGATCCTTTTGCACCAGTAATTGGCGAGAAATTATATACTTCACCATGGATTTTTTCGTCTGGATAAGCATCAACCTCGATCTCAACTTTAGATCCTTCTTTAATTTTCTCTAACTGTGTTTCTTTAAAGTTTGCGGTTACATAAATGCTTCCGTCATTCACGATAGAGAATAAAGATTGACCAGCCTGAACCAATTGTCCTTTTTGAACATTCTTTTTAGATACAATACCGGTTGCAGGGGCTTTGATATCGGTATAGGATAATTGAAGCTTTGCAAAATCGATATCGCTTTGACGCTGGCTGATTACATTGCTGCTCACCGCTAACTGCGATTGCGTAGTACCAACCTGTTTAACCGCAGCATTGTATTGATCTTGCGCTGCGCGGTATGCTGCCAGGGCAGATTGTCTTGCTGCTTCTGCAGACTCCTTATTTGCTTTAGCCTGATCGAAAGCCTGTTGTGTGATCGAACCGTCTTTCACCAGGTTTTCATAACGGTTATAATCTTTCTGCGCTAGATTTACTTTAACATTTGCAGCCTGAACATTTGATTTTGCTGCATCAACGTTTGCTTTTGCAGTACCCGTATTCGCCTGGGTAGCCACAATTTGCGATTCAGCCACACCAACACCTGCGCTCGCCCCTTTCTGACCAGATTGGGCCTGTTCTAATTTAACTTTATAATCGTTGTCATCAAGTTTCACTAAAATCTGTCCTTCAGTGACGTGTGTATTTTCTTCAAAATTGATATCCTTTACATAACCGCCAACACGTGCAACAACCGGACTGATATCACCATCAATCTGCGCATCATCCGTATCTACGTGTTTGCTATAATAATTCCATTCTGTAATCCCGAAGATTATGCCTATTACTAGTAAAACGCCTAAAATGATGGGTACTACTATGTTCTTTTTTTTCTTTTCAGTTGTCATTGCTGTATTTATTGCGTTATTTTTCCTGTTGATTTTAGTAGGGTATAGTAAGCCAAACCTGCGTCTGCTTTAGCTATCTCTAAGTTTATTTTTGCCTGGTACAATAAAGTTTCTGCATCGATACGATCAGTAACCGAAGCCACATTGTTTTTGTATTTAGATGCCAATAACTTATCGTTTTCGGTTGCCTGGGCAATTGAAGTTTCCAATACCTGGATTTTGTTCATCGCCACCTGGTATCCCTGGAAGTTTTTGTTGATATCTGTTTTTACCTGATCAGATAAGATATCTTTCTGAATGGTAATTGCACTTTGCTGAATTTTCGCTTCGCTTACCTTGTTTTTGTTTGTCCAAAGGTTACCGAAATTCCAGGAAACGGTTGCACCTAATGTAACAGGCATTAAATATTGGTTTGTTGGCGGGATAAAATTGCCACTTGGGTTAATGTAATATAAGTTAGCACCAACACCAACGGTAGGCAGCGTATTTGCTTTAATGGTTTTAATGTTAAAATCGGCAACTTTGTTTTGCACATCAAGTTGTTTTAACTCCTGGCGATTAGCCATTGCCTGGCCAATGTATTCGTTTAACGAGCCCGGCGTTTTTAAGCCGGCGGTTGGATCAACAATTTTAACTTCGGTATCTTCTGGTAAACCCAAAAGGATATCTAAATTGTAGTTGATCACTTTACGGTTACTCTCGATATCCATTTGTGTTAGCGTAACATTTGCCTGTTGCAATTGGAAACGCAACACATCGTTTTTGGTTACAATGCCTTGTTCGAAGAAACGTTGTGCCTGTTTAATCTGTGCAGCAATTGATTCTAAATTCTGATCAACCACTTTTCTGCTCTGCAATACTTTGTATAAAGCGTAATAGGTATTGATTACTGCATAAGTGATTTCTTCCTTGCTTTTATCGGCATCTAAACGTGCTACGTCAGCCAATAACTTTGTCGATTCTTTTGCGTATCTTAATTTACCCCCGCCGTACACCAATTCCTGCACTGCTGCAGTTCCGACAAAAGCATCGGCTCTTTTAGGCAGGTGGAAAGAGGATTCGCTACCTGGTAATGTAAAAGTAGTGGTGGGTATTTCAGCATGGTTGTACATGAAACTTGCATTTGCTGTTGGCAAAACATTGTCTTTTACAACTTCAAGCTGCGCTACCGCCTGATCGATTTTATTTTGGGAAAGTTTTAAGTTTTTACTGTTGGCTATGCCGAGTTCTATTGCCTGATTGATATTTAATTCCTTCGCACTTTGTGCAAATAAGGCTGCAGGAATTAATGATGCCACAAGCATTAATCTAATTGATTTTGGGATCATTTTTTTGTTGTTAAATAAACGGTTGTTAGATCTTGTAAGTGAGCGATTGCCCGGTCTCTGATAATTTTTTTGTCTTTCGGATTGTTCAGATCGAAGTTAGAACAAGGCATTACCTTATTCGGCGCAATAACGATATTGGTAATGGTACCCATAATCGTCGCAATTACCATCCGTACATCTACTTTGTTAAAACTACCATCTTCAATTCCACCGGTAATAATGCGATCGATCAGCTGCATATTATGACTCATGGCATCTTTAATCTTATCGTACATTTCGGGCCTTTGGGTTAAAGAAAGTTCGCGGTGCATCATTTTATGGAATGCCGTGTTATTCAGGATTCTGTTTACGTATCCTTCTATCACCCTGTGCAATTTCTCCAATGCCGAAATCTTATCCTCATTGATGATTTTTAACTGAGAGGCAAAACTTGCAATACGCTCGTTCATGATCTCTACAAAAACCCCTTCTTTAGAACCGAAATAATAATTTATCATCGCCATATTCGCTCCAGATTCTTTGGCAATCTGGCGGGTAGAAGTTCCCTCATACCCGGTCTCGCAGAACAGCTTTTCTGCTGCCTCAAGAATGGCCTGTCTTTTATCTACTTTTTCTGTTTTCATTTCTTTTTTGACGACACAAAATTAATCAAACGATTGATTAATTTCCAAATGTTTACCTACTTCTTTTACATTATCTTGATAAAACCCTAATTTTAAATGAAATAATCACTCATCATAATGAAAAATAAGTTCTTCCTGGCCTTAACCTTCTCGTTTGTCTTATGCTTCTTATGTTCATTTATGGCTGTCCAGCGAAAAATTCAACAAAGCTGGATCAGGATTAATTTGCTGGGTTACCCTACCGAAAGCATTAAAGTTGCCGTGTGGGCAAGCAAAACGGGTGAGCTACCTGCCAAATTTGAGATTATCACAAAAGAGACCAACCAGGTGGTTTATACCTCAACCAATATTAAAAGTTTTAGCCATTATGGTCCTTTTAGCCAAACGGCCCGATTAAATTTCAGTGATTTTAAAAGTAAAGGAAGTTTCTACCTTAGGGCAAATGGTATTCTTTCTCCCCTATTGCTCATCAATAATAACGTTTATGAGGGTGCTGCAGATTTCTGCTTACAATATATGCGCCAGCAACGAAGTGGTTTTAATCCCTACCTGAAAGATAGCTGCCATACGCATGATGGCTTTGTTTTATATGGCGCTAAAGCTGGCCTTAAAGACAGTACACATATTGATGCTTCCGGTGGCTGGCACGATGCAAGTGATTACCTGCAGTATTCAACCACCTCTGCCAATGCGACCTATCATTTATTAATGGCTTATCGCGATTTTCCAAAAGTCTTTAACGATCAGCAGCTGGCCAATGGTTTAGACGGAAAAAACGGAATTGCTGATGTGCTGGACGAAGCAAAATGGGGTTTGGATTGGTTGCTGAAAATGCATCCCCTGAAAAACATCATGTTTAACCAACTGGCCGATGACCGCGATCATATCAGCATGCGGATTCCGAAAGAAGACAGTCAATATGGAAAAGGTTTTGAGCGCCCACTCTATTTTATTACCGGCGAACCGCAGCAACGCGGTAAGTTTATGAATAACACCACCGGTACATCTTCTACAGCCGCTAAATTTACGAGCGCTTTTAATTTGGGCTCGGTTTTATTTAAAGGGCGTGATCGTGCTTACGCCCAAACCCTTGCTAAAAAAGCCAAAACGGCCTATATATTTGCATTACAAAAACCTGGGGTAACACAAACTGCATCCGTAAAATCGCCATACATTTATGCTGAAGACAATTGGGTTGACGATATGGAACTGGCCGAAACCTCATTCAATTTCGGAAGAGAAAAAGCCGATCAAAAGAAAATAAAACTGGCCTTAAACTATGCCCGGCAAGAAAGCACCACACCCTGGCTACAAAAAGACACCGCAGCGCATTATCAATATTATCCATTCATCAACCTTGGTCACTACGAAATTGCCCGGCAAGATTTAAAAGACAGAACAGCTATTAATTATTATCAGGAAGGAATAAAGCAAGTTTGGAACCGCGCAAAAAACAACGCTTTTTACCGTGGTGTTCCTTTTATCTGGTGCAGCAACAATTTAACCGTTTCTTTCGCCATACAATGCCATTGGTATGCAACCTTAAGTGGCGATAAAACTTATTCCGAGCTTGAACAAGCCAATTTCGACTGGCTTTTTGGTTGTAATCCATGGGGAACGAGTATGGTTTACGGCTTGCCTCAATGGGGAGATACACCAGCCGATCCGCACTCGGCCTTTACCCATTTAAAGAATTATCCCATAAACGGCGGATTGGTTGACGGACCCGTTTACACCAATATTTATAAAGGTTTAATCGGGATCAAGCTCAATGATAGTGATGAATATGCTGACTTTCAGAGCGATCTGGCTGTTTACCATGATGATTATGGCGATTATAGCACCAACGAACCCACAATGGATGGAACCGCATCGCTAATCTATTTACTGGCAGCAAAAGAAGCACAGGCTTATCCCCTGGCCGACCATAAAACTTACAGCTACGGCGCCATCATCCGGGGCGATTCTACCCAAAAGAAAATCTACCTGGTTTTTACAGGTGACGAATATGCGGATGGCGCTGAAACAATAAGCAAAGTGCTGGCGCAAGAGAAAGTTAAAGCGTCTTTTTTTCTTACCGGAAATTTTTATCGGAATCCAAATTTTAATTCATTGATTAAAAAACTAAAGAATGATGGTCATTACCTCGGCCCGCATTCTGACCAGCATTTATTGTACTGCGACTGGAATAAACGCGACAGTCTCCTGGTGACCAAAACAGGTTTCGAAACCGATTTAAACAAAAATTATCAGGCAATGGCAAATTTTGGGATTAACAAAGAAGCGGCAGGCTATTTTTTACCTCCCTACGAATGGTATAACCAAACCATCGCCGACTGGGCAAAAGCACAGGGCCTGCAACTGATTAATTTTACTCCGGGCACACGATCCAACGCCGATTACACTTATCCCGAAATGGGGAAAAGTTATCGATCGAGCGATGAGATATACAGATCGATTACTGCTTTTAACGAAACCAAGCCCAATGGTTTAAATGGTTTTATCTTGTTGCTGCACATCGGTACTGATGCCCGAAGAACTGATAAATTTTATAACAGGCTGGCAGAATTGATTACTTATCTGAAAAGGGCTGATTATAAATTGGCTAGAATTGATAATTAATTAGAATATTGGGCATAATGACAAATTAAAATTTAAAATAAATATTAACTTTGCCTCCAAATAACAAAAAACATGAGTGTACAAGAGAACAGCAGCAATAATTTCAACTGGTTATATTATGCTTTAGGTTTATTCTTCGGAGTTTTAACTGGAGCAATCATTACGCAAAACTATATTTTCGCTTTGTTAGGTGGTGTTTTAGGTCTGTTAACAGCAGGTTTATTCTTAAACGCTATCGTAAAAGGAAGAAAATACTAGTTTTTAGCCCTTTTATACCAATAAATCCTTTTAAGGATTAAAAATTAATCCCACAGCAAATGAGGCCATTGTGATTTTACGAACAGCTGTAAAATCATGATTGCTCATCGCTACTGAAAACAAAAACCTACAAATGAAAAATATCTTCATTGTTGTTTTCGCTCTTATTTGTTTTAGCGCAAAGGCCCAACAAGCCCCTACTGCTGAAGTAAAATTTCCTGTTGCAGACCCAAGCCCTGCAGATATTGTTTATTTTCCGCTTAATGCCCCAAAGGCAAAGGCTGGAGATCTGACAAAACCGGTGATAAAGATTGTTTATTCGCGCCCACAGAAAAAAGGCCGTGATATTTTTGGCGTTTTAGAACAATACGGAACCGTTTGGCGTTTTGGTGCCAACGAAAGTACAGAAGTTCGTTTCTTCAAAAAAGTAAACATTGGCGGCAAAAAAATCAAAGCAGGTACGTATAGCTTATTCGCTATCCCAAACAAAGATTCCTGGACTATTATTGTAAATAGCGAAACGGATAAATGGGGCGCTTTTACCTACAATCAGGCTAAAGATATTGTTCGTGTAAATGTTCCGGTTAAAACCCTGGCTAAACCGATCGAATATTTCTCCTTAACCTTTACCGAAATTACCGGAGGTGCGAATCTGGTTATTGGCTGGGACAGAACGCAGGTAGAATTACCCATTCATTTTTAAGTCGAAAAGAAAGAAAAATATAAAGTCCCGGTTATGGCCGGGACTTTTTTTGTTTTAAATCGTTTTGTTCTTTGGTGGAACTTAGGGAATTAATGCTAATTTGAAACCAGCTTTTTAGCTTCGCTTTCGCTGCTGATAAACACTTTATATACCTGAGTAATTTTCCATTCGCCTTCTTTATCTTTTTCCATGATGACAAAGTTTTGTTGTGCGCCATCAAATAATTCGTAATTAATATCTACACGTGCAATTACCAGGGCATCGGTTTCAGAAACAATAGTAGAACTGATATTACAATCGCGCTGAATGACGCCTTCATTTTTCTTCATCTGGTTTAACACATCACTCGCTTTATGTTTAATTACCCTTACATCTCTATTCGAAGTAAAAACAGCATCCTCACTTAAAACAGCTTTTAACTTTTTATAATCAGAGTTCATATAGCTGTCCATATAATAATTGATAACTGATTTATGGCTTGCAGTTGGTTTTTCAGCTGCAAAAACATTATTTGTGATTGTAATACCTAGTAATAAAATCACCAAAGCTTTTAGTCTCATAACTATCTGTGTTTTTTTATTAAATGTCGGCTGGAATAAAGAAAAATAATATGCAGATAACACCGTAATGCTGAGGTAACTAAAATGTGATAAAAAGAAAAGGTTATGTTATCATTTGCTTAATTAAACGATAACATAACCTCTCTTCAGGGTTTTAAATGATTACGGATTTTGCTGTCCGGCCAGGCCAGAATTCGCTTCCATTTCTGCCCGTGGGATTAAAAACTGCCATTTAACATCTCCGGCAGGTATGGTTAAGGTTCCTGCAACAGAAGCCGAAACATAGTTTGGAACAACCGTTCTGTCCAGCGGCAGGTTTAAGCGTTTTAAATCTAGCCACCTGTGGCCTTCTCCCCAAAGCTCAATTCTTCTGTTAAAAAGAATCTCGTTGATTAAGGCCTGTCCTGTATTTACCGAGATTACCGCAGCCGGATCTCTCTGCTTAACCAGGTTAAATAAAACCGTTCTGGCCGCAGCCTCGCTTCCAGGCGTTTTTGCATAAGCTTCGGCTAAAATCAGGTACATTTCTGAAGTCCGCATTAAAGGCACATCGCCTAAAGACGGGCCGCCTACTTCTTTAACCGAAAACTTGCGGCTCATATAAGGTTGACGGGCAAAATTTGTAGCAGGCAATGGGAAATTTACTGTAGTTGGTACAGGCTCCCACATCTTTTTCCGAACATCTGTAGCTGATATCTGATCGTATAATGCCGAATTAATCCTTTTTGGATTTCCACGCATAAAGCTTGTATTTGCATTGTAAGCAATCTGCGCAAAATATGATCCGAATGTATCGCCCTGATCTAATGTTGGCATAGAAGCCCATATAAACTCGCCTAAAGCCGCGTTATTAAAGCCCGCCTGATAATCGGTAACCGACAATAGCGGGTATTGGTTGGCATCTACAATGTCTTTAGCATATTTAATGGCGTTTGGATAATCCTGCATCACCAGGGCCACCCTTGCTCTAATGCCTTTTGCTACCGTAGCACCTGCGTGGGTCTTATTCGAAGCGGTGGCATTAAGTGCAATTGCTGTTTCTAAGTCGCTAACAATTGCTGCATAAACACTTTCTACTGTTGCCCGTGGTTTATTGGTATCGGTTGAGGCCAATAAAAGTGGCACACCAAGCTGGTTGTTTGGTTTCGCTGCTGCATCATAACGTTTACCATAAAGCTGTACCAAACCAAAATACGCGTAACCTCTTAAAGTTAGGGCTTCTGCTTTAACGATGTTTTTATCAGCTGCTGCGCCTGAGGCCTGATCGATATTATCGATGATGTAATTCACATTTCCGATAATCCGGTAATAGGTACGGTACATATACGTTAACAAAGTACTGTTATCGGTACGATGACTAATCCACGATCCTCCATCAGAAGTATACCAGTTTGATGAGGATATACCAATATCTTCACCCATAAAGTCCATGTAAAGCATAATACCACCTACACCGGGCTTGTTTTGCTGCGCATTATCTGGTACGGTGGTAGAACGTTCAAACATATAGCGGTAAACACCATTTAATGCATTTTTTGCATTTGCGGCAGAGGTAAACAGTGCTGAATTATCAACCTGATCTGTCGGTTTTGTATCGAGATAATCTTTTTTACAGGCCGTAATACTCAATAGACTGAAACCTGCAAAAAGTAAATATTTTTTATATTTCATGATCGTATCTTTTATAGTGAAACATTGATTCCGAAACTAATCATCCGCGAAGGCACGTAATTAGTTGTATTTAAACCCGTAAACGATTCGGTCGGATCCATTCCTTTGCGTTTAGATATTAAGCCCAGGTTTTCGCCTGCAGCAAATACCCTAACATTGCTTAATGTTGCGCCTTTAATCCAGCTTTGTGGTAAAGTATAGGATAGATTTATGTTACGGAAAGCGATATAAGAAGCATCGACCAACCAGCGGCTTGATATCCCATTAAATTGGGCTGAGCGTCCAATATCCAATCGTGGTATATCGGTAACCTGGCCAGGTGTCATCCACGAGTTTAATACATCAACATGCAGCGCCGAACCATAGGTGGTGGCCATCAAGCCCTGGTAATTCTGATCAAAGAATTTACCCCCGATCTGGTAAGTGATCAGGAAGGATAAACCAAAGTTTTTATAGTTAAACGTATTGGTAACCGAGCCATATAAATCTGGAATAGCCGTGCCCGAATAATCAGAACGTGCATTATTAATATCGGTGGTTAAAACACGGCCATTTACGGTGCGCAGATTGGTTGTTACACCAGTATTAGGCTCAAATAAGGCTGAACCATCAGCCGGATCTACTCCTGCCCATTGGCGCAGATAATAAGCATAAATGTCGCGCCCCACTTCAAGTCTTTTCGTTCCACTGGTTACGGTTGGCGTTTCTGCCGGCATTTTGGTGATTTTATTTTTTAACCAGGACCAATTGCTTAATATGTTCCAGTTGAAGTTTTCAGATTTCAAAATATCGCCGCTTAATTGCAAATCGATTCCGGTATTGTACATGGAACCAATATTGCGACGGATAGAAGTGATTGGATCAGACAGTGGCTGAGGTACCGCAAACAATAAATTTGATGAACCACGTTTAAAATATTCGATCTCACCTCTCAGGCGGTTTTTAAACAAACCAAAGGCTATCCCCGTATTAAAAGTGTTTACCGATTCCCATTTTAACTCGGGCGTTGCGGCGGTGGCCAATAACAAGCCTGGCTCGCTACCATTGTTCCAGCCTAACTCATAAAAAGCCTGGTAATTGTAATAAAGGCTGTTGTGCTCAACAAGGTTTGCATCAATTAAATTATCATTTCCTACTTCACCATACGAAGCTTTCAGGCGTAAATCACTGATCCAATCCATGTTTCTCATGAAATCTTCTTTGTTAACTGCCCACGATGCACCTGCAGAGAAAAATGTTCCCCATCTTGATTGTGAAGACAAACGCGAAGTACCATCACGACGGATAGAGGCATCTACAAAGTATTTTTCCAAATAGTTATAACCTACTTTACCAAAATAAGATTCTACACGATAAGTATCTTTATATCCTCCGGCATCACTAGGGGTTACAAAATTCGGGAATTCTGTATTTCCATCTAAAATCTGGCTTTGTTTGGTCGCACTTAACCTGCGCCAGTCATAGTCGTAGTTTTCATGTCCGGCCAAAGCATTTACACTATGATTGCCAAATGTTTTGCTGTACGATAAAACCTGGTTAAAGGTATAACTCTGTGTTGGCGTGCTCCGCTTGGTAGATGAACCACCAACGGTACTTCCATCGCCCACAACCGGGTTTCGATATTCGCTGCTATAGGCATTAATAAAATCGATACTAAAGGTTGGTTTAAAAGTAAAATCTTTTAAAAATTTAATCTCGGCATATGCTCTACCGTTAAGGGCAAGCCTACGGCTCTGTACATCGTTTAGCAAAGTTTCATAAATTACATTTCGACCAGCTAAAGCACCTTGTGGCCTGTTAACAGAACCAGGATGTCCGCCGTAGTCATACCATTGCTCGCCAGTGGCGGTTAAAACCGGATTGCCATTGGCATCATAAGCATGTACTGGATAAATAGGACCAATAGTTCTGGCAAAATTGAAAACATTCACAAAAGCCGTGGCACTACCTGTTGAGGCGTCCTGTGCTAAATTTCCGTTCGACAAACTTCCCGACAGGTTTACCCCTGTTTTTAACCAAGGTCGTAATTGAGTATTGGCATTAACACGAACATTAAATCTTTCGAAGTCAGTCTTAATTAAATAACCATTATCCTTCAGGTAATTCATAGAGAAATAATAGTCGGTTTTTTCATTTTTAGCACTCGAGTTCACATTAAACTCAGTACGTTTTCCAACACGAGAAGACTGCTTAAACCAATCGAAGTCATCATAACGCAACTGTGCATTAGGATTCAATTTGCCATCCACACCTACAATCTGATTGTTCGGCACATTAAACGGATTATAGATCAATTGCCCCTGAATGGTATTGGAAGCTTGTGTAGCCGCAGCCGACTCGCTTATACCAGTTCCAGTTGCCGGATATACCAGGCTGTTTTTTAAAGCCTGCCACATTAGGGGGTAATAATCTAAAGCACCTATTCTATCATACTCTGGTATGCCTCTTTTAGAAAAGCCCTGATTATAGGTTGCGTTTAATGTTGGCGTACCGGATTTACCTTTTTTTGTGGTAATGATCACCACGCCATTTGCTGCCCTCGAACCATAAAGTGCTGATGAGGATGCATCTTTTAACAAAGAAATACTTTCAATATCGTTGGCGTTAATGTCGCCAAGCTCACCATCATAAACAGAACCATCTAATACAAAAAGAGGGCTATTCGATGCCGATATAGAACCAAATCCACGGATACGGATGGCCGAACTACTGCCTGGCTGGCCGTTTCCGGAGGTCGTTACCACGCCAGGCGCAACGCCCGACAGCACATTGGTAACATTCGTAATAATCCGGTTATCTAATTGCTTAGCATTTAAAGTAGCCACAGAGCCTGTAATGGCTTCCTTCTTACTTGTTCCATAGGCCACCACAATTACATCCTGCAGGTTTTTAGAAGAGGAGACCATGCGGATATTTAACGTTTCGCCAGTTATTTTTACTTCCTGCTCGGTGTAACCAACATAGCTTAGCACTAAACTCTGTGCATTGGCTGGTACCGAAATCGAAAAGGTTCCTTGCCCGGTGGTTTGGGTCAGTTGTGCGGTCCCTTTTATTTTTATAGATACGCCTGGCAATGGTAAGCCATCATCCGCATCAACCACTTTTCCGGTAATTGTTCTATTTTGCGCTAAAGCGTTTAAATAAGACAAAACCGTCACCATTAAAATCAATAGTAATTTTTGTTTCATGTCTGGGAATAAATAGTTAGTAATTAATTAGTTCTGTAGGTTCTTAGCAGATGTGCACGAAACCAAATCAATAAGCAATTTAGGCGCTGTGAAAATCCAAAAATGTGCGAAAATCACCATTCTGGACAGAAGGAGGCTTTAAACGCAAAAAAGCAAACCCCAATCCTGGCAGTTTGCTTTTTAATCATTATTAACCTAAACAGGAAAAAACTTCTACAAATTGTCCTGCAAGAGCTTCAAAAATAGTTTCATCCTAACATTCTAAATATGCAGAAATCACTATTTATACTTTAGTTCAACCTACTCTTTCTATATTTTAGCGGGGTAATATTGAACGTGTGTTTAAATAACCTGATGAATGAACTTGGGCATTCAAATCCTACTAAACCTACTATCTCATTTAAGGAATAAGTGGTGGTTTGTAATAGTTTTTTAGCCCGGTTTAATCTTAAATGCACTAAAAACTGGTATGGGCTAATTTCATATGCTTCTTTAAAGGTTCTTAGCAAATGGTTAACCGATAAACATGCCTGTTCGGCAATATTTTCTAATGTTATATTTTGATTATAATTACTGCTAATGTATTCTTTAGCGAGTGTTAATCTTTTTAAAACCTCTTCGCGGGTTTTTGTTTTGATAAAGCTGAGTTTATCTAATTTCTGAGCCACCTCCTTATCATAAATTTTATAATAGTTTAAAAGGCAGTGGTACAGGTACTCATTAATCAGCATTTCGTCTTTCAAACCTTTATCGAGCTGGCTTTTTAAATGCAGTACATTAAAGCGCATATCGCCAGAAAACGGATAAAGCGATTCGATAAACGGAGGTGTTTCCCGGGCTTCTTTTCCGGCAAGTAAACTTTCGTTGCTGTTTGAAAAAGTATGATGAAAATCTTTAATAAAATTTTCGCCAAAGGAAACCGAAAATGTATTTACAGGACTTATCGAATCGATTTTGCTGCTAAAATTTGTACCGGCATTTACCACGGCAAAAGTATCGGGATAAATGCTAAACTTACGTTTGTTAATTTCGCAGTCTTCGGTGCCGTTAAAAACAAATTTAATGGTATAAGCATCATTCTGTTGCTCGTAAAGCGCCTCACAGGTGCTTTCGCTTATAATTTTATTCCTATTGCTTAATTCTTTTACGTATCTCATAACATTAATCCTCATTATAGTTACGCTGCTCCAATATGATGAAATGATTACCATAAGGATCAGAAAATTCGATACTTAAACCCTCACTTAAGTAAGCTGGTCTATTTTTAAAAACAACCCCTCTCGATTTTAGCCTGCAATAATCTTCTAAACAATCATCACTGCTTAATACAATTTTATTGGTCTGGTTTTGATGCTTCCGTTCTGACAGGAAAATATTGGTCTCATGATCTGCCTTTACCATGATTCCTTTTTCCTGTTCAGAAATCATTGTCGATTCTGTAGGCATGCCCAAACAGTTGGCATAGAATGCATCTGCATCATTTAGCTGCGTTACTTGCACATAAAAGAATTTTGCAGATTGGTTCATTGCCTTGTTTAATTGTATGATGTAAAATTAAACTGAAATTGAACCCGAAGGATCACCCAAAAAGGGTGATTTTCGCATTATTTTTTAGCAGGAAATGGGTATAGATTAAATAAAGCGCTTTTCTTTGGCTGTTTTAATCGCTTCTGATTTTGAATTTACATCGAGTTTGATGTAAATATTTTTCACATGGCTCCTTACCGTTTCCTGGTCGATAAAGAGATCGTTTGCGATTTGAGATTTTGTTTGTCCGTTTGCAATCCGATCTAATATTTCGGTTTCGCGTTTAGTTAAAGGAGAATTGAGGTTTTTCTGAAAAGAATGCATAACAATGCGCGCTACATTGGTACTCATGGCGCCTCCACCTGTACTCACCTCTCTTACTGCATCTATAATTTTTGAGGCACTCGAATTTTTGGTGAGGTAACCACCGGCGCCCATGGTTAAGGCTTCGAAAACCAATTCGGGCGAATCGAAAACGGTAAGGATAATAATATTTGCAGTAGGTAAGGTTTTTTTGATAAAAGGCAAAGCCTGCAGTCCATTGGTGCCAGGCATCTGGATATCGAGCAAAATCACATCAGGATGATCGGCTTCTAAGTGTTTCCTGGCCAAATCGTACGAAGCATAAGCATTTACGACTACAAAATCGTCTACATCGCTTAATAACGATTCATAACCCATTCTTAAAATATCGTCGTCTTCGATTAGAACAATTCGTAAATTCTGGCTCATTTTTGTGGTTGGTTTTAATTAAGACGCTTTTAGTGCTATTTTGTAACAGGAATTCTGGTAGAAATTGTTGTGGTGGTACCTTTCCCCTTAACAGAAGAAATTTGGAAGGTCGATTTTATGCGTTTGCAGCGTGTTTGAATGTTGTTTAGTCCTCTTCCTTTTTGTACCGTTTCAATATCAAAACCCGCTCCGTCATCTGTTGTCAGGATGTTTACCGTATCATGATCAGTTTCAATAACCATAATCAACACCTGGCTTGCTTTAGCATGCTTTAATACATTATTCAGCATTTCCTTAAAAATTAACGTGAGGTTTCGGTTAAACTCCATCGACAGGTGTAGTTTTTGGTATTTACTTAATACTCCTTCCATTTTAAATGTAACGCCGGTATTTTGGAAAAGGTCTACACCAAAATTTTTAATATGCATTAATATTTCAAATAGATTATCGCTATGTGGATCTAATGCCCAAAGGATATCTTTAGTTCCGGTATACAAAAGGCCGGCATTCTCTCTGATTAAGCGGATCAGTTCTTTTTGCTCTTTTTCAGCTCCGGATACCTTTTTATCCAAAATTTCTGACAAAACATTAATCCTGGTTAATTTATTGCCAATATCATCATGAAAATCCTCGGCAGTTTGTTTTCTTATTTTTTCCTGTTCTTTTAGCTTTAACTTCTCGAACTGGTGTTTTTTACGCTCTCTTGTTTTAAAAATCAGGTAAAAAATAAGCCAGATTAGAAATATAAGCACCAAAAAGGCGATGATTTTAAATATAACGGTATCATAATATGGCGGCACAATGGTAAAGCTAAACTGCTCTATATTCGATTGCTGACCATTTGCAATGGCATAAACCTGGAAGGTATAACTTCCCGGCCTTATGGCCGAATATTCGATTTCCGTATTGGGTACAGGTTTACTGAAATCGTTATCTACTCCAACCAGTTTGTAGCGATAAAGTACGCTTTCGGGATTGGTGAGATAAACCCCTTTAAAACTTATCGAAATGTGGTTTTGACTGTAGTTCAGTTTATAAAATTTATGCCCTATTTTGCTTAGGTCTATTGAAATATCTTTTGCACGATCATTTTTATGAAAAACACTTACCTGTTGAATATGGATAAAAGGGTTCTTTTTGTTCTCAGTAGTCGGATTGGTTTTACATTGAATGAGTCCGTTTATAGTGCCCACCAATATGCTGTTTTTGTAATTGATAATGGCGTTTTGATTACACTCCACAATTAGGGGATGATCTCTAAACACCTCATAACTTTGCTGCTGTTTATTAAAAGTTAGTTTGTTAATCCCCCGCCCTGTTCCGGCCCATAAATTATTTTTCTTATCGGTTGCCAGGCTATAAATATCATTTGAGTTTAGTCCATTGGCAACAACATAACGCTTAATGGCTTTTGTTTTTAAATTCCAGGTAATAATCCCATCACCAAGCGTGGCAAAAATTAAATTATCATGATGTTTTATAATGCTCAGTACGTAAACATTGCTGAGCGATTTGATGTGAAAGGTTTTATCTATTTTTTTGTTTTTGATGAGCGTAATGCCATTTGAGGTACCAAGAAATACGCTATCCTTGGTCAAAGGGTAAATACAAGATAAATAGCCATCAAACCCACTGATTCGTTCGGTTTTCCCATCCTTTAAATAAGTAGTCCACATGAGTCCGTTTATCCAGATTCCACCTTCCTCG
This sequence comes from Sphingobacteriaceae bacterium GW460-11-11-14-LB5, assembly GCA_002151545.1. NCBI lineage: Bacteria > Pseudomonadati > Bacteroidota > Sphingobacteriia > Sphingobacteriales > Sphingobacteriaceae > Sphingobacteriaceae bacterium GW460-11-11-14-LB5. The sequence continues at coordinate 5,248,043 of CP021237.1, read as the reverse complement.
TCTTCAGCTATCGCGCTGTTATCAAATCGCTCTGGCTTTAATACCTGGCTAAATTTCTGTCCGTTGTATTTCCAAATACCCTGGCCATAGGTAGAAAACCAAACGTTTTTTGCTCTATCGGCATAAACGAAGTAGATTTTTTTATCCTTAAAAGCGGGGATATCGACATTTTGTACATCTTTACCATCGTACTTAAAAACACCCTTGTTAAAAGTGCCAAACCAGAGGTTGTCGTTTTTATCGGCTGCTATTCCGCTTATTGGATAAGCCAGGTTCTTGCCTTTAAACCTGTTGTACCTGATGAAAGCATCGCCTTCATATTTGTAAATGCCATCACTAAAACAAGATATCCAGATATTATTTTCGGCATCGCTAAATATTTCATTTACCTGGTTATCGCTCAATCCATTTTCTCCGTTAAAATTAATGACTGCCCCGGTTTTATTGATGAAATAAGCCCCTTTTTCAGAACCTACCCACATATTTCCACGATGATCCTGCGCGATGGAATAATAGGTATCAATACCAGCTTTTTTAAAAAATGGTTTAACTATTCCATTCTCCAGTACATAAATTCCACTACGATAGGTTAAGAGATAAATTTTGTTCTTTACCGTTTTATCAAATAAAATCTTCCGGATCGATAAAGTATTGATGGCTGGCGGTAACTCCTGGTAGATTGCCCAATTGTTATTTTTTAATTGATAAATCCCGCTTCCTGATACTACAGCATATAGGTTTCCAGAACTGTCGCTGTTTATGGTATGGATATTTTTACCGGCGATGGAATAAGAAATAATTTTATCCTTTACAATTTTGAAAAGTTTATGTTCACTTATTCCCCAAATAACACCCTCTTTGTCTTTAAGCAAATGGCTTACCCCTTTACCTGAAAACAGGGTGCTTATTTTTCCGCGCTTCAGGATGCTAATGCCCGTTTCGGTGCCAAAAAATACCTGACCTTGGTTATCTTCTGCAATGCAGTTTACGGAGTTCGATCCTAATCCATCAGCTTTGCTATACGAGGTAAATTGCCTGCCGTCAAAATTACTTACCCCGCCAAAAGTGCCAAGCCAGAGCGTCCTGTCTTTTGCCTGAAAAATTACCATTACCTGCGACTGAGGCAAGCCATCCTTCAGGCTGTAATTGGTAAAATTATAGCTTTGGGCCGATAGCTTCAGGCTAAAAAGCAAAATGAAAGAAACTATGAAATTTATCTTGATTATAGACAGTTTACTGCACATGTAATACAAAATAAGCATAATTTCTTTCAAAAGCCATCCCCCTTTTTGGGGGATATTTTTTATGCGTTGCCCATGTATGGGTCGGTTTGGGTAATTTCTCCGGTTTCTATTTTACCGGCATAACGGTGTTTAAAGGTAATATTACCCGTCTGTACAATACTGAAGTCGTACCAGTTCGCGTTTTTAGCCAGATTAAATGAAATATTGCTGCTCGATTTTGGCTTAATTGTTACGGTTTTAATCCCCGATTTGTATTTGTTATCTACAATTTGGAGTGTAACTAAAGCAGCGCCTTTGTTCTCTATAGCGAAAACCAGGGTACCTGTTAATTTTTTGGACACCAAACCTCCTTGCTCCGGATATGCTTTTACCACAATGGAAGGATTTTTTTTGCTGCCTGTAAAATGCCTGTAAAAACCATTAGGACCGCTTACTGTCAGGTCATAAACTTCGTTATCAAAATCATCCAGTTTAATGCTGTCTTTTAACACATCACCAGCCTTCACTGCATAGGCCCATGTTTTGCCCACAACACCTTTAAATTTGGCAATGGTATTCATGTTGAAAGGCGCACCAACCGTTTCTGTTTCACTACCGAACAAGGTTTTTGCCGATTGAAAAGTAAGTGCGATTTCATTATTAACCAGATTGGCATCAACCATTAAATGATAAGGTAAGGCACAGGCGTGTTTTGTTCCGTTTTCCTGTTTAGGTGCATGGTTAGATGTTTCAGGAGAAAAGGATTCGAATTTATTTATTTTTGCAACATCGGTTTTATTAAGTGCGGTAGGCCCAACCTGTGCGGGTTTATTTTTAGCATTACCGATATTAGTTACCACAACATCACGTTTTAATGGTTCCGGAGATTTGATTTCCTCTCCGTTATATGGTCTAAATACGGAGGTTAAATCGCCACATATATTTCTTCGCCAATCGCTAATGTTATTGCTTTTAATGGCTTTACCTGTTTTTTTAGCCAGCCATTTTTCCATAAACATTAATGATGAGGTATGGTCGAAAACCTGCGAGTTTACAAAACCACCCTTGCTCCAGGGTGAGGCAATAACTAATGGAACACGATAGCCCAAGCCGATCGGACTTCCTTTTCTTGATTCAAAATCGGTAGCATAGTTTATGCCTTCAGATACCTTTCCGCTGGTTGAATCATCAGGGTTTGGCACCACGAAAGGGGGCTGATGATCGAAGTAACCATCATTTTCATCGTAGGTTAAAACAAAAATTGTTTTTTTCCAAACCTCTGGGTTTTTAGTTAAGATATCCAGGGCTTCGCTCACATACCAGGTTCCGTACAGAGGAGAACTGGTGTGATCAGAAAAACGCTGAGGCGCAACCAGCCACGAAACCGTTGGTAATTTTCCGCTGTCTACATCTTTTCTAAACTGGTGAAAAATATCGCCCTTAGGCACATTAATGGTTTCAGACTTACCCTGGTCATTTTTAAAGGTAAACGGTTCAAGATCGAGATAATCTTTTTGAGAAATGTTCGTAGTAAATGCTTTATCTACTAAGTTTTTTTCCTTTTGAGATAATTTATCGTATTTCTCCTGAACCTCTTTTGCGGTTAATGCAGGTTTAACGGTGTTATCGCCATTTTTTCTAAAGTAGGCCGATAATTTAACATTGTGCCTGCTGATGTACTCAACCGGATTATCACCATAATTACCCAACCAATCATCTATTTCACCTTCCGGGAGTTTGGAGGTCCACAGTTCATTTTGGTAAATGCGCCAATCGATACCATTATCTTCTAATGTTTCCTGAAAGGTTGGCCAATCGACGAATACATTATTTTGCGATTCGGCCTGATCGTTGTTTACCACTGCAACCCGGTTGGCGCTTTTTTCTCCGCGAACGGTTCCTGTAAAAAAGAACAGTCTGTTTGGTGTTGTTCCGGTTAACGATGAGCAAAAATGCTGATCGCAAATGGTAAAAGCATCGGCCATGGCATAATAGAACGGAATATCATTCCGATCATAATAAGCCAATGTCATGGGTGTTTTAACCGGCAGCCATTTATCGTAACGGCCACCATTTCTTGCAGCAACCTGGTCATTCCACGAATGGGGTAAACCACCTTGCCAGGTGATTTTCGTTTTGTTAATGTCGACATGAAAGGGTGCATAGGTATATCCCTGACCATCTTTTTGCAACCAAACTTTGTTTCCATCAGGTTGAATGTGTGGGTGGGGATCATTAAATCCGCGAACACCTTTCATTTTACCGAACATATGGTCGAAGGACCTGTTTTCCTGCATCAGGAAAACGATATGCTCTGCGTCGTAAAATGTACTACCCGGTTCAGGGTTAATTGACATGGCTTTTAGCACCGAACTGGGCAAGGTATTGGCCATACCAGTGGCTCCGGCAAACAAGGCCGCTTTTTTTAGAAATTCTCTACGTGAGTCCATAAATTATACAATATAGCTTAGATACCGCAAGTTATAGTTTTCAGTTAGCATTTTTCAGTTGACAGTTAAATTTATAGCTCAAGTTAGTCCGAAGTCCTTAGTCAATTTAACTAAGCACCATGACTGATCAAACTATAAACCATCATCTATCTCCTCTTCCATTACTTCTGAAATACCCTCACATAATCCACTTTCATTGTTGCGGGGAAAATAGATTCATCTACGCCTTTTTGTCCACCCCAACCGCCACCTACGGCTACATTTAAAATAATGTGGAAGTTTTGATCGAATGGCCAGTCGCCGGATCCTTTTTTGGTGTTCTTAAACGTGAGGTATTTTTGATTGTCGATAAAGAATTCGATCCGATCGGCATACCATTCTACCGCATAAATATGATATTCGGTATAAGGATGATCAACCTTTAAAGCCTTGCCAACCTGCGTTTTTATGACATGGTTAAACTTTTCGGTATGTACCGTTCCATGAACACTATCCGGATCATAACCCACATGTTCCATAATATCAATTTCACCGCTTTTTGGCCAGCCACCATATTTCCAATCAGTTGGTAAAGCCCATATTGCAGGCCATAAGCCCCTGCCTTTGGGTAACATAGCGCGGACTTCTACCCTTCCATATTTAAAATCGAATTTATTTTTCGTGACTAATCTGGCCGAAGTATAATGGTTGTTTTCCTTATCTGCTTTTACAGCAGTAATATTCAGATTCCCTTTTTTTACAACGGCATTCGTACTGTCGGCATCGGTATAATATTGAAGTTCGTTATTGCCCCAACCCTTTCCGCCAACATCATAACTCCAGTTTTTTGTTAAAGGTAATCCGGCATCGTTAAATTCATCAGCCCACTTCAGTTTCCAGCCTGTTGCAACTGGTGTTTTTTTAAGTTCTTCGAAAGTTAATTCTGGCTCATTGGTGGTAATGTAATCAACCTGGTGTGCCAAAAGCCATTGAATTTCGGGAACTGTATTTACCGTCCAGGCGTTTACCGTTAATCCTAATTTGTGGGCATTTTCGATCCACCCATCTTTTTGGTAAACGCTAAAATGATAGTCAACACCGGTTAATTTATCGGCTTTCATTTGTTCGGCACTGATTTCACCTTTTAAATAAGCCACTTTTGCTTTCGGCATTAATGCTAAAATGCGTTTGCAATAATCGTAGTCGAAACTGATGTACTCTGTCCACTCCACTACCCCGAGTTTCTGAACCATTTCAACACATTTATTGGTCACCTCAATTCCCCGGTCTTTGCTGATTAACGAAGGTTTGATCTCTAAAATCAGTTTAGTGGTTCTTTGCTTTTTACCCGCCAATAAATAGGCTTCGAGTGTTGGGATCTTTTCGCCATTACTCATCGTTTTGGTCAATAAATCAGCATAATTTACTTTTTCGATAACCAAACCCTGAAATTCAGGATCGTGATTAATGACCAAAACATTGTCTGCGGTCATCCATACATCGAATTCCGAACCATAACAACCCAACTTTACTGCTTCGTTTAAAGAGGCTATTGAATTTTGAGGGAAATTATTTTTCTTCCATGCGCCACGGTGGGCAATTACCTGGTTTTTATTCCAGTTAAATTTTTGAGCAAATGAGGCAGTAAAAATGAACAACATTAGTGCAGAAATAAATACTCGTTTCATATTTTGGTTTTATGATGATTGACCTGAAAATCATGATTGTCCCATCTCCATTGAAAATAATTTTATGGGATGAAAGATCAAAAGTAGATTTTTAGCCCGAATACAAAATAAAGTTAATGTAACCATTATATGAACAAAAACAAAAAGCTTACCCATCCAGATAAGCTTTTCGATCATTAACTATTTAACATGCACCCCTTCTACAAGGTGTAATTCTTATTTATTCAGAACCGGTTTCATTAACGGATTCTGTTTTCATTTTATACTTACTGGCATAGGTAGCAGCCATTTTCATAAATCTGTTATAAGCGGCTTCGTCCTGCGCGCGTTTATTTACAGCCGCAGCTGTTTTCATAAACTCAAGACCACTATCATCTGTAACAATGGCATCAGCCCATTTACAAAAGAGCTTCACCACTTCCGGAGTAAAACCGTTTTTAACCAATAATGTGCTATAAAGCGCATTGAAGTGATATTGGTATAAAACAGGATTTTTTATAGCGAATTTCAGAAAACCTACGGTATCTTTTTTCATCGCCAGGAAGTATTTATTTCCCAAAGTTTGCAGGCATATTTTCCATGTTTTTTCTGTGAAATATTTTTTCTGCCCCCCTAAAAAGTCTTCAAAAGCAGCATCATTCAAATTTGTTTTTAGTGCTTTAGCCAACTTGAGGTTTAAGCCATAATCGATCACAGGCTGCAATACATCGGCTCCATAAAGCGATACAAAACCATTGTAATCAGCAAAGATGGTTTCAATAGCCTTTTCGTCTGCCGATCTGGTAACCAGATAAGGCAACAAGGCATTTTCGGCTTTAAAGTTTTTTAAAGTATCGCTATAGGTTGCTAAGATAGCTGGAGTTATTCCCTTCCGGGTTTTACAGAATTCTACATAAAACGAGGGATATTTTTTCTCGTCATATTGTGTAGAAAAACCAGCTAAAAACTGCTGTTGATTTGCTTTTTGACGTGCATCGGTAAACAAGGCGAGCAAATTCCCCGGATCTTTATAGCCCGATGATGAGCTTATTAGTTTCCCATCGCCATTTAAGACTAAAAAAGTAGGGAAGCCATTTAAAATATGCTGCACTTTTAAGGTATCGCCAAGTTTATCCTTAAAAATATCTACTTTGAGCATCAGGAAATTTTTATTCATTTCGGCTTTAACCAGCTCGTTTGGAAAAACATTTTCGTCCATTTGAGCACATGGGATGCAGCCTGTGAAATAACAATCAACAAAAATGAGTTTGTTTTCTTTTTTGGCTTGTTTTAATACACTGTTTAAGGATTGATTTTGTGCCAGACAGCCTATAACAGCGAACATCAGGCAAATGGTATGGATTATTTTTTTCATAAATCTATTTTTTAGTTATTGAAATATTTTGTTTCACTCCATTTACAGTGTAGACCATTTTGAAGATTTTACCTGATGGAGCACTTAAAACCGAAAGCATTTTTTTGCTGTCTTTAAGCAGAACTGATGCGGCGACGCCATCAATACTTTCAATTGTCTGCCCTGCTTTTATTGGTTCACTTTCCACCGGAGCAACTACACTTAACAGTTTTAATTTTCCATCCTGATCGAAGCCGAATAAATAAGCGCCCAAAACAAAATCGTTTGGAAAGTTAATGGTATGGTTAGGCACAAAATGGATTTCCTTTTTCTGCAGGTTAATGGTGAAGTTGTAACGCCCAATGGTCCTGATGCCAATTGATCCATCAAAACCCGGATTCCAGTTTTCACTCTGACCACCGCCTGCCATCAGGGTAACCGGAAAATCGGTTAGCTTAGGCATCTTTGAAAAAGAAAATGATGCTGCCCGGCCACTGTAGGTAGGTGTACTGATGCCCATACTGGTTGTGGTACCATTATATTCGGGTTTAAAACCACTTACTAATAGTTTATTCTTTTTTACGAATGGCCTGAAACAAATCAGGTTGTAAGACGCACCGGTATCGAAAACAAATTCACCGCTATTAGCTTGTCCGGGCATTACACTAACCTCGCTTGGGATAATAAACAAACCCGCCGGAACGGTTACTTGCACAGAAGTTCCCTGGTCCTGATATTCATAATCGCCGAAATTGTAGAGCGAAAGTTCTTTTTTATCAAAATCTACCTTGGTGATGTAGTTTTTGGCAATGCTGTTTCCAATAATCCCGTCAGTTCCCTTGTGCATTTCGGGGAAAATGGCAAAACTTTGGTTTTTTAGCTTAAAAGTATCGAGCTGAATGGTATTTCCTTCTGAAACCGATATCTGCATATTGCCTCCAACAACGGAGGTGTTCTGCTGTCGGCTGGCTTTTATGCCCACAGAATCGGCAAGGGCTTTGGTAATGGCCATTCCATCTGCACCGGTATCGAAAAGCAATTTTAATGGTCTTTGGTTATTGTTTACCTTAACCGTTAAAATGATAGCGCCATCGTGCACTTCGAAAGGGATTTTAGCAACCAATACCGATTTTTTATACCAGTTCATGCCATAGCGTTGATCGAAAATATCAGTGTAAAGGATTTTATACTGCGCATCGGTATAAATGGAACTTTCTTTACCTGCTTTTCCTTTGTTAAACGGTATCACGGTAAGCTGAACATTTCCATTCTGTTTTACCTCGTTTTTCAATTGAAGCGAATCGCAGGCGTAACGTTCCAAAATCGCTTTTAACATTCTATCGGTTGATGGTCTGGAGTAAGCGGCAATAGAAAAATTGCTACCTAAGTTTTCCATTATGGGATCGATAGATTTTTGAGCGAACATTTTGTTCATGCTTTCGATTATCGTTTTCGCGTTTTGTCCCTGCACGTTTAGTGCCGATACCAAGACGCCCAAAAACAGTATTGCTTTAATTTTCATTTTATCTGAGTAGGTGGATTTAAAATCCATAAATTTTTTCGAGGGCCAGGTCAATATCATCAGTAGCACTCGAGGTAATACGGAGTATTATTTTACCCTCGCTGCTGAGCAGTATCTTGGTTGGAAAAGCCATAATGTTATAGTCTTTTACCAGATTCTGCTTATCCATATCCTCATTATTAAGCACATTGATGTAAGGTAATGCATCCTCTGCGATGGCTTTAAGCCAAAGCCCTCTTGCCTCTTCAAGATTCTTTTTCTGCTCTTGTGCAATGGCTATAATTTCAAAACCTTTGGATTGGTATTTTGCGTATAATGCCTTAAGATGTGGGTTACTGGCCCGGCAAGGCCCGCACCAGCTGCCCCAAAAATCGAGCAGCACAGTCTTTCCCTTAAAATCAGCCAAATTGATGGTTTTGCCGTGATTATCGGTTTTCTGAAAACCAATGGCATCCGACCCTTCAGGTGTAGTACTTATTTTTTTGATGTACGCCTTGATTCTCTCTGCAATAGGATGGTTTTTATATTTGGACGATAAACTGTTCCACGTGGAAATAAAATCGCCTGCGGTATACAGGTTTTGCATTCGGGTTAATAAAAATACAGAAGCAAAGGCATCCGGATGGTTTTTAACAAAGTCGCGCTTTACGTTAACCAACTTTCTGTTAATTGCAGTGGCCTCCGCACTAAGTGCCTTTGATTGCGCCGCATTAGTGTTTTTTTCTCCATTAAAAAGCAACTGCATAATTTCATAATTACGCATTTCTTCCTTTTTTACCAGCTGTTTATAGTTGTCAAACACATTGTTTTCTTCATCTCCACTTACTTTAGCAAACTGAACTAATAAGGCATCGCCAGTTATTTTAATCCCTTTATCAAAAACAAACAGATCGAGCACGGGCGATGGATTCGAAAAGGTTTTGTCCTTGCTTGTAGCGTTTACCCCCCTTAATATCGAAACGTCAAACCGTGCGATAGCCGGCCTCTGCAAGCGGGGCACTTTTAAAGAAAAAATATCGTTAATGGCATTTGCTCTGTAACTTCTCGATACACCAGCATCATCAGCAAAAGAAATCCAAACCGATTTATTTCCCAGGCCTTTAAGCTGCCCGCTAATTTGTATACTATCATTCTGGCAATAGGCTTTGGGTAAAAAAAAGAGCAAAAGCGTAGCCAGCAATAGTTTTTTTATTGTTATCATAGAAGTAAGAAAATGTAAAAAGCTTTGCCGCCGATATAGCGGCAAAGCAATGACCTAATTGGCCAAAGTTTTTTGTAATAATGCTTTTAACTCTGGCTGAGAAGGGCGTGGTGAATCAACGGTTACAATTTTGCCCTGTTTATCGAAAACCAAAAAACGGGGAATGGTATTAATTTTATAATATTTAGAAAACTCATTAGCTGGTCCGCCGGCAAAAAGCTGTAAGCCGCCCAAATTTTCATCTTTGATCATTTTAAGCCACTTTTCTTTATCCTTTTCTGCATCGGTAGATAAACTGATAATCTGTACATCTGTCCCTTTCATCTCCTCTTCTAACTTCTTTAGAAATGGAATTTCAGCCTTGCAAGGTCCACACCATGTTGCCCAGGTATCAACCAACACTACTTTTCCTTTAAAATCTTTCATGCTATGCATTTTACCATTGTTATCTGCATAAGAAAATTCGTAAGCATCGGTACCTGGTTTATAGGTTAATAAAGGGTTCATTATGTTGCTGCTACGTTCTTTTTGTGCTTTGGTAATCACGTATTTATCATATTTTGCCATTAAGGTTTGATAATCACCTATTGTTTTATAACTGGCAGCATTTTCTAAAGCCAAATCACCCTTTAAAGTATCATTTGGAAGATAAGAAGCAAAAATATCCACGCCCTCTACCCCTCTTTTATAGGCTTTGCCATCCTGACGCATATTTACGCTGATGATGCCCGAAAGGGTGCGGTAGCCCCATGGGTAATTCTACACCTTGTCGGTTGTTTTTGCAAAATCTACTGCTTTTAAACTGCTGTAAAAATTGCTGTACTCTTCAACCGAAGGATGTGCCGAACGCGGTGTATTTAAAAAGTTAGTTGCATAGCTAGCCAGATCTAAAGCCATGATGTCTTTAATCTGTTTATCAAATTTTGCATTACCCGTGCTTTTTCCGTTTAAGAAAGTTTTGCTCTTCGCGACAATCTCTTCCTGCTCAGGAAAATAATCGACAAAAGTACTTTGCACTTTCATAAAGTTGATGGCTTTCTGCTCAAGCGGGAAAGTAAGGTCGTGCCATTGGGTAAGTACTGTGTTTTCTTTAGAGTTTAATTTACCCGTTAGCACATAGCTCGAATCCAATAGACTTACGGATAACTGCTCACCACCCTTGAAATAGAATTTATAGTTATCGTTCGGACTTCCTTCATTTCCTGTGCCGATTACATATAAACCTTCATACTCGGGATAGAACAAAAAACCAAACTGGCCAGTGGCACTCGGGCTAGCATTCGCAATTTCTATGCTCTTTCCGTATTTTACCTTAAACAGTTTAACGGCTGATGATCTTTTCTTTTTTAAAAGACCTTTTACTTCAACTGGCGCCTGTGCCATTGTTGTTAAAGAGGCCAAGCACAAAAGTCCGGCGCTTAATAATTTTTTCATTTTAATTGGTTTAATTTGTATGTTTTGATTTTATACAGAAAACTATCGTGTACGGTAAACCAGACTTTTAACCTTTCCAAAACCGCTATAGGTATTTGCCAGAACTATATCGCCATTAATTGAGGGTACTTCAAAAATTTCCATTTTGCCATTTTTTCCCTCTTCTTGTGTGGGGTTATAGCTACAAACAATAAGCTTATTACCATCAGGATATTTGGTAGTATTAATAAAAGTTTGAAATTTTAATAACGAAACCCTATCAGCTCCTTTATCTAACATAAGTTTGGTTGTTTTTAGAGACATATCAAACTCGTAAACTTTACCTGCAGCACTGTAAAACAAATATCCAAAATCAGGACTTACGGCAAAATTTTCTGCTTTATCAATATCAGCTCCTGTTATTTCGCCATAGTATGATTGAGCATTGTTTGTACCGTTAAAACGGGCCAAATATTTTTTCCCCGATTGTGGATCTTTCAACACGCTGAAAACTTCGCCTCCATTAAAAGTTACATAGGTCATGTAAACCAAATCTAACCCTGTAGAAAAACTAAATAGTTTGCCTGCTGCCGGATCAGGGATTACAGTACAGGATCCGGCACTTCCTATGTGCTTTACAAAACGTTTATTATCCGTATCGTAAAATATAGCAGGTATTGCAATAGTCTCTACTTCATTGGTTGCAATAAATGGTGCGATGTTAAAGGCTTTCAGCTCGCCATTAATAATATTTAGCGGGGCACTGTACCTTATCTGATTTACCCTATCATAGAGATATGCGTCTCCTCCTCCAATCATATACGATCTTGTTGATCCAGATCTTTGAACCACGTCTGCATAAAAATTTGAAGCAACCGGACCATATATTTCATTTTTGAGTGTATAGTTACTTTTCCATTTAAAATTATCAGGATCAATTCTTTCTGTACCCTGGTTAGTACCGACATATATTGCGTAACCTGCATTTAAACCTGGCCCCGTAGATACGCCCATTTCATAGTTATATACCATTTTAGGACTTCCACTTAGAACTAAACCCGAACCAGTGGTGGTTAAAAGGTCATTTATTACGTTAAATCCTGTTGTTGTTTTTGCCAGCATATCAAGCCTTGCTGAGCCATTAACGTCACACATCAAAAACCATCCTTCGTTTATTTCATTTTCTACCCTCATTTTGAACGCTTTTCTGTATTTAACGCCTGTGGCTTTGTCTGTTACTCCATAGTAGAAATAATAGGTTCCGGTAACAAGCGACATGTTCACGTCTAAATATCTTGTATTGGCGAGTACAAACACTGCATCTGAAGATCCAAAGCTGGTGTAATAAGCCCACTCATAACTATATTTGGAGGTGTCAGTTCCGTTATCCTGCGTAAAGCTTACTTCTGGTTTCATAATAAATCTTTTGCCGTAAATAGCCGTTACATCCTGTATTCCGATAAATTCTTTAACCGCATTAATTTCATTGTAATCATAATTACCAAGATCCTTTTTACAAGAAACCAATAAAAAAATGGCAATAAAGGGTAAAAAGCATAAGTATATTTTCTTTAACATCTTTTTCGATTTAATAAATTTCTAATTATTGAACACTTACACCCATAATCATCGCTGTACCGTCTTCATCATAAATAATATTACCTCCGGCTTTTTGCTCGTTCAGGTAACGCTGCATTAACTTCCCAAATGCATTCGCTTCTGCCACAGAAATAGATGTATCTAAATAGGCCGGTGTTATATTTAGATAGTCGCAGATCAGAAATAGTTTTTTTCGGCTGAAAGAACCGAAATAGGTATCTAACCATCGGGTTGGTTTTTTTAAAATATCGCTTATAATTATCTTGTATTTAATAAAGCTCATTCTTTTACCAGTGGCTGCATTGATCACTTTATCTTTCATCTCGATAGAAAAGTTTTCATTCTCCACTAAGTTGAGATAAAGTACGTAGCTATTGGTCAGCATATCAGCTGTTCTATGAATCTTAACCTGAATAGTGTCCTTAATTTGGTTCTTTTTTATAAAAAAAGCTGTTGGTAGAGCATCATAATGTTTCCCTGCAATTGCCGTAGAAGCCGGATCTACTTCTAACCGGTAAGCCCTATCTGCTGTTGACATTGCGCCAGTAGTAGCTAAAATAACCTTTTGTATAGAGTCAGTTCCTTTAACCAGTGAGAAGGATATATTGATGGAATCTGTATTGACATCACTACCATAAATAAGTTGCTTTCCTGCTTCATTAAAATAAATACTAGGTTTACCCTCATAGGTCATCAATTGTTTTTCGCAAGAAACTAAGGTGAAAAGAACCATAATGGTTGAAATACTATAAATAATTTTTTTCATTGCTAAATTCATTATGGTCTGATTTGAGTTTCTGATAATGGTAATGGTAAAACATAGGTGCTCGCATTCATGGTAACGTTACCACTTGCCACAGCACCGTTAGGAATGGTGGTTATATTTCGCCGCTTATAGTAATAGAAAAGTTGGCCTTCGCCAAAAAATTCCTTCTGATGGTCTTTTTGTAACTCTGTATTTAGAGTAGCTGCTGTGCCCGTGGCTAAACTGGTGAGCCCTCTATTGTTACGGACGGTATTTAGATTAGCATATCCCTGAGTTAAATCCGTTTCACTTTCCGCTGCGATATAGTACATTTCACTAATTTTTATTAGCGGTACCGTAAAGCGGAATGTTTTCGTTTTATCCTGAACATCGGCATATTTATAGAATGTACGATAGGTCTTACCTCCATTGGAAGGAACGATCCAGTTTAGATTGTATCTATAATCGTTCTCGTTTGATTCAAATACTGTTGCAAGCCTACCAGAAAGCGGCGCTAAAATGGTTTTTTCAGCTAAATCCGGATCAAATATCGCCAGATAATTGCTATACAGTTGAGTGCACTGGATTCCTACAATCATTTCTGTAGTAAATACACGATCTGGATTAACTTTTTCACTTAGTGCATTAGCAACCGTTACCCAGGGAAATTTTCCACTGTTAGCGATAACCTCTTTAGCTGCAGCCAGGGCAGCCACCTTATTCCCCCTATACATATTTACCCTTGCCTGCAAGGCTTTAACGGCATAATAATTAAATCGATAATTTCTATTGCGTAAAAAATCGGTACCATCATTCAAAGCCCCGGGCATTACTCCATTTACAATAACCGGATCTGCCTTTAATAGCTTTTCGGCATTGGCCAGATCAGCCGTAATCAAATTCATTATAACATTGGCGGGCAGTAATGGGCCAATTGCAGATCCCGACTGCGTATAATATGGAATAGAATTTTTTGTAGAATCTGCTGTATTATATCGCGGACCAAATAAACGTAACAAATCAAAATGCAACATTGCCCTCATGCAAATGGCCTCCCCACGGTAAATAGAGTCTGTTTTGGCATTAATTGCCCCGGAGTATTTAATCAGGTTCTCTTCGAAAGCGTTAATGTTTAAAATTGTACTGTATGCTCCTGTCCAAATGGCGTCAATTCTCGAAATAATCGGAGCATCTCCATAGGCATATATGCTCGATTTATATTGATCATGAATTGTGGTGATGTTATAACGCTGTGCCAGAATTTCAACGGTTGATAAGGTTAAATTATCTCCATAAAGATTATTTTTTGATAGGTTTAGATATAAACCGTTCAATGCTGTATTAACACCTTGCTTCGTAGAAAACAACTGCTCTTCTAAAACTTTATCCTCTGGTTGTACGTCAAGAAATTTTTTACATGATGTTAAAGTCGCTGTGACGATTAACATCATCATTAATGTAGTATAAATTCTTTTCATGATTAAAACGATACTCTTAAAGTAAATGAAACTGTATTGGCGAAAGGATAATCGATACCGCGTTCTCTCTTAACTGAAGAAATCCTGAAAATATCGTTAGTGAGCGCTGAAAGATTTAGCGATCTCATACCAAACTTCTTTAACCAAGCCGATCTGTCAAACGTATAACCCATACTGATCGATTCTCCACTAATGGTATTTTCTTTTTGCACAAAACGGGACGACATTGGTGTTGTTGCTGTTTGCGAAATCCCTTTAAACTGCGCTACATCACCAGGTTTCTGCCAGCGATCATAAAGTGCCCGTTTATCCTGATTTGAGGCAATATTGGTATATGTAATATTTTCCACTTTATTGTAAAGTGCAGTATTGAAAATATCTCCACCTAAACGATATCTGAGGTATACACCCAGATTAAATCCCTTAAATGAAAAAGTACTTGTGAAAATCCCTTCAATTACCGGGTTCGTGTTGCCAACGGCCTGAACACTTCCTAAACTATAGTCAAACGTATATTGTCCATCATTTCTTAAAAACATCTCTCTACCAGTTGCAGGATCTATACCCAGAGACTTTGCTGCCCAAATATCATCCGGACTATAACCATCTGTAAAGCGCAACAAAGTTTTATTGTTTTCCTGTTGCTTGTTCAGTGATCTTAATGCATTTCCAAAGCCATCATATTTGCTTTTGTTTAGATTTCCAGATGCACCAACAACCCAAACTATTCTTTTTTCGATATTGTATATAGGTGCATAGTTTAATTTAAACTCCATTCCCTTATTATTTAAAATCCCCACATTTAAAGGATAATTAAATACACCCGTTGAAGATGGTAAATCAACTGCTACCACCAGTGGATCTGTACGTTTATTATAGACTGAAACATAACCAAATAACCGGTCGTTAAATAATGAATAATCCAAACCAGCACTAATCTGGGTAGTTTTTTGTGGTTTAAGATCAGGATTACCAAGCGTAGCCAAACTTACACCTTGACCAAACTGATTGTAATTGGTTGAACTATTAAAATTATAAACAGAAACTGATGTAATATTCCCATAATTCTGATTACCGGTTACGCCGATATTTGCATATAACTTAAGCCTGTTTATCCAACGTGTATTAGCAAAAAAATGCTCCCGGTTTAAATTCCATCCTATTCCACTCGACCAATACGGAGAAAACTGCTTGTTTTTACCAAAAGCCGTAGAACCATCCAAGCGATAGGAAAAATCAAACAAATACCGCATATCGTAGGCGTAATTTGCAGATAGCGTTGCATTGGCAGTACGGTATACACTAGAAGATGCGGTTGGGGCAGCATTGGATTGATAGCTATAAGCAAACCTTGGGTTGCCTGTACTTCCTTCAGGAAAACCTTCTGCAACAAAGCCCACAGCCCTAAAATCACGATTGTTTATTTCTGCCCTTGCATTCGCTGTAACAGAATGCTTTCCACCAAATACTTTTCCATATGTTAAAAGCATATTGCCCTGATAGGAAAAATTATCTGTTTTAGAATTTGTGTATTTTCCCCTTTGTAAAGCCCCCACTTCTTCAAACACACTATTTTCTGGTGCAAGAAAACTAACAGCAGTTACCGACCCCTTAACCAGTTGTAGCCCACCTCTAATCTGCAAATCTGAACTGATATCGTAGTTTAATTGAAAGTTATTCTGAACTTCTAGGTTTTCAGCTGTACTGGTATTCGGTAACGATGCATCATACAAAGGGTTTCTAACTTTTAGCTCGCTATAAGTAGAGGTATTGCTAACCTCCAAATATCTTTGCGAAGGATCTTTAATATAATATGGATTAGCATTTACAAAATTAGAGAATGATCCATATGGTGAATCTGTTGAACTATAACCTCGAACGTATAGGATATTATTAATATTAAACTTTCCTTTTCTATAGGTTAAGTTTATATTTCCACTCCAGGTATCTCTGCCAGAACCTTTCATTGCGCCGCTTTGCGTTTTATAGTTTAACCCCACCCCGTAAGTAAAAGCCTGGTCTCCTCCTTGTGCGTAAATGGAATTATTTTCCGTTATCCCAGTCTGTACAGGTTCATTTAGCCAATAAGTATCAACCCCTCTTTTTACCGCGGCGAGATGGTTATTATAAATTTGATCTAAACCGATCTGCTGATACGTTGCATTTGAAACGAAATAATTATATCGGCCAGCAAGCTTTTCAAATTGTAGTTTTTCAGCTGCATTCATCATATTGTAACCCGAAAGATCCGGGCTCTCTACTCTAAAATCATTAGAATAAGTAAACTGAAGTTGGCCAGCCTTTGGACGAATAGTTTCAACAACAACAACTCCATTTGATGCCCGGGCCCCATACAATGCTGTTGAAGCAGCATCCTTTAGAATAGTTACTGAAGCAACTCTGTTCATATCCAAATCCACAATGTTCTGGAGTGTCGTTTCAAATCCATCTAAAATAAATAAGGGTTGGTTAGGATCTGTACCAAATTGATCTTTCAATGTGGCTGTTGGAACACTTGTTTTACCCCTCACTTCAATAACAGGCAAAACATTTGGATTAGCTCCAGCCAAATTGTTCTCCATCAAAATAAAAGACGGGTCAAGGGTTCTTAAACTTTGAATAATGTTATTATTCCCAATACTTTTTAAGGTTTCTCCAGAAAACGTTGCAGTTACACCTGTAAAACTGTTTTTATTTCTTGTAATACCCGTGCCAGTTACAATAACATCTTTATCCAAACTAGTCGAACTTTCTTTTAAAACTACCGAAAGCGAAAAAGTACCACCATCCCTTACCTCACCGGTAACTGTTTTTGTTTCGTAACCAATAAAATTGATGGTGAACTTGTATGGCCCTGCCGCTAGTCTTGGAAAGCTAAATACGCCGTTCTTATCTGATGAGGTTGTTGTTTTAATCCCTGTTTGCACATTTTGAGCGATAACAGTTGCACCTACAATGGTTTCTTTTGCGTCTTTAATAACCCCTTTAACAGATGGCGTTTGTGCATAGGCGCTTAGCCCAAGATAAAGGCAAAGCAGTAGCAGTAAGACACGTTTTGGAACGTTCCTTTTAGTAAAAATTTTAATCATGAAGTTAGTTAGTTTGGTCTAGTTGTGTTTAGGGTTTTTATTTACTTCTTCTTTATGTTATATCCCACCTCTGTTTTTTCTGGGGTCAGGTTATTGAGCGAACAAAGCATATTTAAGAAAGAGTCAATGTCATCGCGTCCGAATTCATATTGTCCTGTAAATACTTTTTTGTTTAACTGACCTGCAGAATATTTTATTTTAATGTTCAATTTCGTTTCAAGTGCATCAAAAACGCCGGCTAGAGATTCGTTATCGAAAATAATGGCGTTTTCGGTAACAATAGCCTTATTCTGATCTAAAATTTCCAGTTTCTTAGCTGGCAGGATATTAACCTCTTTCACATTTGCAGCATAGGTTTGCATATTCACCGTAAATACTTTTCCCGGTAATAAATACACTGTTTTAACTCCTGCCGCCAGCAATTTATGTTGAGCCTTAACCACCACCTTTCCTTCAATTAATCTCACTTTAGTGTAAAGCCCTTTTTTAAAGGCGGTTATTTTAAAAACCGTACCTAAAGCAGTAGTAGCCAGGTTATTGGCAAAAACTGTAAAAGGTTTGGTCTTATCTTTATGCACCCTGAATAGTGCCTGTCCGATTAAAACCACATCTCTTTTTCCCTGATCAAACGGAAAATAACTCACCTCACTGTTTGGATCTAGTTCAACAATAGTTCCATCCGGAAGCGTGTGCGTCTGTTTTACCTGAGAGGTATTGGTCACAAACTTAGCAACCCTTGCAGGTACCCTCGCTTTAGTTAAAGCAGCAACATTAGAGGTAGAAACCTGATTACTGTTAAATTTATAAACCACCAATCCGATAGTAGCAATCAATGCGATCGAGGCGGCATAAGCTAAATAACGCAACCGGCTTCTCTTCATTTCTTTAGTATCGTGGATATGATCTAATACATTTACATAAATCCGGTCTGATACTTCGCCATCAACTTTTTCTTTCGGTTCAAAATGCTCCCATTCCTCGCTGTTTAAATAAATTTCGCGGTTGTCTCCGTCAGCTAAAAATTTACTTACCATGCGGGCTTCCTCGGCAGTACATTGGCCGGCAAAAAACTTCTCAACAAGCTTTTGGTTGATTTGCATAACTACATTACGTTTTTGAAAGCACTTTACCCCTATAGGGCTGAAATTATTTTATATAATTTCTGAAAAAAGCAGTTTTTTGGCCAAAAAAGGCAATAATTATTTATTAATAATGGCCGACATGATGATGGCCAAAGAAATAATAGAAGAAAATGCAGCTCTTAGCTGTTTTAATGCCTGTGATATGTGATTTTCGACCGTTTTAGGAGAAATAGAAAGCATTTCTGCAATTTCTTTATAAGAATAACCCTCTACCTTACTTAATTTGAATACTTTTTTTCTAACGGGTGCCATTTGTTCGATCGCCTGCTCCAATGCATGATGCACTTCTGGCTGATCAACTTCTGTCCGCAAAGCATAATCATTTTCTACTAAAGTCAAATGTTTTTTGCCAACCGCCTCCTTTCTAAGCTGATCGATAAGGATCGTACCCGCAATGCGGAAAATCTGTGCCGATAAGCTATACTCCATGGAAAGATTTTCTCTCTTTTCCCAAAGTTTGATAAAAGTAAGCTGCACCACCTCTTCGGCCATGTAAACTGAACCTGTTTTTTTCAGTACATAAGCGTAAAGTTTTTGGTTGAACAAACGGTAAACTGTTTGAAAAGTTTGTAAGCAACCCGACGCTAAATCAACAACATAGTCCATTAATAGGGATTCCTGAGAAAATATAAAGGGTGATTTTACTAGTTATTCGGAGCGGATGATAGGCCAAAGATATTTTTTCATTAAATAAGAATCAACCCATTGTTAAGTTTTTCACGCATTTTAATAAAAAAAATAGCTTCTCATTACTAATCAAACGTTTGTCTTATTTTTACCTTTTTCATCATTTTATAAGAATTTCGATTAAAAACCTGCAAATAATTAAAATTGATAACCAATTTGTAATAAACACGTTATCCTAATATCAGATTTCTTTCAATTGATTAGAACTATTTTTACATTTACGGTGATATGGTGAGCAATAACTACAGTGATTTATTACGGAAGATAGATGAGTTTATCCGCAAATTTTACCTGAATAAAATTTTGCGTGGCAGTATTTATGCTGCAGCCATACTTTTAGGGTTGTATCTCCTGGTTTTCCTGAGCCTGTATTACCTCAATCCAACTGCTGGTTTTAAAACCTTTGTATTTTTTGCCTATCTCCTCATTGGTATTCTACTGGTTGGCTTTTTAATCATCAAACCCTTGCTTTCCATGCTCAAACTGGGCAAACACCTTACCTTCGATGAAGCATCGGTTATCATTGGAAATCACTTTACCGATATTAAGGATAAATTATTGAATACCTTACAACTTCATCATTTATCCGAAAATCATCCTGAAAACAACCACCTTATTCTCGCCAGTATCGATCAAAAGATCCTTGAGCTTAAACCTGTCCCCTTTTACACCGCCGTTAGCATTAACGATAACCGGAAATATTTAAAATATCTTTTTATTCCCCTTTCAATCATTCTGCTTATTGCCATTATTGCGCCGACTATTTTACGCGAGGGCACGTACAGTTTCTTTAAGTACGATGAGTACATAGCACCTAAAGCTCCATTTAGTTTTACGGTTTTAAATAAAAGCTTAACGGTTACACAAGGCGATGATTTAACCTTAAACGTAAAACTGACAGGCGACGAACTCCCTGCCGAAATTTATGTGGAAGACGGAAAAAACACCTATAAACTTGAAAAAGAGAACATCACGAAGTTTCATTACAGCATCAAAAATATACAGAGCGATAAAAAACTGATTTTTAAAGGTGGCGGCTTTAGTTCAGCGGTGTTTACAGTTTCCGTTAAACCACGCCCCGAGCTACTCAATGCAACCGCAACTTTAAATTACCCCGCTTACCTGGGCAAAAAACAAGAGTTGATTGCCAATGTTGGCGATATGCTCCTGCCCGAAGGCACCAAAGTGACCTGGAATTTTAAAACCGGACAAAGCAGTTCCCTTCTGTTTGTTTTAAATGGAACCGAAAATATTTTAAAAGTTGAGGATAATGAATCAGCCTTTAATGCCACCATCCGGAACAATTCAAAATACAGTATTACCCCTAAAAATCAATACGTTACCATCAGAGATTCGCTTTCACACCAAATCACGGTAGTTAAAGATCAGGCTCCGGGGATTATCGTAGAAGAAAAGCCCGATTCAGTTAGTAATAAAGCCTTATATTTTAGCGGACAAGTAACGGATGATTACGGTTTTAGCCGCTTAAGTTTTAAATACAATATCAAAGAAAATAACCGCATTGTCGGTACGGTTACCAAAAATATTGCCATTAAAGGCAATGCGACCGAAAATAGCTTTTTCTATTTCTGGGATTTAAAAACAGCATCAGCCAGGCCGGGTCAGGAAATTGAATATTATTTTGAAGTAGCCGATAATGATGGTGTAAATGGTGCAAAAATTACCCGATCGGAAATTAAAACCTTTAAACAACCCACCAAAAAAGAAACCGCCGAACAGGTCAACGCCAGTAACCAGGCATTAAAACAAAAAATGCAGTCGGCCATACGTTTAGCCAATACCATCGAAAAAGAAAGTAAAAAAGTGGCCGAAAGCCTCATCGATAAAAAACAGATTTCTTTCGAAGATAAAAAACAGATTGAAGCCCTTTTAGACAAACAAAAGCAACTTGATGAGGCCGTTAAGGAAATTAAAGAGCAGAACGATAAAAATATTCAGCAACAGGAAGACCAAAAGCAAACGGAAGAGCTTTTAGAAAAACAGAAACAGATTAAGGATCTGTTTGATAATGTGCTGGATGAGAAAACAAAAGAACTTTTGAAAAAGCTGCAAAACCTGATGAATGAGAAAAATAAAGACCAAACGCAAAACGAACTTTCGAAGATGCAATTGGACAATAAAACCCTCAAAAATGAACTCGACCGGATTTTAGAGCTTTACAAACAGTTAGAATTTGAACAAAATCTTCAAACAGATATCGACCGTTTAAATGAGCTGGCTAAAGAACAAAAGGAACTTGCTGAGCAAACCAAAGATAAAAAGCAGGATAACGAATCGTTAAAGCAAAAACAGGACGCGCTTAACAAAGAGATGAAAGATCTGAAAGACGATTTGAAAAAACTGGAAGAAAAAAATCAATCGCTTGAAAGGCCAAATCCCTTCGAAAATCCTGAGAAAGATGTTCAGGATATACAAAAAGAACAGCAAGACAGTAAAGATGCTTTAGATAAAAAGGATTCGAAAAATGCAAGCCAGAAACAGCAAAAAGCGGCTGAGCAAATGGAGAAATTATCTAAAAAAATGAGCGATATGCAGCAGCAGGGCGAAGAGATGGAAAATAACTTAAACGCTAAAGAGTTACGCCAGTTACTGGAAAACTTGTTAACCACCTCTTTCGATCAGGAAAAAGTTATGCTTGCCTTAAAGAAAATGACTGCTGCCGATCCATCCTATACCAGTAATGTCCAGAAACAACGTAGCATTAAAGATAACCTTAAAACCATTGCCGATAGCTTGTACAGTTTAAGCAAAAGGGTTCCACAGATAGAATCGACGGTAAATGAGGAAATGAACAAGATTAATTTCAACCTGGATAAAAGTTTAGAAAGTTTGGGCGATAGAAGAACTCCCGAAGCCAATCGTTTCCAGCAGTTTACCATGACTTCTATCAATAATTTAACCCTGATGTTGAGCGAGGCCTTAAGTCAGCTGCAAAATATGCAGAAAAACGGTAAGGGCGGCAGTGGAAAGAAACAAAAACAAGGGATGAAACAGCTTTCGCAGCTGCAGGATCAACTGAATAAAAGCATGCAGAAAGCCCGCGAACAGATGCAAAAACAGGGCGGCAATCAAGGCACGGTAGGGAAAGGACAAATGAGCCAGGAGTTTGGTAAAATGGCTCAGCAGCAGCAAATGATCCGTCAGGCTTTAGAAAAAATAAACCGTGAAGAAAATAAAGATGGTACAGGTAAAATGGGCAACCTAAACGAAGCCATTAAAGAAATGAAACAAACCGAGAGCGATCTGGTTAACAAACGTTTACAGCAGGAAACCTTAAACAGACAGAAAGAACTATTAACCAAACTACTAGAAGCCGAAAAAGCAGAACGCGACCAGGAAGAGGATTCCAAACGTGAAAGTAAAGCTGCCAAAGAGTTTCCGCCATCTTATCAAAAAATGGTCGATCAGTATAAAAAACAACAACAAAACGGCAACGATATGTTGCAGAAACTGCCGCCAAGTTTAAATTACTACTATAAAAATAAGATTGCTGAGTATTTAAAATCGTTGAATATGGTTCGATAATGTTAGGAGTTGCGCGTCACCCTGACCTGTAGCGCAGCGGAAAGCTACGGAGTAACCCGAGCTTTAAGCGAGCTCACCGGAGGTAATTTATTTCAGGGTCTTTGTCCAAAAGATGCTGAAACAAGTTCAGCATGACGACTGTCGGAATATTTCTTAAATTTGCAGCCATAAACACCACAATATGCCTGCAATATCCTTTTTCACAGAATCAGTTAGCTATAATCTTCCTCAGAAACTTAAGGTGAAGAAATGGATTAAAGCAACCATCGAAAAAGAAGGTTTTAAATTGCAGGAGCTTAATTTTATCTTCTGTAGCGACGAATACCTGTTGGGCATTAACCAACAATATTTAAACCACGATACCTACACAGATATCATTACTTTCGATAATTCTGAAGAAGAAAAACAGATTGTAAGCGATATTTTTATCAGCATTGAGCGTGTTAAAGAAAACGCCAAAACCTTTAAAACATCGGAATTTGATGAGGTTTGCCGCATTATGATCCATGGAACCCTTCATTTATTGGGTTACAAAGACAAAGGAAAAGTAGCCAAAACCCTCATGACGCAAAAAGAAGATGAGTATTTGGGTTACAGAGCTGAAGCCGGCTTAGTTTAAATTATTATTTCTTCTACTTGGTGCCACTCTGGGGTTGATTTAATTTCTCTTTTTTCCATTTTTTCTAATACGATCTTTATGCTGAACTTGTTTTACAAGTAGAAGTAGTATTTTCAATTGTCTTGTAGCTACTAGGTGGTCAGCATCGTTCATACGATCAAGCCCCTGAAATAAGTTCAGGGTGACGATGACTAATACAAACTAAAAAACAATTATTTCCTTCCCTATTTTTTTATGGCGTTCGTCTAAAAGTTACGGGCGTTCGTCGACTATTAGGCTATACTGGTATAATACATCAAAAACCGCTGCAACTTTTATGGCCTGTTGCAGTCTTATATTAAAAAGCAACAATAAAAAGATGAAGAGTTGAGGTTGTTAAACCTGTTTTCTAGTCATCATACAAGATAAAGTTTAGTTTTAGTTAATGATTGAAGCAGCGGTGGAGCGAGTCCGACCGCTGTTTTCTTTTATATACAACCGCATGCGATATAAATCCATACTTTCCAGATAGATAAATCATCAATAACAGGCCATTTTTAGCCTGATACAGATTGCTTTACAATTTGATTATGCCGTTCCAAATATTTTATACTTACTTTTGCACTAATTTTCCTTTATAAATCCGAAATACAAAAAAATTGAGCACACTAATTGCGGCAGAAGGCTTAGGGCATGGTTATCATGACGAATGGCTATTTAAAAATTTAACCTTGGGTATTAACTCTGGTCAGCGCGTGGCGTTGGTTGGAATTAATGGTGCAGGTAAGAGTACACTTTTGAAATTATTGGCAGAAAGGTTCCCTCCGCTCGAAGGTAAAATTGTAAAAAATAAAGCTGTTAAAATCGGTTTCCTCGACCAGGAGCCTCAATTTACGGAGGGTTTTTCTATTAGCGACCACATATTCTCGCTGGAGAATAAACAACAACAATTGATTAAGGAATATGAGGAGTTAATTGAAGATCCAAACCCGGATGAGAAAACACTTAACCGTTTATATGAAGAATTAAGTGAGCATAACGCCTGGGAATATGAACATGAGATCAAGACCATTTTAAACAGAATGGGCATTACTCATCTTCAGCAGAAAATATCAACGTTATCTGGTGGACAAAAGAAACGTTTGGCTTTGGCTAAACTCTTAATTGAGGATCCTGAAATTTTGGTGCTTGATGAGCCAACCAACCACTTGGATATTGACACAATTGAATGGCTGGAGAAATTATTAACTACCGGACAAAAAACAATATTACTCGTTACCCACGACAGGTACTTTTTAGATAATGTTTGCAATACCATTGTAGAGTTAGACAGGGGAAAAATATTTAACTATAACGGAAATTATGCTTACTTCTTAGAAAAGAAAAGCGAAAGGGAGGCTTTAGACGCGACGGTTTTACATAAGAACCAACAGCTATTGAAGAAAGAATTAGAGTGGATGAGGCGTATGCCACAAGCCCGAGCGACGAAATCTAACGCTAGAATTAATGCTTTTTACGATTTAGAGGAAAAAACCAAGAAAAAGACTGATAATCAGAGTATTAACCTCCAAATGAAGATGTCTCGTCAAGGCGGGAAGATTATTGAGCTGGAACATGTTCAAAAAGCATTTGACGGGCGTCCGATCATCAATGATTTTAGTTACACCTTTAAAAAAGGCGATCGTATTGGCCTGGCCGGAAAAAACGGAACAGGAAAATCTACCCTGCTGAATATTATTACCAGTCAATTGAAACCGGACAATGGTAAAGTTGATACTGGAGAAACAACCGTATTTGGCTACTATAAACAGGGTGGTTTAACTTTCGATCCGAAGGAAAGAGTAATTGATATTGTAAAGTCTGATGCCGAATATATCAAGATGGCCGACGGCTCAGTGATTACTGCTTCTGCCCTATTAACCTTATTTCTTTTCCCGCCTAAGAAGCAACATGGCATGGTAGAGAAATTAAGCGGTGGTGAAAAGAAGCGTTTGAACCTGATGAAGGTGTTGATGCAAAATCCAAATTTTTTGATTTTGGATGAGCCCACCAACGATCTTGACATCGACACCTTAAATGTTCTTGAAGAATTTTTAGAGAATTTCCCAGGCATTTTAATGTTGGTTTCACACGACAGATACCTACTCGATAAAATGAGTGATCAGCTATTTATCATGGAGGGTGAAGGCGTCGTTAAAATTTACAATGGTAATTATTCCGAATATCGTTTGAGTTTAGAACAACCAAAAGTTAAAACTGAAACCAAGAAAAGCCCTGCTCCTGTTGTAGAACAAGCACCAGTGAAAGCAGCAAAAAAATTGAGTTTCAAAGAACAAAAAGAATTAGAAGATAGCGAAAAAGGCATCGCAGAAATGGAAAATAAAATAGCTTCGCTTAACGAAAGTCTTGTTAAAATTGACGCGACCGACTATGTGAAAATTCAAGAAGTTTCAGCAGAAATAGAATCGCTTCAGGTAAAGCTCGACGAATTCACCATGCGTTGGCTTGAACTATCAGAATAACGAAAGCGCAATTCTAAGATGTTTTCCGCGTTATGTTTCACGTGGAACATCAACAAATCGTCATGCTGAAAATAAAATCAGCATCTCGTAATATTAAGATAAAAACCAATTGTTTCACGTGGAACAATTAAAGAAATATAAAATAAAATGTTTTCAAAATACGATTTGATTGTTGTTGGTGCTGGTCACGCAGGCTGTGAAGCTGCTGCTGCCGCTGCCAATTTAGGGTCATCTGTTTTATTAATCACAATGAATATGGGCACCATCGCCCAGATGAGTTGTAACCCTGCCATGGGTGGTGTAGCTAAAGGACAGATTGTTCGCGAGGTGGATGCAATGGGCGGATACTCAGGCATCATCTCTGATAAATCGACCATTCAGTTTAGAATGCTCAATAAATCAAAGGGTCCTGCTATGTGGAGCCCAAGAGCACAAATTGATAGAATGCGTTTTGCTGAAGAGTGGCGTTTAGCATTAGAAAGAACATCTAATCTTGACATATGGCAGGATAGCGTGGTAGGCCTATTAGTAAAAGATAATACGGTATACGGCGTTAAAACTTCTTTAGGTATCGAGATAGAAAGTACAGCAGTAGTCCTGACTAACGGTACATTTCTAAATGGCGTAATGCACATCGGAGAAAAGAAATTTGGAGGTGGTAGAACCGCAGAAAGAGCTTCAACCGGAATTACCGAACAGCTGGTAGAATTGGGTATGGAAGCAGGCCGTATGAAAACTGGTACTCCCCCACGTGTGGATGGAAGAAGTTTAGATTATACCAAAATGGAAGAACAATGGGGAGATGAAAACCCAGGTAAATTCTCCTACACAGATACTGAAGTTTCTACCGATCAACGTTGTTGCTGGATCACTTATACCAATGGGGATGTTCACGAAACTTTAAAAGAAGGCTTCGAAAAATCGCCCATGTTTACCGGAAGAATTAAAGGTTTGGGCCCGAGGTACTGCCCATCTATCGAAGATAAAATTAATCGTTTTGCGGAACGTGACAGACACCAGATTTTTGTTGAACCTGAAGGATGGAACACTTGCGAAATTTATGTAAATGGATTTTCAACTTCACTTCCCGAAGATGTACAATTTAAAGCCTTGAGATTAATACCAGGTTTTGAGCAGGCAAAAATGTTCAGGCCGGGCTATGCCATCGAGTACGATTTCTTCCCACCTACCCAATTGTCTTTAACATTAGAAACTAAATTGATCAGCAATTTATTTTTAGCAGGACAAATTAACGGAACTACAGGATACGAAGAAGCGGCTTGTCAAGGTTTCATGGCCGGCATAAATGCACATCAAAAAATCACGGATAAACACGAACTGATCATGAAAAGATCTGACAGTTATATTGGTGTTTTAATTGATGACCTGGTAACTAAAGGAACGGAAGAACCTTATCGCATGTTTACCTCCAGAGCCGAACACCGTTTATTATTGAGACAAGATAATGCCGATATCCGCCTATCTCCTATCGGACATGAGTTGGGTTTAATTTCTGACGAGCGTTTAGAAAAGGTAAATCAGAAAATTGCAAATGCTGATGCTTTGGTTAAGTTCACCAGAAACCAGGGAATCGAAATGAGCGATGCCAATCCAATGCTTGAAAGTTTAGGATCGAGTGTTTTAAATCAAAATGTAAAAATACACAGTCTCGTTGGAAGACCTCATGTTGGATTACCCGATTTAATTAAGGTAAGCAAACCTCTTGCTGAAGCTACCAAAGATTTAGACAACGAAACGATTGAGCAGGCAGAAATCAAAATTAAATATGAAAGTTATTTTGAGAAGGAAAATGAGATTGTAGCCAAGATGTTGAAGATGGAAGACAAAGAAATTAAACCAGATTTCGATTACAATAAAATTGTTTCCATTTCAAAAGAAGCTCGTGAAAAATTATTTAAGATCAAACCACGTACTTTAGGTCAGGCTTCACGAATTTCAGGCGTTTCACCTTCAGATATATCGGTTTTAATGGTTTATATCAATAAGTAATTGATTATCAACACTTTAACTATTTTAAAACAGACTTAAAATAAAGCGATATAAGCTAAAAAAAAGATTTTTTAATGTTACGGTTCCAAAAAGTATAAAAATTCGTCAGAACGTTTAAAATATGCCAAATTTAAAAGCTCAGTATTTTAACCTTAAAAATTTAGCGGTTGTGGTAACCATACTCCTATTTTTTGGTTGTGCAAGTATCCAAACGCCTCAGGGCGGACCAAAAGATACCAAGCCACCAAAAGTTTTAAGCATGACTCCAAAAAATCAAACAAGGAATTTTAATGCTAAAAAAATAGTAATCGAGTTTGATGAATATTTTAACCTTAAGGATGAGTTTAAAGAATTTTCCATTTCTCCCGATCAGGAAAAACTTCCCGAACTAAAAAAAAGACAAAAGAGATTAGAAATTAATCTCAAAGATACTTTAGAAAAAAATACAACTTATACTTTAAACTTCGGAAAATCTGTTGCCGATGTGAACGAAGGAAATGTTGTTAAAAATTTATCCTATGTTTTTTCCACCGGACCCGAAATAGATTCGCTATCATTAAGTGGTAAAGTAATTAATTCGTTAACCGATGAACCCGAGAAAGAAGTTACCGTATTTATTTTGCCTTTGGAAAGAGATACTATTTTCGGGAAAAAACGTCCTTCAATTTACACGACCACTGACAGTGCAGGAACGTACAAATTGAATAACTTAAGGAAAGGCACCTATAAAGTATATGCGGTTAAAGAAAGTAGCGGGGGAGGCGACAAAATATACCAGCAGCTTTCGGATGAAGTTGGATTTATAAAAGAACCGATTGTAATAGATAAAAATATTGAGAATATAGACCTGCAAATATTTAAAGAGTTAGCACCAGAATTCCGCGTATTAGACCGAAAATTAAATAATGATGGAAGTATATCAATCAGCTTAAATCAGCAGCTTAAAAGTCCTAAAATAACCATTACAGACCCGCCAGCTGTAGATGTAGGCAAGTTTGTCCATTTTTCAAAAAATAATGATACTGCCAAAATCTGGCTAAAGGATTTAAGTTTCGATTCGGTTAAAGTTGCCATACAAGATCAGGGTAAGGTTTTACAGACTTTAAACTTTACCAGGGGTAAAAAAGATACTTATACACGCGATGTAGCGATTTCTGATAATTTATCCGGTGGTAAACTAAATCCTTTTCAGCAGTTGACCCTAACCTTTCCTTTTCCGATGACTGCTGCAGATCCATCTAAAATCACGCTTTTAGAAGATTCTGTAAAACGAACAACTTTTGAGGTGGTAAAAGACAGTGTAGATTTTCTTAAATATTACATCAAATACCCCTGGAAAAATAAAAGAACTTATGATTTAAAATTAGCTGCAGGTGCCTTTACAGCTATATTTAACGCTAAAAACAAAGATGTAACCAAACGTTTTTCATTAGAAAGCGCGGATGCTTATACCACCCTGGTATTAAATGTAACTGTTCCGGATACTTCGAAAAGATATGTTGTACAGTTTTTAAATGAAAAAAAGGACATTATAAAATCTTTTCCGGTAAGCAAAAATTCGAAAGTTACTTTTTCTAAATATCCGGCTGGCAAATATATGCTCAGGGTAATTTATGATGAAAATAAAAACGGAATATGGGATACCGGAAATGTAAAGGAAGGATACCAGCCCGAAAAAGTCTGGTATTTAAAAGCTTTAATGGATTTAAAACCGAATTGGGAACGCGAAGATCCATTGGCGATACCTGCGCCACCAACTAAATAAAAAAAGTCGTCATCTCGACTGGAACACAGTGGAACGGAGAGATCTATCTCGAAACAGATTTCTCCATTCCGTTTCACTTCAGTCGAAATGACGGAAACTATTGGGTAAACCAACCCGAATACATGATATAATTATCAGGCAATTTATTCAATAAAGCCCTTTGCTCCTCAGTAATGGGCTTTATTTTTTTAGCTGGTGTACCCGCGTATAAATAACCTTTTTCGCAAACAGTATTCTCTAGCACTACAGATCCCGCTGCAATGATACAATACTCCTCTATCACCGCATGATCCATTACAATTGCACCCATACCGATTAAAACATTATCCTGGACGGTACAACCATGTACTATTGCATTATGCCCTACAGATACCCGGTTACCGATGTGTGTAGATGCTTTTAAATAGGTAGCATGAATTACAGCACCGTCTTGTATGTTCGATTCATTTCCGATTGTAATGGCATTTACATCGCCTCTAATCACGGCATTAAACCACACTGAACATTTATCACCGATTATTACATCACCAACAATGGTGGCGTTTTCAGCAATAAAATTATCTTTTCCTATTTCAGGGTATTTATTTTTTACGGGTAATATTAAAGGCATAACATTATTTTACGTCACCCTGAATTTATTTCAGGGTCTTTTTAAGTATTGTATATGTGATATTTAGATGCTGAACTAAATTCAGCATGACGATTCTACATTAAAAAACGGTATCTACTAATTCTTTTGCATGCTCAGGATAATCAGTAGTATAATGTAGTCCCCTGCTCTCTTTCCGTTGCATTGCAGATTTAATCACCAGATAAGCAGTTTGAATTACATTACGCAATTCGCAAAGTTTAACCGAAACCTTATTCTTTTTATAAAATTCTTCTGTTTCCTGATAGATTAAAAACAAGCGGCGATGTGCCCGCTCCAAACGAAAATCAGAACGTACAATACCTACATAATCGCCCATTATTTTTTGTAGCTCCCTAAGGTTATGTGTTACCAATACATCTTCGTTGCTTTGCGTAACACCTTTCGAATCCCATTCAGGAATGTTCTCGGGGATGACATTATTTTTAAAGTTTTCTATGGCATCCTGATAAATGCGGTGTGCAAAAACGGTAGCTTCCAGTAAAGAATTGGATGCCAAACGATTAGCACCATGTAGGCCAGTTGAAGAACACTCTCCACAGGCATATAAATTTTTAATCGAAGAACGACCATATTCGTCAACCAGAATACCACCACACATATAATGAGATGCAGGGGTAACCGGGATATAATCTTTCGTCATATCTATCCCTATTGATAAACACTTGGCATATATATTAGGAAAGTGTTTCAGAATATCTGCTTTCTTACGCATCGTAATATCCAGGTAAACAAAGTCATCACCCGATTTCTTCATTTCATTATCTACCGCACGGGCTACAATATCACGTGGTGCTAACGATTTACGCTCATCATATTCATGCATAAACTCTTCACCATTTTTACGCCTTAAAACGCCACCAAAACCCCTAACTGCTTCCGAAATTAAGAAGGATGGATACTCTCCGGGATGGTATAAGGCTGTTGGATGGAACTGAATAAACTCCATATTTCTCACTTTTCCTTTTGCACGATAAACCATTGCCATCCCATCACCTGTTGCAATAACCGGATTTGTTGTGGCCGAATACACATGTCCGGCACCACCCGAAGCCATCACAGTCACATTTGCCACAATCTTTTCCACATCGTTAAGCTCTGTGTTAAAGGCATATATGCCGTAACAGTTAATATCTTCGGTACGTTTATCCACAAACTCACCCAGGTGATGCTGGGTAATTAACTCCAGTGCGAAGTAATGTGTTAATATCTCTATGTTGTTATTCTCATGAATTTCATTTAGCAACACCCGTTCAATCTCGTATCCGGTGATATCTTTATAGTGTAAAACACGGTGTTCAGAGTGTCCTCCCTCCTTAGCTAAATCATAGAAACCAGCGTTATCTTTATCGAAGTTTATACCATAATCAATGATCTCCTGAATACGCTGAGGCCCCTCTTTTACAACGATTTCCACAATTTTTTCATCACATAATCCATCGCCGGCAATCAAGGTATCATCAATATGTTTCTCAAAAGAATCACCTTTATCTACCACAACTGCAACACCGCCCTGAGCGTATTTTGTATTCGATTCGTCTTCGTTCGATTTAGTAACAATTAAAACCTTACCAAACTTTGCCGCTTTAAGCGCGAAACTCAAACCCGCTATACCTGAACCAATTACCAGAAAATCTACTTTCCTCATTAATAAAAACATTTACTTTATCCACGATGTTAACAACTAGTTGATAAATGTTAACTCTGTGTCTAAATTATCCTAACAAATAAATTTGAATGTTTAAAGCTACTCTAAAAAGACAATTTGCCACAATCTTTTAAGTAATTTTTGAGCACCTTTGTACAAGTAATTAACTTTTTACCCACTTATAAACAATTAACATTCGGGTATTGATAAAAATTAGGCAACTTTTCGATAGTGCTGAAAATCAAACTCATGATATTATAGAAATGTAATCTAAATGTTAGTAAACGATTAACAACTTATATAAAAGAACTTTTTTTTGAAACTTGTCAACAATACTAACACACTAATAAACAAACAAGATTTATTTATTTAAAAATACTTATTAATTATTGAGACGTTGAAAGCTTTATCTTTGGCCAACGTCAAAATTCAAAAAAGGAAAATTTTAAAATGAACATAGATGTCTTAGAAGAAATCAACAAAAAAGGTTTCGCAGAAGAAGAAATTGATCCTACACTCGATCTTTTTGCGGAGATTGAGAAATTAAAAAAGGAAAAGAATGCCATCATTCTTGCACATTATTACCAAGAGCCTGACATACAGGATATTGCAGATTATATTGGCGATAGTTTAGGCTTATCTCAGGAAGCTGCAAAAACGGATGCTGATGTAATTGTGTTTGCAGGTGTGCATTTTATGGCCGAAACGGCGAAGATTTTATCACCGAATAAAACGGTTTTATTGCCAGATGTAAAAGCAGGATGCTCATTAGCAGATAGTTGCCCACCGCATTTGTTTAGAAAGTTTAAAGAAAAATATCCAGATCACCTGGTGATCACGTATGTAAACTGCACGGCCGAATTAAAAGCTTTAAGTGATATTGTTTGTACCAGTACCAATGCGGTTCAAATTGTAGAGAGTTTACCTAAAGATCAAAAAATAATATTCGGCCCCGACCGGAATTTAGGTGCTTACGTGGCCAAGAAAACTGGTCGCGATCTGGTATTGTGGAATGGTGCCTGTATGGTACACGAAATTTTTTCACAGGAGAAAATTACCAAGCTGAAAGAACGCCATCCGAATGCTAAGTTTATTGCCCACCCGGAATGTGAAGAAGTGGTTTTGAAAATGGCTGATTATATTGGTTCAACAACCGG
This sequence comes from Sphingobacteriaceae bacterium GW460-11-11-14-LB5, assembly GCA_002151545.1. Lineage (NCBI taxonomy): Bacteria > Pseudomonadati > Bacteroidota > Sphingobacteriia > Sphingobacteriales > Sphingobacteriaceae > Sphingobacteriaceae bacterium GW460-11-11-14-LB5. Next base: position 5,214,599 of record CP021237.1, on the reverse strand, counting down.
ACTTTTAAAATATACCATTACCAATCCGGCAACAGAATTTATTGTAGCTACCGAAAGTGGAATTATCCACCAGATGGAGAAGGCAAATCCAACAAAAACATTTATTCCGGCACCGCCAAATAATAGCTGTGCCTGTAACGATTGCCCTTACATGAAAAGAAATACTTTAGAAAAACTATATTTATGTATTAAAAATGGTTTGCCAGAAGTTACTGTACCTGGGCATATTATCGAGCAGGCACGTAAGCCGATTCAAAGAATGCTGGATATTTCGGCGGAATTGGGTTTGTAAAAATTACCAAACCTTACAGGTTTCAAAAACCTGTAAGGTTTATTGAAATATTTATGGAAAAAAACAACATCCTTAAAAATTATTCAGGCTTATTATGGCTTTTGGTAGGTATAACTGTTGGAAGTATAGTGGGTTTAATTTTTGGGAAAAGTGTAGAGAGTATAAAACCATTAGGTGATATATTTTTAAACCTGTTGTTTACTGCCGTTATTCCATTGGTATTTTTTGCAGTTTCGTCGGCAATTGCCAATATAGACCGGACAAAGAAATTAGGAAGATTATTAACCATTATGGTTTTGGTTTTTCTTTCTACCATACTCATTTCTGCGGTTTTAACGCTGGTTGCCACATGGATTTTCCCCATTCATCAGCAATTGGGAAATACGCCTTTACCAACTGAACCAGAAAAAATACAGTCGTTTGGGGAACAAATGACCCAACTTTTAACCGTAGGAGAATTTTTTGAGATTGGCAGTAGAAAAAATATGCTGGCTCTCATTATTTTTTCAGTATTAGTGGGTTTTTCTACACTATATTCTGGGAAAGAGGGCGATGGCTTTAAAAACTTCCTGGTTTCGGGCAATGAAGTGATGAAAAAACTCATCATTTTAATTATGAAACTGGGGCCAATTGGTTTGGGTGCTTATTTTGCCTATCAGGTTGGGGTTTTTGGGCCACAGCTTTTTGGAACTTATGCCAAAGCTTTAGGTTTGTATTATGGTGTAGGCGCATTTTATTTTATCGTCTTTTTCACCTTATTTGCTTTTGTTGCAGGTGGGTTTAAAGCGATAAAAGTATTTTGGAAAAATAATATTGTGCCGTCTTTAACTTCTATCGGAACCTGTAGCAGTATTGCCACGATTCCGGCGAATTTAGATGGTGCCCGAAAAATGGGGGTGCCCGATTACATTACCAATGTGACGATTCCCTTAGGTTCAACCTTGCATAAAGATGGTTCGAGTATCAGTTCTATTGTTAAAATTGCGGTTGTTTTTGCCATTTTTGGTAAAGATTTGGTTCATGTTGATACCATAATTTTGGCTTTGGGCATTACCGTTTTAGTCAGTATTGTTGAGGGCGGAATACCAAATGGGGGCTATATTGGCGAATTATTAATGATTTCGGCTTACCAATTGCCACCCGAAGCTTTACCACCGGCTATGATTATTGGAACGTTGGTTGATCCGATGGCGACTTTGTTAAACGCTACGGGTGATAATGTTGCAGCGATGTTAATTGCCAGATTTACCGAAGGTAAAAATTGGATGGAGAGTAAATAAAATAGATAAATCCGTCATGCTGAATTTAGTTCAGCATCTTATTAGTAAGGCTCTGAAACAAGTTCAGCGTGACGATAATTGTAATATAATTTATGTTTGAGAATAAAGAGCGTACAGATATTAATGAATTAGGTGAGTTTGGGTTAATTAAACACCTGACTACTAATTTTAAAATTAAAAATGATTATTCGGTAAAAGGAGTTGGGGATGATGCGGCTGTTTTAGATGCTAAAGGAAAGCAAACCTTAATTTCAACCGATTTATTGCTGGAAGGAATCCACTTTGATCTGGCTTATGTGCCTTTAATGCACTTAGGTTACAAGGCTGTTCAGGTAAATTTGAGTGATATTTATGCCATGAACGGAAAAGCTAGTCAGATTACAGTTTCGCTGGGTTTGTCGAGTAAATTTCCCTTAGAAGCAGTTGAAGAAATTTACAAAGGAATTGAACTGGCCTGCAACAAATACAACATCGATTTAATTGGTGGAGATACTTCATCAAGCAAGCAAGGTTTGGTGATTAGTATTACCAGTATTGGTTATGCCGATGCCGATAAAGTGGTGTACAGAAATGGTGCTCAGGAGCATGATTTATTGTGTGTTTCTGGAGATTTGGGCGGTGCTTATTTAGGCTTGCAAATTTTAGAAAGAGAGAAATTAATCTATCTGGAAAATCCACAAATACAGCCAGATTTAGAAGGTAAAGATTACATCATCGAAAGACAATTAAAACCAGAGGCAAGGATGGATATTGTTGCACTTTTAGATGAAATGAATATCAAACCCACTTCGATGATTGATGTTTCGGATGGTTTAGCTTCTGAAATTTTGCATTTGGCAGAACAATCAGATAAAGGAATAACCATTTATGAAGAAAAAATACCTTTAGATCCAATGACTTATGAAACGGCCCGCGAGTTAGGTTTAGACCCGACAGTTTGTGCTTTAAGTGGTGGCGAAGATTATGAGTTATTGTTTACCATCAGTCAGGAAGATTATAAAAAACTGAAACATGATGTAGACATAACCGTGATTGGCCATGTTACCGATAAAAATTCGGGCTGTAAAATGGTTTCAAAATCGGAAAAAGTACATGAGTTGAAAGCCCAGGGATGGAATGCTTTTAATAAGTAATTATTATATATTCGTCATTGCGAGAAGGCTTTTTTAGCCGACGAAGCAATCTTTCTCACTAAAAAGATTGCTTCGTCATTCTTCCTCGCAATGACGGTTTTTTCTTTGAATTCTAAAAAGACTAAAGTATTCACTGAAAATAGAAAAATTTTAAAAAAAATCGTTCACAGGCTCTCACAAAAAATCACTAACTTTGCAAGTTTTTGTGATCATTTTTTAAGTAATACCATTTCTAAAAATCGGGAGGCTTCGCCTCAAAATTTTAAAAACCGCTTTAAACACTAATCCTCATTGGCATCCAGATATTTTGTATCAATCTGTTTGGTGGTTTTTGCTCCAAGTTTTTTAATCTTTTCAGAAGTGTTGGTTAAATTTCCGGCGCCGACTGATAATTTATTAATGGCTTTATCATAGGCATCCTGTCCATTTTTGATGTGTTTACCAATGTTTTCCATGTCAGCAACAAAGCCTACAAATTTATCGTACATGCTGCCGCTTAAACGGGCAATTTCCATTACATTCCGGTTTTGGCGTTCCTGTTTCCACATGCTGGCAATGGTACGCAAGGTGGCTAATAAGGTTGATGGACTCACGATTACTACCCTTCTATCCCATGCGAAATTGAATAGTTCGGCATCTTTTTGTATGGCAATACTGAAAGAAGATTCGATCGGAACAAACAGCAAAACAAAATCCGGAGAATTGATCTTATATAAATCCTGGTAATTTTTAGAAGAGAGCTCTAATATGTGATTCTTGATCGAGGCTAAATGGGCTTTTATAAAGCCGTCACGCTCTTCATCCGTCTCTGCTGATACAGAACGCTCATAAGCAACCAGCGATACCTTAGCATCAACTACAAGATGTTTGTTGTCTGGAAGATCTATCACCACGTCGGGCTGGTAGCGACCGCCTTCGGCGGATACATGCGAGGCTTGAATGCGGTATTCCTGATCGCGCACTAAACCCGAGCGTTCTAAAACTTTTTCTAAAATTACTTCTCCCCAGTTGCCTTGTTTTTTGCTATCGCCTTTTAATGCTTTGGTTAAATTATTGGCATCTTCCTGGATCTGTTTGCTTTGGTCCATTAATAAAGAAATTACACCTTTTAAGGTATTTCTTTCGTCTGACTCCGCTTTATAAACTTTTTCTACCTTATCTTCAAAGGCTTTAATGTTTTCTTTCAAAGGATTTAAAATAATATCCAGATTGGTGCGGTTTTGCTCAATAAATTTACTCGATTTTTCCTCCAGGATTTTATTGGCAATTAATTCAAAGTCTTTGTTCAGTTTTTCTTGCGATTGCTCATAACTTAGCTTTTGTTCGGCAAGCTTTTCTTTTTCGGCGACGTAAAAAGATCGCGTGCTTTCCAGTTCACGGTTGGCATCTGCAAGCCGATCGCGTTCAGCCTGTAATTCATCAATCAATCGTTGCTGCTCCTGCTTAAGCAAAATCGTAATGTGTTCTTTTTCAACCGATAAATTAGAAACACGCTCGTCGGCTTTGGCTAAACTAATTTTTAACGATTCATTTTCACTTTTTATTCTTTCGAAATCTTCTACCGAGATAATAGAAATCGCAGCCTGTGGTTTCTTTAAGAATAAAAGTACCAAAACAATTAAAATAACGATTAGTAAAGCAATACCGGCGATCTCCATAATGATAAAAATTTTAGCAAAAATGAATATTTAAAATAGATATACCAAAAATTTTTAGTTATTGTGAATGGGGTATAACGGAAAAAAATTTATATAATTGAACATTAGTATATTATAAATGAATGCATTAACAGTCCTCATATCCTGCCCCGATCAAGTTGGTTTAGTTACAAATATTACCCGGGTGCTGGCTGCACATCAATTGAATATTATTGCGATGCGCGAGTTTGTAGATGAAGCCAATAAATCTTTTTTTACCCGTATTGCCTGTACCGGAAATTTAGAGGATGCAGATAAATTAAGAGAAAAACTTTTAGAAAATTTGCCCAATGCTGCCGAGGTAAATTTAATTACCCAGCAGGAAAAACAGATTGCTGTTTTGGTCACTAAAGAGTACCATTGTTTAGCCGAGATACTGATTAAAAATCAGTTTAAAACTTTAGGGGCCAATGTTAGGTGTGTAATTGGTAATTATGAAAGCCTGAGGGATTTTACTGAAAAATTGGGTATTCCCTATTTTTACGTCGATCATACGAATAAAGATAAAAGTGCATTTGAAGCTGAAGTAAAAGAAATTATCAACCGGTTCGGGGTAGATTATTTGGTGCTGGCCAAATTTATGCGAATTCTATCCGCTGATTTTGTAAAAGATTATGCAGGTAAAATCATCAATATCCATCATTCGTTTTTGCCCGCTTTTATAGGTGCCAATCCCTACCGTCAGGCTTTTGAACGTGGTGTAAAAATTATTGGTGCTACTGCCCATTTTGTTACCGATAACCTGGACGAAGGACCGATTATTACCCAACATACCAATCATGTGGATCATAACTTTGGGGTGAAAGAAATGGTTCGTGCAGGTAAAGAAATAGAGAAAAAAGTATTGTTAGAAGCCCTGGAACTTATTTTTGAAGACCGCGTTTTTGTGAGTGGAAATAAGACGATTGTGTTTAAGTAAGCGCTTGGCGTTAGGTGCTAAGTGTTTGGCGGTAAATGGAGTAAAAATACAATCCATGTTATTGTAATTTTTGAATTGGTTTAAATAAATTTCTATATTTAAGTACACACAAATAACTTGATAATGAAATATTTATTTATCCTACTATTGCTATGCGCCGTCGGCGCCAAAGCCCAGAATGGGTTAACATTCGACAAACGTTTACTGGAGTGTGAAAATAAGTGGATCGCTATGTCTCTTGATAGTGAAAGCACTTATGCCTACGGTTTTGTATATCTGGATTATTCGGCAGGGCTTACCTTTGATTGCTATGGATCATTCACGATTGATAGTGGTATATACAAGCCTAAAACAGTGGATAATCAGAGAAGTAGGATTCAGCCAACCGAAGTTAAAGTAGCTATTATTCCAGCTGAAAGATTAAAAGAATTGGCCGTTGAAGAATTTCCCACTAAGTATAAAAACTATGCTGGAAATAGCAACACGAATTACCGTTACATCAAATTTATTCAAATATATAACAGTTGGAAAGAGTACAATGTGGCTTCCAAATATGTATTGGCGTTATCAGAAACAGAACGTGGTGCTCCAAGTTATATAGAACAAGATCCAATTGATAAAAATAAAAAAATCCGTAAAACATTTGAAATAACCACGGCTAACTTTGGCAATTATGCAAAAAAAGCAGAAGCCTATAAGAAGGATATTTTTATGCTTACACAGGCAAATAAAATGGAAGAGGCCGAACAGACCTATTTGCACGCATTAATATATTGTAGTGATGAAGCATTTAAAGCAGATATGGCATACAATATCACGTACCAGTATTATAAAAATGCAAACAGAGAAAAATTCGATTTTTGGTGTAAAGAAATAAACAGATGGATTATACCTCAGGATATTTATAGAGATAAAATAAAAATGATGGCTGGTAAATTATAGCTTACCATTTATTCAGGAGAAGATGTAGCCACCTTCTCCTGTTTGCGAACCAATTGCAATACCCACCGCATTTTCCATCGGCTTCACAAGCTGTTTTGTATGTAAATAAATTTCTATATTTAAGTACACACAAATGACTTGAAAAATGAAATATTTATTCATCCTGCTATTGCTATGCGCCGTCGGCGCCAAAGCCCAGAATGGGCTAAAGTTCAACAAACTGCTAATCGATTGCGAAAACAAATGGATCGCCATATCACTCGATGACGGTGCCCCCTACACATTTGGTTATGTTTACCTGGATAATTCTGCAGGACTTAGCTTTAAACAGAAAGGGACTTTTACGATCGAAAATGATGTTTATCTGCCAATACATACGGCTGAAGTAAAGAGTAGAATTGAACCAACTGAAATGAAAGTTTCGCTTATTCCTGCTAAAAGACTGGCTGAGCTTAAAGTAGAGGAATCGCCAGGCGAGCTGGAATATATAGGTAAAAATAATAGTAGAGACCGTTATGGTAAACTGGCACAAACCTACAAAAAATGGAAGAGGTATAAATTAGCAGATAAGTTCGAGAATTTAGCAAGTGGTACCTATACTCATTTTTATTTTGATGGGGGAGATTTTGTTACTGAAACGGTCTCAAGTCCCCAAAAAACGCGTAAAATAAAAGCCTTTAACGGCAATTATACTGATAGCTATAAACAGGAAATTTTTTGGCTCACACAGGCCAAAAAAATGAGGGAGGCGCAGCTTACCTACATCGATGCGATAAGGAATTGCGATGATGAAACGGCTAAAGCCGATATGGCTTATAATATAGCTTACCAGTATTACATCATAGCAGATGTGAAAAAGTTTAATATTTGGAGCAACGAGGTAAAAAGGTGGATCGTTAAGGATAATAACTATTTAGGTAAAATAGAAAAAATGCAGGCCATGCTTAAAAAGTAATTATTCAGCTGGTTAATGGCAGATATTGCAGATTTTAATGATAGCTTACCATGTATTCAGGAGAAGCCTGGCCACATCTTCTCCTGTTTGCGAACCAATGGCTATGCCCATTCCATTGCAGCGCGTAGCACAAAAGATATTGGGCTTAACCTCTTTTATGAATGGTTCCAGAATTTTTCCAAAGGCCATAATACCACTCCATCGATAATCGATTTCATAATTAACTTTAGGGAGGATTACATTTTTCAATAAATCTTCCAGTGCCAGCTGAACCGGTTCAGTTTGACCAAACTCGGTTGTTTCTTCGGCTTTAAAATCAATATTTCGGCCACCACCTAATAAAATCCTTTTATTTATGTTTCTGAAATAGTAATAACCGCTATCGTAATGGAAGGTACCTGCTATTTTTAACGCTTTAATGGGTTTGGTAATTAATACCTGGCCACGACCCGGACTAATATCAATATCGGGCAATAAATCTTTAATAAATGCATTTGTGGTGACCACCAGTTGCTTGCAAAAAAAGGATCCATTTTTGGTTATTAGTCGCGAACCGGATATTTCGGAATGAACTTCTTCTACCGTACAGTTATTAAAAAGGCTAACACCAATTTTTTGTGCGTATTGAATTAAGGCAAACATCATTTTACCACTATCAATCTGTGCTTCGTATTGGTTTTCGATTAAAGTGCTGACGCCTTCAAAACCAAAGTCACTAATCTTCTTATTGGCAAGGCCAAAAGCATCTTCACCAATAACATCGTTAATGAGACGGTTAAAATGTTCAATTTTGGATACACATGTGTCGGCCAAAAGAATGTCACCCTTTTTAAATAATTCATAGCCGCCTAAACATTGGTAATCAATGGTTTTGTCTCCCAACAAACTCCGCAGTTTAAGCAGGCCTTTCCAGCGTTTTTCTATAAGTAATGCAAGGCCATCCAAGCCAGCACTTTCTTCTTGCTCAATCAGTTCAGAAATGCTACCGAAGCATGCAAAACCCGCATTTTTGGTGCTGGCCCCACTTGGTAAAAAGCCCCTTTCCAGTATGGCTATTTTTAAAGTCGGCGCTGTTTTTTTAAGCTGGATAGCCGCATTTAAACCTACAATTCCACTGCCGATAATGATGATATCGTAAGTAAAAAACGACTCCTTTTCCCAATATGAAAACGCTGTTGGCATAGTATAAATGTAGCATTTTTTAACACTCAAATAATATGGGAACGCTTTTTGATATATGCTAAGCGAAAAACATACAGAAGAAAATGGGAGTTTATTTAATATTAATCATCCCGGTATTATTGCTGAGCATGTTTGTACAATGGCGATTTAGAAATAAATTTTCTAAATATGCAGAAATGCAACTTAGCTCTGGTTTATCGGGCAAAGAGGTAGCAGAAAGAATGTTACATGATAATGGGATATACGACGTGAAGGTGATGAGTACCGAAGGACAATTAACAGATCATTACAATCCATCAGATAAAACCGTTAATTTAAGTACAGATGTATATTATAGCCGAAGCGTTGCTGCCGCGGCTGTAGCGGCCCACGAATGTGGACATGCCGTACAACAGGCGAAATCGTATAACTGGTTACAGTTAAGAAGCAGTATGGTTCCGGTGGTAAGTATATCATCTAATCTTTTACAATGGGTATTATTAATTGGTGTATTGCTGATCGGTTTTACCGGAAATCCAATTGTTTTGGCTATTGGTGTAGTCGGTTTGGCATTGGTAACCATCTTTAGTATCATTACCCTGCCAGTCGAATTTGATGCCAGTAACCGTGCATTGGCCTGGCTAAAAAACAATAACGGTGTAATGCAAACACAAGAAGAAAATGCGCAGGCCAAAGATGCACTTTGGTGGGCAGCCATGACTTATGTGGTAGCAGCTGTAGGTGCATTAGCCAATTTATTGTATTACGCATCGATGCTTTTTGGAAGAAGCAGAGATTAGAGATATTTAATTATGAAAAGCACAGAGCGGCCGGGTTAATCCTGGCCGTTTTTGGTTTTTATCGGTTTGGAAAATAGAATCTTTACTTTCTCTTTTTTGGAAAGCAGGTTTGGAAGCTTTTCGGTTTGATGCAGTCCCGCTATCCGCTTTACTTCGTGTTCGCTCCTATCGGGTTTAGGTGGCACTGATAGTTATACTATTTGAGGTAGCCGGGTGCAGAAATAGGATTTTACCTGCATGATGAGTTAAGCTTTAATAATTGCAGTGTCACTGCTTTTAAACCTGATTGACGTGAAAAGCCCACAGCGCAGCGAGGACTTGAAACAAAAAGCAGGACTGACACTAAAATAGAATGCTGCAATTGTTTTTCTAAAGAATAGATAAAAGAGATTGGTTGCTGTTTACAGCATTGTTGAGGCACCTGTAGAGCTAATTTGCTTCAGAGATTTCTCCATTTCGCTTCACTTCAGTCGAAATGACGATTTTTCTAAGAATTAATTCAGTTTATAAGGCGCGATTAACTGAAACTCTGGGATATCAACTTCGAATTCAGATCCGTCAATGTCGCGTTTCATTAAATAGGCACCTTTCATGCTGCCCATATCGGTTTTCAGATTACAGCCAGAAACATATACATGCGTTTCGCCAGGCTGGATAATGGGTTGTAAACCAACAACACCCTCACCTTCTACCTCTCTTCGGCTACTGTTCGAGTCGAAAATAAACCACTGTCGGCGCATCAATTGCACAGCATAATCAGAAAGATTAGAAATTTCTACGCGATAAGCGAACATATAATGTTCGTTGGCCGGATTTGAATATTCTGGCTGGTAAACTGTTTCAACTGAAACTTTAACCCCGTCTGTGATAGCTGTAACCATGATGATTTACGAATGTATAAAAAAACCTTTCAAAAATCAAGCCAGTACTTTAGTGGCATCGTAGTCGGCAAATTTTTCTGCCACTTCTTCTAAAATACTGTAAATGTTGTTGATATCTGGCTCGGCCACCAAACGCATACGGTAAGGTTTAAAATCTGGCAGGCCTTTAAAATAGTTGGCATAATGGCGGCGCATTTCGAAAATTCCTGTTTTAGGACCCTTCCATTCCAGCGATTTATCTAAGTGTGTACGGCAAACTTCAATACGTTCTTCAATAGTTGGTCCGGCAAGGTGCTCGCCTGTTTTAAAAAAGTGTTTTACCTCGCGGAAAATCCATGGATAACCAATTGCAGCACGACCAATCATAATGCCATCTATCTCATATTCCATGCGCCAGTTAGCTGCTTTTTCAGGACTGTCTACATCCCCATTACCAAAAATGGGGATTTTGATGCGTGGATTGCGTTTAATCTCGCGGATAAGCGACCAGTCGGCCTCGCCTTTATATAACTGTGCTCTTGTTCTGCCATGAATGGTAAGGGCCTGGATGCCCACATCCTGAAGGCGCTCGGCCACTTCGTAAACGTTTTTGGTGTTATCGTCCCAACCCAGGCGGGTTTTAACTGTAACAGGTAAATGTGAAGCTTTAACTACCGCTTCGGTCATTTTTACCATTTTATCAATATCCTGTAACAGGCTGGAACCTGCGCCTTTACATACTACATTTTTAACCGGACAGCCATAATTGATGTCTACGAGATCGGGTCCTGCAGCAGAGGCAATTTCTGATGCTTCTCTCATGTGATCGATATCGCCACCAAAAATCTGGATACCAATTGGTCTTTCGTACTCGAAAATATCAAGCTTTTGTATGCTTTTTGCAGCATCACGGATCAAACCCTCCGAAGAAATAAATTCGGTATACATCATATCAGCTCCGTTTTTTTTGCATACATAACGGAATGGCGGATCGCTTACATCCTCCATTGGAGCCAGCAATAACGGGAACTCACCTAAATCTATATTTCCTATCTTAACAGACATTTTCTATCTTCAACGATTAATAAAACATACAAAGGTACAAATAATGAATTTTGTAACACCTAACAAGGAGGAAATCAATCCTTTCTTACAATTACTTTTACTTTTATTTTACGCAGTTATAGGCGGGCTTGTATTTGGGATCCTGGCTATTGCCATCGTTTTAATGATGTATGGCTTAGGAATAGTAAGTAATCTGGACATGCTTTTAGCTGGTGATCCTAAGTATATTGGTGGTTTTAAAGTGATACAAATATTAAGTTCCATCGGAACATTTATTTTACCTCCAATCGCCCTGGCTTTAACAGAGCGGAAAAAAGTAACCGAATTTTATCTTTTCAGGCAACCAAAATTCTTATTGGTTGTGCTGGTTCTCGCTATTATGATCCTGAGTATGCCATTTATGGAGTGGACGGTGATCTGGAACCAGAAAATGGTTTTGCCTGATTTTTTGCATCAGATAGAACAGTGGATGAAGGAAAAGGAGGCTATTGCAATGAAAATGACCATTCAATTGATCACCGTACGCAGTAATTTCGACTTTATTGTAAACCTCATCATGATTGCCGTTATACCTGCAGTTGGTGAAGAACTGATGTTTCGTGGAGGCGTGCAGCGATCGTTAAACAGGGCTTTTGAGAATCCCCATGTGGCTATCTGGTTATCAGCCATTATTTTTAGTGCCATCCATGTGCAGTTTTATGGTTTTGTACCCCGTATGTTATTGGGCGCAGGATTTGGTTACCTGTATTATTTTAGCGGAAGCATCTGGTATGCCATGCTGGCGCACTTTATAAATAATGCTTATGCGGTTTGTGCGGCTTTTTATATGCAGAAACACCATATGCCACTGGATAAAGCGGATGAACCAATCGGTTTTCCATGGTATGGCTATTTAATTAGTGCAATAATTACCATAGCTTTGTTTAAATTTTTTAAAGATAGCGCAACACGTGAGCGAAAATTGGGTTAAAGTATATACCACCAGCGATGCCTTTGCGGCCGAGGTATTAAAACAGGGATTAACAGAAGCCGGGATTCCGGCAGTAACGATGAATAAACAGCTCTCGGCCTATAATATTGGCGAAATAAATGTTTTGGTGAACAAGGTAGATTTCGATAAAGCCATAGAATACATCGTTGAAAACGAAATTGAGTAGTAATAATGACCTTAAACCTTACACCCTTTACCTCTTACCTTAAATGAAAACCAGGGCAATAACCGCTTTCTTTTTTACCATTGTAATGCTTGGCTCCATTTTACTGGGGAGTTATACTTTTACTATTTTTTATCTTGTTTTAAGTGTTTTGGCTTTGTTTGAGTTTTATAAGCTGATTAAAAACGCTGGAATCAGGCCACACCGCAATATTGGTTTGGCGGCTAGCTCATTAATATTTTTAATGGCTGCAGGTTTACACTACCTCAAATACGATGTTAAATACCTTTTGCTTTGTATCCCGCTAATTTTCTCGGTTTTTATTACGGAGTTATATAAAAAGAACAAAATTCCATTCGCCAATATCTCCTACACTTTTGTGGGCTTTGTTTATGTAACCATTCCTTTCTGTTTTTTTCATGCGCTGGGTTTTTTAAAAAACTGGAGCGAATACAATTTTCATCTTCCCCTGGCATTTTTACTGATGCTTTGGGCAAATGATACAGGCGCATATCTTTTCGGCGTAAAATATGGTAAACGCAAATTGTTCGAGCGCCACTCGCCAAAGAAAAGCTGGGAAGGTTTTTTCGGAGGCATGTTTACCAGTGTTTTGGTTGCTTTTGGTTTATCATTTCTGTTTACCGAAAGTCCTGCCTGGGTTTGGATTGGTATGGCTGTATTGATTGCCTGCTTTGGTACACTGGGCGATTTAGTAGAATCGATGCTTAAAAGGAGCCTGGATACGAAAGATAGTGGTGGTTTATTACCCGGCCACGGTGGTTTGTTAGATCGTTTTGATGGCTTGTTACTGGCAGCTCCAGTAGTTTATGCTTATCTGTACCTGATTTTGTATTAAAATTGAACTTATTATCGCCCTCATTTGCAACGGGGATGAATGAGATCCTCATTACAAAGCAGGACAATGATGTTTTTTTTATGCAGTAGCCGTTACAATGTAATATTCCCTTTCCAGCTGTTCGCCGGTTTTACTTTGTACCTGCTCTAATTTTTTAAGGGTATTTTTAATGGTAAGACCTGCTTTTTCTAATAATTCTTTTACGGTTTCTACTTCGTAAAGTGTAAAGCCATAAGGGGTAAAAGGGAGGTTTTGCATGAAAGTTTTATCAGCAAAACCTATAGAAAAAGTGCCCTTAGGTTTTAATATTCGCTTAATTTCGTTAAGGTATTCGCTGGGATTTGTCCAGAAGTATATTGTATTAACCGTAAAAATTTTATCAAACCGATAATCATCAAAAGGCAATGTAATGCCATCTGTTAGCTGAAAGTGAACCTTTCCTTTTGTTATGAAATCCTGATTGATCTTCCTGGCTTCAGCAATAATGGTTGGTGAAATATCGGCACCAAAATAATGGAGGTTTTCGGCTTTTGATAATAATTGAGCGATGTGTCCGCCGTTGCCATGACCGATTTCTAAAACAGTTTCATTGTTTTGAAGATCAAGTGAATCAATTGCAGCGGTCGTCATGCCGATATTATTGGCATGCATCATTTCACCTGTTTTAATGCCGTGTTCGCCTTCGGGACAAGCCAATTGCCTGGCAATATTTTTTAAGTCTTCCTCAGAAAGTTGCTGTTCCATAATCAAATTTAAAGATTCCGGCGGTATGATTTTTACATCTTTTTGGCCAAAGCTTATAAGATTATTTAATTACCTGAACCGGTTTTTTATTTTCATCAATGGCCACAAAAGTAAAATCGCCATGTACGGCCAACTCTCTTCCTTCAGCATACATCTGCTCGATATAAATTTCTACATTAACCTTTAAACTGGTATTTCCCACATGGTTTACCTTACCGATAAGCTCTACAATAGTGCCTGCCGGGATTGGTTTTTTAAAATCTATCCGGTCGCTGCTTACAGTAACCATAATCTGACGGCTAAATCGGGTTGCGGTAATAAAAGCAACCTCATCCATTAAGTGCATGGCGGTGCCTCCGAAAAGGGTATCGTAATGATTGGTTGTATTAGGGAAAACGGCTTTAAAAATGCTGGTTTTAGAATTTTCTATTCTTTCTTCTAGGGTCATGGGTTAAATATAGGTGCTGTAAAAAGCTTTGACAACTTTCTTTATTAGAAAGTTGTCAAAGTAAAGCTTCGCTATGGATAACAGGAATAGAAAAATCCGTGTTTCCGTAGCAAAAATAAGCAGGGTTAATTCGCCTGAAGAGCTGCAGCCAAAACCTCTTCGGCTTTACGCATCTCTTTCGCGGCCTCGACCATTTCTATTAAAGCCTTTTTGGTTTCGTCCCAACCACGGGTTTTTAAACCACAATCAGGGTTTACCCAGAGTTGTTCGGGAGGAATAACAGCCTTTGCTTTTTTGAGTAACTGAACCATTTCTTCCCGCTTCGGAACCCTTGGAGAGTGGATATCGTATACACCCGGGCCAATTTCATTTGGATATTTAAAATCGGCAAAAGCGTCTAACAATTCCATCTGCGACCGTGAAGTTTCAATGGTGATCACATCTGCATCCATATCGGCAATGTTTTGGATGATATCGTTAAACTCGGAGTAACACATGTGCGTGTGGATCTGTGTATCGTCTTTCACGCCACTGGCCGAAATTTTAAAGGCTTTAACTGCCCAATTCAAATAGTTTTGCCAATCGGCTTTGCGTAATGGTAAACCCTCCCTGATGGCGGGCTCGTCAATCTGAATGATCTTTATCCCTGCATTTTCCAGGTCGCAAACCTCATCACGGATGGCCAGGGCAATTTGCGTGCAGGTTTCGGATCTTGGTTGATCGTTACGGACGAACGACCATTGTAAAATCGTTACCGGACCTGTTAACATCCCTTTCATGTATTTCGAGGTAAGCGACTGTGCATAGGCCGTCCACTTTACGGTCATGGGTTTAGGGCGCGAAACATCACCAAAAATGATCGGTGGTTTTACACAGCGTGAGCCATAACTCTGTACCCAGCCATTTTTAGAGAAAGCAAACCCATCCAGTTGCTCGCCGAAATACTCCACCATGTCGTTACGTTCAAATTCGCCATGAACCAACACGTCCAGATCGATTTCTTCCTGCCAGTTTACGGCTTTTGCTGTTTCTTTGGCGATCAGATCATCATATTCTTCCACGGTAAAAGTTCCGTTTTTAAGTTTGGCCCTCCAGCTTCTTACTTCTGCTGTTTGCGGAAACGATCCGATGGTGGTAGTGGCATAAATAGGGAGATTAAGTTCCTGTTGCTTAATTTTTCTGCTTGAAAATGGACTTAAACGCTCTGCATCCTGCGCCTTTAAACCTAATACACGTTCTTTTACTTCGGGGTTATGGATGATTTTAGAAACTTTGCGGTTAGCAATGGCAATTTTGTTTTCCTCCAGTTTTTGCAGGGTAGATGCAGGGCTTTCGTTGGTAATTAGCTTTTTTAAGGTCGCTAGCTCCGAAATTTTTTGTTTCGAATAAGCCAGCCATTGTTTAATTTCTGCTGAAAGATTTTGCTCATTGGTTTCATTGTCTAAATCAACCGGTGAGTGGATTAGTGAACAAGATGGAGCGATCCAAACTTTATCTAATCCTCTTTTTTCTACCACTTGATTAATGATTGAAACGGATTTTTCGAAATCGTTTTTCCAGATATTTCTTCCGTCTACCAAACCTAACGAAAGGATGGTCTCTTCTTTTAATGAAGCCAAAACAGCCGATAATTGATCTTCAGCACGTACCAGATCGATATGTAAAACATTTACCGGTAATGAAGTCGTTAGGGCTAAATTATTGCCCAAACCTTCGAAATAAGTAGCCAAAACAATTTTTAGCCTTGGGAAAGTCTTTCTGATCTCTTTATAAACATATTCGTAAGCTTTTTTGTCTTTATCGGTAAGATCTAGGGTCAAAAAGGGCTCATCAAACTGAACATATTCTACATCCAAAGCATCTAACCGGGATAAAATCTCAATATAAACCGGAAGGAGATTTTTGATCAGGTCGATTTTTTCAAAGCCAGCTTCTTTTTCTTTTCCTAATAAAAGGTAAGAAACCGGACCGATTAAAACAGGCTTGGTCGTAATACCCAATTGTTTCGCCTCATAAAACTCATCGATCACTTTAGTAGAGAAAAGTTTAAAAGGCTGGTCTTTATAAAATTCAGGAACAATGTAATGATAATTGGTGTCGAACCACTTGGTCATTTCCATGGCTACTACATCCAATCCCTCCTTTTGATAACCCCTGGCCATGGCAAAATAAAGATCAAGCTCAGAATTTCCTTTTTTCAGGATTACTTCGTTGTACCTTTTTGGGATGGCCCCAAAAGTTAAAGAATGATCGAGCACATGATCATAAAAAGAAAAGTCGTTCGAAGGAATAACATCAATTCCAGCTTCTTTTTGAAGGTTCCAGTTTTCGTGGCGAATGTTTTTTCCCACCTGAAGCACATTTTTGTACCCAGTTTTATCTGCCCAGTAATTTTCGCAGATTTTCTTTAATTCCCTTTGGCTACCTATTCGCGGATAGCCCAGATTTTGCGTTAGCATCTCTTTTAAAGATTAAGTAAATAAATCGTTTAAAAGCCCTCAAGCAATATTTTGTAATACTTTATGTTAAAAATTAAAAGGAAAGGTTATGGCACAGCCCGCCTACTCATCAGCCAAAAGCTTAAAGCAAGCCTATAAAATTTTAATTTTATGGTGTACAATCAGACCTGACCAATTACTTTATAACGCGAAAGCACCGTCAATTCAATATAGGCAGGTCTCCTGGCTTATTCCCGATCTTATCGCCTTCCCATACCGGTAAACGGCACAGTGGCATGAATGATAAGACCGTTGTCTTTTAAATAAAGACAGAATTTACAGTTGCGCGACAGCTCGTGATTTGCACACGATTCCCTATTAATCCCGGGTGTAATTCCGGGAACCTGTATCGGTTGATGAAAAATAAAGTTAAGAACTTACATCAGGGCAAATGTATGGATTAGGATTTAAAACTTGTAACAAATTTACAGCAAGCCGTTTTTGGAGCTTATTCTCTATTATATTTGATTACCTAACTAAACCCTTATTATGATAAAAATCTACTTTAAAAGGCTTTGTATTGCTTTTTTAATGGTAAATAGCTGTGCGGTGCTGGCACAGGAAGTACCAACGCCAAAGGCGCATTTTGGTTTTGATATCGGCGACGATTACCAACTGGCCAATTATACCCAAACTGAAGCTTACTTTAAGAAACTCGCGGCAAGTTCTGACCGCATTAAACTGGTTGATATCGGTAAAACCGAAGAAGGCAGAAGCCAGTATATGCTGATTGTTTCTTCACCGGAAAACCTGAAGAAATTAGACCGTTATAAGGAAATTTCGCAACAACTGGCGCATGCTGAAATTACACCTGAGCAGGCAAAAGCATTAGCCCAGGAAGGCAAAGCGGTAGTGTGGATAGATGGTGGCTTGCATGCAAACGAGGTAGTGGGTGCACATCAGCTAATCGAAACCGCTTATGAGTTTGCCTCCAGAAAGGATCCTGAAACCCTTCGTATTTTGGATAATGTAATCATCTTGTTTACCCATGCCAATCCTGATGGGCAAGAACTGGTGAGCAATTGGTATATGCGAGAGAAAGATCCCAAGAAAAGAACAACCTCAGGCTTGCCTGTTTTGTATGAAAAATATGCAGGGCACGACAACAACCGCGATTTCTTTATGCTCAACCTTAAAGAAACGCAGAATATTGGACGCCAGCTTTTTGTTGAATGGATCCCGCAGATTATGTATAACCACCATCAGGCTGGTCCGGCGGGAACCGTTGTGGCAGGTCCACCCTACCGCGACCCGTTCAATTATGTTTTCGACCCAACCCTGTTAACCAGTTTAGATGCTGTTGGTGCGGCCATGCACAATAGGATGAACGTAGAAAACAAACCTGGTTATACCCAGCGAGGGGGATCTGTTTATTCTACCTGGTACAATGGTGGACTAAGAACCACCACCTATTTTCATAACATGATTGGGCTGTTAACTGAAATTATCGGGAACCCTACACCTGCTGAAATTCCACTAGTTCCTTCGAGATTATTGCCGAACGGCGATTCACCAAACCCAATTACCCCAAGGAAATGGTACTTTAAAAACTCGATCGATTATTCGGTATCGTTAAATTATGCCGTTTTAAATTATGCACAACGTTACCGCGATGAATTGCTGTTTAATATTTACCAGATGGGCAGAAATTCTATTGAGCGGGGTAAGAAAGATACCTGGTCTTTTTCTCCAAAAAAAATAGAGGCCATTAATAATGCTGCTAAAGGCGAAAAAGGTGCTTCGGTTGCTGGGGGCGATACCGATTTTGGTGCAAGACGGCAAATTAGCATGAAAGCTTTTGATACCGTAATGAAAGCACCGGTAAACAGAGATCCACGGGGATATATTTTATCAGCCGATCAGCCAGACTTCAATTCTGCTGTTAAGTTTTTAAATGCTTTGATCAGGACAGGTATTGTAGTTCAAAAAGCGACGGCTCCGTTTACTGTTGCCGGCAAAAATTATCCTGCCGGAAGTTATGTGGTTAAAACCGATCAGGCGTTTCGTCCACATGTTTTGGATATGTTCGAGCCTCAGGATCATCCGAACGATTTTAAATACGAGGGAGGTGCACCAATTCCACCATATGATGCTGCAGGATGGACCCTGGCTTATTTAATGGATGTGAAGTTCGATCGGATTCTCAACGATTTTTCAGGGCCGTTTGAGAGAAATCCTTATGGTGCTTTATTGAAATTTGAGCATAAATTGCCAAATGGATCGGGTTATGTATTGAGTGCGGCGCAAAACGATTCTTATACTGCAGTAAACGACTTATTGAAAAACAAAGTTGAGGTGTATCGTTCGACGGAGAATGGCGATTTTTATGTTTCATCGGCAGGGAAATCCATATTGGAAAAAGCGAATATCAAATTAAAAAGCGCAGCTGTACCAAAAGATAAAATTAAAATTTCTGCTGGAAGAATTGCCCTTTGGGACACCTATGGAGGTTCTATGGCTTCGGGTTGGGTGCGCTTTTTAATGGAGCAATACCATTATAACGCAACAGTAATTTATCCACAGGATATTGATGCGGGCAATTTAAAATCTAAATACGATGTAATTGTTTTTGTGGGCGGAGCAATACCTGCTGTTCAGGGCGGAGGGTTTGGAAACAGATCTTTCGGACCAAAAGCAGAAGAAATCCCTCAGGAGTTTAGAAATCGTTTGGGTAGGATTACGGCAGATAAATCGATCCCTGAATTAAAGAAATTTTTAGAAGCCGGTGGGAATATTGTAACCATTGGTAGTAGTACCAATTTAGCCTATCATTTAAACCTCCCTGTTCGAAATGCAATGGTCGAAATTGTAAATGGAGAGGAAAAGCGGTTACCTGCTGAAAAATATTATGTTCCGGGAAGTGTTTTAAACGTTGGTGTTGATAATACTTTACCAACCAATTGGGGCATGGAAAAAGAAGCAGATGTATACTTCGACAATAGTCCTGTTTTTAAACTCACTGGCGATGCTATGGTAGCCGGAAAGATTAAACCTTTAATGTGGTTCGAAAATGCGACACCATTACGCAGCGGCTGGGCCTGGGGCCAGGCTTACCTGCAGGACGGGGTAACCGCTTTTGAAGCTAAGGTTGGTAAAGGCAAATTGCTTGCTTTCGGGCCAGAAATTGCTTTCAGGGCACAAACGCATGGCACTTTTAAACTGATATTTAACCAGTTGTACAAATCATCCGATCTATAATTACTCGAATTTGTCAGGTTGAGCTTCCCGAAGAATCGGGACAAGTAGTCGAAACGCGAAAAAACGCATTTATGGCGGTTCTTCGACAGGCTCAGGATGTCAATTCTATAATAATATCAAAGCCACTATCCTGAACGATAGTGGCTTTTTACTTTGTCCTTACTATGGGCAAGTATAATCACCTTAATTTTGTGTTATGAAAGTAGAAATCTGGTCGGACGTAATGTGTCCGTTTTGCTATATCGGGAAAAGACATTTTGAACAGGCGATAGAAAAATTGCCGTTCAAAAATGAAATTGAAGTGGATTGGAAAAGTTATCAGCTCAACCCTGAATACCATAATACCAATAATGAAACGGTATACGATTACCTTTCGCGAAGCAAAGGAATGCCTGTTGAACAAGCCAAACAAATGACCAAACAAGTGGTTGATATGGCTGCAAATGCCGGTTTAACCATCGATTTTGATACCAATATCCCTGCAAATACCTTTAATGCACACCGTTTGATCCATTTGGCCGCAAAACATAAGCTTCAGGATTTAGCCGAAGAGAAACTGTTTGAAGCTCATTTTGTAAACAGCAAAAATATCGGCGAAACCGATGTTTTGGTTGATCTTGCAGTAGAAATTGGCTTGGATCGCACAGAGGCAGAAGAAGTTTTAAAGGGAGATCAATTTGCCGAGGCTGTTCGCTATGATATTTATGAAAGTCAGAATTTAGGGATCCGCGGTGTACCTTATTTTGTAATGGACCGCAAGTACGGCGTTTCGGGTGCCCAACCTGTTCAGGCTTTTACCGATGCACTTACCCAAAGTTTTACGGAGTGGAAAGAAGCTCAACCCAAAACAACACTGACTTCATTAAACAAAAATGATGATGCGGTTTGTGATGAGAATGGTTGTGCGATATAGATTTGTTTCCCGCAGATTACGCTGATCGCCGCAAATTTTTTGCGAAAGCCATTTTGATCTGCGGTTTTTACAGATTAGTCGTCATCTCGACTGCAGCGTAGCGCAATGGAGAGATCTATTCAAAACGGTCGTCTTTCCCGCGCAGGCGGGAATCTTAATGCAACCTGCGACCCTACTAAGGCATTACGATTCCCAATCAAGTTGGGAATGACGATTCCTCTATATCTGCCACTATCACTTTTTGGTTTGGGAAGACAATAGCCCGGAATAAATGTTCGCATTAACCTATCATTCTTAACTATCGATTTTGATTCTTCAATGGTGTTAACAGATACTCTAATCCATTCACCCGTATTTCGAACATGGTAGCCATTAAATCGCCCAATTTTCCTTTCGGGAAGCCTTTGTCTTTATACCAAAGCAAATAACTTTCAGGGATATTGCAGATCAGATAACCTTTATATTTTCCATAAGGCATTTGCATCTTCACTAAATCGAGCAATAAGGCGGGGTCTAACATTTATAATATAAAGTCTAAATAATTCTCTTTGTTAATTACAGAAAATGTGGCTTCTGGGTAATTTTTGGCAAAAAAGCCTGGTATTTTTTTCTTTTGGTTCCCCCATTTAAAATCGGCAGCTAAAATTTCTCCGTTTTTTACTTCTATTAGGTCAATTTCCTGCTGGTCATAGGTTCTCCAAAAGTAGTAAGTGGCATTGTGTTGTTCGTATTCCATTTTTTTTATACGCTCACTAAAACAATAATTTTCCCATAAAAGCCCTTGGTCGTTCCGGAGTGCAATTAACCTGAAATCATTAACTATTGCATTGCGGATGCCATTATCATGGAAGTACCATTTTGAAGATTTTGTAATTTCTTTACGTAAGTTATTGCTATATCCACCAACTTTATAGATGATGAAAACCTTTGAAAGTAAATCGAGATAACGGTCAACAGTATTTTTACTGATGCCCAGGTTGCGCGAAATCTCATCTATAGAAACTTCTGAGCCCACTTGGTAGGCGATAAGTTTTAATAATTCTAATAATTTAGCGCTATTCTGAATATTCTCATACATCAGAATATCCTTTAACAAGTATGATTTAACCAGCTCTGTTAAATATTGTGCTTTTTCTGTTATTGAATTTAAATGGAATAACTCTGGGTACGAACCAAAAATTAAACGTTCTTCCAGGTTTTGCGCGGTTTGTAAAGCATTTTCCTGCTTATTCAATTCAACCTGTGCTATTGGATAAAGATAATAGGTTAAACTTCTTCCCGTTAGCGGCTCGCCTGTTTGGTTAGAAAGATCAAAAGTAGACGATCCGCTTGCAATAATCGTAAGGTCTTTAAAGGTATCGATAAGCAATTTCAATACTTTACCGATTTCTGGTATAACCTGAGCTTCATCAATAATGAGTAATTTGGCATCTCCCAGAACTCTTTTATAGTTAGCCGCAGTAAGGGTAGATAGTAATACCTGTACATCCTGATCTTCTCCATTTAAAGAAAGATGGTTGATGTTGGCATCTTTAATAATGCTTTCCACTAGCCAGGTTTTGCCTACTCTCCTTGTCCCGAAAATTAATATGACCTTATTTTTCCCAATTTTATTGAGGATAATAGGCTTCAAAGATCTAATAATTTGACTTTCCATTAAGCCAAATGTAGTAAAAAACGTTAATTCAGTCAATAGACTGACTCAATTAACGTTAATTCAGTCAACCGACTGACTCAATTAATGTTTTTAATCAATCAATTCTAAAGTTTCAATCGCTTCCTCAACGGTACTTATATTATCGAAGGCTATTCTTAAAGTGTTTTTTACCTCTTTTAAATTACACATCCTAGGGTGATTTTGAGCAAAGGTTAAAATCCTGGTGAAAGTATTCGAGTCGAAATAAGCCGATTGTTTATCACTTAAGAAATAACCGCGCAAACTATTTTTCTTGAAACTGATTTTCTCGAAGCCCAATTTTTTACCCAGCCACTGCAGGCGTACCACGCTCAGCATGGTTTTCACCTGTGAAGGAACCGGTCCGAAACGATCGGCCAGATGTTTTTCAAAAATGGCCAGTTCGGCCTCGTTATCGAGTTTAGAAAGTTCGGTATATAAATTGTAACGCTCGGTAATATTGGTGATGTAAGCATCAGGAATATATAGTTCCAAGTCGGTATCTACTTGTGTAAAACCTACAAACGGACGCGCAGGCTCATTTTCGAAGAGGCCTTTAAATTCAGCTTCTTTTAATTCCTGGATGGCTTCGTCCAAAATTTTGTGGTACATCTCAAAACCGATTTCGGCAATGAAACCGCTCTGTTCGGCGCCCAATAAATTTCCACTTCCACGGATATCCAAATCGCGCATGGCTACGTTAAAACCACTTCCCAGATCAGAAAACTCTTCAATAGCGCTTAAGCGCTTTCGGGCTTCAGAAGTTAAAGTAGATAATGGTGGCGAAAGCAAATAACAGAAGGCTTTCTTGTTGCTCCGGCCTACCCTGCCACGCATTTGGTGCAGATCGCTCAAACCAAACATATGTGCATGGTTAATGATAATGGTATTGGCATTTGGGATATCTAAACCAGCTTCGATAATCGTGGTAGCCACTAAAACATCTTTTTCTCCATTAATAAAATCGAGCATTACATCTTCCAGTTGATCGCCATCTAGCTGACCGTGGGCTATACCTATCCTTGCTTTTGGGACCAGTTTCTGGATTAACCCTCCCAACTGCATCAGGTCGTTTACGCGGTTGTGGATAAAGAAAACCTGCCCGCCACGATCCAATTCGAATTGAACGGCTTCCTGGATCAGCTTATCGTTAAAAACATGTAATTCCGTACTCACCGGTTGGCGGTTAGGTGGTGGTGTACTGATGATGGATAAATCCCTTGCACCCATTAAAGAAAAATGTAGCGTTCTCGGAATCGGCGTAGCCGTAAGTGTTAAAGTATCGACATTTACACGTACCGCTTTTAATCTTTCTTTTGCGGTAACACCAAATTTTTGCTCTTCATCAATAATCATGATGCCGAGATCTTTAAACTTCACGTCCTTGCTCAGCAAACGGTGTGTGCCGATTAAAATGTCAACCTTACCGGCGGCGGCTTCAGCGAGTGTGTCTTTAATCTGCTTACTGGTTTTAAAACGGTTAATGTAATCAACCGTAACCGGAAAATCTTTTAAGCGCGAAGAGAAGGTTTTAAAATGCTGTAAAGCCAGAATAGTGGTAGGCACCAGAATAGCGGCCTGTTTACCTTCTGCCACCGCTTTAAATGCTGCACGCACGGCGATCTCTGTTTTTCCAAAGCCTACATCACCACACACTAAACGATCCATTGGGTGTGGCGATTCCATATCTTTTTTTACATCCTGGGTAGCCTTTAACTGATCGGGGGTGTCTTCGTAAATAAAAGAAGCCTCCAGTTCGGTCTGTAAATAGCTATCTGGTGAAAATGCCGTTCCGGCCTGGGTTTTGCGCAAAGCGTATAACTTGATCAGGTCCCGAGCGATATCTTTAACTTTTTTTTTAGTGGTTTTTTTTAGCTTGTCCCAGGCATCGGTCCCCAGTTTATTCATCTTGGGCACACCACTTTCTTTGCCACTGTATTTGGCGATGCGGTTTAAGGAGTTGATGTTTACATAAAGCAGGTCGTTATCTGCATAAATTAAACGGATCATTTCCTGGGTTTTGCCATTTACCTCTACTTTTTCCAATCCGGCGTATTTGCCAATCCCGTGATCGATGTGGGTAACATAATCTCCGGATTTTAGTTCGCGAAGATCTTTCAGGGTAATGGCCTGACTTTTCTGATAACCCTTTTTAAGTTTATATTTATAATAACGGTCGAAAATCTGGTGATCGGTATAAAATGCCGTTTGGATCTGCGGATCTACAAAACCCTCGCGCAGCATACTATTGATTGGCGTAAACTTGGCGGTTTTATCGATATCCTCTAAAATGGCATATAAACGCTCAATCTGTTTTGGCGAATCAGTAAAAATAAAATTAACAATGCCTTCTTTTTCGTTTTCCTTAAGGTTATGGATCAGGAGATTGAAATCTTTATTAAACGATGGCTGCGGCTTGGTTTCAAACTCAAAACGGTCGTCGGTTTTATAAAAAAACTGCTTGCCGAATTCGATAATCGGAAAATCCTGAAGATGATCACCCAATAATTTTTCGTCAGTAAAGGCGAATTTAGGATCAATCCATTCGGGATTTTGGTTTTTATCTGCCGCTGGAAGGGCTTTCCACAGCTCAACCGCTTTTTTAAAACCCGCTTTAATAATATCGAGCGTAAACTCTACATCCTTAAACCAAAGCTGTGTATCCTGATCAATGTAATCGAGAATGCTGATGTTGCTTTCGGTTAAAAACTTGGCCTGTACGTTGGGTACAATGGTTAACGATTTAACATCTTCAACCGACAACTGGCTTTCTATTTCAAAACTTCTGATACTTTCTACCTCATCGCCAAAAAACTCAATACGGTAGGGTAAATCAGAAGAAAAAGAAAATATATCTACAATACCACCACGGATAGAAAACTGCCCTGGTTCATAAACAAAGTCTCTTCTGTCGAAATCGTAATCAATCAAAAATTCATTGATAAAATCGATGCCCAATTTAGCACCTAAACTAATTTCTAACGTGTTTTTTTCTAAAGCAGACCGGTCAATTACCTTTTCGGCAATGGCTTCGGGGTAAGAAACTACAATTTTTCCGTATTCCGAATCGTGGTTCAGCTCATTCAATACCTCTGCCCGGGCCAGCACATTTGCGGTATCTACCTGGGTAAAATCGAAAGATTTGCGGTAAGAGGAGGGGAACAATAAAACCTGCTTATCCAATACGCTTTCAAGGTCGGATTGAAAATAAGCGGCCTCTTCCCTGTCGGGCAAAACGAACAGGATGGGCTTATGTAACAGGAAATAAGAAGAAAGTGCAACGATAGCGTCAGCCGAACCCACCAATCCCTTTAATTGTATTTTTGGGTTTTTGCTGCTGTTCAACGCTTTGGTAAATTGAGTTACCCTATCGTCGGTTTTGTATCGGTTTATTAAATCGCGGATGTTCAAGGCACAAAAATAAGCTTATCTTTTAATATTAACCCGCAATTTGTGTAAAGGTTTTTTTAACTATTTTTGGCCGGGTTGCAGGTGAAAATCAAAAAAGGAAAAGAAATAAGATCTTATTCTTAGATTCCATTACTCGTTTTGTCGAAATATATCCCCCTTTCGTCGATTAGGGGCAAATTGATGTAACAAAGGGTGCACTATAGCCTCTAAACTATATAAAAAGTGAAACAATGAAGTACATCAAAAGCTTTCCACTAGAACTTTTTTTCTGGGTAGCGGCTTTAGTATTACTGGCAACAGCGAATAGCCACGAGCATCACTTTACACTTTGTCCTTTGGCCAATTTAGGTTTTAAAGACTGGTGTCCGGGATGTGGTATAGGCAGGTCAATCAGCCATATTTTACATGGCGAGTTTACCGAAAGCTTTTCCGAACATTGGTTTGGGTTTCCGGCACTTTTGATTATCGTTTATAGAATTTACACATTGATAAAAAATAAAAATAAGTTTAAAATTTCAACCACAAATACATAGAAACCATGGATATATATCAATCACCGCTAATGTCGTTACCAGGCATAACGCCAGAAGAATTTTCATACTTACAGCAGGCCACCACTGGATTAACCGAGCAGCAGTTGCGTAACTTCCTAATGGTTTACAGCAGCAAAAGGAAAAATCCATCAGATATGCTTATATTCTGTTTAATCGGTTTATTTGCTGTTCCAGGATTGCAAAGGTTTATCATCGGGCAGATTGGGATGGGTATTTTATACCTGGTAACCGCAGGTTTATGTTTTATCGGATCGATTATCGATGTGGTAAACCACAAAACCCTGGCTTTTGAACACAACCAGAAAATGGTTTTCGAAAGCTTACAGATGGTAAGAATGGGCGGTTTTCAGTAAGCCTATCATTTTTTTACGGTTAATATTTTTTGGAAAGCCAAGACAGCATAATTTTTAATGTTCGTCCCACCATACACGACAAGTCCGTCCCGATTTTAGATCGGGACGGACTTGTTAATCCTAACAACTTTTTTGAGCAAATATCCAAATACTATATATCATTAAGCTTTTTTGTTTTCTCTTTAAATATTTTAATATTTACATGATAAAGAACGCTCTATGTTAAAAAAAAATAGTCTATTGATTTTGCTAACGCTCGCATTTGTATCATGTAAGAAGCAAATTCCCAATACAATTGATCCAGATGATAAAACAAAGCCCATCATTAAAATTGATACAAATATTTTATCTGGCTATTGGATAGGGGTTAAAAATCCTAATACATCAAAAGCTATATATTTTGATGCAAATCATTCAGGTTTGGCGCTTTGGAATGGGACTGCGGGAGATGCATTAATTAATTGGCGTTTTTCCAATGACTCGACTTTACAATCGCTCGGTGGTTTGTTTCCGCTTAAGAAATTAACTCGTGATTCTCTTGTCTTTGAAGTGGATAAAAAAATATCCAGGTATTTTCGAGTGGCTACGCCTAGTACTCCATACTTAATCTCAACAATTATTCCAAGTATGGAGTATTCCCCTAATTCTTTAACATCAGATTCAGAGGGGAATATTTATATAACACAAACATTTGGGATTTTGAAAGTTTTAAAAAACACTTCTAATAGTTCTAGGTGGGTTGACGATATTTTAAATCCTTTGGGTTTAGCAATAGACCCTTCCGGAGATCTTTTATACTGTGCCGGAAGCTATTTAAAAAAAGTCGATAAATTATCAAAAGCCGTTACAACTTTAATGAGCCCTGGGAAGCCAGTTATAGACAATGTTCCATATAAAGAGTCATCTCTGGGCAATCCAAAGGAAATAGCTGTTGATCATGAAGGAAATATTTATGTAGTAGACGAAGCAAGGGTGAGGATGATCGAAAAAAAGACAGGGATGATTAAAACAATAATTGGGGCTAAGGATTACACAGGACAAAAATTTAATCCCTCACCTATTTCGGCTTTAGATATCTGGCTTGCCCCAACAAAACTATCCGTGGATAAGGATGCTAATCTCTACATATGCGATGGAATTAATAACTGCATATGGAAATACAACTTGGATGGAAAAATCAGAGTAATAGCTGGGGATGGAAAACAAGGTTATTCTGGAGATGGGGATATAGGTACAAATGCGCAATTAAATTATCCCAGTGGAGTCGCTGTTGATGATTTAGGGAACGTGTTTATTTCTGACATTGGAAATGCTGTCATCAGAAAGCTATCATCAAGCGATAATAAAATTAGTACTATTGCTGGGTATGGAAAGCAGACTGGCCATGGTCCAGACTATTATAATGCCAGAATTTCTGGTTTGGGAGGACTTGGTTCTCTAGCTGCAAAAGCTAATGGTGATATTATTTTCATACAAAATGGTGGGTTGTTATTTGGTGCCGGACCAAAAAAAATTAGAAAACTTACGCTAAATAATTAAAGGAGAATTCATAATACAACAAATGGCTCTTGAATTATATAGAAAACAAAGTCTAACAATAAATAGGAAAAATACATTATCTATATATTTATCAAATGAAATTAGCCGAAATAACGAACTATTTAGAAAGCATCGCACCACTTAATTATCAGGAAGATTATGACAACTCTGGTTTAATTGTTGGCGATCCGAATATGGAAATCCGCGGTGCTTTGGTCGCTTTAGATTGTGTAGAAAAGATTGTAGACGAGGCGATTTCGACAGGCTGCAACCTGATTATTACACACCATCCAATTGTTTTTAAAGGTTTAAAAAAGCTCAACGGTAAAAATTATGTGGAACGGGTAGTGCTTAAAGCCATTAGAAATAATATTGCGCTTTATGCCATCCATACCAATCTTGATAGTATCCATACCGGCGTAAATGCGAGGATTTGTGAGCGTTTAGGCTTAACAGGTACCAAAGTACTTTCACCTAAAACAGGTCTTTTGAAAAAACTGGTTACCTATTGTCCGCAGGCCCAGGCAGAGCAATTGCGGTCTGCATTGTTTTATGCGGGTGCAGGCAATATTGGCAACTATAGCGAATGCAGTTTCAATGCCGATGGTTTTGGTACATTTAAGGGTAACGAAGATTCAGACCCTTTTGTGGGTGAAAGAGGAATTCGTCATCGCGAGGCAGAAGTGCGGATTGAAATGGTTTACCCTACACAAGCCGAACGCAAAATTCTGGTTGCACTGTTCGAAAACCATCCTTATGAAGAAGTCGCTTACGATATTTACAAACTCGAAAATAAACACCAGCTGGTGGGCTCGGGTATGGTGGGCTGGCTGGAGTATGATATGGATGCCTATGATTTTTTACACCTGGTAAAAGACAGGATGCAGGCCAAAGTGGTTAGGCATACCGAGGTAATTGGTAAAAGAATCAAAAAAGTGGCCGTTTGTGGTGGCTCAGGAAGCTTCCTTTTAAAAGAGGCCATTGCTGCGGGGGCGGATGCTTTTATCACTGCCGATTTTAAATATCACGAGTTTTTTGATGCAGAGGAAAAACTGATCATTGCCGACATCGGACACTTTGAAACTGAACAATTTACCTCAAATTTATTGCTTGAAATTATTCAGAAAAAATTTACTAACTTTGCAATCCGTTTAACGGAGCAAAATACAAACCCCATAAATTACTTGTTTTAATGGAACAAACCGTAGAACAAAAGCTAAAAGCTTTATACGAATTACAAAATATCCACACCAAAATTGATAAGATCCGCCAGGTACGTGGTGAATTACCAATGGAAGTAGCCGATCTTGAGGATGACGTTTTAGGATTAGAAACTAGAATTGCAAAAATCAAAGGCGAACTTGATGATCTTGAGGATTCAATCGTAACCCGTAAAAATACAATTAAAGATGCGCAAGCAGCCATCAAAAGATACGATACTCAATTAAAAGAAGTTAAAAACAACCGTGAATACGATGCTTTAACGAAAGAAATTGAGATTCAAGGTTTAGATATCCAAGTTTCTGAAAAGAAAATTAAAGAACATGGTTTCGAAATCACTTCTAAAACTGAAATCTACGAAGCAGCTAAAGCAGAGTTAGATGGCAGAAAGAAAGATTTAGACATTAAAAAAGGTGAACTTGATGTAATTACTGCTGAAACTGAAAAAGAAGAGCAAGATTTACAAAAGAAAGCAGATAAAGCGGAGCCTCAGATCGAAGAACGTTTATTGGTTGCCTACAAACGTTTACGCAAAAATGCGGTAAATGGTTTAGCAGTCGTAACAATCGATCGCGATTCTTGCTCAGGTTGTTTTAACCAGATTCCACCTCAACGTCAGTTAGATATTCGTCAGCGTAAAAAAATTATCGTTTGCGAGCACTGTGGTCGTATTTTGGTTGATGAAGCTTTAACTCACGAAGTAGCAGAAGCCTAATCAATAGCTTAAAATTTTTAAAACGTCCCGATTTAATCGGGACGTTTTTGTTTTGGCCTATTTTTGTTTACGCAAAACAAGAGTACGATTTTAGCGTTTAATGTAGATATTTGTTTAAATGTGAATTACTGTTGCTATAGCGCAGGATCAAACTGAAATATAATCCCGAATGACTAAAATCTTCCCTGTTTTTGCGTTTTCTGCTCTTCTCCTGTTACCGACATCTTTATTTGCAAATTTCGACTTTAACAACAATTGCCTAAATGCGTATAAAAGTATATTCGAACTTAAATTAGGCAATGCGAGAGCTTATATCTCCACAGAGAAAAAACAACACCCCAATAATTCCATTATTCCGCTTTTAGAAAACTATGTAGATTATTTTACGGTTTTAACTTCTGAGAGCAAAGCTGATTTTGACCGCCTGAAAGGCAACAAGTCTACACGCTTAGATCAGATAAGTGATGATGATAAAAGTTCGCCCTATTACCTGTATGCGCAGGCAGAAATTAATTTACAATGGGCGCTCATCCGTGGGCGTTTTGGTGAATATTTCAACGCAGCTATGGAAGTTAAGAAAGCAAACAGTCTTTTGCAGGAGAACAATAAAAAGTTTCCGAACTTTCACCTGAACTTAAAGGGGCTGGGGCTGATTAATGCGGTTCTGGGAAATCTTCCGGATGGCGCTTTAAAAACAGCTTTATCTACTTTTGGAATTAAGGGAAACCTTCAGAACGGATTAAATATGTTCGAAAAGCTGGCTGATAACCTACCTAAATCTTCCTACGAACCTTTTTACGAGGAAGTGGTGTTTTATTATGCCTATGTATTAACCGATGTGGCACATAGCCCGCAGGCCTATGCCAAAACCATAAAATATACCGATCGAATTGCCGATACCAGTTTACTGAAAAGTTATTTGCAGAGTTATGTGTGCATTAAAAACGGGCATAGCGAAGAAGCCATTGCTATTTTAGCCAAACGGCCTGAAGGCGGCGTCTATCAGCCTTTTCCCTACTTAGATTATCTGGAAGGAATAGCGCACCTGAATAAACTCGACCTTAACTCGGCAACCTATTTTAACCGATTTTTGCAGGCCACCAGGGGCGTTAATTTTGTGAAGGACGCTTATCTTCATTTGGGCTGGATCTCGCTTCTGAAAGGAGATAAGGCGGCTTATGCGGCATTTGCAGCCAAGGCAGTTAAAAACGGATATACTTACATGGAAAAGGACAAGCAGGCAAAAGCGGAAGCTACCGCAGGAACGCCAACCATTGACCTGTTAAAAGCCCGGCTGTTGTTTGATGGTGGCTATTTAAGCAGGGCCTTGCAGATACTTGATGATAAAAAAGCGGCTGATTATACCAACGATAAGGATAAAACGGAACTGAACTACCGTTTGGGTAGGATTTATGACGATTTAGGGAAGGACGATCAGGCGTTAGCAGCCTACCAGCAAACCATTAATGAAGGTAAAAATCTAAAATATTATTTCGCTGCAAATGCAGCGGTACAGATGGGAAAGGTTTACGAGAGAAGGAAAAATAACGTAAAAGCGAAAGAGGCTTTCAATACAGCCATTGCCATGAAAAATCATGAATTTGAAAGCAGTATTGAAAGCCAGGCTAAGGCCGGATTAAAACGGTTAGCGAATTAGAAGCGGTGTATAAAAGCATTAATGTGCATCCCTGCTCCTACTGAAGCAAAAACAGCTACATCGCCAGCCTTAACTTTATAGCCTTTAACTTCGCCTTTTAATACCAGGTCTAATAAGGTTGGCACAGTGGCAACCGAACTGTTTCCTAACCATGAAATCGTCATTGGAACCAAATTTTCAGGCACCGTATCTTTACCATAAAGTTTGAACAAACGTTTCATGATAGCGGTATCCATTTTGCCGTTGGCCTGGTGAACGAATACAATATTTACATCTTCAACACTCAAACCCGCTTTATCAATGGCTTTTTTAATTACCTGGGGTACCTGGATTACCGCAAATTCGTACAGCTTACGCCCATTCATTTTCAGGTAAAAGTTTCCGCTGGTCTCATCGGGATGAGATCCTTTACCCATGGTGAGTAAATTACCATGATTAACGGCGTGTGTTTCTGTTTTATGTGCTAATATTCCTCTTTTTTCTGCTGATTCTTCTGCTTCGAAAATTACCGCTCCGGCACCATCCGAAAAAATCATGCTATCACGGTCATGCGGATCGATAATACGGCTTAAGGTTTCTGCACCAATCACCATAACACGTTTTGCATCGCCGCTTTTAATATAATAATCTGCCTGTATTGCACCCTGAACCCAACCCGGGCAACCAAAAATGATGTCGTAGGCAACGCAGTCTGGATTCTCAATTCCTAACTGTTGTTTCACCTTTGAAGCTAAAGACGGCAAAATATCAATGCGGTTGCTACCCAAAGGGATATCACCAAAATTATGGCAGAATATAATATAGTCTAAAGTTTCTTTATCAATACCTGCATTTTCAATGGCTTTTTCTGCAGCTTTTGCGCCGATATGATTGCTTAACTGCTCGGGGCAGGCGTAGCGTCTTTCTACGATTTCCGTAATTTCAGAGAATTTGTCAATGATCTCTGCATTCTCTTTCTCCAATCGGTTACCATTCTCAAAAAACGTAGAATTTAAGAATTCACGACCAGAAATAATATTCTGTGGGATATAACTTCCAGTGCCGGTAATTACCGTATTTATTGCTCTGCTCATAATTATAATACCGCATACTAAAACGGTATGTAGTATAAAAATATCAATTATATTCGGTAATCGAAAATAAATTTAATTTTAACGAAACTTATTTTCAAGCGCAAACTTTAATAATCCAGCTTTTCCGGTTACGTTTAGCTTCTGTACCATATTTTTACGGTGTGTATCAACCGTGTTTAAAGCTATAAATAATTTTTGGGCAATTTGTTGTGACGAATAGTCTTCGCTTATTAATTTCAGAATTTCCATTTCCCTTGCAGTTAAATTGTGGCTTTTTTGGAAATGATCGCCATCGTTAAATGCCGATGATGCCTGAGCATCAGGTTTTATTTTCTGGAAATATTTTTCTCCTTGCTGTATACCCCTTATAATTTTAAATAATGTTTCGGCATTGGTATCTTTTTGAATAAAGGCCATTACCCCAATGCCTTCGAGCTTTACCGCTAGCTTTTCAGTGTAATACATCGATAAGACCATTATTTTAACAGCAGGGAATAATTGTCTGATTTTTTCAGCAGCAATTTCGCCATCTAAAACCGGCATGTTCAGGTCAAGAATTAAAATATCAGGTACCTGGTTGTTCAGGAGATGTAAAACCTCTTTTCCGTTCGATGCCATCCCGATTATTTTAAAATTGGGCTGTTCAGAGAGAATGGCCGATAAGCCTTCGGCAAACAGTTTATGATCATCAGCGATCATCAACGTGGTGGGTTTCTGTTGAATCGTGTCCATTATTTTAGCGGAATATCAATAGTTGTTGTGGTACCGTTTTGATTACTGTCGACATGGATTTTGCCGTTAAGGTAATTTACCCTCGATAGGATATTTTGCATCCCTAAACCCTTTTTGTCTTTATCGGGATTAAAACCAATGCCATTATCTTCGGCCATAATGCTAATTCTTTCGTCGAAAGATAAAATCTGTATGGTTGCCTTTGAAGCAAAAGAATGCCTAATGATATTGTTTACCAGTTCGTTAACAATCCGGTATATGGTAATTTCCATTCCGCTTTCAATAGGGTGTTCAACCTGGAAAACAAATTCGAATGCAATTTTACCAGAGTGGTTCAGGGTTCTGAAATGCTCATTCAAGGTTTCAATCAGACCATATTGCTCAAAGTTTTTCGGCATTAAATTGTGCGATATTTCCCTTAAATCGGCGCATGCCTTTTCAATCATGCCAATGGTCTGGTCATAAAATACGCGGTCATTTTCAGTAAGTTTTAAAACTTTGTGCTGAAAAGCGGTGATATTCAGTTTTATTATGGAAAGTGTGCCGCCGAGGTCATCATGAAGATCGCGGGCCAAACGCGTGCGTTCATCTTCCTGCGCATTAAAAATACCATCTGCGAGGTCTACCTGATGTTTGCTTTTTTCTTCCAAAAGGATTTCTTTTTCTTTTTTTAGAAAGTTATAACGTTGTGTTAAAGCAAATGAAAGGAAAATGATTTCGGCGGTTAAACCCACCACTAAGCCATTTGGCTTTAATAGGTTAAAGTTGGTAAGCCCTAAGGTGTTAAAAACATAGTTAAAAACCCCAAATAATAACATTACAGTTGCAATAAAATAATACCAGCCCAACTTATAACCTGCCCTTATCCTTTCCACTACACAGATAATAATAATGATTACCGTAAGGAGCGCAAGAAAATTGTTAATGTAAAAAACCGTTTTCTCTAAGAGAATAAATGATTTGAACAGCATAAATACCGGAATGATGGACATGGCCCAGCAAAACTTTTTATAATAGTTGGTAAAGCGGTATAATCGGCTATTGGTGCTGTTTTGGTTAACAAACAGCTGCATCACCTGGATTAACAGGCCACAGCTTAGTGATGCCATTATTAAGCGCATATAATCCTGGAGACCTGGTAAATTTGGATAGAACCATTGAAAGGCCAGTCCCTCCTCTTCCAGGATAAAAATTAGGGTGCAAAAAATGTAAATGGCATAATACAGGTGGATATTATCTCTAACAGAAGCAAACAACAACAGGTTAAAAATCACAGCAAAAACAAAAATGCCCGTGTAGAAACCAAACAGCGTGTGCTGCGGAATTTCCGCCTGAATAATATCAACATCGCGTCCGATTGATATTGGCATGTACATGTTCTGTCCTCGTTTATCGGCCCACAAATAAAAAGTGGCTTTTTCATGCGGTAAAAGAACCATTGGATAAATAAAACTTCTGTTGCGATAAGGGCGTTGCTTAAAAGGAAAATGATCGCCTGTTAAGCCTAAGGGATAAATCTTTCCCTGCTGATCTACTTTAAATAGCTGGAGCTGGTTAATGCTTGAGCTCTGCTCCTTAAACATGAGGTGCACCGATTGATTTAAGGTATTTTCGATATCAAAAGCAACCCAGTAATAAGATTGGGTGTAACCTTTACTAAAAAC
Source organism: Sphingobacteriaceae bacterium GW460-11-11-14-LB5 (assembly GCA_002151545.1). Taxonomy (NCBI): domain Bacteria; kingdom Pseudomonadati; phylum Bacteroidota; class Sphingobacteriia; order Sphingobacteriales; family Sphingobacteriaceae; species Sphingobacteriaceae bacterium GW460-11-11-14-LB5. Next base: position 5,179,090 of record CP021237.1, on the reverse strand, counting down.
TTTTCCTGGTGTTAATGGCAAGAGTTTACCGGCCTGTTTATATTTTATAATAGAATCGATACTGAGGTTTAAATTTTTATCCTCATAAAAATAGCCATGTTTGCTAATATTGAATTTTTTAGCCGTATCGATTAAAATTGGGTTGCCCTGTTGTGCAAAGCACATGCAAAACGGATGCACGAAAAATAAGAATAGCAGGAAAACTTTATTCATTTTTTTGAGAGAATTAGTGGCGTGTTTTAAACTACCAGTCAATATTTCATAAATATAGGATATAAAATAAGCACTAAATATACCGAGTATAGGGTATATAAATCACTTTAGCTGTCGATTACTTTTACATCAAATTAAACGACTTAAAAATGAAAAGTTTCTTAACTATTATCTTGCTCCTGTTTATGGTACAGGTGGCAAGCGCCCAATCGCATGTTTCTAAAAGTGAATACGCCCGTTATAACTGCAGATTTGCGCCTAAAGGCTGGAATAACGCGGAGGGAAAACTGATGTGCCCTGCTTGTGACAAAGAAAAAGAGGATGCCCGTAAAAAGAAGATAGCGGATGATAAGGCCGCTTCAGACGCTAATAAAATTAAAAATGAAAAGCTTAAAGCGGAAAACGCAATTGCTTCTAAAAAGAAACAGGCTGAAATTACCGCTAGAAATAAGGTAACTGAAGTGCATGTTACTATGCCCAAAACCATTGCAACGGAGAACAAAAAAGCCGAACCTCCTGTAAAGAAGGGGCCTGTTAAACTAGCTAAAGATATAGAGCTATATGCTGGTTGGGGAATGGGGATGTTTACGCACAACAGTCGGACAAATTTCTTTTTAAATGAGAATAAAGATACGGTATTAAAGAGTAACGACTATTTGGAAACCTATGCGGTGTGGCGCGAAAACAAAGATAATTTTCCAAAGAACATTGGTATCGTGCTTTTAAAGGAAACCAATACAATATCAAATGGAAGAGAACAGAATGTTGCCGACATAGTAGACCTGAAAGGGAAAAGGTATTTTAACGACAAAACCATTAGTACCATTTTCCATCTGGCAGACGATTATTTTGTGGTTTGCAAAAGCCCAACCCTTCCTGAGTGGCGCTCTTATGGAAATAATTATACGGGATATGAAAATGTTGAAATTTACAACCTTAAAACCAAAAAAAGCATAAAACTAGATAAAGATGCCGGCCGATTTGTAAGCATATCGATTTATGTTGGTGGTAGAAAAATGCCGGGTGAGCCTGATCTTAAACCTTTTCTTTCGCGCGTGTACACCAACTATGATGAAGATGTGTATTGCCTGAATGCCAATAGAGAAATGGTGGTTAAAAAAGTACTAAAAGCGGATAGGTAGCAGCAGCCTCTAAGATATGTGAAATTGCTGATGTAGAGAATCTGTTCCATCGACTCTAAGTAGATAAAGACAATTCTGCTTCAGCAATTTCATTGTCTGCTGGATAAATGTACCAATATGATAAATTTCAGATTGGTATATTTACTTGTCTGCACTTTACAAACAATTGTGGTAATAGCACCATTTTAAAACAGAATAATTAAGCTCTCTTATGAAAACGATTATCGTTGCGTTATTATCAATGGTTTTTTTTGTGAATAACACGAATGCTCAAGGAACTGAAGAATCCATCCATCGCGTTGGTGTTGTGATCAATCAGGACTATTTTTTAAAATTTGTTAAGCCAGGCCTGAACCAGGATAGAAATTATACCATGGGGGCTGCCCTGCCGGTTTTTCAGTACGCTAAAATGGGCGAAAAGGGATGGGTATATGCGCCACATCGGTTTTTGGCCAAATCTATCCTAGGAAAATCGGTAACTAATTATAGGCTTGCGGATGCGACAGTTATGCTCGCAAATACGACATTTACACCGCTCTATCTTGGTAATCTACATGATCCCGAGAGTGAATATAAACGTAAAAATGACCGACCTTTTGCAAGTTTGAATTTTATTGGGACAAGCTTTGGTGTAAAGCAAGATTCGGGGAATGAGTTATTATCGATAGGAATAAATGTTGGTGCTATAGGATTAGATGTTTCTAAGGCATTTCAAACAACTGTTCACAGAGATCATTGGTTTGGTACGGTAGCCGACATTCCTTACGGCTGGGAAGATCAGATATCGGATGGAGGTGAACCCACGTTGCTGGTATCAGGGAAATACGATTGGCTCATTGTTGGGAAATCAGACGGCTCAGGTAATAATAAAGGCAATTTTCAGCTTAGTGCCAACACCGAGCTACGCCTGGGTTATTATGTTAGTGGCAGCGCCGGAATAAACACCAGAGTTGGACTCTTGGATAAAAGAAACTGGGGAATGAATACCTTACCGATCAGCAGTGGTTACAGCATCGTTTCTTCACAAAAAAATCCTTTTGAACTATTTCTTATGGGTGGATTAAAGGGAAACAGCTGGCTTTACAACGCCTTATTGATGGGGCAGTTTAGGAATAGCCCATATACACTAAGCTTTAAGCAGCTTAATAAATTTACGATGGAGTGGAATTTAGGCGTAGGTACCAAAATACCATTCTGCAAAAACCGGGCAATCAGGGCATCGGTAATGGCTGTTGGACGTTCGCCTGAGTTTAGTACCGTAAAAGAATTTGAAAGATGGCACTCCTGGGCCGATCTACAGCTTTATTACGAATGGTAATTAACTAAAATCATCAATCAAGAACACAAAAAGCTCTTTAGGACCGTGCGCACCTAAAACCAATGTTTTTTCGATATCCGCAGTTCTGCTGGGGCCTGTAATGTTGCTGATCATGGATGGGATTTGATTACCATACTTATTCTTCAATAACAGAAAAGCATCTTTAAGATCTAAAACCAACTGACTTGTTTTGGCAATCACAATATGGTGATGCGGGAAGATGCTGAGTCGTCTTCCTGCAGCACCCTGGTTGGTTACCATTACACTCCCATTGCGGGCAATTAAGGCTTCGCAAAGGGTAATGCCCACCTCAGCCTGTTCAAAATCTTTATCGGTTTGGTAAAAAGGAAATTCGTATTTGCTTAAAAACTGCTGAAGTTCTGGTTCCCAGCAGTAGATTTTGCGCCATTTAAACTTATCGGCCAGCTGCAACATGTTTTCAAAAAAATCAATCCCGTCCTCACAAAAGATAAAGTTACCGGATATAGCAGTAAGCTGCTCGGCAAATAGTACCTCCAGCTCATCTGTATTTTTTTTATACAATTGACTTTCCTCTAAATTAGGATAAGGGTTTTCGCGCTTCTCTAATAGTGCTTTCCTTATCTTTTTTAGTATTTGTTCCTTCGCTGTCGTATTATCCTTCATTATAAAAAAAAGCTACCCTAATAATTAAACTAGGGTAGCAAATGTAATAATAGAAATTATTTATTTATGCTTCTACCGGAGTAATATGTCCGGGAGTTCCGCTTTCTCCCTGATTTTCGAATAATCTTTTACCAAAAATCACTTCTAAATCGTCTTTAAATAAAACTTCTTTTTCGATCAGGATATCTGCCAACTGGATCAATTTATCTTTATTTTCTTCTAATAAATTAATTGCTCTTTGATATTGGCCTTCAATTAATGCCGAAATTTCTTTGTCGATCGTTAAAGCGGTATCCTCTGAATAGGGTTTAGAGAAGTTATACTCATTCTGACCAGATGAATCGTAATAAGTAATGTTTCCTAATTTCTCATTTAAACCATAAATGGTAACCATTGCCCTGGCTTGTTTATTTACTTTTTCTAAATCGCTAAGTGCGCCGGTAGAAATGGTATCGAACATTACTTTTTCTGCTGCTCTACCACCCATTGTGGCACACATTTCATCAAGCATCTGATGAGGACGAACAATTAAGCGTTCCTCCGGCAAGTACCAGGCAGCACCTAAGCTCTGTCCGCGTGGAACAATCGTAACCTTAACTAAAGGCGCGGCATGTTCTAACAGCCAGCTTACTGTGGCGTGACCAGCCTCGTGAATAGCAATAGCGCGTTTTTCACTCGGTGTGATGATTTTGTTTTTCTTTTCTAAACCACCTACAATCCGATCTACAGCATCCAGGAAATCTTGTTTGTCAACTGCCGATTTGTTTTTACGGGCAGCAATTAATGCCGCTTCATTACAAACATTTGCAATATCTGCTCCTGAGAATCCTGGCGTTTGTTTAGCTAAAAACTCGGTATCAAGTTCTTCTGATTTTTTTAGTGGCGTGATGTGAACTTCGAAAATTTGTTTACGTTCGATAACATCCGGTAAATCAACATAAATCTGTCTGTCAAACCTACCCGCTCTTAATAAAGCTTTATCTAAAACATCAGCACGGTTAGTGGCGGCTAAGATAATAACATGTGTATTGGTGCCGAAACCATCCATTTCAACTAAAAGTTGATTTAAAGTGTTTTCGCGTTCATCATTTCCACCCATTACACCGTTTTTACCACGCGCACGGCCAATCGCATCAATCTCATCGATGAAAATGATACAAGGTGATTTATCTTTTGCCTGTTTAAACAAGTCGCGCACACGTGATGCACCTACCCCTACAAACATCTCTACAAAATCAGATCCTGATAAAGAGAAGAAAGGAACCTGAGCCTCGCCTGCAACCGCTTTAGCCAATAAGGTTTTACCGGTACCTGGCGAACCAACCAATAAAGCACCTTTCGGAATTTTTCCACCCAGGTCAGTATATTTTTTAGGATTTTTAAGGAAATCTACAATTTCCATTACCTCAGTTTTTGCTTCTTCTAAGCCTGCAACATCGTTAAATGTAATGTTTACCTGGCTTTCTTTGTCGAATAAAGTAGCTTTAGATTTTCCGATACTGAAAATCTGACCACCACCTCCGGCGCCACCGCCCATTCTGCGCATCATAAAAATCCAGAAGCCGATTAAAAGCAACACTGGTAAAATAATGCTTAAGAACCAGCTGGCTAATGGATTGCTGCGACTGGTTTTTTCTGCCAATACCCTTGGTTGGTTTGCTGGAAGATCTTTTTGCGAATCGGCAAGTTGTTTGTCAAGGCCATCCATGGTGCCGGCATTGAAAAATACAACCGGACTTGCAGTATTATTTACACTAAAAGTGCTGGTGCTTTTATAGGCATCGTACGCCGGTTTTTTTAAGCTGTCTTTTTTAATATAAACCTCTACCCGGACTAAATCATCAGATTTATAAGCGACAACTTTTTGAACGTCACCCTTAAGTAACATCTGTTGTTCAAACTTTTGGTAAGTAACCTCTTTACCACCATCAGTAGTAAATAAAAACTGCGCCGCTATAATTGCGATGATAATGGCCGCATAAACCCAGAAAATATTAAATTTTGATCCTTTTTGTGGTTTTTTGGGGATGTTTGGAATCCTCTTCCCTTGTTTTTCGTTGGTATTTTGATTGTCGTTCATTTGTCTTTGTCAAAATGGTTCTATAGGTTATGCGCTTTGATAATTTGTGCTTTCAGCATCCCCCCAAAGTTCTTCTATGCCATAAAAGTGGCGCTTTTCGGTTTTAAAAATGTGCACAACCACATCGAAATAATCAAGAATAATCCAATCTGCTGATTCGAAACCTTCTTTATGTCTGGGATCGGCCTGAGTGGCTTTATATATTTCTTTTTCTACACTATCGGCAATAGCTTTTACCTGCGTACCAGAGTTGGCGCTCGCAATAATAAAGTAATCAGCTACTGAAGTATGAATATTTCTAAGATCTAACCGCACAATATCTTCTCCTTTTTTCTCCTGTATGCCGTGAACGGCTAACTCAGAAAGGTATGTAGAAAGGGCTACTATTTTCTTTTTTACCATTAAAATGCTTTAATTTTGGAATTACAATATTATAAATTCAACACTTGCAAAATAACACTTTTTCGACACTATTTGTTGGTCAAAATTTAATCAAATTAAAAGAAGTTGATTCTACTAATAACTTTTTAAAAGATTTGGTGTCAAAATCCGAGCCATTAGCCGAAGGGACTGTAATTATGGCAGATAATCAGTTTGCAGGAAGAGGACAGCAGGAAAGCGTTTGGCAAACCCAGGCCGGGAAAAATATTAGCACAAGCATTTATTTAAAACCTTCTTTTTTGCCCCTTGATAAGCAGTTTTATTTAAATATAGCCGTTAGTTTGGCTGTTAGTGATGCTTTATCTTTTTTTATACCAGATGGGATAAAAGTAAAATGGCCGAATGATATGTATTACCAGAATAAGAAATTAGGCGGAATATTAATCGAAAATACACTGACAGGCAGTTCTATTAAATCATCCGTAATTGGCATTGGTTTAAATATAAATCAATCCGAATTTTCGGATAATATTAGCCATCGAGCTACTTCCGTCATTCAAATTTTACAAAGAGATGTGCCTTTAATGGATATTATGGATAAAATATTCATATTTATGGAAAAATACTACTTAATTTTGAGGGCCGGGAAATATGGTATTTTACAAAAGGATTACCTTTCAAAGCTTTATAACTTTAATATCCCGGCGTTGTATATGCAAAATGGAGCGTTTTTTGAAGGTACAATAAAAGGAGTTGAAGATGGCGGTAGGTTAACTGTTGATACGAAACACGGTTTAAAAGCCTTTAACTTTAAAGAAATTGAATTTACACACACAAAATAAACACATAATGAAAAAAATCACATTAGTACTTTCGATGGTGCTTTTTACCATTGCAGGTGCATTTGCTCAGATCGAAAAGCCTGTTACCTGGGCCTATTCTGCTAAAAAAGTAAGTAAAACGGAAGCCGTTATCTATTTAAAAGCAACTATAGAAGATAGATGGCACATCTATTCACAGAACGTGAAAGACGGTGGTCCGGTAAAAACTACTTTTACATTTACACCCTCAAAAGATTTTAGCCTGGTTGGTAAAACGATTGAGCCAAAAGCCATTGTAAAATATGAAAGCACTTTTAAAATGAACGTGAGTTATTTTGAAAAAGCCGTTATTTTCCAGCAAAAAGTAAAATTGAATAAAGGTACAACTGTTGTTAAAGGCGTAGTAGAGTTTATGGTTTGTAACGATAAACAATGCCTTCCACCAGAGGAAGTTGAATTTAGCATTCCGGTTAAATAGTTGAAACAAAAATATTTACAAACAGTCCCGAATTTTCGGGACTGTTTCTTTTTAAAGTAAAATCTACGTGGTGTAGGGCTTAAGAAAAAATCGTTTCTAAAATTATTCTTAATTTCACGGTTTCAAAACACACACACAAAACACACAAATGAAAAAGGTCTTATTATTGTTGTTAATGGCTACAATGTTTATGGCATTGCCTGCCGTTAAGAGTTACGCTTTAGTAACACAAGACACCACAGCAACTGCTCCTCCTGATGATATTGTTTTTACCGAAGTAGGCTCTGCACAGGATAGTGCAGCAAACAGCGCCGTAAAAACGGTTAATGATACGGTTAAAAAGGATTCCGCCAAAGTAGAAAAAGCTTCGGTTGCTGCAACTGTTGCTCCGAAACAATCGCTATGGGTAACCTTTGGCTTAGGGCTGCTGGCTGGTATAGCTGCTTTTTTTCTTCCATGTATTTTCCCTATGGTTCCACTTACCGTTGGTTTTTTTACCAAAAGGGCTGAAAGCAGGGCAAAAGGAATCAGGAGCGCCATCATTTATGGCCTATCCATCATTGTAATTTATGTTGGTTTAGGTGTAATTATTACCTTGATCTGGGGTGCAAGTGCATTAAATGAAATATCCACAGATGGATTTTTTAATATTTTTATCTTCCTTATCCTGATTATTTTCGGGGTATCATTTTTAGGTGCTTTCGAAATTACCTTGCCAAGTTCATTTGTGAATAAACTTGATGCAAAATCGGATGCCAAAGGCTTAAGCGGGATATTTTTTATGGCAGCAACCCTAGCGGTTGTTTCCTTCTCTTGTACAGGCCCGCTAATTGGAACCTCATTGGTGGCCATTAATACTGACCTGTTAACGCCTGTAGTGGTAATGTTTGGTTTTTCACTATCATTAGCGTTGATTTTTACCATGTTTGCCATTTTTCCTAGTTTAATGACGGGCTTGCCAAAATCTGGAGGATGGTTAAATTCGATTAAAGTTTTCCTTGGTTTCTTAGAGTTGGGATTATCGTTAAAATTCCTTTCTACTGCCGATTTGGCCTACCACTGGGGAATATTAGACCGGGAGATTTTCCTGGCCATCTGGATTGTGCTCGCTTTAATCCTGGGTGTTTATTTACTGGGAAAAATTAAATTCTCTCACGATAGCGATCTTCCTTATGTTTCTGTACCGAGATTATTTATTGCAACAGCAACTTTTGTATTTGCCATTTATTTAATCCCTGGCTTATGGGGCGCACCCTTAAAAGCAGTAAGTGCATTGGTGCCACCTTTATCAACTCAGGATTTTGTAATTGGGCAAGATAGTGGTGCTGGCTCGAACGCTGGCGCAACACCTACGCATGCAAAAAGGAAATATTCAGAATTCCTGCATATTCCCCATAATATTGATGGATTCTTCGATTACCAGGAAGCACTGGCTTATGCTAAAGAAGTAAAAAAACCATTGTTTTTAGATTTTACAGGCCATGGCTGTGTAAATTGTAGAGAAATGGAAGCCAGGGTATGGTCTGACCCAAGAGTGCTTAAAAAATTAAAAGAAGATTATATCGTTGTATCGCTTTATACAGATGATAAAACAAGTTTACCCGTTCCAGAGCAATTTGAGTCTAAAATTTTAGGAACCAAAGTGAATACTGTTGGCAAAAAATTTAAACATTTGCAGGCCGAAAGATTTAATACCATTTCGCAACCATATTATGTACTTTTGGGTACTGATGAAAAAGAATTAGTTTCGCCTCCTATTGGAGTTGAATTTGATATAGATAAATATTTGCAATACCTGGATAATGGATTATCCGAATTTGCTAAGAAACAAACAAATGAATAAGATTAAGAATATTGGCGTTTTAACCTCTGGCGGAGATTCGCCAGGCATGAATGCCGCAATCAGAGCTGTTGTTAGGGGCTCTATTTATTATGACATTGAAGTAACCGGCTTTATGCGGGGATACGAAGGGCTGATCAACAATGATTTTATCCCTATGGACCGCAAATCTGTAGCGAATATTATTCAACGTGGGGGGACCATTTTAAAAACAGCCCGTAGCGAAGCATTTAAAACCGTAGAAGGCAGAAAAAAAGCATACGAAAACCTGAAAGCCAATGGAATTGATGCCTTGGTTGTAATTGGTGGTGATGGAACATTTACAGGAGCCAATATTTTTTCTAAAGAGTTCGATTTCCCGATTGTAGGCCTGCCGGGCACTATTGATAACGATTTGGCGGGTACCGATTTTACCATTGGATACGATTCTGCGATTAATACGGTTATCGATGCGGTAGATAAAATCAGAGATACAGCCGAATCGCACGACAGGCTTTTTATTGTTGAGGTAATGGGTCGCGACTCGGGGCTAATTGCTTTGAGAAGTGGAATCGGTGTTGGTGCCGAAGCCATCATGATTCCGGAGGCAAATATGAATGCAGACGATATTTTGCACAAGTTAGAGCATAGCCGTAAGGATAAGGCATCAAAAATTATTATTGTTGCCGAAGGTGATGATACTGGTGGTGCATTTAAAGTTGGTGAAATTTTGCAGGCAAAATACCCACATTACGATACAAAGGTTTCGGTTCTGGGGCACATTCAGCGCGGGGGTAAACCAACCTGTATGGACCGCGTATTGGCCAGTCGCTTAGGCGTTGCGGCGGTAGAAGGTTTAATTAATGGTGAAAGTGGTGTAATGGCTGGCCAGATCAACCGCGAAATTGTTTTTACTCCTTTTGATCATGCGATCAAGCACATCAATGCCGAGAAGGTGAGTTCTAAATGGTTAAAACTAATTGATATTCTTTCGTTTTAAACGAAAATAGTTTATAAAAGAAAAGTCTTTCCCGCACCGGAAAGACTTTCTTGTTTTTGCTTAGTTTCGCAATAAGCAAATTTCTTAATCTTCTAAAATTACAGCGGTGCCATTGGCGCTCACCATTAACATGCTTCCACCGCTTCCTACAGTTTCGTAATCTAAATCTACACCAACAATAGCATTTGCACCAAGGGCTGCTGCATATTGTTGCATTTCGTTAACTGCAGTATCTTTCCCCTCTCTTAAAACGCGTTCGTAAGAACTCGATCTTCCCCCTACGATATCCGTTATTCCTGCAAATAAATCCTTAAAAATATTTGCCCCAATAATCGTTTCTCCGGTAACAAGACCAATATATTTTACAATTTTTCTGCCCTCAACCGTGGGCGTTGTAGTGACTAACATAGCTTCAGTTTTAATAATTAGAACAAATTTTTTTAGAAATGTTACATTTTTTAGAAAAGTCAATTTCACTTTAGGCTGGCAATGGCGAATGTTAAATCAAATAAAATGTGTTTCGCGTAAAATAAATTTATGCAATCGGGAATGCTTTTGCATCACTATTTAAAATTACCATTATGAAACCTTCTAAAACCTTAGTCCTCTTTGCCTTATTATTGATTGGATCTTTCGTTCAGGCGCAAATGCCCGTGTTAAAAGTACAACAAGCGGTAACCGGCGAACAAAAAGATGCCGTTAAACTTAAAAAGTTAAATATTGATGTGCAGATTACAGGAAATGTGGCGACCACGGTAATGACCATGACCTTCCACAACAGTAGTAACCGCATTTTAGAGGGTGAACTCACCTTTCCAATGCCGGAGGGGGTAAGTATAAGCCGTTACGCTTTAGATATTAACGGGAAAATGCGCGAAGCTGTTCCGGTAGAAAAAGCCAAAGCAACTGAGGTTTTTGAAAGTATTGAGCGGAGAAGAGTTGATCCGGGTTTGCTGGAGAAAGTAGAGGGAAATAATTTCCGTACCAGGATTTATCCCTTGCCTGCCAATGGCAGCAGAACCATAATGGTTGGTTATGAAGAAGAGCTCGGATTTAACAATAACAACGTTTTAAAATATCATTTACCGCTCGATTACAACCAGGCAATTGAAAGCTTTACACTAAAAACCACTGTTTTCGAAAGCATCATCAAGCCTGAGCTTGGCGAACAGCCCGACGGCAGCTTCGATTTAAAGGCCAATGGCAATACCTATGTTGGGGAGATCAATAAAACCAATTATCAGCCTAAAAAAGGTCTGACTATCAATCTGCCAAAACGAAATGATCTGACCGAGGTGCAAATGCAAAAAGCATCAACAGGTTATTATTTTCTGGTGAATGTTTTCCCTAAAGCCGAGAGTCGCAAAAAACAGTGGGGTAATCAAATCGGTTTAATATGGGATGTTTCTTTAAGTGGTCTTCAGCGTAATACGGAGAAGGAAATCGAACTCTTGGATTTGATTATCCAACAGAAACAAAATTTAACCATACAGTTGGGCTTGGTTAACAATGGCTTTAAAGATGCAGGAACTTTTGTAATCTCGAACGGTAATTGGACACCATTAAAAGATAAACTGAATCATCTGGTATATGATGGAGGTACAAATTTCAGCGCCATCAACACTAAAAGCCTGCAGGCCGACGAATATATCTTATTTACTGATGGACTATCTACGTTTGGAAAAAATACGGTTAACTTAAATAAACCTGTCCACTGCATTAATACAGCCCTTAAAGCTGATTATAGTACATTGAAATTGATCAGTATGAAAAGTGGCGGACAGTTTGTAAACCTCAATTCCACTTCTGTTACAGAGGCTTTTAAACAATTGAACCAGCAAAACCTTCAGTTTTTAGGGATTAAAAACGGCGCAGATGTAAGGCAGACTTATCCGTCAATGAAAGTAAATGTAAACGGACATTTCTCTCTGGCCGGCATTATGAATGAGTTTAACACCGAATTTACGTTGCAGTTCGGCTTCGGAAATACAGTCATTTCAGAACAAGTTGTTCGGTTAAATGTTACGGAGCATGCTTTAAGCAGCATTGATGTTAGCCGTATTTGGGCACAGAAGAAAATTGCTGAAATGGACATTCAATATGAAGATAATAAGGACGATATTAGTGTTTTAAGCAAACAGTTTGGTATCGTTACCCGCAATACCAGTCTTATCGTTTTAGAAAACCTTGATGATTATTTGCGTTATGATATCGTACCACCCGTTGAATTGCAACAGGCCTATAATGCGGTTTTAAAGCAACGGAGAACGGCTATTTTAGAACGTAAAGAAGATTTGATCAATGCGGCGGTAGCCATGACCAAAGAGCTGAAAACCTGGTGGAATACCGATTTCTATTATAAAGGAACAGAAAAGAAGAAAGAGGGCTATCCTGATCCGCGGCGAAGTGATGTAAATGGAGATCCCACAGCGAATATTGTCATCTCAGATCCGGTTGGCGAAGAGAGAAGAAGAGATCAGGCTGCCGACCAAGCGCGTGCGAGATACAGGGCCGAGTCTGCAAGTCAGGTAAGAATGCCTGCTGCGGTTGCGAAACAGGCATTAACCAATAATGAAGCTAACGCGCTTAATGAAGTTGTGGTCGTGGGATATGGTACTCAACGAAAAACAACTGTTACGGGCTCCGTAGCAACCATTAGTGGAAAGGATTTACAGCAAAGTTCATCTACAGATGTAATGAGCCAGCTTCAGGGCAAGGTGGCTGGTCTGAATATAACCCGCTCCAGGACCATAGCAGAAAACCAGCCGGCTATAATAATTCCCGAATTTAAAAGCGATAAGGATTATATGAAAAACCTGGTGGGAAAACCAGATAGTGCTTATCAGGCTTATCTGAAAATGCGTTCGGCTTACATGAGTACGCCTATGTTTTATTTTGATGTGGCCAATTGGTTTTATCAACAGAAGGATAGCGTTAGGGCACTGACCATTTTAAGTAATATTGCTGATCTGGATCTCGAAAATGCCGATTTATATAAAACGCTAGCCTATAAATTAAAACAGACCGGTAATTATAAAGATGAGATTTTTATCACACAGAAGGTTTTGCAATGGCGGCCAATGGACGCTCAAAGTTATCGCGATTATGCCCTGGCCTTAGCCGATGACGGGCAGTACCAAAATGCCTTAGATAACCTCTATAAGGTACTTACCCAAAGTTATAATACGCAGATTGCTGATCGCGACCAGGGAATTGAAGAGATTGTGATTTCCGAAATCAATAATCTGATTGCCAAACATGGCAATAAATTAAGTACCAAAGGAATTGATAAAAGGTTAATTCAGCCATTGCCAGTAGATGTACGCGTGGTGCTAAACTGGAATAAAAATGATACCGATATCGACCTCTGGTTAACCGACCCAACAGGCGAAAAAGGATTTTATGGAAACGCGAAGACAAAAATAGGTGGCAGGATTAGCAACGATTTTACTTCAGGTTATGGTCCTGAACAATTTATGATCAAAAAAGCGATCAAGGGAAAATATAAAATAGAAGTGAACTATTACGGCGACAGGCAGATTAACATTAGCGGCCCAACAACCGTAACCGCCGAGATCTATACCCGATATGCAACAGGTAATCAACAAAGAAAAGTAATTGTGCTGCCAATGGCGGCTGGAAAAAGCGGGGGAAATTTGGTCGGGGAGTTTAATTTTTAGAAATGATATTGATTTTTCACATTCATGGGCGTCGACTTAAGTCGACCCCTATGAATTAATATTACAATAACAATCCAGCAACCTCCTCCCAGGTATTAACGCGCTCGTATTCGGTTACCAGTAAATTATGCGGAGAGGTAAACAATAATGGCCTGCCGGCAAAATTCACAAAGTTTTTAGTGCGGTCGTCGATAATAATGTCAACATTCACAATTTTATTTCCGCAGAACATGATGTGTTGCCAATCGATGAAAGGAAAATGTTCGGCCATCCAGTCGTATTTATCAAGCAATGAATTACGGAACTCCATCGCTGCAGAAACAATGTAAACATCATATTTCTCTTGTAGCGCCTTAATTACCCGCTGGCTATCGGCAATAACTTCAAGATCGCGGAAAAAGCCAGGTTCATTTATATATTCGAACCATTTCTGGTTCACATCCTGCGGAACATGGTGGTAGATTTCGTTTCCGGCATCAATTTTTAAATCTAAGGGAACATTAAAATCCCGGTTGTATAGTTTAATAAATTTTCCAAGGGGATCGGCAATCACCTCGTCCATATCAATCGCAATTCTTTCCATTTTGTATCTGCAAATATTTTGGCGCAAATATCCTGAAAACAAAGAAATTAAACTATGTTTTTAATTTACAGTATTTTAGTTATCTTTGCAGCCCCGCAGCATGAAGCTCCGGGAACTATGTTGAATACATAAATACAAAAAGAAATGGCAACTAAAATCAGATTGCAAAGATTCGGTAAAAAAGGAAAACCTTTTTTCCACGTTGTGGTAGCAGATTCTCGCTCTCCACGTGATGGTAAATTTATTGAGCGTTTAGGTTCTTATAACCCAAACACCAATCCTGCTACCATCGAAATTAACTTCGAAAAAACTTTAGCTTGGGTAAACAGTGGTGCACAACCAACTGATACCGCTCGTGCTATCCTTTCTTACAAAGGTGTTTTATACAAAAAACACTTAGAAGGTGGTGTTAAAAAAGGAGCTTTAACTCAAGAACAGGCAGATGAGAAATTTGCTGCTTGGTTAGATGCTAAGGCTGGTAAAATCTCTGGTAAAACAGAAGGTTTAGCTACTTCTAAAGCAGATGCGCGTAAAGCAGCATTAGCAGCAGAAGCTAAGAAAAAAGAAGATAAAGCAGCAGCTATCGCAGCTAAAAATGCACCAGTTGCAGAAGAAGTTGTTGAAGAAGAAGTTACTGAAGAAGCACCAGCTGTTGAAGCTGAAGCAACTGAAGAAGAAGGAGCAGAATAATTTTAATTATTTTGTCTCACAAAATAGCGTTCCGGATATTCGGAACGCTATTTTTTTAATACCCCCTGCCCCTAAAGGGGGGTGTTAAAAAGTCCCCTTTAGGGGATTTAGGGGTAGTTATGAAACACGAAGAAGCATTTTATATAGGTTACGTTACCAAAACAAGGGGTTTAAAGGGAGAAGTTCAGGTATTTTTCGAATTTGATGAATACGAACAACTCGAATTTGATGTGGTATTTGCCGATATGAATGGTAAGCTTGTTCCCTATTTCGTGGCTTCGGCAAAACTACAAGCCAATAAAACGGGCTATTTCAACTTTGATGATGCTGACCATATCGATAAGGTACAGCCGCTATTAAAAAAGAAATTATACCTGCCCCTGGCGCAAATGCCCGAGCGCGAAGAAGGAGAATTTTTCTATACCGACTTTAAAGGATATTTAGCCATTGATGAAACTTTGGGCGAACTGGGCGAAATTGTGGAGGTGAACGAATATCCGCAACAATTTGTGGCTACCGTGATGTATAAAGAAACCGAAATCCTGTTCCCGCTAAACGAAGATTTCATTGTAGAATACGATGAGGATGAAAAAACACTAACCCTCGATTTACCAGAAGGTTTGCTGGATGTTTACTTAATGCAATAGTAAATTTAACAAGAAACTTTTTTTGTGGTTTTTCGTTCTATCTGTTATGAGGTATTTACTGATCATCGCAGTGTTTCTTTTTTTCGCCTGTAATCAAACAAAACAAAATGATCAGGCCGGAAATAAAACGACTTTAAATAAGGCACGAAAGATCACCCAAAAAGATTCGATTCAAAAAGTGGCTTCCATAGTGTTAAGCGCTCTAAAAGCAAAAGATTACAGCCGTTTCGCATCGTGTTTCCATCCTGTTGAAGGCGTACGCTTTTCGCCATACGGTTTTATAGATTTTACGCATAAACAAATCCTGGCCAAAGATTTTTTGGAGGCCATTGATAAACATTGGATATTAACCTGGGGACATTACGATGGATCAGGAGAAGCAATTAAGCTGCGGGTTAAGCCTTATATCGACCGTTATATTTACAATGCCGATTATTTAGCTGCCGAGAAAAAAGACTACGATGCTTTTATTGGTAATGGCAATTCGATCAATAACCTCAAAGAAATTTATCCTCAACTTCACTTTACCGAATATTATTTCAGTGGTTTCGATCAAAAATACAATGGTTTAGACTGGAGCAGTTTGAGGCTTGTTTTTAAAAAATATGAGAATGGTTATTACTTAGTTGCTGTAATACACGATCAGTGGACAACTTAGTAATCGCAAAATTTTACTTCGGACTAAAGACTTCAGACTAAAGACTTACCTTTGCACCATGCGTTTCGATATTATCACAGTTTTGCCCGCTTTATTAGAAAGTCCGTTTGCTCATTCTATTTTGCAACGTGCGCAAAAAAAAGGCATAGCCGAAATTGTTGTTCATAACCTGAGGGATTATGCCACCAACAAACAAAAAAGTGTAGACGATTACCAATATGGCGGCGGTAGCGGTATGGTGATGAGTATTGAGCCATTTGCGGCCTGTATTGAAAAACTGCAGGCGGAAAGAGCATACGATGAAATTATTTTCATGAGCCCGGATGGTGTTACTTTAAACCAGAGCACAGCCAACGAACTTTCCATTAAAAAAAACATCATTATTTTGTGCGGCCACTATAAGGGCATAGATCAGCGTATACGGGATATCTTTGTAACGAGGGAGATATCGGTTGGGGATTATGTTTTGAGTGGCGGAGAGCTGCCTGCTGCAATTGTGGTAGATGCTGTTGTGCGTTTAATCCCAGGGGTTTTAAATGATGAAACTTCTGCCCTATCTGATAGTTTTCAGGGAGAACTGCTTGATGCACCGGTTTATACCCGTCCGGCAGACTGGCGTGGGCATAAAGTGCCTGATGTTTTATTAAGCGGCCACGAGGCTAAAGTGAATGAATGGAGACACGAACAGGCCCTGGAGCGAACTAAAACGCGCCGTCCTGATCTTTTAGAGTAAATTTCCTTGTAAATAATAAAGGTAAATTCTATTTTAGGAGAAAAGCTTCTAGTCCCGATCATATGCCCAAACAGATTGTTATTTGTGATGACCATTTACTTTTTTTAAATGGCATTTCCGAATTGCTTAAAAATACGGGGAATAACTACGACATTTTTAAATTTAGTGATGCGCATTCTTGCAGAAACCATTTAATGCAAAACCATGCTGATGTGTTCATCTGTGATCTAAATATTAACCACTTTGATGGGTTTGTATTGATTGAAGAACTCAAACTTCAGCTGAAAAACACCAAAATAATTGTACTCACTGCTTATTACGAGGATTTTCTGATTCAAAAGGCAAAGAAATTGGGTGTAAATGCTTTCCTGAAAAAAGAAACACCTGCCGAGGAGCTGATCAGTATTATCGAATCAAACAAAAACAGGGAGTTTTATACCAATAAGATTTATAAAAAAGGCGAGAGTGTATACAGTGCCATTGATGGTTCAATCGTTAATAAATTCCGGATATCTAAACAGGAGAAAGAGATTATTAAGTTAATCATCAAAGGATTAACCAGTAAGGAAATTGCTGAAGTACTGTTTATCAGCATCACCACCGTAACTACCCATCGGAAGAATATCCACCGGAAGCTGGAAATTAATAACAGTAGTTCGCTCATTAAATTTGCTCATGAGAATAATCTACTTGATTAGCTTTCTGCTATTCCCGCTATTCTCCCGGGCACAAACCACAAGCAAATCAGTATCGGTAGTTTCCAGCTATGCCGTAGACCAAAACTCATCGTGGACGATCGACCTTCTTCAGCAACAAAAATTTCATGCATTTAAGCAAAACGACAAAATTAACATCGGCTACAACAGAGATGCAGCGGTATGGTGCAGGTTCATTGTAAAAAATGTAAACACTTCACAAAGCACAAAAACATGGCTATGTTTTAACAATAACCATATCGATAGCCTGAGCCTTTATGATGGTAAAGTAATTAAAACCATTGGTGATAGGACGGTTGGCAAAAGCCCTTTTATCGAAACCCTGGCATTCGAGCTTAATCTGCAGCCAAACGAAGAAAGGTTAGTCTGGGTTAGGGTTAAAAAAGTGACCTCCTATTTAGATTTTTCCTACAGCCTTGAAAATCAGGATTACCTTGAAGCTAAGTCATCAAGAAAAACAGCGCTGACTTCCTTTTTTATTGGCATCGTCTTTTTGCTGCTCATGATCAATGCAATATTATTTTTGATGACGAAGGACAGGCTGTATGTTTATTACATTGGCTATTCCATATTAACTGCATTTTACACGGCAATTACAACCAACTTTGCCAAGCATGTTTTATTTCCGGAGTTTAGGTTTTTTAGCGAGGGCCGGGTTTACACCGGGGCACTTTGGTACATTGCCCTGAGTATTTTCCTTGGACATTTTTTAAAGCTCAAAGAAAATCAGCCCGTTAAGCATAAATTAATTATAGCACTCGGAGGCATAAACTTTTTGCTGATTTTAATTTCGGTTTCGTTATTGGTGCTTTATAAAGATGTTGAGTTCCGTTACTTTTTTGTGCTGGGCTACATCATATTCCTGGCTTCAATATTCATACTTTTCTGGTCGGCAGTGGCACACCTAAAAATAGAAAAAACCCAGGCCGTTTACGCGCTTCTTGCCTTTGTTCCGCAACTTGTTTGGGGCGCATGTTTAATTTTAAAAACATTTGAAATTATTCCACAATCACTGGGCGATAACTGGATGTTATTTATCAGTCTCTATGAGGTATTTTTATTCGGATACATTTTATCGAGAAATTATATCGATATTTTTTTGAAGAACAACGAGCTGATGCAGGAGGTTATATTCGAAAAGGAAAGCTCATTAAGGGCCATTAGTGAAGTTCAGCTCCGTGAGCGGAGAAATATCGCCAATATCATTCACGACAATGTAGGGAGTAAGATCGCGCACATTATCCACCTCTTCGACATGAGAAATGTTGGACTTGCCAAACAAACCATAAATGAACTGGCTGAAGACATCAGAGAGATATCTCATAAAATACTGCCAAAAGCACTTGATGAAGGGGCATTGGTGTCAAGTCTGCAAAGCCAGATTTCAAGTTTAAATGCGGGTTTAACAGATGCAAAAATTGAGCTTTTTTGTTATGATTTTCCTGATAAAATTGATGAAAAATGGATTTATGATGTATACCTTATCACCCTGGAGGTAATAAACAATGCCATTAAACATGGTAATGCGGAGTTAATTACCATCGAGCTTTATAAATATCCCAAAAACTACCATTTTCAATTTACCGATGATGGGCTCGGCTTCGATCTGCAGAAAACAAGTAAAGGTTTTGGCCTCGAAAACATCGAAAAGCGGGTGAATTATTACAAGGGTAATTTCGAAATCAGTAGCGTTAAAAACGAAGGCACGATTATTCAGATCAATATCCCATCCCATCGCTAAACTTTAGCCGTTTCAGTAAATTCTGTATCTGTAAATATACCCTTTACTGGGTATTCCTGCCGGCGTATCTTTCATATACTTTAGCTTAACAAATTAATCCATCCTCTAAATTAATGAAAATGAGACAATTAATCGCTACAGCATTGCTGTGTACACTGGGTATTACAGGTTATGCACAAAATTTAAAATCCAAACGAAACGATAAAGGCAAATACGGATTTATAGACAGAACCGGAAAGGAAGTTGTTCCTTTTACTTACGATGAGGTTGGCTATAGTTTTAAAGAAGGCATAATAAACGTTAAACTGAATGGAAAACATGGTTTCATCGATGAAAGCGGAAAAGTAGTTATCCCATTAATATATGAGGATAGCCGAAGTTTCGAGGAAGGTTTGATTGCTGTTAAACAAAATGGAAAATTTGGTTTTATCGATAAAACAGGTAAAGTAATCATTCCTTTTAAATACGATAACGCTACTTATTTTAAAGAAGGTTTTGGTAAGGTTGAACTAAATGGGAAAGAAGGTTATATCGATAAAACAGGTAAAGAAATCACAGCCATAAAATACGATGTTGCCTTTGATTTTTATGGAGGATTTGCCTGGGTAAGATTAAACGATAAATATGGTTTTGTTGACCCGGCAGGCAAGGAAATTACAGCCCTAAAGTATGAGGGCGTAAATTCTTTTAAAGATGGTTTTGCGGGTGTTAAGCTAAAAGACAAATGGGCTTTTATAGATAAAACAGGTAAAGAAATTACCAAATTTAAATACGACTATGTTAAAGATTTTTCGGACGGGGTTGCGCCGGTTGAACGGAATAAAGTTTATGGCGCCATTGACAAAAACGGGAATGAAATTATTCCTTTTAAATACAGGTTTATCAGCGACTTTGAGGGGGGCTTAGCCAAAGCCGGGCTTAATGGAAAAGAAGGTTTTATCAGTAAAACAGGCGAAGAAGTGATTCCAATAAAGTATGATGCGGTTGGTGAATTTAAAAATGGGGCAGCCATTTTTAGGTTAAATGGCAGATGGGGCTCGATGGATAAAACAGGAAAAGAAATTACACAATAACGCTTTATTTCACTAAAAATAAAATAGATATGAAAAATATAATATTGCTATTGTTTTTATTTCAGGGAACCGTAGCCTTTAGTCAGATAAAATTTGAGAATAAAAAGCTGGCCCTCATTTACGATGTGTATTACAAAACGACAAGGGGAAACGTCGACTCGTTTATGAAGGATAAAGGGTTTAAAAAGGGAGAGGTAGACAAAGGTTATGATGATGACACCAATGAAATATTTACCTTTAGTTCGCAGTTCGATTTGGTTGGTGTGAATTACAACAAACAAAATAAAACCACAGGAGTAAGTTGCATTTATGCTGGCGCACCAAATAATGTTTTTATCGAGATGGAGCTAAAAGATAAAGGATACAAAGCTAAAGTGATTAAAGAAGATGTTGACGGGGAAACAATAACCACGAGTGTATGGAGCATAAAGGGATCTAAACTTAATTTTGTAACCTCGGCTAATGAAAAAGATAAATCGGGTACCGTAGGCTACGGCGTCTATGAAGAATAAGGCTAAGTAATGAAACTCAAAGGAGCGGAAAAACAGTTCTGGTGGCATTTTGGGCAAATTACCGAAGCGAAAAAACATTCCTGCTGAGCTGCCTGGTTTTACCAGCATCGATTCGTTGGTTGATGATGAGTATTTGGCCATGCTTTTTGCAAAAGTTTCGGTTATGGGGAGCGTTTATCTGAAAGAAACGAGGGTAACCGATGAGGGCGTGAAATTGATCAGCACGGTTAAGCAGCTTAAGCATTTAACGCTCATGAAACATGAAAATATTACTAAAGCGTGCCTGCCCTATCTGAACAAACTAACCGATTTGGAATACCTTGATATCTGGAGAACTAAAATCAGGTTAGAAGATATATGGGTTTTAAAAGATTTAAAAAACCTTAAAGAACTGCATATATCCCCTCACGATGAAGGAGTAGAAGAAAGCCGGGATACTATTTTGGAAAAAATTATTAAAGCAGAAGAAACATTGCCCAACTGTGCCATACACACATAAACGAGCAGTGGGTAAATAATTTAGCGCAGAATATTATTGGCTAAATTTCGCAATAAGCTGGCGAATAAGTGCCCTGCTGACCTTTTGGAATAGAAGCATTTAACACAATCGAATGTGGAATTCATAAAGATTGTGGAAAAAATTAAAATAGGTTTTTTTATATGAAAAAAAATCCCTAATATTGCAATCCGATTTTCAAGGTAAAGAAAGTTGGTTTAATAGCTTAAAATCATGGATTTAGTAAAATTTGTTGAAGAGCAGGCCATCGCGAAAAAAGATTTTCCTGCGTTCAAGTCTGGCGATACAGTGAGCGTACACTATAAAATTCGCGAAGGTAATAAAGAACGTGTTCAAATTTACCAAGGTGTTGTAATACAACGTAACAGTGCAGGTGCTAATGAAACCTTCACCGTTCGTAAAATGAGCAACGGCGTTGGTGTTGAGCGTATTTTCCCTTTTAGTTCTCCAAACATTGAGAAAGTAGAAGTGAATAGCTATGGTAAAGTTCGTAGAGCGAAATTGTTCTATTTACGTGCTTTAACTGGTAAAGCTGCTCGTATCAAATCTTTGAGAAAATAATACTCTTTATTATAAGATATAGCCTTCACGATTAATTTCGTGGAGGTTTTTTTGTTTGTACCTTTGTTAAATGTTAGATTCTGCTTTTTTCGACCAAGTTTTTTGGGGTAACACCGTAAAAGCCTATTTCCTTTTCGGAGGGATACTTTTTTTAGGCTTAGTTTTCAAAAATATTGTTTCTAAGCTGTTAAGCAGGTTGCTGTTTAAGCTTTTTAAAAACTTTTCCAATCAATCGCATAACGATGCTTTCGTTGCCTTACTGGTAAAACCTATTGAGGTTTTTATTCTGTTAACTACACTTTATCTTTCCATCAACCAGTTAAAACATCCCTTAGAGGTAGCTGTATTCCATTATAGCAAATTAATTGGTAAGGTTAAAGAATTAATACCCGTAACCATTGGAGATTGTGTCGACCGGATATTTTTGTTTGGGATCATCCTGTCTGTTTTTTGGATTATTTTAAGGATAATCGACTTCATTAGTCACGTTTTGTTATATAAAGCTTCGCTTACCGATAATAAGGCCGACGATCAATTGGTTCCCTTTTTAAAGGAACTGTTTAAAACAATCGTAATCTTTATCGGTTTTTTCACCCTTCTGGGTTTTGTTTTCGAGGTTAATGTATTGACGCTGATTACCGGATTGGGTATTGGTGGTATTGCCATTGCTTTGGCCGCTAAAGAGAGTTTAGAGAACTTAATAGGTTCGTTCACCATCTTTTTAGATAAACCATTTACCGTTGGCGACCTGGTAAAGGTTGACGGTGTGGAAGGCACGGTTGAAAAGGTTGGTTTCAGGAGTACAAGGATCAGAACTTCCGAAAAAACCATGGCTACGATCCCCAATAGAGGGATGATTGATGGTGTTTTAGAAAATCTTTCACTAAGAAACTCGCGGAAAGTATCTTTTATTATCGGTCTTACCTACGAAACCAATTCAGCTTCACTCAGAAAAATCATTAGCGAAATAGAAAGTTACATCAACAGTCATCAGGGTACCAGTGATGATGGCAATGCTTCATTTAAAAGCTTTGGCGACTCTGGTTTGAATGTAGAAGTTAACTATTTTGTAACAGTGTTGGAATATGCCGAATTCCTTAAAATCAGGCAGGAAATCAATCTGGAAATTATGGATATCGTTATCCGGAATAAATCAGATTTCGCCTACCCTACTCAGCGTTTAATTAGCGATAGACCAGCTCCTGCAGGCACGAACGAAGAGGTGGGTAATGATGCTACTGATTAAAATCTATCAGGTCTGATCCCGTGGTCTGTTCCTCCACAGACCACCGCTTTAATTAATGAAAGTGCTATAAGTATGGCCATGTTGGGCTAATAAAGAAATTACTTTTTTGGAAAGCAAGGTAAAAACAAAAAAGCCGATTTAGCATTCACTAAACCGGCTTTTTTTAAAATATTGTATCCTTAACTTAAAGTCGCCAGGGTAGTGATACCACCCTTTACAACCTGGTTAAGTTCTACGTTCACTTTTGTGCCTACAGGCAAAAATACATCAACCCTCGATCCGAATTTAATGAAACCGAATTGTTCAGCTTGTACCACCTGATCTCCTTCTTTTACATACCATACAATTCTACGGGCAAGAGCGCCGGCAATTTGACGGAACAATACAGGCGTACCATTTTTATGTTCTACGACAGTTGTCGTGCGTTCGTTCTCCGTTGAGGATTTTGGATTCCATGCAGCCAGATATTTTCCCGGGTGATATTTGAAGAACTTCACCACACCCGAAATCGGATTACGGTTAATGTGAACATTTATTGGCGACATAAAAATCGAAACCTGTAAACGTTTATCTTTAAAATATTCACCTTCTTCTGTTTCTTCTATTACGACAACTTTACCATCTGCCGGGCAGATCACCAGGTTTTCGCCTGAAGAAAAGCTGCGGCTCGGGTTGCGGAAAAACTGCAACACAATAATAAATAATGCAGCTGAAAAAATGTAAATGAACCAGCGTAACCAGGTGATGTCGTGATATTTATAATCGACTACCGCGTTGATTACGAAGATAAACAAGATGCTTAAGGCAATGGTGGTGTAGCCTTCTTTATGTATGGTCATTGTTTTAGAAATTATTGGGCAAAGGTGCGAAAAATAAATTAATCCAATCTAAAAATTATGCGCCCGTTGCTCTGTAAATATCTGTCAGGTTTCTACCCAGGCCATTATAATCCAGTCCGTAGCCCACTACAAACTCGTTAGGTATTTCAAAACCAACGTATTCCAGTTCTTCAATTTCATATTTTAAAGCACTTGGCTTAAGTAAAAGCGAAGCTACTTTAACCGAAGCCGGATTTTTTTCTTTTATCGTTTTTAAAATATGCGTTAAGGTTAGGCCTGTATCAACAATATCTTCCACTATGATAATATCTCTGTCTTCAATGTTATCTGGCAGTCCGATTAATTCTTTTACATTTCCCGAGCTCGCTGTTCCTTCGTAGGAAGCCACACGCATAAAAGCAACTTCGCAGGGCACATCAATTTCTTTGATCAGGTCGGCCATAAACAGGAAACTGCCATTTAGCACACCAATAAACAAGGGGCATTTGCCCTCGTAGTCAACGTTCATCTGGATGCCCAGCAAACGGATCCTTTTGTTTAAGGTGTCATTCTCTAAAAATATCTCGAACTCTTTATCCTCTACTTTTATTTTGTGCATTTGTGATGTAAGGTTATTGTTAATTGTCTTATTGTTGAATTGCTGAGATCAACTTGATTTGGTTAATTGTTTAATCCTTTGATTCAACTGCGGACTGCCAATCGCCAATTGGTTACTGCTGCGCCTTCTCCAGTTCCTTTTGTCTTCTTCGTTCTTCCCTTCGCTCCTGCCTTAGCTGTTTTTTGGTTTTACCCGTATCAGCTGGGTTGCTTATCTGTTTGCTGGAAGTATCTTTTTTAGATCCACCACCAAAAATACGATCGAATAAACTTTTGTTTTTATCCTGTACAATTACCGGTGGCAAGCCATCTTCATCATCATCGAATACAGTTGTGTCAATAACAGCTGTATCAGGTGCTAAATACCGGCGTAAACCTTCTCTTAAACGGACGTTATAAAAGCCATAACCCGAAGTATCACTTGCAACCAGACCTCTTCTTGCCATGATATTTCCCATGAACCTGAAGTAGTTGAACATGTAAGGTTTCAAACTGCCATCGGCCATGAATTTGTACATAGATGCTTTGGGCTTAGGTACAATACTCGCCAGGAATAATCCATCACCGATGGTTAAATCGGCAGGTTGTTTTCCGAAATAATAGCGCGAAGCCTCACCTATTCCATAAATATTCTGACCAAGTTCCATAATGTTGAAATATACCTCCAGCATCCGTTGCTTGCTTACCAGGTGATTGTGTTCGATAAGCCAAACAATTAAAATTTCTTCAGCTTTACGGGCCAATGTTTTTTGACGGCTTAAATAAACGTTTTTAACCAGCTGCATACTGATGGTACTGCCACCGCGTTTAAATTTCTTTTCTTTAAAGTTTACGGCGATAGATTTACGGATCGATTCTTCAACAAAACCATTATGTGTAAAAAATGAAGGATCTTCTGCCGTTAAAACCGCATTGATAAAGTTTTTAGATATCGACGATAAAGGGGTAAAATTTGAGTTTGATGGCCCTATGGTAATATCGCGCATCGGTTTGCCATACTCGTAAGGTGTATAAACAAACGGACTGTTGATTTTTTGCAGATTGGTTTTGCCCCATTGTACAATTTTGAAATTAACCGGTGTTAATGTAGAGCTAAAACGGACACTATCTGGTATTTTAGTGTCTAAATAAAAATTCAGGTTATATTTAACCTTACCCTGTACTTTTAAGCCTTCAAGCGATTCGAACAAACCTTGCGGAAAAGCATCTAAAACCCCTTGTGCGTCCTGCTCTTCGGCATTTAGTTTTAATTCATATATTTTATTCTTTCCTAAAGTATATTTAACAAAAGGATGGATCTGTGCATTTTTGAGGTAAGCCGTTGAAGTGCTGTCTAAAGCAATGTAATTAGGTCCCACTAAAATATCGGCATCCAGTTTTGCGTTTTGGACAATGATATCGTTTGACGCAATGCGGGGCTGATTAATCAACATGTTTTTAACCGACCATGAGCCTGAAATCTTATAATCATCACCACTGTATTTCGCATTTTTTAACTCGGTTTGCAAAGTATCAAAACTGATTTTTGCGTGGAGTTTGTTATTGAGGTAAGGTAATTCCAGCTTTTTTCCATCGGCATAAGCCGTAAAGCTTAATTCTTTGCTTCCTGGGTTTACATAACCATCTACATGCCAGGTAGATTCATGACCATTCACATCAATGGTTGATTTTAGGTCACCGCCATCAATTGTGGCAGTAGTTGCAAAACTCAATTTGGCTGTATCATGGTCGTTTAATTTAAAAACCATGTTTTTTACGTCCATATCATCAGGGATTTTATATAAAACCTGATTTAAAATGTTACTGGCTATTTCTGGTAAATTGGCTTTTGCATTGGTTTGGGTACTGTCTTTTTTCTTTCTTTTTAAGATGAAATCGATGTTTGTGGTAGAATCTTTAAGCACTACGCTTACAAAACCATTGTTCAGTTTTACTTCTGAGAGTTTTACTTTACCAAAAATAAGCGGGAATAGTTTTACGCCTACACTGAGTTCCCCAATATTTGAAAGGGTATCTCTGTCTTTCGGAACAACAGAAATATTGGTCATTTTTACGGTGCTGAGTCCGGTAAAACCAGCCGATCCGATTTTAACCTCCAAACCATAATCCTTGTCGGCTTTAGCAATTGCTTTGGCCACCATTTTTTTAAGAAGTGCTTCCCTTTTGCTATAGGCAACTGCACCTAAAGCAATACAAACAACTAAAAAAACACCTAAAACCCAGGCTCCGATTTTTAAATATTTTTTGGGGATCTTAATTTTTGGTATTCGCATATAGTCGTTAAAATGGTTAATTGCTTAAACGTAACAATTAAATGTTTATTTCGTGTTAAAATTACAGTTAAAAAGCCTAAATAAAAGTATTTGTGGCTATGTTTTGTTAATTTTGAATTTAAATTAATACCATGCAGATTAGCCCGCAACAAGTTTTAGATGCGCTTAAAAATGTCGAAGATCCCGATCTTAAAAAAGATCTGGTTACTTTAAACATGATTAAAGATTTACAGATTACCGATAACCAGGTCAATTTTACATTAGAGCTTACTACACCGGCATGTCCGATGAAGGAAATGCTAAAAAATGCCTGTACAAATGCCATCAAACATTTTGTATCGCCAACGGCAGAAGTAATCATAAATGTAACTTCGAGGGTTACCCAGCCAAGTAATTCATCATCGTTAGATAACATCAAAAACATCATTTTGGTTTCATCCGGAAAAGGAGGCGTTGGTAAATCTACGGTAGCGAGTAATCTGGCTGTAGTATTGGCTAAAGATGGTGCCAAGGTGGGCCTTATCGATGCCGATATTTATGGGCCATCTGTACCAACCATGTTCGATCTGGTTGATGCCAAGCCAGGTGCGGAAGAAACGGCTGATGGTAAAACGAAAATTTTACCAATCGAAAAATACGGGATCAAGTTATTATCCTTAGGTTTTTTTGCCGATCCGGGGCAGCCAGTGCCATGGCGCGGACCAATGGCATCGAATGCGGTAAAACAATTGTTTAACGATACCAACTGGGGTGAGCTGGATTATCTGATTGTAGATCTTCCACCGGGAACTGGCGATATTCACATCACCATTACGCAGAGTTTCCCGATTTCAGGGGCGGTTGTGGTTACTACACCTCAGCAGGTTGCCCTGGCCGATACGCACAAAGGTTTAGCGATGTTCAGGATGCCAGGGATTAATATCCCGATTTTAGGTGTTATTGAAAACATGTCGTATTTTACACCAGCAGAATTGCCGGATAATAAATATTATATCTTCGGAAAAGGTGGTGGTACTGAACTTGCTGCACGTTTTGATGTGCCATTTTTAGGCGAAATTCCAATTATCCAGAGCATTTCGGAGGCTGGAGATCAAGGCAAACCGGTAGCATTGAACCAAAATCCTTTGCTGGATGTGATATTTGGCGATATTGCAAGTAAAATTGCACAGCAAATATCCATCAACAATGCGCAAATGGTGAATTGCTAAAAAATTACTATTTTTATAAATTAAAATATATATAATGAATTTAACAGAACAAGTAGAACAGGCATTAGAAACTATTAGGCCGTATTTAAAGGCTGATGGAGGTGATGTTTCTGTTGAAGAAATTACATCTGAAGGAACAGTAAAGCTTAAACTTTTAGGCAACTGCGGTTCTTGCCCGATGAGTTTCATGACTATGAAATCTGGTATCGAACAAGCCATTATGAAAGCTGTTCCTCAGATCACTTCAGTAGTTGCCGTTAACATGGCCGAGCAAGAATAAGCTTTAACACTATTTAACAAGGAAGTTTTATTAATAAAATTACTTTTGTCTTAATGAGATATTGTGTTGCCCTAATTTGCCTTATTTTTTCTGTTACCGCTTTTGCACAACAAAAGCCGGCACAGGATAAACTCATCCAATTTTCTGGGATTATTACCGATATCGACAGCTCAAATGTTATTCCTTACGTTACCATCACCAACCTTTCTGCGAAGAGTAAAAGGGTTGGTGCCGATTATAGAGGGTATTTTACCTTCATTGTAAAGCCTGGTGATACCATCTTGTTCACCGCTATTGGTTACAAAAAGTTTTCTACGGTAATTCCTGAAAGCACACCGGATAGCAAGTACACCATAATGGTTAAACTGAAAGCCAACGTGATCGATTTACCATCGGTGCGTGTTTTTCCATGGGCAACAACAGAAGAATTTACCCGCGAGTTTTTATCAATGAAACTGGCGGATGATGATATGGCCATAGCCAAAAAGAACCTTTCACGTTCATCAATTGATGGGTTGATCCAAACCTTACCACGCGATGGACAGGAAATCGGCAGCCAAAACTATCGGTATAATTTCGATAGGATGATCAATAAGAATATGGTGCAAACCAATCCCCTGCTTAATCCTTTCGCCTGGGGCAAGCTAATGCAGCAGATTTTTGATGGCGATAAGAGCCGGACGAATTAGTCGGGAGTCTGGAGTTCGGATTTTTGCGCGGAGAAGACTCCGAGTTACTCAATCATTACAATGATTTATTAAGATATTCGTCATCCTGAATTTATTTCAGGATCTATGCTGTTATAAAGATCGGGAAACATTTCAGGATGACGCCTGCGTCAATTGCACAAATAAAAAAAGGGAAAACGTTTCCATTTTCCCCCTAACATCTTACATCAAAACTTATCTTTTTTTGCTTTTATTCGGAAACTTCATTTTGTAATCTGTTTTGATATTTCCTTTCGAAATCGCATCCAGTTTACTTTTGAGCATCGTTTTACGGAGCACGCTTACCTTATCGGTAAATAATTTTCCTTCAATATGATCGTACTCGTGCTGGATTACGCGTGCCGCCATTCCATCTACATCCTCGGTATGCTCTACCCAGTTTTCATCAAAATAAGTAATCTTCACATTCGGCTTGCGCATAATGTTTTCGCGGATATCTGGAATACTTAAGCAGCCTTCGTTAAAACTCCAGGCCTCTCCTGTTTCTTCCAAAATTTCTGCGTTGATAAATACTTTTTTATAACCTGGTTTGCCATCTTCGTCTTCGCCTGTGTCTACAATAAACAAACGGATAGGTAAACCAACTTGAGGAGCAGCCAGGCCCACACCATTTGCATAATACATGGTGTCGAACATGTCGCTGATTAATTGTTTTAATTCAGGATAATCTTTATCAATATCGGTTCCTACCTTTTTTAAGACAGGATCGCCGTAAGCTACTATTGGTAATTTCATTGTATTATATTTATGTCGTCCGTCATTGCGAGGTACGAAGCAATCTTAATGCGCCAGAGTAACTAGCGATCGTTGTAGGATTGCTTCGTGCCTCGCAATGACGAAAAAGTCAAGCAATGCAAAAGCATTATTTTTACAAAAATAAGAATTATTCCTCTATTGGGCAGAAAGTAAAGATATTCAGTTGCTCAATATTTAAAATCTCATCGGTAACTTCTGCCATTTGCTTGGTGGTAACGGCATTTATTTTCTCAAAAACAGTTTCCAGAGAATCAATTTTGTTGTGATCGATGAGGCTTTTAGCCATTGAAATGATTAAACCAATCCTGTTTTCTTCTCCTAAAGCAATCTGTCCGATAAATTTGTTTTTTGCTTTTTGTAGCTGTAATTCATTTAAAGGATGTTCCCTTAGCTTTTTAATCTCTTTAAAGATTAAAGAGAGTGCTTTAGCTTGTTTTTCTTTATCGGTGCCGAAATAAATCGAAAAAATGCCGGTATCGCTTAATGGCGAAAAATTAGATTCGATGGTATATGCAATTCCATGCCGCTCTCTGATCTGTAGATTTAGTACCGAACTCATTCCGTTGCCGCCGAAATAATTATTCAACAGCATTAATGGCACCTTTTGCGATTGGTGCGTAGAATAGGCCTGTGTGCCTAAAATGCAGTGCGCCTGCGTAATTGGCTTATAAATAGTGGTATTGCTTTGCGCAATTATGCCTGGTTTAATCCTTTCTCCGTTTGGATTATTCTCTTCAACATCAGCGAAATGTTTGCTTCCTTTATTTACCACACTATTTAAGGTGTAATTGCCTAAAACGGCCACTACAATTTCGTTTGTGCGGTAATTGGCTTTCCTGAAATTGATGACATCTGCTCTGGTAAAATGCTGAACGGATTCGGTTGTGCCCAAAATATTGTTGCCCAATGCATGGCCAGCGAAAAGCATGTCCTCAAAATCGTCATTAATAGCCTCTTCCGGTTGATCCAGATAAGAAGAAATCTCATCCAGGATTACACTTTTTTCTTTATCCATTTCCTCTTCCGGGAAAGTGGAGTGAAACAGGATATCGTTGAAAAGATCTAATGTTCTGTCTAAATATGGATTTAAAAAAGAAGCATGCACACAGGTATATTCTTTCGTGGTATAAGCATTTAAGTCTGCCCCAACACTCTCCAGGCGGTTTAAAATCTGGTTGGTGCTCCGTTTTTCGGTACGCTTAAAAATCAAATGCTCAATAAAGTGTGCTAAACCCGCTTTGTTTTCAGGTTCATCGCGCGATCCTGTGTTGACGATAATGCAGGCGTGAGATATGGCAGAGGCCGCGGGCACATGCAATAAGCGTATGCCGTTTGGCAAAGT
This sequence comes from Sphingobacteriaceae bacterium GW460-11-11-14-LB5, assembly GCA_002151545.1. Lineage (NCBI taxonomy): Bacteria > Pseudomonadati > Bacteroidota > Sphingobacteriia > Sphingobacteriales > Sphingobacteriaceae > Sphingobacteriaceae bacterium GW460-11-11-14-LB5. The sequence continues at coordinate 5,147,813 of CP021237.1, read as the reverse complement.
GTGAACATTGTATTCCATTGAGGGGCAAAGATAAGGCTAATTGCTTACAAAGACTCGGTATCGGGGTATTGCAATTGTAAAGCGGAAATCAATTTATCTTTAGTTGGCCTCTTGAGTATCAAAAAAATAAAATTAGCAACGCCAAATATTAAAAAGAATGAATTATGGGTCATAAAAAAACCAACAATGTTGAAAAGTGCGCCTCCTTCCAGTAAAGCCGAACTAATGATAAATGCACTTTGGTACATATTAATTTTTATGTCGGCAGGCGCAGCTTTATCAATTTTAGCGATTAAATTTCTGTAAAAAAAGATACTCGCCGAGATGGTAATTAACCCCATAATCGGAAATATTGGATTAAAAGGCGAAGTGGTTTTAGGGTTCGCATCAAAAAACATGATTTCGCGGTTGAGAAAAATGGTTACCAATGCAAAGAGGAAAACCCCCGAGCATAAAGCAAGATGGATAGTTTGTAGTGTTTTTAGTTTGGTGTTCATTGTGGATTTTAGCTTAATTTAAATTTTAAAAGATAATCGTCATTCCCGCGCAGGCGGGAATCTTAAAGCGGGTTGCATTAAGATTCCCAATCAAGTTGGGAATGACGGATTTATGGAAAATTATTTCGTTATCCCTTCTAGCGAGAATAAAAACGCCCAGCGTAACGATACATCTTTCAAATAATCGAAACGGCCTGATGCGCCGCCATGACCAAATTCCATATTGGTTTTTAGCAATAATACATTTTTATCAGTTTTTGTGGCCCTTAATTTGGCCACCCATTTGGCCGGCTCGAAATATTGTACCTGGCTATCGTGTAAGCCTGTCGTAACCAGCATATTCGGGTAAGCTTTTTTCTCTACATTTTCATAAGGAGAATAGCTTTTCATATAATCGTAAGCTGCTTTTTGTTTCGGATTGCCCCATTCGTCAAATTCATTGGTCGTTAGCGGAATGCTTTCATCCAACATGGTATTAATTACGTCTACAAAAGGAACATCGGCAATTATGCCATTCCATAAATCGGGCGCCATATTGGCTACTGCACCCATCAACAAACCACCAGCGCTACCACCGTGTGCATATAAATGGCCTTTTGAAGTATATTTCTGATCAACGAGGTATTCCCCTGCCGAAATAAAATCGGTGAAAGTGTTTTTCTTTTTCATCAGTTTACCATCTTCATACCATTGACGTCCCATTTCTTGTCCACCACGAATATTGGCAATAGCGAAAACAAAGCCACGGTTTAACAAACTCAACCTAGGTGAAGAGAAATTTGCATCCGTGCTCGATCCGTAAGATCCATAGGCATAAAGGAGTAATGGAGCATTGCTGTTCTTTTTGAAGCCTTTTTTATAAACCAAGGCAATCGGTATTTTTGTGCCATCTTTTGCCGTAGCGAAAACACGTTCAGTTGCGTAATCTTTTGGATCGTAGCCGCCAACAACTTCCTGCTGTTTCATTAGCTTTTTATCCTTTTTCTCCAGATCGTAATCGTAAACCGAATTTGGCGTAGTTAGAGAGGTATAGGAATAACGTAATGTTTTACTGTTGTACTCGGGGTTCGCACCAACGCCAGCCGCATAAACAGGTTCATCGAACTTAATATAATAATCGCTGCCATCTTTTTTCAGTACACGCAGTTCGGTTAAGCCGTTTTTACGCTCTGATAACACCAAATGATCTTTAAATTCCTCTCCATATTCGAGTAAAACATCCTTTCGGTTAGGAATAACTTCTTTCCAGTTTTCTTTTTCTGTTTTATCCAGCGGGCACTGCATCAGGCGGAAATTTTTAGCATTCCAGTTCGTAACGATGTAAAACTTATCATCTACCGTTAAAATATCGTATAAAACATCGTTTGAGCGGGGCGAAAATACTTTAAAGGCTGCTTCCGGATGATCGGCATCAATCATTCTGTATTCAGTAGTTAATGTTCCTTGTGAGGCAATGAAAATAAAACGGCCATTTTTTGATTTCATCACACCGATATAGTTGCTGTTGTCTTTTTCATCATAAACCACTACATCTGTTTTAGCATCGGTACCCAGCGTGTGTTTTTTGATTTTTTCGCTTAAGAGGGTAACCGGATTTTTTGAGGTATAGAAAAGCGTTTTATTATCATTCGCCCATGCTACCCCACCTTCGGTGTTGGTAATGGCATCTTTCAGGATTTCACCGGTTTCTAAATTTTTAACATTAATGGTGTATTGGCGGCGTGAAACCTGATCTACGCCAAAGGCCAAAAGTTTATTGTCGGGACTAACATTAAATCCGGTTGCGCTGTAATAGGCATGGCCTTTTGCCAGTTTATCAACATCCAAGAGTATTTCCTCCGCGGCAGATAAACTCCCTTTTTTACGGCAATATTTAAAATATTGTTGTCCGTCTTCAGTTCTGGTATAATAGAAATAGCCATTTTTGAAAACAGGAACAGATTCATCTTTTTCTTTAATCCTACCTTTCATTTCTTTAAACAGATCAGCCTGAAATTGATCCGTACTTTTCATCATTGTGTTCAGGTAGGTGTTTTCGGCTTTTAGATAATCGACAACTTTTGTACTATCGGGACCTTTTTTAAAATAATCGATCATCCAATAATAATTATCTACTACGGTATCGCCGTGTATAACTCTTTGGTGCGGAATAATTTCTGCTACCGGAGCTTTGGCATCGGGCCACTTAATCGCTTTCATTTCTTTCTTTTGAGGGTTATTACAAGCCGTAATTGCACTAAGCACAATTAAGCCAGGTAAGATACGTTTCATAGGCGGTTTGAATTTAGGTTGAATGCAATTTAATCATTTAGTTCAATAGTTCATTAGGCATTAGTTCAATGGTTCATTTGTCATTGGTTCATTAGTGCGGAAAGGGTTAATCGTTTAATTGACGCCTAACCCCAAACGCTTCACACCATACCCCAAACGCTTCACACCATACGCCAAACCCATTGCCATTTTTGTAAAAATCCATTATGCCTATAGATAATGATCTGAATTAGAAAAATTGATGGTAAATTGCCACATCAAATCGTTTGAAAATAATAATGAAATTAGGGTACAAAAAAATAGTTGTTAAAGTTGGTTCGAATGTAATTACACAAGCGAATGGGTTGCCTGATGAAGGAAGAATTAAACACCTTGTAAATCAACTGGCCGACATTAAAAAGCAGGGTATTGAGGTTATTTTGGTTTCTTCCGGAGCAGTGGCATCGGGCAGAAGTTTGATCAAAGTTTCCGAAAAACAAGATGCCGTAACTACCCGACAACTACTGGCGGCCATTGGTCAGGTAAAACTGATTAATACCTACGCTAATTTTTTTGCAGCACATGCGATACAATGTGCACAGGTTTTGGTTACCAAAGAAGATTTCCGTGACCGGGCACATTATTTAAACATGAAAAACTGTCTGCAGATTTTGCTTCAAAATGAGGTAATTCCTGTGGTAAATGAGAATGATGTGGTTTCGGTTACCGAGCTGATGTTCACCGATAACGATGAATTGGCGGGCCTAATTGCTTCGATGTTAAATGCCGACGCTTTGATTATCCTATCGAACGTAAACGGCATCTACAATGGTGATCCCAAAGTGGAAGGATCGGCGGTTATTGAAGAAATTAATGGTTCGGTTGCTAATCTGGCCTCTTTTATCCAAACCGGTAAATCGCAATTTGGCCGCGGCGGAATGATTACCAAATCGACCATGGCGCAAAAAGTGGCTAAACTGGGCATCACGGTTCATATTGCCAACGGGACGAAAGACAATGTGCTGACTTCTTTGTTAAATAACGAATTGGTGCATACACGCTTTGTGCCCGAAAAAAGCAAATCTGGCAAGAAAAAATGGATTGCCCATTCTGAAACTGCTGCAACGGGCGTTGTGAAATTAAATGATGGCGCAAAAACGGTATTAACTTCCAGCAAAGCAACCAGCTTACTACCGGTTGGGATTATCGAAATCCAGACAGACTTTTTAAAAGGCGATATTATTAAAATTGTTGATGAAAAAAACAACCTGATCGGACTGGGAATCGCTGAATATGGATCGGATAAAGCCAGAGAAAGAATCGGGCAGAAGAAACAAAAAGCGCTGGTGCATTACGATTATTTTTACTCGGCTATTTAATAAAATCATACGTCATCCTGAACTTGTTTCAGGATCTTAAATAAACCAATGGATTATAAACAATACTTCGAAAAAGCACAACAGGCTAGTCGTACCTTAATTAGCCTGAGCAAAGAAACAACAGATGCTGTTTTAACAGCGCTGGCTGCTGCTTTAGTGGCCAATACTGAATTAATTCTTGCTGAAAACGGCAAGGATTTAGCTAAAATGCCTATCGAAGACCCCAAATACGACAGATTAAAGCTAAGTAGAGAACGTATAGCTGATATTGCAAATGACCTTAAAAATGTTGCCGGCTTAAGCAGTCCATTGGGTAAAATTATTTCGGATAAAACGCTGGAGAACCAGCTTCATATACAAAAAGTAAGTGTACCGTTAGGTGTGGTTGGAGTAATTTACGAAGCCCGTCCAAATGTTACGGCCGATGTATTCTCGCTTTGTTTTAAAACCGGAAATGTTGCTGTGCTCAAAGGCGGCAGTGATGCGGAGTTTTCAAATTTAGCCATTGCGAAAGTAATTCATGGGGTGTTGGATAAAAACGGAATCAATGCTGATATTTTAACGCTTTTACCTGCAGAACGCGCAGCAACCGAAGCTTTATTAAATGCAAGAGGTTTTGTTGATGTTTTAATTCCGCGAGGAAGCCAATCTTTAATTAATTACGTACGCGAAAACAGTAAAATCCCTGTTATTGAAACCGGAGCCGGAATTGTGCATACTTATTTTGATGAAACTGGTGATTTGGAGAAAGGCAAAGCGATTATTTTTAATGCCAAAACCAGAAGGGTAAGTGTATGCAATTCTTTAGATTGTGTGCTGATTAATCAAAACCGGCTTACTGATTTGCCTGCGCTTTTATCGCCTTTGGCCGATGGAAATGTAGAACTGTATGCTGATGAAAAAAGTTATGAAGCACTAAAAGTTTCTTATCCTGCGCAACTGTTAAATCAGGCTTCGCCAGAACACTTTGGTACAGAGTTTTTATCTTTAAAATTAGCCGTTAAAATCGTAGCTGATTTAACTGAAGCTTTAAACCACATTGCCGATTATAGCTCTAAACATAGCGAAGCCATTATTTCTGAAGACGCCGATAATATTGCTCAATTTTTAAATGAAGTAGATGCCGCTGCCGTGTATGCCAACGCCTCTACCGGATTTACAGATGGTGCACAGTTTGGCCTTGGTGCCGAAATTGGCATTAGTACGCAAAAACTTCATGCCCGTGGTCCGATGGGATTAGAAGAATTAACCAGTTATAAGTGGGTGGTAAGAGGTGACGGGCAAGTAAGGGGTTAATGATGGAAAATGTAAGAGTGCTGATGTGAGATGTTTGGGTTGATACAAGCCTTGTTATTCTGATTGCAGTGAAGATCTGTTTTGTTGATGGTTTATTAGCCGTGATGGCCATCAACGATGAACCACAAGACCATAAACTGTCAAGAAAAACCATCATCACCAATGAACAATTGAGCCTACAACTCAAAAACCGCCCCTCTTTCAGGCACTTCTACATTAAAACCCTCTTCCTGTAAAGCTGCTGACAGGCTCTGCAAGCTTTTATCTTCGCCATGAACCAAAAAAACCTTTTTAGGCTGCCCCGTTTGTTTAATGGTTTTCACTAAGTCGTTGTGATCGCCATGGCCACTAAGCAGATCGGTTTGGCGTATTGTTGCATAAACCATCATTTCTCGATCTTTAATGCGCACTATCGGCGCTCCGCTTAATAACTTATATCCAAGTGTTCCCTTAGCACAATAGCCGATAAAAAGAATAGTACAGTAGTAGTTCTGGATGTTGTAATAGAGGTGATCCTGAATCCGTCCGCCTTCTAACATACCCGCAGAAGAAATAATAATGCAGGGATCGAAATAATTGGAAACATCTTTACTTTCTTTCATAGTTTGAACGTAAGCCAGGTGCTCAAATTCGAACTCATCGCCCATGGTTTGGTAAAAATCCTTCGCCTCCTGATTTACCAGGTTGTGGTGTTTCCGGTAAACCTCTGTAGCTTGAATAGCCATTGGGCTATCTACAAAAATCTGGATAGGTGGTAATAGCTTTTTGGTGAAAATCTGATTCAGTGCAAATACCAGCGATTGCGTACGGCCAATACTAAATGCTGGAATAATCAATCGACCAGGACTTTTAATACAGGCTTCGGTAATTTCCTGAACCAACCTTTCTTCTAACGTTTGATCTTTGGTGTGCATTCTCCCGCCATAAGTTGCTTCGCTAATCAGATAATCAACCTCTGGCAAGGGCTCTGGGTTAACCAAAACCGGATAGTTCTCTCTTCCGATATCGCCTGTAAAAGCAATTTTCTTCTCCAGACCATTATCATTTACGGTTAAAATAGCAGCAGCAGCACCAAGCAAATGGCCAACTGGCACAAATGTTAGACTGATATCGCCATTGATTTTGAAGGGCTTGTTAAAGGCAATGGTTACAAAACGGTCTATTGTATCCATCACGTGTTTGTGCAGGTACAAAGGTTTTGGCCCGCTAAAATTGCCACGTTTAGTTCTGGGTTTTCGGCCTGCTTTCCTTAAGAAAAGTTCAACAGAATCGAATAATAGTATCGAAGTAAGGTCGGCGGTTGGGGGTGTACAGAGTACCTGGCCGTCGAAACCTAATCGAACCAGCGTAGGTAAATTTCCAGAGTGATCGATATGGGCATGGGTTAAAATGACGAGGTTAATGCTTGCCGGATCGAATGGGAATTGTTGATTTTCTTCCTGGTAGGTTTCTTTCTCGTAATCTAATCCGCAATCTATCAGTATTTTATAATGTCCAACTTCGAGCAGGTGCATACTTCCTGTTACCTGTTGTGCTGCTCCCCAAAACGTTAACTTCATCTTCTTATCTGTACAGTAAATTCTATAGCCGTAAAGTAATATAAATGATGGGATTTTTAAACAATCAGGCGTAATTTTTTAATTATAGAATATTCAAGGGCATTCTATTACGGATGTTGGTTTTCATCAGGAAGCTCAGGTTGACTGCAATTATCCAAAGAAAAGATTTTTTATCTTTGAAGAAAAATATTCGCCATGCAAGAACCTTTTGATATAGAAATAGGGCCAGTTAATTATTCCGTTTTTCCGGAGGGAAATGATTCATATACCATTTTTAAAGATGGAAAAGAATACATCCAGATTCAAAAAGATACTTCATCCATCTGGTTGAAAATGGACTATAAAACCGAACTTCCGATTTTTGAGGAAGATGAAGAAGTGAATGCCATTGGGCAGGCCATTGAAAAGTATGTCCCCGAAGAAGAGGACGATGAGGAAGAAGAATTATAAACATAAAAAAGGCCCGATTGTTAAAATCGGGCCTTCTGTTTTTTTAAATGGTTACCTCGTGCAATTTGCCGTCCAGGTTTTTCCATCTTTTGAAACCAAAATTTTAAGGGTGCTAGCGTCAATACTGATACCGGTTAAACCCGAACCAATACTTACGTAACTATTGTCGCCTGTTTTTTCAAACTTTACACCTGTAATATCAGGAATGTTGTTGCCAAAGTAAAAGTTATACGTTTCGCCAACTTTGCTTACCGTTACTTTACCATCGGTACTGTTAATCGTAGTTTCGCCGCTGCGGTAAGAAACGGTTCCATTGTAAGTGCCCACAAAGAAATCTCGATCTGCAGGATCGGTATCTTTTTTACACGATACCATCACGGTTAATGCTATTAATAGCATGCTAAAAATTTGAACTGTCTTTTTCATCTCTTTCACTTTTTTAATTTTAAATAGGTAATAAATGTAACAGTGCTATGACAACGACTGTGCCAAAGGTGGCCAGAGCATGGTGAAAATGAAGGGATTTGATTTGTTTTTTAAATTTTAATTCGCTGGTATTAAGCGTCTTATGTTGTGGTTTGGCAGGGTGGTCTCGTCCTGGCTATGAGGATAAAAAACAACCGAAAGGAGTAAGAAACTGTTTAGTTTACAGGAGCCGGGTTCAATTTACCCCTAACTATGGAAATGATTTTTGCACCGCAGTTTCTTTATTCAATAAGAAGACATGTTTTCTTTGGTGCTGGTAAAAAAGAAAAAGGGATACCCTTCTCAAGAATATCCCTTTTCACAGGTTTTAATCATAAAAACTGCTTTTGTGATAATTTTAACGCTGTTTTCCAAATTAATTAATTTTCAATCGGCATGATTCCTTTATTTAATATACGAATATATACAATTTATTATTTTTTTGAAATACTGAAACTAAAGCCTTGCCCTGGCACCAGAAATTCAATTAACTCATAAGAAATTTTCGTGCCAGTTATTTTAGGGTTAAAGTTTGCCCTTGGAAATGTGGGATATACAATAAACGAATATTCTTTGGGGAAATTATTAATCTCAATACTCATGTTGATGGTGTGTAAGTTTGAGAAATAGTTGTCAACCGTACCTTCTCCGCCGATATTATAGGTTGCTTCTAATATTTGATAAAAACTATTTTTTTCGTTTTTGGCAATTGGTACGTTGGTAGTCATTTTATAAACATCATTTTGTTCTTTCTTAATCCCTCCATTTTCAGCGCCTTCAAGGTGATATAGCTTATCCCAGTCATCACCTGATCGATGCCCAGCCTCTTCAAATTTATAATCGGCAACCGGGGTTTTACTCAGTTTTAAATACAAATCATAGTCGTAATGTGATTTTGATCCAGAAATATACCTAATGTCAAAATCCATACGTTGGTTAAAAATGATATTGTCTCCTTCGATCCTTAAATAGTCGAAAGTAAGTTTTAAGTTTTCGCGGAGGATTGCGGCATTCAGGAATTTGCTGCTTAACATCTTTTCTACAATTTGATGGGGTAATTTCTCTCTCAAAATAGCAGCAAAAATTCCATTAACCTTTAAATCTTCGAGTGTTTCTTTTGTTTCCTGTTTAAAGCCAATTATTAAATTGTTAAATTCTGTGTTAAAATTTTGAGACTGTTCTTGTAAGAGGGAGTAACTGTAATCATGATTTCTTTTTTCGACAAGTAAGTGTAAGGTGAACATTACAAAAATGGCTTCGCCTAAAATAATTAGGAAGTGGCAGCCAAATAAGTAATATATTTCGTGCGACATTTCGTAAATATGGTTAAGGAATAATCCTGCCATAATGAGTAATAGTGCCAGCACTATCCAAGTTTTGATAAACCTCAATATCCAATGTTGCTCGTGTTTAATTTGAGGCTTGATTAACTGCTGTTTGTTTTCTGTTTCTGACATGTTAATTTATTTAGATTGTTTGTAATTTCTTAAAAATTAGCTTATTGTGTTTTATTTATGCTGTAGGAGCACGGTATGTTACCCTGCCCAACCCTCTCTATCCAGGCTTCTATAATTAATCGATTCGGCTAAATGTTCGAGCGCTATATTTTCACTACCTGCTAAATCGGCAATGGTACGTGCTACTTTTAAAATCCGATCGTAAGCACGTGCAGATAATCCTAATCTTTCCATAGCTGTTTTTAAGAGGCCGGTGCCTGCTTCACTTATCTCGCATACTTTCCGAACCATTTTAGGATTCATCTGCGCGTTGCAGTGTAGCTCCTTTTTATCTGCAAAACGTTTATCCTGAATTTCCCTAGCTTTAATTACTCGTTCTCTAATGAGGTTGCTTTTTTCTGCTTCCTGTGAAGAGGCTAGTTCTGTAAAATCAACAGGGGTAACTTCTACATGAAGATCGATGCGGTCTAAAAGTGGTCCGGATATTTTACTCAGGTATTTCTGTACTACGCCAGGAGCGCAAACACAATCTTTCTCCGGGTGATTATAAAAGCCGCAAGGACATGGTTGCGTTGCCTTTTGTCAATTTTAAGCGAAAAGTCAACAAACCAATGCCAAAGTCCTATCCAAAAAAGCCCATGACTATTGGGGAGCATCTGAGAAAGAAGAGGATGGAATTAAGGCTGTTACAGTGCGATTTAGCTGATATTTTACGTGTTTCAGAGGATTGTATCACGAACTGGGAGAACAATAAAAGTATACCACAAATCAACTATTATCCGGGCATACAGTTATTTTTAGGTTACTCACCTTTGACTTTTGACGAAAGCAATTTTGGAGGGAAACTAAAGGCTTATCGATGGAAAAATGGATTAAGCCATAAGCGGCTTGGTAAAATTTTGGGAGTTAATAGCACGACAATTGGTGCTTGGGAAGCCGGGGAGTCTGTTCCCAAGAAAGAGAACTTGGAGCAGCTCGAGCTGTTGTTGAAAGGAGATGGATTCGGGAGGTAAGATGCTTTTCAGGCCTAGCAGATTTGCCTTTTGGACCAGATGAAAAACTTTGGTGGTAACACAATATCTTTTCAGATTGGTCGTCTTTATAAAGAGAGCGTTAATTTAGATAAACGGGAACAGTCGGGATGATTGTTCCCGTTTCTTTTTAAAAAGTCTTGGGGAAAGATAGGAACGGATGGATGCGATATCCAGTCGTACTATTTGATGAAAGTCCGTTTGATAATACTTTCTACAATCGAGAGTTTTATTCTTGCTTTTTCTTCGGTCGTTGGAATATAAGTTACATTTATCTTATAGGTTTTGGGCGTTTTTTTAGGTCTTTTGATGGTAACTGAATAAGTATGCTGCCCAGGAGTCTTATCTTCCTCCAAGGTTTTGATAAGTTCAGAATTCATAGTGAATAACAGTTCGAGAAGTAAATAGTGGTAGGGACGAATTGGGGAAATATCCTAAGACCTGAAAATCGCGAAAACTTGGAGTTCGATGCTGTGGAAAAGAACAGACAGACCGGACGAATCCAAATCTGCCTGTATCTAAATTAACGCTCTCAGGGTCAAATGTAGACCTTTAACCCAAATAACAAAATGATTTAGCAGAAAAATCAATATTTATTTTGATCGGACGAAAAGTGGAACAGAATTAGACGATAATTCTCTGTTAATCAGTGTTATGAAAAATATCATTTATCTATTCATCTTTTCCATGCTCAGTGCGGGCATCATGCTTTCTGGAATTGCCATGAAAGATTCTGCCCGTAGCGGCATGCTCATGTTGGTGTTATGCCTTGTATTTATTGGCTACCTAAGAAGGGAAGCTAGAAAAAGAAGGCGAAATCGCTTTCCTTTTTAATCAGAGGGCTTATCTGCCTATTTTTCTTTTTGGTGATGAGATACCTTCATCCACTTGTTTATGCGCAATCGCAAGTTCATTGTACTTCTTTTCTGCCAGGTAGGCCAAGATTGTCCATTCATTCATGTTAATGTGCGACCCGTGCCCTTTTTCGTTAATGGATACAGAAGCCTTTTCGAGCTCCTGAACAGAGACTGCTTTAAAAATCTGCTTCTTTAGGTCACTGGCCAGGCCTTCTAGCTTTCGGTTCTTTAGGCATGTATAGTTGAATTTTTCTCTTTTATGTTCATCGGGAAGGATATATAGCAGCTTCAGATCCACATCAAAGGATTCGGCAATCTCCTGAAGGTCTTTTAAAGGAGGTGCAATACGGGATTCAAAATAGACAGCTTCCGTATCGACCAGGATAGCAAGAAACGGAGGAGCATCATAGCCCATTTCATAGAAGTGCTCAAGGACATTGTAAGCGTTTCACCAAGGATTTCAAGTTTGTTCCAACAGGTATTTTCCATTCTCGCCTCCTTTGTAAGCAGATAATAAAGTGGATTTAATTATGTATTTCATCAGTTGGTGTGGGAGATGATCGGTCTTTTGGTAACTCCTTTTCCAGTGCAAATGGATAATTTGCCGTGAGCATCTCGGTTTTGCTTTTGAGCTTTCCCGATTTTGCGTTAACCGAAACCTGCTGCTCAATGGACCAGTTCACCCAGCCATTTTCCTTGGTGTATTTTTCAAGCAGTGGCGAGGGATAGGATGAGAGCAGAAATTTTCCTTTGATCTTGGAAAGAAGAAATAGCAGGGACTCAAAATCCTGCTCCGAATAACCATCATAGTGGCCACAGTTGGAATTGTAGTACGGGGGATCGCAATAGAAAAAACTGTTCTCCGTGTCCCGGCTGCCAATGATATAGAGTGCATCTGCACATTCGATCTGGCAGTTCTGTAGCCTGATAGCCATTTCTTCAACGAAATTCTCCTTTTTGTTCTGGATTCTTTTACTGGTAGTATTGCTCTGTTTATCATAACCCCAGTTGCTATCCAGCTGAGAGCTGAAGCTTTGGGAGGCACTTAGCCAGACGGCCCAGGCCCGCTTGATCTCACTGAACATATCGGGGTTGTTATAGATTACCGAAGCCTTGCGGTATAGGTCACGGCTGTGCAGGCTGATGCGGATTTCCTTTTCCAGGGAAACGAAATCTTCCTTGGCCACCCTATAAAAGTTCATCAGTTCCCTGTTGGTATCGTTGATCACTTCAACTTTTGAGGGTGGTTTTGCAAAGAAGACGGCAGCACCGCCAATGAACGGTTCGCAGTAGAGCACATGTTCAGGAATAACCGATACGATCCTGGAAGCTAGCTTTTGTTTCCCGCCATAATAGCTGATGGGGGTTTTTAATTTTATCTTGCTCATAAAATGGATAAATAATGACTAATGGATATCATCAATTGAAAACTCCACCTGCTCGCCTTCGATGATCAGCACCACCGGACATTTAAGGCCTGGAGTGCCAATGCTGTGTACGGCAAAGACCTGCCCGTCAAGGTGGAAATAAGGGGAGTTCGGACGAAGGTCAAGCATAGCGGTTCCACTACCCCTAATGCGGTCAATTTTTTTAAAAAGTTTGTTCATAGGATTTTTGTTAGGTTATCGGCCTCTACTTCTTGATTGCTGGTTTATATTTTCTGTATCTCCAGCCTGAAATTCGTTACCTGTAAATTTGTGTTCATTAACCTGATGCTGATCAGTTAGCTCGACACGCTGTGCAGGATCTGATTTCAACTCAGCGGTGAAAATCCTATCGTTTTTGATTTGGTTCATCAACAAGTCATATACATCCAGGTTCTTCATCTGAGGATTGGCCGAGATGATCACTGGAGTTATCCTGCCCTCAATTTCCATGGTGAGCCTTGGAAGCATGCCTTTTTCAACTTCAGTAATCAATGAGGGAAGCTCATTTTCTTTTAATCCAGAAATCGGATATTTTTCCAGAACAGAATGAAGGTCAAATCCGTATGCAGGATAGGTTTTAGAAACCGGATGTCTGCCGTAGCTATCCAGGACATCTAGATTAAGTTTCATCCAGACCTTTGTTTTTCCAGCAACCGTATTTTCACCTTCTGGCCGTTTCGATGTTTCTTTTTGGAGAGCTGCGCCGAGCAGCAAGCGGTATGCCTGATTTGCCGTAACACGGAGATCTCGCTCCAGGTTGAACTGCTGGCTGCGACTGGTGCCATCGTGGGCAGTCAGATAGGCTGTATAATCGTTAAGGTAATAGGTGTCGGTTTCTTTCGCTTTGTTGAAGTCAAGCGTGAATTGTACGATATCCTTTTGTTTTGCGCCATTTCCCAAAGTCAGTGGTGGCTCAAACCGGGTATTAATGCCGACGCTGAATTTCGGTATTTCTTTCGTTATCGCGCTTTCAACGACGTCGTTGAGCTTGGTACCAAATCCCAAATAGTTGAGGGTCTTTTTTAGATATTCTAAATTTGCTTCATTCATAGATCTTTAATTTTATAGGAAGTTTTGTCTCCTGCGGTTACCTTCTTCGAGCTTTACCTTGCTGCTCATCGACAGGGTTACCTTGCACCGCTTCGTTTGCTTTCTCGGTGTTCTTTTCGAGGTCAAATGTTGTGTAATTAGAAAATTCGATGCGCTGTGGCATACCTGAGAGCGGTATTTGCTGAAAAATGTAGTCGTTGCTGATCGTGTTCATGCGCTGATCAAAGACATCGAGGTTTTTCATTTTCGGATTTATAGATAGATAAACCAGTTCAAGCCGGCAGCCAAGTAACATATCCGCTTTTGGCAGCATGCCTTTTTTAAGGGCATTAATCAGTGTAGCCTTGTCATTAGGGTGCTGAAAAAAGATTGGGTATTTGTCAACAACGTTGTGGACAGAGAATCCATGTGGCGGGTAAAATTTGGAAAGTGGATGCCTGTTTAGAGCAGCAGGAATCTGTAGGTTTAACCGTAACCAGACATCTGTTTTTTCGGGCGGCTTCAGAGTTGACCCCTTTCGCGTCGAAACTTCTTTCAGCACAGAATTTCCCAGTAGAAGGTAGTAGGCATCCTTTGCGGTAACGTAATGGTCGGAATTTATTTCAAATCCCTGTTTGCGCTCAACGCCATTGTGCGTGGATAGTTCGGCCAGGTAGTTAAAAAGCCTATAGTCGCCGGTTTTCTGGGAACGTCCAAAGTTTAAAATGTATTGTACAAAATCTTTTTGCCCCTGGCTGCTGGTTAATTTTACCGGAGGGTCAAAGTAGCTGCAGATGCCCAGCAAAAATGACGGCGTTTGGTTTCTTATCGCACTCTCCATCACTTCGTTCAGCTTATTTCCAAATCCTAATCGATCAAGGGTATTTTTCAGGCCTGTCAAATTATCGTCGTTCATAAATGATTAAAAAAGTGATAACTGATTACCTAGAGATGGCGGCTCGTAGCCGTTTTCCCGGGCGAGGTATTCCCCTATTTCTATCAGCAGATCTTCTAGTGTTGAGTGGGTACTATACCGTAATAGATCGGCATAGAAAAAGTGTGAGCGGTAACCGGTATTGGAAATCACAGGGGAATCCGAGCGAAACTCGGCGTGACATTTAAGCGGTCCTTGCTCAGCCTCTGATTTCTTTTCCGGCCACCAGTAGTGGTAATCCACCTGCACTTCAAAGCCATAGACCTTGATGCCAAGCTGAATGTTCTGCTTGAAATGCTCGGGAATCATCGCTTGCGAGACGGCAGTGGCTGGTTTTCAGCGGAACTGATTTCCCCGCTAGCGAAAGCGGTGTACCTTGGCGGATCGTTTTCCTGCATTGCCATTCGAAAGGCTAGGGTATCAGGAAATAGCTGGGGCTGTCTGGTCAATGGTATATTGCGGATGCCGTGCATGTACACATGCTGAAAAGGACCCGGATCTTCAAAGGTTAGGATCAGTTCACTTCGGTTGGCTACAATGCCCAAGGGCTCGCTGGCACGATGTTGGAACTTGGTGCCGTCCCCTAAATCCACCAACAAGCCCCGCCTAAACTGATAGTCCTGCGGCTCGGTGAGCGTAATGCCGTTGATAGCAATCGGTGCGGCCACCTGCAAGGGGTCATAGGCAATAAATGATCTGGTCTGCGGGTCATATTCAATAACGGCTTCATATTCCTGCCTACTGTTTTTGTTGTAAACTTTGTGGATGTTGGCAGCTGTACCGTCCATCAAAGGATCTGCGTCATATCCCTGAAGCAGCGGATGCTGCTGCGGGCTGCGGAAGATGGGATGAAGCGAGAGGGAGAGCTTGCCTTCACGGTTAGTTTCCAGTGATAGCTTTAGGTCTATCTTTTCCAGTTTCAGGCCATTGGCCTCAAGGTTCCTTAAGGTGATCAGCCCGGTTCGTCGCCCCAGCAAAAGTGCATTCAGGTCTACCGGATCTAGTTGAATATGGTTTTCGAAAACCAGGCCGAGGCGCTGAAATTCGGAAATGGGCAGCTGGTGAGGTTCAAATAAAGTTTTCATAAAAAGGGTTTAAAGTTGAGGTTCATTCAGTAGTGCAGAGGTTGGTCAGTCCCAATAAAAAAGCAAGGGGATTTACATAGCTGCCGTAAACGCTTACGGCAAAGTGCAGGTGTTCGCCAGTGGAACGGCCGGTACTTCCGGTGATACCGATAAAAGTTCCGGCCTGCACGGATTCTCCTGGAAAAATAGCAACCATTCGCAGGTGCCCATAAACGGTACGGATTTCCCCGTGGTCAATCTTTACGAAATTGCCAAGGATCGGATCATATCCACAGGAGGAAACCTTTCCGGAAAGCACCGCCATTACCGGCTCGCACCTTGCCGAAAGGTCTATGCCCCGGTGAAAATCCGTTTGTTTGGTAATGGGATGTATCCGTGTACCGTAATTGCTGGTCAGTTTCAAATGGTTCAGGGGCAATGAATAGTCCGTTTGGCACGTAGCCTTAAGGCAAAATATCATCAGCAATCCCAAAAAGCCTAGCTTTTTGGTCATCTGCCAATGCTCGCGTGCTGGGTCTGCTGCTGCGCCTGAGCGATCTGCTGGCTAAGTTTTGATTCCAGCGAAGTCATGCTGCTCTCCATTATCCGCTCGCTGCTGATGGCCATTTCCATGGCCTGCATCATGTACTTATGTTCGGGCCTGTTGTCCTGGATCATATTGATCAGCAGCATTTTTTTAAAGACTTCCGGACCTAGTTCCTTTGCATTGACCATCGCATCTTTGAACAGCTCATTTTTGTCCTTTAGCACCAGTAGCGCATCAGATGAATAATGGCCAAGTTCCGTGCTTCCAAACCCGACACTGATGGTATCGGTCTTCAGATCGGCGGCGACCACCATACCAATCTGGCCCTGCCTAGATACAGGGTCTTGGGTGAGATCAGGATGTACCGCTACAAGGGTACCTGTTAGTTCCTCCATGATGTTGAATTAAAATTTAAAAATGAATTGTTTATTGTGTGGCCTTCATTGAGGCCTTCGCTGCGGCTGGTTTTGCAGGTGCCTGGGGCAAATTGAAGGATGCAACCATAGCGGCCACGTCCGCAGTGATCTTAAAAAAATGCTCACGGAGAATGGCTTCCTTGTTTCCACCAAAATCATAATAGATCGGGAGCTCCGGATAATTTTCCTTTTCAATCTCAATGGCCTTCATGTCCAGGTTCACCCTGCAATTTATGGCAGAAGTCTCAAATTCCCCGCTGTACTCTTTCACCGCATCAGATGCCAGTACGCCTACCAGTTCACCTGTTCGGAGCGAAGCTATCTTTCCGGCCGGGATCAACGGCTCTAGTTTTTCGCTCAGCGAGAGCGAGGTCTTACTGCGGTCGATGGACAGGCTTTCGCTCTGCTGTTTCACCTTTCCAAAAAGCCTTTCCAGCCACTCCAATGTTTCCTTGTTTCTCACAGCTCCCGAGAGCACATTGCCCACTACCGCTGTTATGGTGTTTGCCGTATCCTTTCCGTACTGCTGCTGGAACTGCGGGATCTCCTGAAGGCCCATTAGAACGGCCACCTTATTGCTCCTGGCCGTTGCGATCAGGTTTTCGATCCGGTGGACAAATAGGGTCGGCAGCTCATCGATGATCAGCGCAGAAGGTAGGTTCCCCTTAGAGTTGATGAGCCTAGTTAGCCGGTTTAGCACCACAGAATAACATGCCGAGTTGATGTTCTGGGTGTTTGGATCATTGGCCAGTACCAGAATGGACGGGTTTTCGGGCCTAGAGATCTTAAGGTCAAAGTCATCGCCGGAGAACACCCAGAAAGTTTCCTTTGTGGCAAGGCGCGAGATGAAAATCTTCAGCGTTCCCACTTGTCCCTCTAGCTGGTCAAAGGCCTTGGCCTTATAAGCGGTGTAGAATGGTGACAGAAGGGAAGTGAGTTCCTTATTGGTAAACAGTACCCCAAAAATCTCATCATAGCTGCAGTTCAAAAACGATAGCACATGGGCAAAAGTTGAATACCTGCCGCTCTGGTGCTGGGCAAAAAAGTAGATGCACGAGGCCAAGAAATTCACCGCACTTTGGGTAAAGAACTGGTCACTGCCCCCGGATTTATCTCCCTTTTTCAGCGCTTCGACCAGCGCTTCTGCAGTTTCCGAAGCATCGGCCAGCGTACGGATATAATCGGGCCTGAGCACATTTATCCGCCTTGACCTTTCCACTTTCGTTAAGTTGATGACGTGGAAATCATGGTCTTTGCAATTGCCTTTCTTTTTGGCAAGCAGGTAGTGGTAGTAGGCCACTTCGGCAAGGTCATGGAACTTGAAATCATACAGGCAGATGCAGAACTCCTTGGCCAGTAGCTGGCGGATAAAGGGCATCACCACGCCAAAGGATTTTCCCGAGCCCGGGTTTCCGATCAGCAGCGTGCCTCGAAAAACGTTCTCTATATTGATGAAGCCCCTATGCACCTTGCCCCTAAAATAAAAAAGCGAGGGGATGTTGACGCTGCTAGGGGAATCAATTGGCTTGGTTGCCTGCATGAACGATTCTCCCTCCACGTTCCATTTGTCCTTTCCCAGTTTGCTCCTGATCACCTTGGAGATATTGTCCAGAGAAATGTGGACCAGTAGTGTTCCCAAAAAAGAGCCCAGAACATAGATAATATTGTCCCAAGTGGTCATGGGGAGGATTTCCTTTCCTTTAGAACCTAGAAAATAGGTGCTGCCGAAAAGCGAGATCAATCCCAAGACCAAAGGGAATACAATGGACTTTCGGATATCGATATCCTTGTTTTTTCTGCTGAGCGTACCGATTGAAGTCAGGCACAATAGCAACAAAAGAAAGCTCTTACTAAAAAACGGATCCTGGTACATCGGCAGCCTGGCAAGTCTAGCCATAAACCTTGAAAATCCGATCCGCTCGGCTTGGGGGATGCTGCCTATCTTGGTGCCATATACAAACACTAAAAAATCTAGGAACAGGGAGAAGTAGACAAAAAACTGGAGAAAGCGGTGAAAGCGCTGCTGTTCCCTTGTTTCTTCCATAAGCTAGAATGTGTCGGCCCTTAAAATGTCTTTGTAAGGAACCTGCAGTACCAGATTGCGCCCGGAAACCTGTTTTTCTTTTAACGAAATGCTCAGCAGCTTGTTCTCCGGGTAGCTCAGTTTTTTTAGCACGTAGATATTGCGGAAGTTCTTTTTAAAACGGTCCCTCTGGTAGAGCTGGAAAACCGGTTCCACAGTTATCGACTGTACATTGGTCGCCTTGGTAATCTTTTTATCATCGATGCTAAAAGAGAGCGCATCGATGTCAAAGGGCAGATTGGTCGAGTTTTCAAGGTTCAGGTCAAAAAAAATGTAATCGCCAGCGGTGAACAGCTGTTTTAGTGAAACCGAGATCCCGTACTTTTCTTCCTTTCTCAAAGCCAAGACATTTCGGTTTTTGAGCAAGGAAAGCGCATGGGATTTCAGGTCGGCCATCGGCATTTCAGTGCCCGCTACAACCGGTCTACAGTGGCCTGGCAAAATATCTACAACAGTAGGTTTACCAGAGCTTTCCCATGTGGGCAGAAAATAGATGCGATACTGGGCGATGAAGGTTTCCCCCACAATGGTGAGAATGCCTGCGTCGGCATTGTTTACGATCCTGGATGCCGAATCGGTAGAAATCTTTACGCGCAGGATATTCTTTAGCGGCAGATCTCCCTTTAGTGCAGCGGTAGAAATATCCACATAGGAGATGTTTTCAGGGGAAACAAAATGCAGCGTCGCATTTCTGGACAGGCCGATGAGCGGAAGCGTGTCGGTCCCCTGCGCCAGCGTGCCAAGATAATAGAAGCAGGTTAAAAGGATCAGCAGGTATTTTTTCATAATATTTCTTTATTGCAATTGGTTCTGTTTTGATTTGAGTTCATTGGGGTCTATCAAATAGACCATGGTATTGTACTTGAGCTTGGCCTTATTGGAACGGATCAGTTTGTTTACCGCGGTAGTAGTGGACTGGAACATCTTGCCCAGTACCCCCATCACCAATTGGTTATTGTTTTCCGATTGTTCGAGGTTGATCCCAGAAACCGAAGAGCCGCCAAGGTCTCTGGTAAATTCCCGAAAGGCAGACGCGGGAACATAAATGCCTGGCAGGCCGTCGTTGTCGTAGATGTCCAGTTTTACCGGAAAAATCTCTCCGGAAACAAACACGCTGTTCACCGAAAGCAGCACGCGCTGGCCAGAGAATCCGGAGATCACCGCATATAGGAACATACCCTTATTGACCAGTCTTTTACCGATGAGCATATCGTCCAGTAGCCTGATGCGGAGCCTAGAGGCCGAGAATCCGGTAATGTCCTGATCGATCACCGCAGACAGCGGGGTTTGGAATTTTTCCGGCATCACGGTGTTAAAGGCGCCGTCCCCATTTTCTGCTTTTCTCACCGCCAGTGGTTTAACAGGTGGAGATATGGCTTTTAGCGAGGCCAAACGTTCCCTTTCTTTTTTTGCCCTGAACTCTGGGTCATTCGCCTTTCCCATGCTGTCTACCAGTGCCATTTGTTGACGGAATAACTGCATGGGATCTGACTGCGTTTGCAGTGGCAGTTTTTCCCTTTTCGGATTCTGGGGGGCATTTAACTTGGAAAGCGCCAGTGCCAATGCCCTGTCCTGGTCAAGTTTGGAATAGGATGCGCGGCTAGGGATTTTGGTAGACTGAGTTTGTCTTGCTGCGGTATTACCGGCCACGGGAGAAAACCTCCGCTTCATGGCCTCATCAATGGAATCCAGCATACGTTTTTCGCGTTCATTGTAAAGGCTTCCCGGAGTGGTGACGGTCAGGTTCTCTTCAGCTATGCCCCCCACAGCAGTATAGCCATCACCCTTTTTGAACTTGTCCCTAAAGGCGTCGAGCTTATCCGATAGGCCCTCTTTCTGGACTTTTTCAGAGACCTGGGCAATCTGGGTCTGAAGGGAATCTCCTCCGGCCACTTTTACCGTTTCCTTACCCGGCCCAGATTTATAGGCGTAAAAAAGGAGACAGATAAAGGGCAAAAGTACCAGTGGCAGTACATACCTTGGTTTTTTAACATCTATTTTCATCTTTATTTTTTGCTTGAGGTTAATTGCCTGATTTCATTTAGCATCATTGAAAAGCGGATGCTGTCCGCTCTGGTAAGCGAATCCTTTTTCGATAGTGCCTGAAGTTCGGTCTGCAGCGCCATTATCCGCTGGAGCTTGTCGATGGTCGATCCTATATTTCCCGCACTGGAGCCTGCCACCTTTACGGGGCTAACTACGTTTTTGGTGTAGACCGGGTCTTCCAGTCGCATGATGCTAAAGCAGAGCACCATGGATCCGGCCATCAAAAAAACCATCAGGGCATATATCTTTTTGGGATGCCGCTGGCAGAGACAGCGAAAGCGACATCCTAGCACAGACAGTCTAGAGCCAAATGCCTCCATCATCGCTGCCCCAAGTCCTGTGGCAGGGTTTTTAGAATGAATTTTTCTGAACATTTTCTTTGTCTTTATTTTCTAGGGTTTTCCATCTGGTGATCAGCACCGCATGGGGATTGTTTTCGCTCCGCTGTTCCAGGTCCTGCAGATAGCCTTCGGTCACCAGCGAACGGGTAACAACAGAGCTCCTGCGGTCTATCTTCTGGGTGCCGTAATAGCGGAAATATTTCCGGTGCTCATCCAGGAAAATAGAATCAGTGCGGATGGTCAGCACGGCAGAAGAAGAAAGGATGGAGCTGAAAAAACTGCGTTCCTTTAAGTTCGCGTATTGCATCGCGCCACTTTCATCAACTAGGTACATGGCCTGCTTCATCTGGTATTCGATGAACTTTTCATCAGGAGTAAGCGAAAAGAACAGCGAATGGAACCGTGCGATATCGGCCTTATATTCCGCGGCCCTGTTCACCATGATATCGGTCTGTTTAGCAGCCACCGGAATCTGTCCATCGGATAAAATGTAGATGCTCTTTCGCGCCTCGCTTACCTGCCTGAAGGCAAAAAACGAAACGGTCGCGCTGATGGAAAAAGAGAGCAGGAAACTGGCCAGGCACAGAAAACTGGCCAGGCGGATCTTGGATTCAATGTTTTTGATGATCATCTAATGTCCTCCCCCCATTGCCCCAGCTGCCATTCTTCCCATAGTCGACGCGCCACGTCCCATTGAACTTGCGGCAGAACTGATACCCGAGGTGGAAACAATCCAGGTGGAAATGCTCGGAACGGTCAGCATCGTAAGGGCCCCGATGACAAAGGTGCCCACGACGATCCCAAAGGAAAGTAGCCCATTACCTGCGAATACGCTTAGTTTTTCCATGTCCGCGCCCGAGGTTCCCACCAGTTCCTGATAACGGGTAATCTCGGCCTCCATCGCATAATGCTGAAATAACGAGGCCACGTACATCACAAGGTAAGCGATGCCCGAATACAGGTTTACCGAAATAAACCGGGCAATCCAGGTAGTAAAGGAATCCCTGAATGCGGGAAGGATACTCACCGCCACCGAAAACGGACCTAGGATAATCAGTATCGTAGAAAAGATGATCTGGATGATAAATATTACGTACACCGCAATCCGCAGTATCCAGATCGCAAGGGTTTCTACCAAAGAAGTGGCCAGTAGCTGGAGCCCAACCTGCAGGCGGTTGCGCATTTCGACAATGGGGTTCCATACCTCGCTAAAGCCTTCCTTTACAGAAGATTTTACCGACTCCCAAGCGTTTTCGTACCAGGTATCGGCTTCCTGTTTGGCCGTTTCGGTCTGCGCCTGAACGGTCAGCAACTGGTCGGCCAGTTCCACCATCAGCTTTGCCCTTTGGATGCGCAGGTCATTGACCACCGTCTGGCTACCGTCGAACATCGCCTCGGTCTTTGCCGCAACTAGGTCCGTCGGATACGCCACCACCCGGGTAAAGGTCGGCCACCATAAGATTACCATCACCAGCGCAAAGGGACGCAGTAGCGGCATGACCTCCAGTTTCTTGTCGCCAGAGATCATCTCATAGCTTTTGATCGCAAAGAAAATGAGCATAAAAATCGCGCAAAGCGCCTGCGCATCGGCAATGAAGGCATCGTAATGCGTCCATATTGTGTTCTTCATTTCCTTTAAAAAGTGCATCGTGCCTTCCTCGTAGACCCCATTTCCCTGAAGGAAATTAAAGGTATCCCGAAACGAATCGGGAACATCAACGGGAGCAGATTGCACAAAAAAGCCGGCAGTGCCGGCGAATAGCTTATCTAGCATAACAGAATAAAATTTAGAGTTTGGATGCCTTTAGGATATCTTCGGCAATCTGCTTGTCGGTCTTTTTGCCCGAAGACTGCTTTAGCGGCACATTGTTTTTCTTTACCGCCTGGTTTTTATCGCGCAAAGAAAGGTAAAGCTTTGCCCTTTGTTTTTTGTCCTCCCAGGTGGCCTTTAGTTTTCGGTATTCTTCTAGCATCCGGTGATAGGCCAATATCCTGGAACCCCTGTCCATAGTAGTATTCCGTGCAGCCTGCAGGCGTTCCAAAAGCGCATGGGATTCTTCAACGAACCAGCCATAGGCGCCAGAAGAGACCAGGTAATCTTTTTCCCTTGGGCTTAGCCCGGCTAGAACCTGCGAATCCTCATTAGAGATCAGCGGCTCAAACTCCCTGCTATAGAACAGGATCCAAAGAGGGTCTACCGAAGAAACAGCCCCTGCGTAGTTCAGCAATTCTGTTGTAGCAAGGCCCCTGATCGTATCGGCCTGAAGTTTATAGGCATTATCAGTAGACTGCATGGCAGCGACTAGCGCCAGCCGCTGGGTCTGGGGACCTATAGGCCCCAAGGGACGCAGGTCAGTATCTGGATAATTGGGATGCAGTGCCCAGGTGATCCAGTACTCCGGGTTGAGCCATAAAAAGCCAGGGGTCGGGGTAAAAAGGTCTTCGTCCCACTGTTTGAACACCATGCGTTCCTGCTGGTGGGTGATATGTTTGTCGCGGATCTTCTTTTGGGAAAAGACCGGAACGGCCAGTGGCAATAGCGCCAGGAGCAAAAGCAGTTTTTTCATAAGGTTTAGTTTTTAAGTAGATTGTACTTTCTGATAATCTCGTCCACCAGCCATTTATCCTGGTTGATATAAAAACGAAATGGATTGGCCGTTTTTAGAATGCCATTTACCCGCGCCCAGTACATGGATTTTTTCATGCTGAATACCAGTGCCCGCATGACGCGGAGCTCCAGGGCAATCTTTTTCAATAGCGCATCGCGCTTTTCAAAATCCATCAGCACATTTTCTCCCTCCTTTAGCACAAATGAGGAAACTTCCGTAGCAAGCCTTACGCCCCTGTCCTTGAGCTGCCTTGCTACATCTTCGGCAAAAAGCAAAAGCGCAGGGTTGTCCCTAGCCATTTGGACCAGTTCGTTGCTTTCACTAAATATATCATCACAGATTTCCCCAATCTGCCTTACCGCAATGGCATGGCGTAGCGCTCCGTCCACCTGCGCAAGGGAGCTTAAGATCATGTTCTGCACGAGCACAACAGAAGAAAGGTTGACGTTGATATCGTTCAGCCGGTTGTTGATGGTATTCAGGTAGGAGTTGTGGGTATTTTCAGCGGCCAGTCTTACCGCTCCGTTTTCGTTCACGATGTTAAAATGGTTCCTGTCAAAAACTACCCGCTGGCCAAAGCCTGAAATTGCCAAGGCCAGTAGAAAAGGTAAAATAATGTTCTTCATCATTGGCCAAGTTGTTTTGCGCGTTCCATGATCTTATCGATAATCGCTTTGTCCTGGTTGATAAACCCTGAAAAAGGGTTAAGCGAATCCATCGCCTTTTTTCTACTGGCATAGGAAAGTGTCGATGCAAGTCCCCTTGATGCTCCTGAAATGGCCCTAAGTTCAGTTACCACAAATGAGAACAGCATTTTCCTATCAGCAGACTTCATCTGGTTGAGGTCACCCGCTACAAGGGCCAGGCCATACAGGTAGTTCAATAACCTATAGGCACGGTCGCCGATATCCGCTTCGGTTTCAACGGCAAGTGGCAATAACAGCGGCTGGGAACTACAGATGTCAAAGATGATTCCCTGTTGCACAATAATGTCCGATACAATCGGGTAAGCTTCTAGTCCAATTTGTGCTGTGGAAATCGCAAGCCCCAAAGTCTTAAAACGGCTCTGGATATCTCTGTACTTTTCCTTTAGCCTGGTGAGCGCAGTTTTGTTTACCGATTCGTTAGTTGTCGTCAGGCCCTGGTTGGTCCGTGCCTCCGCCTGCCTCTGGTGTTCGGATTTGCTTTCGGCAACAAGTTGGTGCAGTAGCTCAACGTTCAACTGCGCTGCTGAGGGAAATACTAATCCCAACAGCAGCAGTATCATAAGCAATCTTCTCATGGTTTAAGCATTTTCATGTTCCTGATGATATCATCTGCAATGCGCTTATCGATATTGATAAACCCTGAGTAGGGATTCAGCGAATTCCAAAATCCCCTTTGCTGCGCCCAGTACATGCAGCGGTACATCCCGTATGCGACCCCTTGCAGTATGGTCAGTTCGGTCACGATCCGGTTCAACAGTTTTGCCCGCTCGCCCGAGTCCATCAGCGCCTCCTTTCCACTTTTCAGCACAAAAGAGCTTACCTCTACTGCCAGATTGGTGGCCCTTGATTTGAATTCACGCGCACCGCCCTCTGCAAAAAGCAATAGCGCTGGGTTCTGCTGGGCAATGCCAATGGCCTTGTTCACGTCGGTTACTATATCTTCAGAAATCTCATAGATATCCTGAACGGCAAGTAGCGAGCGCATGATCCCAGAAACCTCAGAAAGCCCCTTATAGATGGTAGCCTGAAGGTCGTTTACGATCACCAGTTGCCCGGTCACCGCCAGTTGTCCGCGCTGTATCAGCGTGAGGTTGTCATTGGTTTTGTTCAGTTGCCCGTTGATCACAGAGGAATGTACCGCCATGGCCCCAGCTGTTGTGGGATCCACGTAAATCTGTCCGCGGCAGATGCCTTGCGCTAAAACGAGCGCTAACATAATGATCAGTCTGTACATAATAATTATTGAATGTTAAGTTTTGAGTTTACCTGTGCAACGAACGCGGGCAGGCTGAGGCCGGAAGCTTCTAGGTCTTTTACCATAGCCGAAATGGCATCAAAATAGTTGCCCAGCCTTTCCACATAGGTTTCCAGTGCATTTTTTTCCGGCTTTTCGGTAGTGAAGGCAAGGTGGTGGTACATGCTCACTTCTACGCCATATACCTCACCAACCGTTCCCCTTCGGATATAGAACTCATTGAACCTGGAGCGGCCTTCCCGGTTATCCAGCCGATTGATGGTGAGGATCTTGCGCAACTCGATGTCGCTGATCGAAAGCAGTTCGGCAACCTTTCTAAGGTCGGCCTCCTTCTGCTGGAGCAGGATGACGGTATCAGAATTATTGATGATACTGTCCTTTATAATGGGATTTCCCATAATGTCGCCAACTTCCTGGGTGACCTCAATGATCTCTCCCCAGAATTTCCTTACCGTTTTGTTCAGGTACAATAGAAAATGGCTCATCAGCGGCGAAGAGATTGCACGCCAGGCTTCTTCCAAGATCAGCGCCTTGCGGCGGCTGGTACGATGGCGCATCTTCTGGATAAATAGATCCATGATAATGAGCGTAACGATGGGAAAAAGCACCTTGTTTTCCTGCACCGCGTCGATTTCATAGACAATGAAAGGTTCGCTGAAAAGCGACTGGTCGGCTGCGTCGTTCAAAATGGTATCAAATTCTCCGCCCCGGTAGAACTTTTTCAGTACGAAGCGGAATTCTTCCAGGTCAAACGGAATCTGCTCCTGCTGCTTGATATCCGGGATCTTTTTCAATGCAAATTCATAAAACGAGTTAAAGTCGAGCTGTTCCACACTTGGCAAGGGCTGCCCGAAATAATCCCCATAGTAGGCCGAAATCACCTGCGCGATCACGTCGCGTTCAATCGTACTCACGCTGCCATCGGCCCCCTTCCATAACAGGCAGATCAGGGTAATCAGAAAATCCTTTTTTTCAATGTTGTATTCGGATTCCTCGATAGAAAAGGGATTCATCGTGATCGGCTTTTCTTCCGAATAGGTGATGTACTTTCCGCCATAGGTACCGCAAAGACCGGAGTAGGAATGACCAACATCTACAATCACCACGTCCATATTGTAGCCAAGGTACTGCTGGACAATGTTATTAACGCAATAGCTCTTTCCCGTTCCCGACCCGCCTAAAATGAAGCGGTTTCTATTTTTTAGCCGTCCGGTCTGCATGGGCAGATCGGAGATATCAATGGCAACCGGAGTACCCTGGCGGTCGGTGAAGTACAGCAGGAAATCCGAGGGATCGTCGGTGATCAGCGATTCCTTGAAGAAAAAGCACAGTGCAGCATCGGCGGTAGTCAAAAACCAGTCGTACTTCTTCAGCTCTATCCCGTTTCCCGGCATTGCGCAGCGGAACAGTTCAAGCTGGTTATAGGCGTTTCTAGAAGGGATAATGCCCTGCTGGAAAAGCGATGCTTCGATGAAGTTTACCGCCTTGCCGATCTTTTCCCTGTCGGCTGCAACAATAATGGAGTAATGCGCATGAACCAACAGCTGGTTATCCCTGGCCACGTCCGAGAGCAGCCGGTCGATATCCTCTACGCATAACAGGTTCGCTGGATCTGGAATCCCAGAATGGCGTTTGCGCTTGAGCGTCAGTTTTTGCAGAGTCATCTGCTGCGCGGGGATTTCGATCAGCTGGTTATAAATGATTGAGCTGTAACCGGGCACGTTGAACAAAAAAGTGAGGTTATCGGCTGGAAAATCCTTTACCCCCTTGATATCCTGCCTAAAGGTAAATGGGGCTACCTTTTCCGGAAGGTCAATGGAATCGGTATTGATCAGGCTGATGCATTTAACTGCCCTGGGGCCAATGAACAGTTGTTCATCGCTGCAGCGCAGGTTATCAAGCGCTAGGCTGGGACTTGCAAACTCCATCCCAAGGATCCTTGTCACATAGTGGTTGATTTCGGTTTCCTCGAGGTATATTGGACGAAGTCCAGCGCCAGTGAACAGGTCAAAAAGCTTTTCGATGCAATGGGCAAAATCCGCAAGTATCTTTTTATCATAGGTGTAAAAGGCCTTGCGCTTTACCTGGCGGGTCACCACAAAGTAGGTCCTTAGTTCGGTAAATTCCCTGCCGGAAAAATGTTCATGGTATTTCTTTTGCAAAAATCCCTTTTCCGCTCTTCCCTTGTACTGCTTTCTTATAAATACATCCTGCTTTTGGATGATGTGCCCTTCGCCCAGGATCTTAATGGCGTTGAGCATAATGTTCTGGAACCCTGCATAGCTTTCCCCATCAGCGCAGTACTGCAGCACCGGGTTGGATACCTGCATCACCACCGAAAAATCCCCGCCCGATCCGTACAGCAGCGCGAGGTCCCCGTAACGGTCGATGCCTGCAAAGGGCAGCTCAAATGCTGTTTTCTTTTCTTTTTGCATGGCTTAGCTTTAGGTTAGTGGGATGGATAAATATGCCCCTGCTGCGGGTCTTGTCGTGAAGGCCGTTCTTCTGTTTCTGGAAAGTAAAAAACAGTCCGCCTGCAATAGTGGCGATTGTGATAAAGCCTCCGGCATACATGCCAAATAGTGCGCCCGATAGGCCGCCCAGTACCAGCGCTGCTGCTAGCGAGCCGATCCCATAGTAGATGAATTTTCCCTTGAAACCGCGATATACAAGGGGCAGATCGAGCCCCTTGTATATGGAAAAACTTTGCATCAAACCCCAAAGAACGCCTTGATGAATACCGAAACCAGTACCAAAAAAAGGCAGGAGCCGCCCCAGCCCATGATATCCTTGTTGATATCCTGGTCGCCAGAGTTCCATTTGATGTACACGCGCACGCCCCCTATGATCCCGACAACGGCACCAATGGCAAGGGTGAGCGTGGAAATCGGATCCACGTAACTGGTAAGCGAAGAGGTGGCGGCATTGATGCCGGTCGTACCGCCAGCGGTCTGCGCAAAAGAATGCCCCGCTAAAACCATAGCGAGGCCAAGAGAAAACAGTTTTTTCTGTTTTGCTGTCATAAAATAAATGGTGTTAAAGAATAAAAATTAAAATCAAAGGCCGAACAGCCCTTTTAGAAAAGTGCCCACCAGAGCAAGGAACAGGCAGGAAAAAAACCAGGCCATTACCTGCGCATCGATGTGGTGCCTGCCCGATTGCCAGTTGGTATAGACGCGCAGTCCACCAATCAGCCCCGCAATGGCGCCCAGCACCAGTACCAGGTCAGAAAGCGCAAAGTACCAGTGGCGGACCTCGGAGGAGGCCTGGTAAAAATCCGAGATACCTGGCTGGCCATAGCCAAATAATGGAAGCAGTAGGCTCAGCCATAAGATAAAAAAACAAGTAAAGCGGCGCATAAACCCAGGTGCTAATAGGAAATGGCCTTGGTATATTCGATCAGGTCATCTTTGGCCAGTTCAAACAGCTGCTTCAGGCTCGCCGTCCCGCTGGAAATCAGTCCCGATGAGGTAAAAGGATTTCCACTAGGAGGCTCAGGTTCAACCGCATCACTTGCAACCTGTAAGCCTTCCTTTGCCGGAATGATCAGTTCGGGTTCATCCCCCGTAAAATGCAGCACCCCTTCATCTTCGTGGCTGGGCTTTGGCCGATCTCCAGAGTTCAATAGGTCAAATACCAGGTTCAGCCCATAGTAGGCAAAATAGATCCCGATCAGGATCATCATAAATTCAGTCCAGTTCATAGTTCATTTTCTGTTTTTGTAAGTAGTTCCCTCACGTAGCCGTGCAGCCAGTGGTGGTCGGAAAGAAATTTGGAAAAGGCAAATACAATGACCTTGGTCATATCGATATCGCGGGTAAACTTCAGCTGCTTTAGTAGTTTCATGCTGGCAGGGTCAAGCCTGATCATGATTTTCTGGCTGCCTACCATCCGAAAGGCGGAAATCTGCTCAAAAAAATCGTGGATCTGGCTTTCAGAAACCTCGCCGCCAACAATTTTATTAGGCGAAGATTTCGGTTTCGCAACATGTTCCCGCACCGACTTCTCCGCAGGCTCAGAAGCGACTTCCGCCCTGATTTTTTCCCTGATCTCATCGGCAATCGATCTGATCTTGCTCACCGCAGGTTCCCTTTCATGATGTAGGATTCAAACACCAGGTCAAGCACTGGAATAACTACTGGCAGCAGGGAAAGCGGAATGTGAGAAGTGGTCAGTCGCTGAAAGTCCACCCGGTCACTGATCGCTGGTAATATGGTGCCGAACTTCCTTAGCGCATTGTCCACCTCCAGTTTGGTTTCATATTTCACGGTGGTCTTGATGCGGTTGGGAATGAAAAGCATACCTTTGGTGAGATTTAGCTTGGCACACACCATTGCAAAAAGCAGCGTGGAATCCACCGAAAACTCATCGTAGTTGAAAGGGCAAAGGATCAGGTCCGCAGAAAGGATAACCGGGATCAGACCATCGTCGTCCATTTTTCCCGGCATATCGATAATGATCAGTTCATCCATATTTGCCTTTAGCGTAGAGAAAACAGCGGGATAGATTTTCAGGTCGCAGGGGATGACTTCATACAGTGGCTCGCTTTCCGGGACTTTGGCTTTTTCGGCCTTGGCTGAAATTGAGGCCTGATAGTCCATGTCCAGTACCGTTACCTTTTTCTTTCTTACCAGCGAAAGGTAGTTTGCCAGTAGCAGCGTGAGCGTACTTTTTCCCGCCCCGCCCTTCTGGTTTCCGAGTAGTATGACCATAGTAATTGTGATTAAAATTTGAAAAGCAGCAGATCAGGGAACTCAAATCACACCCTTATCAGCAGGCAGCCTCAATTGATGCGATCGTGCGGAAAATGTCGAGCGCTACCTGCGGAACGATGGCATTGCCGTAGGCCCTTATGCTTTCCTCCCGCCATTTCGGAAAGGTAATTCCGTCCAGTCCAGGGGAAAACCCATCATCTCCGCTACAAAACGCGGACTGAGTTGGCCAGTTTTCCCAGTTGGGAATACCGAATCCCCCAGTTGCGGAAGCGCCCGGTGCAGCCTGCCCAGGAAAGAAGCTGGCGATTCTCCCGCACTGCTCTGACCAGGTTTCAAGGATGCCCTTATCGTAAGGTAGACCAGAAAATCCGTCAGCGAAATCTGCCCGCCATTTCCCTTTTCGTTTCTTCTCGATTTCAGCGGCATGCCCGCCCTGGCCGTCCGGATTGTTGCCTTTATCGAGGTTATCTCCGAGGCCGTCGGCGTGGGCAACAAACCAGACCCGGTTTCTCGCGTGCGGGGCACCAACACCAGCAGCCGGAACACACAGAATGACTGGTGTGCCGTCCTTAAGCTGGGGAAGTAGGTATCCTGCTGCACGGATTTCTGAGATGATACTGGCGATGACCCTTCGCTGCAGTCGGATGATCGTACGGTTTGGTACCTGGTCGAGATCCTCACAAAAAAGCTCGACCTCTTTGATTTCCACCTTAGAAAGACTTCCGGGCTCGAGAATACTGAACAGTCCAGATACGTTTTCAAGAACAATCCATTTGGGCCTTGCTTCCTTAATAATTCGCACAGTCTGCGGGAAGAGGTAGCGGTCATCCTGCGTGCCCTTTCTCCGCCCGGACTGGCTGAAGGGCTGACAGGGAAAGCCTCCGGAGATGATGTCGATTGATCGGTGATACTGAGCTGCGCTGAATTGGAAGATGTCGTCATAATGAGCTGTGTTTGGCCAGTAATAGTGTAATAGTTGTCGGCAGAATGGATGTTTCTCGCAGGAGAAAACATTTTGCCAGCCCACCCAGCTGGCGGCGATATCAAAACCGCCGATCCCGATGAACAGGCTTCCGTGTTTAAGCATAGGCAATGGGTTAAAGGGTGAATGGATATTGGTTAGAATGAAGTGCACAAAGCACCAAGTAGACAAGCAGGTTATAGTGGCAATTAATAAAACGGAATACGCGAAGGTTCGCGCAACAAGCAAATACACATCCGAAAACACCTACCTGGTATTGGTCCGGGCTTTTCTTTTGCGATGGCGGTTCCTGCCCAGAATGGCTTCATCGTCAATGTCATCGGAGATATCAATCGAGAATTCGTTCAGCAAAGGCAAGTATTCCACCACCTCGATGTCCAAATCTTCGCCCAAATTTTCTGATAGATGAATCTCACGTTCTTCGCCCAAGGAAGATGTCGGCAACACGAGATCTGGTTCCAAACTGCGTGCGGCCATTTCGGTGCGCTCGGACAAGCTGCCGTTCTTCTGCGTATTGGCAAAGGCCAGGGTTTCTTTCAGCTGCCTATCAAAGCCAAAGAGTTCATCAAAAACCGATTCCCCGCTCTGCTTGAAAGCCAGCCGGTCAAACTGCCCCATCTTTTTGGAATGTTCGATGTTTTTTCCCCTAGAGGTATTCTGCGGAGAAAGCTTGATCCTATTGCTTATATCTTTTCGGCTTACGATCACCTGAATGTGCATCTGCTCGCCATCCTTTCGTTCGCCACGTTTTTTCTCGCCATTTTTTACTTCCCGGTCAGTGTGGGAATAGTAGCGGTAGTCTTCCAGTTTCCCATACCATAGCAGGTCCTTTCGCCCAGTGATGCCATCGCGCTTAAAGTTTCGGGCATATTCGTCCATTACATTAGAAGTAAACTTTTTGAGTTCTTCTCTAGCGCCATCCCTTCCAAACCGTTCCAGCAGAAAAGCAACCTCCTTTTTGCTCGGTGAGATATTGATGAGAAAGAACTTTGGATCGTTTCTTCCGAGCTTGGCCACATTATCATCGATCCTTCTCATGACCTCATAGGCCGAAATGTCTGAGCGCACTGCATTGAACCAAAGTTCCTGCTTCGCTTTTTTAGCCGTCCGGTTTTCTTTTTCAAGGTAATGTACAAGCGTCACACTGCTACCTTTGTTCTCCGCTTCTTTTTTATCGGTAATACTGATGAACATACATAACGGGTTAGAGCATTCGTACCTGGTCTTTGATCCTGGAGCCAAGTTCCTGTTTTTCCTTTGCCGAAGCCCTTTGCCCCAGAGATTCCCTTGCCAACAAATATTCCTCAAACAAAAATAGGAACTGCGCTTTTAGCACATCGACATCTTTTGTCTTTTTCAATAGCTGCCCGAGCGTTTTTTCCATCACACCAATGGCAGAACCTTGCGACTTCTGTCCGCCGAGCAACAGTGCATTGTGCTTTAAGATTTCCGAATTGAACCGCTCGATGATATCACGCTGGGACCTGGAAACCCTGTCCACCTCCGCCTTGATCGGAACGAGCAACATATTTTCCTGCGCACGGATAAAGCTAATGTACTGCTGGTGGTTTTTCACCAGCGAATTTTTTAGCAGCTCATCGTTTAAGTCGACCGGGTCCTTTTTGCTCTTATAGAAATAATCCACCATCTGGACAAACAGCAATCGCTTGGTTCGGCCAAGCTTTCTGGCAACCTTCTCAAATTTTTCGTCCACTGCAACGGTAAACCTTACCGAGCGGATATTCAGATCTTCCATACCGCCAACTGAAAAAAACGCTTAAATAAATCCAAAGGTTCCCGCACAGGTTCCCGATTTCTCCCCCGACTAGCGCGAAAGCGCGGACAAGTATCCCCGGAGGATACTTGAAATCCCCACAGCAGCGTGTGGGGCAAGCAAAGTAGGGCTCTGCCCAACTTCGGCTTGCTGCATTAAAAAAAAATGCACCTTTTCGCTTAGCGCAGATTCCCCTCGGACGCATATAGAAAAAAGGCGAAGGCCAATCGAACATTAAAAACATAATTTTTAAATCGAAAGGGAATTAGCATATCCAATTCACTTAAAAGGACAACCAACCGAAACGTTACTTTCTTGCCTTGCGATATCTAGACATACCAACGTACCTACATATCTATGCATACAAATATTAATATATATGTATACTCTTAGATAGCTGGCTATGCCAAGGTTAAAAGGCAAGTTTAGATATCCCAATAACTAGATATTCCCATAAACGAATGTCTGGATATCCAGTTATACAGATATCAGGTTATACCAAAACCAAAAATCAACGTCGGGATTGCCCAAAACCTATAGAGGTATTGTGTGCAGTCGGACTGAAAACATTTCCACGCAGAACTGCTAGATCGGCCATCAGTTTTTCGTTGTAATCCTTGTAGCCCAGATAAACTGGGCTGCAATCCTTGGATTGTGGGAGCGCCTGCTTAAAATCGATAGCCGCTTTCAGTCCCGCTTTGTCCATGTCAAAATAGGTTTCGATGTGGTCGAACTTTCGTGCCCTGTTAATCCCAGCCGGCAACAGCGAAAGGGAATTCAGTACGATCACGCTTGGAGAAAGTTCCTCGTGTTCGTATTTCCAGCTGAGGTAATCCATGAAGCCTTCAAATACCACAACAGAATCCTCCCGCCCAGGGACGACGCTCAGCCCCTTGTGCCCAAGGCACCCCTGGAAATATTTGTTACGAACTTCCCAGCCGCCGTTCTCGTTCTGCCACCCGGCAGCGAAGAAGTTTTTCTGGACGCCCTTGTCGTCCCTTACAAAATAATAAAGCTCTTGGATATGGCCTTCGGCCATTGCCCAGATCCCGCGCTGCTGCAGGTAGCCGGTAATCGCATCATTGGTGCCAAGCGACCTGATGTTTTCAATCTTATAGTGCGGCAGCTTTACCGGCAGCCGTTTCCTTTCCCTTGTTCCAATAGCTATAGAATGTGAAGAGTTGATTGTGTTTTCCATAAGTTCTTTGATTTTAGAGAGCGCCCCTACATAGGTTACCGGATGCCAATACGAGATGGCCAGGTCGATCAGGTTTCCGCCCCGAATGCCCGAGCTGTTCGGTCCTCCATGGTCAAACCATACCGAGAGGTTATCGTTTACGCACAGCGATGCCGTTTTCTCTTCCCTTAACATGCTCAAATAAAAATGCTCGTTTCCAGAATACTTTACAGGCTCATGCCCAAGGCGCCTTAAAAAATCCAGAATGGAAATCTCAGAGAGCAGTTCTGCTGCGTCGATATAGGCGGCCATACATTATTAAGTTAAAAAAGTTATCAAATGCAAAAGGGGGCAAACGCCCCCCTTTAAGCTGGCCCTAAACAGCGCGGTATCAACCCGCTGAAAATGGCCTCTATATTTTTCGGAACTTCTCACGTCAGGTCCTACGACCCGGACTCTCGTCTGCCAATGCGCTTTCAGCTCGGGGTTCTCACCTCTGCCTTCGCAAAATTTCCGAAGCTTGTTCGGATAATGTTTCGTTCCCAGATGTCAAAGATCTAACAGATACTGGCAGCAAAATTCCAAAGTAGCGGGAAGGGGGATTGACAACATTTAGGCAGTTAGATATTTTATCCGGGAGATTCTCCGGATCTTGTTTTGGGAACAAAAGGTTTGTAGCGGTCCTTTTCGGTAATCCGCCTGACGATTTCAGCACGCATGGCATCAAGGTAACTGGTATGGCTTTCTGACTTTCGCCTTGAAATCTCAACGAACCTGCGGTAAGCCACGCCCAGATGGATGTTGAAGCTTTCCTCTAGCGCAGAGATGATATCATAGATCTCTGCTTTCCCAAAATCTACCGAGCCCATAAAATAGATCCCGTAGGCAAGTTCCACCAGTTTGATCTTTCCGTCCGTCCAGGTACGTTTCTTTGCAGAACTAAGTTCGCCAAATATTGTACTGGCATCAGATACGTAAGTGGCGCGGAGCCTGGTCACCACAAATTCCTGCAAGCGTTCGTAGGCCATAAACTTGGCGAACAAATAATCCTGGTTGGTGGAAAAGTTCTCGAGCTGAAATATCGGCCGCTCAAAAGCCGGCTCAAAATTGGAGCGCAGAAAATATTCCTCATCCTTTGATATCTCCTGCGCCAGGAAATACTGGTAGACAAACGCGTTCTGGTCAAAAAACCGTTTGATAAATGAAAGCTCCTGCAGGTAGTAGTCCCTTGCCATATGCTCGGTGCCCATAGAAAGCCCCTTTATCACATTGTGCCGTTCCACCAGAAAAATGTACCAGTGGTAGAATTTGGGTTTGATCTCCTTGAAGAACTCGATTTCCTC
Organism: Sphingobacteriaceae bacterium GW460-11-11-14-LB5; assembly: GCA_002151545.1. Lineage (NCBI taxonomy): Bacteria > Pseudomonadati > Bacteroidota > Sphingobacteriia > Sphingobacteriales > Sphingobacteriaceae > Sphingobacteriaceae bacterium GW460-11-11-14-LB5. Next base: position 5,112,123 of record CP021237.1, on the reverse strand, counting down.
AGTCCCAAAGAAACCAGACGAAGAAATATGCCGGTGCAGCTGGTGCATCGCTGATGACACGATGCCCAGCGAATTAGAAAATTGTTCGGGAAGTTCATAGATGCCCGCAAGCTCCGATTCCATCGAAGCATACAGTTTCCCGATATAAACTCTGTCCATTACGTATAAAAGGTTTAAACTTGATTGGCAGCAAGTTTAAAACATCAAGTAACAGGCAGTCTTGAATTAACTAAAAAAATAAAAAGCGAAATTATTTATCCTCAAAACCTTCGCTGAAGAATTCTTCGAGGGTCATGTCAAAAACGGAAACGATTTGCAGAATAGAAGAAAGGCGTACATCTTTGCCGGTTTCATATCTTCCCCATTGGCTTCTGTTGATATCATGTTCATAGGCGAACATATCATAACTTGAATAACCTTTGGCAATCCTAAGGGCGCGTACTCTTTCGCCAAACTTCTTGAGGTAGATGTCTGGTGACTTGATATGTTTTTTCTCTGAAAGATCGACTCCTTTAGGCATATTGCAAAACAAATCAACAGCCTTATTATGCACAACCGCACATCATAACCCTTAATATAAGGAACTATTGAATAAATTGTTTTATCTTTGGATAAAATATATTTCTTCAAAGTGGAAGAGTTGCAAAACAGAAAGATAGCCGAACTTAATCTCAGTGAACCATTAAAGGCGGTTCTTATGAATAATGGATACCAAAATTTAAAGCAATTACTTGAACTGTCGCCCGAAGAAATTATGAATATTCCTGGTTTAAATTTGAAGCATCTCAGCGAATACAAAAAATTCCTAATCGAAAATAATCTCCAGTCATCCCAAAAAGATTTTTGAATTTCCGTAAATCCGATTTGAGCTTTCCAGATGTGCAATAAATATCTCATGGAAGATTTAACATTTCGTTAAAGAAAATATATTTATCATTGCTGCAACAAAATTTCTTAAATTAGACTGACGGTAAATTCCGTTAACAGCTTTTATTCGATGTTAATCTATAGTACCCATAAGGACTCCGAACTTTATGACCTGCTCAAGCAGGGAGATAAAAACGCATTTGTGGAAATCTTCGAGAGGTACTATAATTTGCTTATCATTTACGCCGACAAAAAACTGCGCAACAGACAGGAAGCAGAAGATGTCGTTCAGGAGGTTTACGTAAGCCTTTGGAATCGACATGAGTCCATCAATATAGAATCCTCACTAGCTAGTTACCTCTACCGCGCAGTTAGGTATGAAATCCTAGACATCTTCAGCCACCAGAAGGTAGAAGACAAATATCTCCAGTCGCTGGACACCTACGCAAAGAACTTCAGCGAACAAGCCGATTACCGCGTGAGGGAAAAAGAGATCATCGAAATCATTAATAAGCAAATAGATCTACTCCCTACAAAGATGAAGGAAGTATTCCTCCTGTCCCGCAAGGAAAACCTGAGCCATCGGGAAATCGCAGAGGTACTCGGTACAACAGAAGAAAACGTAAGCCGTCATATTACACGCGCCCTTAAGATCCTGCGCACCAAACTTGGGCTGTTCATATTCCTATATATGCTATTTCGCTTCTGAAGCTAAATCATAGCCAGAACAAAGCCATAAGACCAACAAAAAAGGTCAATGATTTGGAATTAAATTTTTTTGATGGTAATTTAAACCACTGAATGTCAATGGATTGAAGTTATTTTAAAATATTTTGTACAGTACTTGTCAAGTTAATCGGCTTAGTTATAAAATGTGGTAAATAGTGACAAGTTGAAATCATTTATTTCCATCAAAATTATATGAAGGACGCATCAAAACTTCTCGAAAAATACCGTAACGGACAGGCAACCGACAAGGAGAAAGAACTGCTCGAACGCTGGGTGCATGAACTTGGCGGGAACGAGCCAGTAATCTATAGCGAAGAAAATCATGAGCAGACTATTGCCCGTGGCCGCGAAGCGCTAAAACCTTATTTGAAGGGAGATAAGAAAACAAGACTTTGGCCAAAAATTGCCGTTGCCGCCTCCATTGCATTAGCAGTTGCCACCGTAGGTTATTTTTACCAGCAGCACAGGAACAAAACCGAACAGCAGTTCGCAGCGAACGACATCGAACCTGGAAGGATCGCTGCTACCCTTACACTTTCCAGCGGAAAGAAAATATATATCGCCGATGCCAGTAAGGGAAAGGTTGCAGAAGAGAGCGGAGTTACAATTACCAAGAACGAACAGGGTGAGCTGGTATACGGGATGGCTGGCGGCGAAAATGGACCAGGCGTGATGCAAACACTTACCACATACAGAGGCGAAACTCAAGCGGTTGTTCTCCCTGATGGTAGCAAGGTGTGGTTAAATGCGCTTTCCTCCTTAAAGTATCCAGCGTCATTTGCCTCATCAAAAGACCGAAGAGTAGAGCTTACTGGAGAAGGATATTTTGAAATTGAAAAGGACGGAGCCCATCCGTTCATAGTTTCAACAGATAAACAGGAAGTAGAAGTTTTGGGAACGCATTTCAATATCAACTCCTATACAGATGAGATGGCCACCAAGACCACTTTATTGGAAGGTTCAGTTAAAGTCTCCATACGAAATGGGAACGGAAATAAAATTTTGGAACCAGGCAAACAATCTACTTTATTAAATAATAAGTTGACAATCTCAGATGTAGACGTTGATGATGAAGTTGCATGGAAGGATGGTTTTTTTGTTTTCAGTAACGAACCGCTTTCCGATATCTTGAAACAGGTTTCTAGATGGTATAACGTAGAAATTGAATATCAGGACGAAAGTCTTAAAACCAAGAAATTCTCGGGCTCAGTGTCTCGATATGCAAAAGTGTCACAAGTCCTAAGAAAACTAGAGTTCACGAAATCTGTGGTCTTTAAGATCAAGGACCAAAAAATAATCGCCGAAAGAAAAGCCAATTAACCAAAGTTAAAACAACAAAACCAAACAAACATGAAAATACATAGAAACTTAGGGCCTTAATCTTAGCAAAGGTTATCTAGATAAAAATAACCGGAAGTGCTCTAACACTCCCGGCCAATATCCTGGGTATACCTAATCAAATGCGTGAAACAACTTATTAAGGACTAAAACCCATTAAACGAATGTACAAAAATTTTACAAAATTTTGGTGCAGCCACTTTTCCTGCATCCGAAGAATGCTAATGATTATGAAGCTGACCACAACAATATTGATTTCTGCTTTGCTTCAAGTAAGTGCAGCCGGAATGGCACAACACCTTACATTAAATAAAAAAAATGTAAGCCTAGCTCAGGTATTTAAAGAAATTCGAAAACAAACAGGTTACTCCATTCTATGGGAGAGTGAGAAATTCGACGCAAACGGAAAAGTTTCGGTTGAATTTAAAAACAGTTCTTTAAAGGAAGTACTAAATTTTATAATAAATTCTGACAAATACTCATATCTAATTGATGAAAAAACTATCGTTATACAACCCAAAGATAAATATGAATTGAACGACCAAATTGTCGTTAGTGGAAAGGTTGTAGATGAGAATGGCTCACCCCTTTCTGGGGCATCCGTTGTATTAAAAGCAAACGGCAAAGGAACTAGTACAACTGTTGATGGGACCTTCACAATGAGTGGAGTTGACGATGGAGCAATTCTTGTGATAAAATATATTGGTTTTGATCCTAAGGAGGTTAAGGCAGCAAGAGAACTTGGAACAATTAAGTTAAACCTTGCAACAAGTGAACTTGACGCTGTGCAAATCCAAGCATATACTACGACTAGCAAAAGATTAAGTTTATCCAACTCTGTTTCGGTTAGGGCGAAAGAAATTGAAGACCAAATTGTAAGCAATCCCCTGCTTGCTTTGCAGGGCAAGGTTGCTGGTATTCAGATTCAGCAAGTCAGTGGCAATGCCGGTGCCACTATAAATGTTAAAATTCAAGGTGTTAGTAGCTTTAGAGGAAATAGTTCGCCTTTTTTTGTTGTCGATGGTGTACCTTATTCATCTACTACGATGGTCGGTACGGGTAATATCAATCTTTGGGGGGAAGCGACACCTACTGCTTTAGGGGTTGCAGGCAACAATGCTGGTATTTCCTATGGCTCGGGCAATCCACTAAGCTTCCTAAACCCAGACGATATTGAGAGCATCGACGTGTTAAAGGATGCTGATGCAACCGCAATCTATGGTTCGAGAGCGGCTAATGGTGCTATTGTAATTACAACTAAGCGAGGCAAACCTGGAACCTTACAAATTGATTTCAGTTCGAGAAATGGATGGAATCAAGCAACTTTTGGTGCTGATTTCTTGAATACCGAACAATACTTAGGAATTAGAAATGAGGCTTACAGAAATTCCAACGCTGTAATATCAGCTACAAATTACGACCTAAACGGTATTTGGGATAAGGAAAAATTTACCGATTGGCAAAAGGAACTTATCAAGACAACGGGCTATGATGACGCGAGTCTAAGTGTATCTGGAGGCACGCTAAATTCTAGCTACCGATTAAATCTTACAGGGAATCGTCAAAATAGTGCATATGCGAGGAATTTTAGGAACGATAATATTGCATTAAGTATTTCTTTAAACACAGCATCTGCAAATCAAAAATTCAAACTAGGTATTGTAGGAAATTATTTAAACGGTTTCAATAACTTACCAAGTCTCAATCAAACTACTGCTGGTTCTTTTTTATATTTACTACCACCCAATGCACCAAACCTTTATAATACAGATGGAACGTTGAATTGGGATATGGATCCAACAGGCACTATTAGTAGATTTAGAAATCCGCTTTCGACCTACCTCACAAATCCATTTGAAGTTAAGACAAATAATTTTACAAGTAATATAACTGCGTCTTACAACATAGTTAATGGACTTGACTTTAAAACAAGCTTTGGTTACAATAGGTTGGATCAACAGGAATTTACCTCTAACCTTGCGGAATCAGTTGCACCCACCGCTAGAAATACTTTCATTAGATCGGGTTCCTATCGGTTCACCAATACAAATAATTATATTATAGAACCACAAATTTTATATAATCACCAATTTTCTGGACACAAACTTAATTTCTTGTTAGGGGCAACCTACAACAAAAGTCAGGGCGAAACTTCTGGTATTACTGGTTCAGGACAGAGTAGTGATTCACAGGTCAAAAATTTGTCTGCATCATCATCTTTTAACCAAACGGGCTCGAGTTTTTATGAATACCGATATAATGCAGGGTTTTTCAGATTAGATTATAATTTTAAAGAGAGATACTTGTTGGGATTGTCAGCCAGACGAGACGGAAGTACACGATTTGGGCCCGATAATCGATTTGCCAACTTCTGGTCCGCCGCAGTAGGTTGGATTGTTTCTGAAGAAACCTTGGTCAAGGAAAAACTCCCGTGGTTAAATTTCTTCAAACTTCGAGCTAATTATGGGCTTACTGGAAGTGATGGTGTCGGAGATTATACATTTATGGATCTCTACTCTGCTAATACATTTTATCTACCTTATCAAAACGTTGTAGGTTTTGCACCTGGGCGGCTATTGAACTCAAAGTTACAGTGGGAAGAAAAGCGATCTTTGAACATTGGGTTCGATGCAAACCTCTTAAACAATCGCGTAACTTTAGGCATAAATTACAATCGAAACAGAAGTAGCAATCTCTTACAATCTCTCAATTTGCCTGTAACCGCTGGATTTGCATCTGTCGACGTAAATTTCGATGCATTAGTTCAAAATACAGGATGGGAATATACGATTGGGGTTAAGCTCTTGGCCGCCAAGGCGTTTAAATGGAATGTAAATGCAAACCTCACTGTTCCAACAAATAAACTTTTAAGTTTGCCAAGCCTTGATAAAGTCAACAGGGTAGCAGGCTTTGGGTATCATATTGGTCTACCGCTTGGCACTACAACAATGAATACCTACATGGGAGTAAATCCTCTCACAGGCCTCGAAGTTTTGGAAGATATCAATGGAAATCCTGTTGCAACAGCAGGTAGCACTGCCAATATGAAAACTACTTTGCGCAATCTTTACACCTCGCCTTTTTATGCGGGATTGCAGAGTTCTTTTGAGTATAAGGGGTTAAGTATGAATTTATCATTTGATTTCAATAAGCAGTTAAAACCACGTTATTTCTTTGTTTCTAGTAGACCAGGGCGTGATGCCTACAATCAGCCTGAAATAGCTTATTCATTAAATAGGTGGGAAAACCCAGGTGACATCGCTGTAATTCAGAAATACTCAACCTTACTTGGGTCAGGTTTGCTTACGCAAACAGAGGCGTTTTACGAAGATGCTACTTACCTAAGATTGACCAATATTGCAATCTCTTGGAATCTTCCAAAAAGTTGGACAGGAATAATAGGTATGAAAAGTAGTCGTATTGGAATAAATGCCCAGAACCTCTTCACCTTATCTAAATACTCTGGACCTGATCCTATTACAGGCCCCTCTGGCGTTATGCCTCCAATGCGAGTAATCGTACTCAATGTACGCGCAAGTTTTTAATCTCAAAAATTTAAAAAATGAAAATAAGAACAGTATTATATATGGGTATATTTTTGGTGATTTCATTATCCTGTAAAAAGCTTGTAGAAATAGCCCCCCCTAGAACTTCGTTAACTGCTGAGGCTGTTTTTTCGAACGATGAAAGTGCTATTGCTGCAGTAAACCAAGTATATGCAAACGCTTCAGGATCAGATCTCCTTCAAGCCAGTTTTCTAGGATTGTCAAGCTTTCCTGGGCTTAGTTCTGATGAATTGATGGTATATCTGCCAAATACTTATACTGCCATGGCCGAGTTTAATCGGAACGCACTTACCGCGTTGACTGCAACTAGTAATGCGAACCAGTTTTGGAATAGGTTCTACTCGACCGAAGTGTATTATAGTAATAGAATTATAGAAGGACTTAGTGAACAAAAAACTTCTGGTGAGGATTCAAATTCAAAATTGAGTGGTAAGGTTAAAAAGCAACTGTTGGGAGAAATGAAGTTTATTAGGGCATTTTCCTATTTTTATCTTGTACAATTGTACGGTGATGTGCCGTTGCTAACCAGTAGTAACTATGCAGTCAATTCCGTGGCCACTCGGACAAGTAAGGAAATAGTTTATCAGCAGATTATTAGTGATTTAAAGTATGCCGTTGATAACCTTTCAGATGCTTATTTACAAAGTGACCTAACGACATCGGTTGCTACAAGCCCTAGGATCAGACCCATAAAATGGGCAGCTAAAGCTTTACTTGCCAGGGTATATATATTCACTGGGAACACTGCAGCTGCTGAGACTGAATCTAAAGAGGTAATAAATAATACAAACCTATATTCTCTCACAACCTTAGAGAATGTTTTTAAGGCAAATAGCAGAGAAGCCATTTGGCAACTGCAACCGGTAGTTACTGGACGGAATACGCAAGAAGCATGGGCATTTATTGCCACCGGGGCTGAATTAATTAATGGAACTAAGGTTTATTACCTAAACAACGCACTTGTTTCGGCCTTTGAGAGCGGAGATCTTCGCCGAAATTCTTGGATAGGTAGCACTATAGCTAACGGTGTTACTTGTTATTACCCGTTTAAATATAAAAGTGCAACATTAAATTCTCCCGTTACCGAATATTCGATGGTACTTAGGGTAGCGGAGCAATATTTAATCTGCGCCGAAGCCTGTGTAAAAAATAATAAAATATCTGAAGGACAAGGGTTTTTAAATGCTATTCGCAACCGCGCAGGATTGGGAAATACTACAGCGAGCACGAAAGATGAGCTTTTGGACGCCATTCTTGCTGAGCGAAGGATAGAATTGTTTAGCGAATTTGGTCATAGATGGTTCGATCTGAAGCGTACAGGGAAAATCGACGATATTATGAGGGTTGCTACGCCTAATAAGGGAGGGCTGGACTGGCAGCCATATCAATCCTTTTATCCAATTATGCCATCACAAATGCTGTTAAACCAGAATATTACTCAGACCCCAGGTTACTAAATGCACATTTATAATAATTATAATGATCATGAAACGAAATTTTAAAATAATGATTTTTTTCCTGCTAACAATATCAATTATGGCTTGTAAAAAAAACGACCCAAATGATATTCCAATAAAACCCTTGGCCGCCTTGACCATTACCAATGTAATTTCACAAGGCAAATTTGTTCGCTTGAACAGTAATGTCATTGATAGTTGTGCTCTAAATAATTACAAGATATTTACGATCGTTGCAGGAAATCCATCTCCAATTAAGGCATTCGCCAGCAGTGCTCCAAATACGCCATATTATCATCAAAGTTTAAATATTGCTCAAGGTGGAATTTATTCCCTATATCTCACTGGAACAAATGCAACCGCGGAAGCAGTATTTGTTAAGGATGACATTCCACCGTATCCTAGTGATGATGTAGTCAATGTAAGATTAGTAAACTTATCTCCGAACGCGGGAGTTATTAATGTGACATTGGCATCAACTCCAAACGTTAACCTTTTCACTAATGTAGCCTATAAACAGGTTACTGACTTTATTACCCTACCCCTTCCTGCCGTCATACCAAGTGGCACAAACGTATTTCAGTTTCGAAATGCCACAGGTACGGTTCTTTTCACGTATACGCTTCCTACCACTGGTACAATTAGCATCGCTTCGTCTAGGCATCGAAATATTACGTTGGCTTTAAAGGGCATATTAGGTGGGAGCGGCACAGACGTTTTGGGAGTAATTGGAGTACCACACTACTAAAAAATCAGCAGAGATAATTTAATGACAGGTAAAATTTGACCTGCCATTAGATACTGCTTTTTTTAATTAATCTATTAATTATGGCAAAATTAAATATCATATTACTTTTATTTCTATTACCAAGCATAGCATCTGCTCAGGGTAAAAATACATATAGTGAGCAGAAAATTCTAAACCAGGAAATCAATAAAGCTATCTATTTAGACGATGCACTTAAACAACCTATAAATGTAGAGCCAAATTGGAAGATAATACAAAAAAGTGTCGCCAAGAAGTATCGTTCTGTTGATGTCCCAAAGTTAATCGTCGGTGCAAAGATTCGTTACTATACTTTAAAAAAAGACTGGATCAATTTTGCGAAAGCCTACCTTACCGATTTGGAGAGATATCACCCAATCGAAAATGTCACGGATCATTTTACACTGGTAGTTGGAATTAATAATGTACTGTATGATAAGATTTTCAAAAACATCACCGATCGTAAAATATTAAAAAGAGCCGCCTTTCAATCAAGAAAGATAGTTGAAAACCCATTTACTCCTAGACCCGGTAGAATCAAAGAGTTAGAGCTTGCGAATCCAATTGACACATACGCCAATCTTTTATACAAAGCGGGCAAAGTTAAATGTGCTATTAAATGGCAAACCAAAGCTGTGGATTACAATGTTAATTTAAAAGAGTTCAGTACGAATCTAGAGAGAATGAGAAGGGGTGAAAAAACATGGTAAATAACATATTTAGGCGTTTACTGGCTGTATCCATATTTGTTTTTACAGTAGGGCTAGAGTTTGCCTTTTCTCAGAATCAAGCCATCGTCGATAGAGCGAGTACAACGAATTGGCCTTCTATGTCAAAAAACGCTTGTATCAGTGCTACAGGAAAATATGTCGCTTATAAAGTTTCAGAATCTGGCACTTCTGTTGGAATTGTCCAAATGGTAAAAAATAACGGTATTAAGTATATCATTCAAGGACCATTTGACCCCATCAAGGCTAGGTTTATTATGGACGAGCATTTTGTATTTCAACAACGTGATTCACTATTTTCACTAAAGTTACCGAAGTTTAAATTGACATTTCTAGCATCTAATGTCCGCTCTATACTTAGTGGGAAGGATTTGAAATTTCAGGTTCAGTCGTCCAACGGGAACATCAGGATTGTTACAATGGATTTAGAAACGAATAAACGCTCGATTTCACAAGAGGTCAAGGATAATCAGACGTTATTAAAATCTGATAAAATGGGTGTCAACTCTATTTGGGTTAAGAGTAAGGCTGGAAAACTGGATTTTATATTCGATGATGAGAAACTACAAAAAGAAAAGCAAATTAAGATCTCATCTCTTAATGACAATTCCCCAAATGGAATTACTTGTTTGACGCTTTTGCAGTTAAACCAGGCAAGCAAACATAGTTTACCGCAGAATAAATCTAAAGTAACGATATGGAGCTATAAAAGCTGGCAAGTTCAGCCTTTTGACAATATTTTAGCAGTAGATGTTCCCTTAAAATATATCGGGCTGATTTTCAACTCGCAAAAAAAAATAAAAATATTAGATGATCGGTTCCGACACGCTAAAAGGATTAATGAAAATTTCTGGCTAATCGGTGAGCGGGAACGCCCTATGAGCAAATTTGCTTTTGGACCACAGCCCTCGACCAACGTTAAGTTTTTTTCTTTGATTTCCAACAAAAATGGCAGTGAAATTCCTCTTGATAGGCTTGACTCTATTTCCAATAAAACAAGTATTCATGTTACACGGGGTGGTAGATTTTTTATTTATTTTGATACGGAACATGGCGATTTCCACAGCTATAACACAAAAACGGGCACTACTGTTAATTTGACCAGTCAAAATGAATTCTTTAAAATGTATGAGGATGATGAGTTCATAAAGCTCTCGTTCCCTTTTATGAAATATAAGGAATTGAAAATATTCAAAGTGCTAAAAAACGATCAACTTATAGTTAAAGATGTGTTTGATGATTTATGGAAGATAGATCCTACTGGTAATGAAGCGCCAATATGTCTAACCTCACATTATGCAAAGAATAATAGGATTAAATTCTCGATACTAGATATAGGCTTAGATGAAGACGTTGATAGAAACAAGATAATAGTATCGGGATATAATTACTCTAGCAAATGTAGAAGTATATTTGAAATCGATTTAACAGCCTCTTCCTTACCCAGAAAAATTATTGTCAAAGATTGCGCTGACATAGAAAAAGTAGTTAAAGCTACTAATGCCGATGTGTGGTTGTTTAGAAAATCTACTGCGGATAAATTTCCAAACTGGTTTGTGAGTGATGGAGTAGTTGTTAAACAGGTTAGCTTCGTTTATCCTGAAAAAGCTTATAACTGGATAACAGTAGAATTGTTAAACTGGAAAAATACAAATGGCGATGAGTTGCAGGGAATTCTGTACAAGCCCCAAAACCTGGATACTAATAGGAAATACCCCGTAATCGTTAACTACTATGGAGAAAAGTCACAAAATCTATTCAAATATATTTCTCCGAAATTGATGCATAGTGCGGATATTGAGATTCCGTGGATGGTAAGTCGCGGATATATTGTTTTTGTTCCAGATATGAAATATCGGGTAGGCGATAGCGGCAAAAGTGCACTAGAATGTTTAGAAACTGGAGTCGATGAGCTACTTACAAGGAAATACGTGGATGAGGGGCGTCTGGGACTTAGCGGGCACAGTTATGGAGGCTGGGAAACTGCTTACTTTGTAACACATTCGAAAAGATACAAAGCAGCACTAATCGGCGCACCTACAATTAATTTTGTCGAACGTGTAAATGATTGGCTTCCAAACAATAATTCCTTTTCGAAAGGAGGACCAAGTAATTGGATTGAAATGGGGCAGCAAAATCTTTTTAAATCCATGTGGGATAGACCTGAGTGGTATATTCAAAACTCGCCAATATTTTACGTTGATAAAGTGACGACCCCAATTTTATTATTACATAATAGACTTGATAATCACGTACCATTCAGCCAAGGGGCTGAGTTTTTTATTGCTCTACAACGGTTAGGTAAACCAGCATGGCTTTTGCAATACGATAAAGAGGACCATCTGGTAGATCGGAATATTGAAAACCAGTGGGACTTAACTACCAGAGTTGTGCAATTCTTCGATCACTACTTGAAAGGTGCATCAGTTCCTTTATGGATGGTGGAAAGCTTGGGAAATACTGGATTGGAACTAGATACACTTGGTCGCACACCTGATAGAAGCCCTTTGATTAGTGCAGCAGAACAAAAACGCATAGAAGAATATTCCAAAATCCCACTAAGTCAAAAGCTGAAAAGAATTAAAGATTAGATGAAACGCCTAGCGCCACATTGGAAATTTGATTTTGATGCAAACGCACTTAATTAAGAAAGATTTAACATATGAAAAAATTAATTTTATTCGCGCTGTTATGCGCATCAACAAATGCATTCGCTCAAAAAGCTAATTTTTCGGGCACTTTTAAAGTTAATGAAGAGAAAGTCAACTGGGGACCTGCTCCCAATTACATTTTGCCTAAGTTCATTAAAGTTGTACAACTGCAGGACAGGTTCATCATTGCAAGAACACCGCTAAACGCAAAAATGCAAGAACAAACGCCTGTTATTGACACTGTTGCATTTGATGGTAAAGTATTCGTTAAAAAGATGCCCAGTGGTAACACAGTGTCAAGCACATTGAAATGGACAAACAGCGAAATATTCATTTTGACTAGAAAATCTACCAACGCTAATGGACAAAGTATAGGAACGACAGTTGAGACCTGGAGCTTAGAAAACGATGGGAAGACGCTATTTGTCAAACGCGATGTCGAGCAAGGGGATATTAAATACACCACAAAGGCATATTTTGAAAAATTTTAGGTCAAAAATATACTTTGTAGCACAACTTTATTGTTGGTTGTGTACAGTTGAGGTAAGTGCTCAAAAAACGCTAATCCGCTCTGAGAAATTCATTATAGAAAAGAACTTTTTTATAGTCTCGGCAGTGGAGAAAGACGTGGGTATATGTGTCCTTTTACCAAAGCCTACTCTCCAGCATAATAATTTAGCTGACTATCTTTTTTCGCTACAATACTGTGCTAAACTAGATAGCCAGTTATTAGTTACATACGATCTAAATAAAGAAATTATCGATCAACTTTTGGATAACGTGATTCGGCCTTCAGGAAATTATAACGTTTATCGCCAATTACCTAACAGAGCTTTGTGGCAAAGCTGTTGGAGGCATTATTTCAATGGGGTCAACTATATCATTTCAGGATATGGACTTACTGGTAGGCTAAGGTATCCCTCAATAGATAGTGCAAATTATCCAATCGGCAGCAAGAACTACCAGTTAAAGATTTCAGGTATGCTAGCTGAGATTACGAATGCTAACGCACCAAAGTATTTCTACGAAGGTCCTTTGGAAGTGGCGCTTGGATTGCTCCGGATTAATGGTAGGGATGAAGCTGCTAGATTCGAACCTCTTGACAAGAAAGAGAATCGGGCAGCCAAAATGCAGGTTAGCAGAATCGGATTTTCAAATTTTGCATTTTCTGCACTTGTGATTCCTGGAGAAGGACCAGACAAATATGGTGAAAGGCTTTCTGATGGGGGAAAAGCAAGATGTGGTTTGGCAGCGGAATGGTACTTCAAAAAGAAGGCCCCTTTTATCATCGTTAGCGGAGGCTATTGCCATCCCTTTAAAACCAGATACTGCGAAGCTTTTGAAATGAAACGTTACCTAATGAAGGTCTTCGGTATACCTGAAAAAGCTATAATTATGGATCCACATGCGAGGCATACAACAACCAATTTTCGCAACGCATGCAGGTATCTGTTAAATTATGGATTTCCAGTTTCTAAGGCCGCCCTCCTGCTAACGACAAAGGATCAGGCAGATTATATAGCTGACCCAAAATTTGAGCTCAGAAACAAACGTGAGCTTGGGTATCTTCCGTATAGAGAGCTTAAAAGGCTTTCAGAAAATGAATTTTCATTTTATCCGGTCGTTGACGCCTTATTCCGAGATCCGCTTGATCCATTAGATCCCTAACCAAACAGAATAAACCAAATATGAAAAAATTAATATGGGCTTTGCTCCTGTTCGCTTATAGCGCTCGAGCGCAACAAATAATTCCCCTCTACCCAGAAGGAAAAATACCATTTGCAAAAGAGAAAACAGAGGTGCCAAAACTTACGGTTTACAGGCCCGTAAAAGAAAAAGCCAAGGGAACAGTGGTCATAGTTTGTTCAGGCGGTTCCTATGGTGGCAGAGCTAACGGTGTCGAAGGAATACCAGCGGCGAAGAAACTTAGCGAGTCGGGAATTACCGCCATCCTTTTAGATTACCGTGTGCCTTCTGATCTGCGTATGGATCACAAAGAGATAGTGCCCTTGACAGATGCACAGCGTGCTATACAATATGTCAGGGAAAATGCTAAAGAGCTTCAAGTAGATCCAAATAAACTCGGCATTATGGGCTTTTCTGCAGGGGGACATCTCGTTTCTACGGTAGGCGTTAGATATGACAAAACAGAACTTCAAAATCCAAGAAAGACTTCATTGAGACCAGATTTTTTGGTGTTAGTTTATCCAGTCATCAGTTTTGCTGATTCGCTTACCCACCAAGGATCGAGGATGAACCTGATCGGACCGTCGTTTACTTCCGAGCAGATCAAATATTATTCAAATGAACTTCAGGTTACCGAAAATACCCCGCCTACATTTATGACTTCTGGTATGGATGACAAGATAGTTGACGTAAAGAACAGCCTTTATTTCGCGGCAGCTTTGAAGCAGCATCATGTGCCGATGGATATTTTCCTTTATGAAAGAGGAGCCCATGGATATGGTATAAACAATAAAAAAGCGAAGGTGCAGTGGATTGATGACTGCATAAGTTGGATCTTGGAACAAAAATATAAGCCAAAAAAATGACCCGCTTTTTGACATTTTTATTGCTCCTAGCTTCAACTTATGCCCTCGGGCAAACAGCCGAAATCAAGTTGGAATCTAAAACTGATGCACCAGTTATAAGCAGGCATATCTACGGACAGTTTGCAGAACACCTTGGGCGAAGTATCTATGATGGATTTTACCGGAATAGAAAAATCCGTGAGGATATTGTAATGGCCTTAAAAAAAATAAAAGTGCCAAACCTGCGCTGGCCTGGCGGATGTTTCGCTGATGAATACCACTGGCGTGATGGAATCGGAGCGAAAACTTCACGTCCGGTCAGAATAAACACAACATGGGGAATGGTCGAAGAGAACAATTCCTTCGGTACGCACGAGTTCCTAGATCTGTGTGAGCGGATTGGTTGTGAGCCTTACATTGCTGGCAATGTTGGAACTGGAACTCCACAGGAAATGGCAAGCTGGATCGAATACCTGAACTCAGATTCCAAATCAACGTTTGCCGAAGAGCGAAGAAAAAATGGACACCCAAAGCCTTATGGAATTTCATTTTGGGGAGTGGGAAACGAAAGCTGGGGCTGTGGAGGAGATATGACCCCTGAACATTACGTAGGCCTTTATAAGCAATATGCTAGTTTCTGTGAAACCTATCCTGGTGCCCCTAAGCTTAAAAAGATTGTTTCCGGTGCAAATGCCGAGGACTATAACTGGACAGAGGTATGCATGAAAAATATTCACTGGAGCCAAATGTGGGGTCTATCATTGCATTACTATACACTCATCACAGGTCATTGGCCGCCCTCTGGATCTGCAACCTCATTTGGTGAGGACCAGTATTTCGGAGGACTGGCCAATGCCCTAAAAATGGAGGAAGTAGTGAGTAAACATAGCGCCATTATGGATAAATATGACCCCCAAAAAAAGGCGGCATTGCTGGTAGATGAATGGGGAATCTGGACTGCGCAGGAACCTGGGCAGCCGAAGGATTGGCTGTTCCAGCAGAATTCTCTGCGCGATGCGCTAATTGCTGCGTCTACATTGAACATTTTCAATAACCATTCAGACCGTATACGAGTGGCAAATCTGGCGCAAACCGTTAATGTCATCCATTCGGTCATTCTTACCAAGGGAGATCAGATGGTGCTTACCCCTACATACCATGTGTTTGATATGATGAAGGTTCACCAAGATGCAAAACTACTTCCTTTGACTATTTCCTCACCAGATTACAGTTTCGAAGGTAAGTCCCTGAAAGCGGTAAATGCATCTGCATCAACAAAAGATTCAACCATAAACATCACAATGGTGAATATCGATCCTACAAAAGAGATTACTGTGAAGATCGATATACATGGAACAAGTATAAATGGGCAATTGCTTACGGCGCCAAAAATAAATTCGTTCAATGATTTTGGAAAAAGTCCAGAGGTAAAACTGGCACCGTTTGTAGCAGCGAAATTTCAAGATGGAAAGCTTATGGTAGTGTTACCACCTAAAAGCGTAGTCCAGTTAGCGGTTAAATAAAATGAGCGGGATTAAGATTTTTCTGGTAGTACTTTTGGCATTTCTGATCGGAATAGGTTCTGCAGATGCGCAGGATATTTACCATTTCAAGGGTTCGTGGATTACGTCAACAGAAAACATAAACATTGGCCCATCCCCTCTCTTTCGGAAAGAATTTACAACCGCTTCTCGCCTGCATCATTATGGAAACGGAATGCGGCTCAATAAGGCAACGCTGTACATCTGCGGAGTAGGATATCACCATGCTACGCTCAACGGAAAACCAGTTACCAGTGCGGTATTGGAACCTGGATTTACCAGATACGATAAACGGTTGCATTACAGCAAATATGATGTCACCCATCTGGTGCGAACTGGTAAAAACTCTATAGGAGTTGAGCTTGGAAATGGCTGGTTCAATATGCAGAGCAAGACGATCTGGAATTTTGATAAGATCGGTTGGAGAAAATCGCCTAGAGTGATCATGGATCTGGTGCTAGAGTATAATGGTGGCATTCAAAAAGTGATTTCAAGTGACCCATCTTGGAAAACCGGATACGGAGCCAGTCAGTTCAACAGCCTTCCAGCGGGCGAGATATATGATGCTAGAAAAGAGATGCCTGGTTGGAACAAGGTTGGTTTTGATGACAGCGGCTGGAAAGCGGCGTTGCCTGCGATATCACCTGAGGGTATAATGGAACAGGTTTCAATGCCGCCCGTTAAGGTCATCCGTTATATCAAGCCAAAAGATTATAGGGAGTTGTCCGCTGGAGTTTACCTCTACGATATGGGAGAAAATTTTGCGGGCGTAGTTAGGTTAAAGATAAAGGGCAATTCTGGTGACAAAGCAATAATCAAGTACAGTGAGCGGTTGAATCCTGACGGCTCGCTGGACTCGCTACATAATGCCGGGCAGATGATCGGGCCACAATCTGATCCAAAATTTGCTACCGACATTTATATCTTAAGGGGCGGAAATGTGGAAACCTATACCCCGCGGTTTACTTACCATGGATCTCGGTATGTTCAGGTAAAAGTCCAGGGAGAGGTAAAGCTTTCTAAATCCTCTATACTTGGATTGTTCTATAGCACAGATTTTACTACAGCTGGAAGTTTCAAAAGTTCATCCAAAATGCTCAACCAGCTTAATGCGGCAGCGCTTCAAAGCTACCGTTCAAACTATGTGGGCATCCCAACAGATTGTCCGCAAAGGGAAAAAATGGGGTGGCTTGCCGATGCACATGTAGCTTGCGAGATTGGACTTTGGAATTTTGATGCAGCCTCGAGTTACAGAAAGTTTTTGGGAGATATCCGGGATGTGCAGCTTGAAGACGGAAGCCTGCCCGGGGTAGCGCCAACCAAAGGAATTGGATATCATTGGATCGACCCATCGGACAGGGATTTTGGTCCAGCTTGGGGTTCGGCATTACCGCTGATAACCTGGCAAGTATATGTTCACACGGGCGATACAGAAGTGCTAAAGGAAAATTATGAAGCGGTAAAGCGCTACGTAGGTTATTTGGCCGAAAAGGCTAAGGCATCCGGAAATATTTACAGGACAGGATTGGACGATTTCCTTTCGGTGGAAAAAACGCCAAAAGCCTGTACCTCAACAATATTTTTATACCGCGATCTGGTCGTGCTTTCCAAAATGGCTAAAGTGCTGGGATATGTCGAGGCAGCCAGTTATATGAAAATGGCCGACAGCGTAAAGGAGGCATTTAATGATGAGTTTTTCGATCTATCGGCAGGAACCTACAAAGTGAAAACGCTTACTGCACTTAGCGGCGCTTTGGTAAATGGGCTATGTCCCGAGCAATCGATAAAAACAGTTGCGGCGGAGCTTGCAAAAGGCGTGCTTGATAGAGAATTTGTACCTGATTTTGGGGTGCTCGGAACAAAATGGGTCCTGTCGGCACTTAGCGATAACGGTTACCCTGATGAGGCTTTTGCCCTTCTTACTAATCCGAACGCTGGCTGGGGCAAATGGATTACTGGGTGGGCAACTACATTGTACGAGGGATGGGAGCCAAAGGATGAGTCCCTGAACCATGTGTTCTTCGGCGATTTTAATGCATGGTGCTATCGAAGCCTTGTGGGGATAAAACCCAATGAAGATTTCGCAGGTTTTTCCCGGTTTACCATAGCGCCTGTTTTTCCAAAAAATCTTGACTGGGCCAGCGGGACATATAGAAGCCCATTTGGTGAACTCGGGGTTAAATGGAAAAGGGTTCAGCGAGGAGTTGAACTTACTGTAGATATCCCAGAAGGGGCAAAAGCCGAAGTTGGAGTAAAAGAATTTGAAAGACAGCTTACTGCTGGAAAACATAAAATTTTGATAAGATGAAAAAATACTTAATAGTTTTTCTTTTTGTAATAATGGCGAGTTCGGGACTTTTTGCGCAAACAATAGACAATGGAAAAGGCAAAAGAATGGTGAAGCAGACAGGGCCGGTTAGTTGTGCGAGCTACTGCCCTGCGTATGCCATCAAGCAGTTTGAGTTTCGTCAGGCCGAAATGTTGAACCTCTCTATCAAGCAACTTAATTTTAAATCGCAATCCGCCCAGACTTAAACAAAGAAATTATCCTAAATATATGATAATCAGAAATTTAAATTTTTTTGTATGGCTAGTTGTTGGCACTTTAACAACAAGGGCGCAACAGTTGCCTATAAAGCCTACGCGGAACATTGAGTTCGTTGTTACCGAAGGTAGTTGTATGAATGTGAATCCCTCCCCAGATGGAAAGATGCTGGCTTTCGACCTGCTTGGGGATATTTATCTGCTTCCTATCTCAGGAGGAACAGCGATACAGCTCACAAAGGGCGTTGCGCTTCATCTCAATCCGGTATGGTCGCCCGACAGTAAATTCATTGCCTATCAGTGTGATAGCACCGGTACAATGAAAACTCATATTCGCAATATTGAAAATGGAAATATTGAAATCAAGGAAATGGTTTATAAGGACCCATTTCGGCGACTCTCAACTTTGCTCACCAATGTGAAGTTACCAGGTGGGGTGCCAAAAGACGCTAACTGCATTTCCAGTGATGGAAAATGGGTTGCTTGGCAACAGGCAAAACAGAGAAAGGAAAAGGGTATTGGTAAAAAACAGGGAAGAACGAGCCTTTATCTCATGAATACCCAAAGAGGAAAAGAAAAAGTGCTTGTTCAATTTCTTTCAGTACAAGATACGAGTAAGGATTATCGGCAAAATTTTGCGTTTTCAGCCGACAACTCTTCCATCTTCATCGGCTATGGAGGAAAGATACATAAAGTAGAACTTACAGGTGAAGATAAAGTTGTTCCTTTTGAAGCAAGGGTTAGTGTTTCTTGTGGTCCCTTGGCATACCATACATTCAAATTGAAACAGAACGACTTCAACACAAAATATATCCGAAATGCTAGCATTAGTCCCAACGGGAAAAAATTGGTGTTTTCGGCTATGAACAAGATTTACACAATGGAAATACCAAAGGGGACGCCAAAAATTCTAGCCACACAAAATATCAACCAATATCAACCTGTATGGTCGCCAGATGGAAACTGGATTGTATACGTAACCTGGGACGACAAAGATGGAGGATCGCTTTGGTTGACAAATGCAAGGAATGGACAGCAAAAAAAACTGGCAGATATTTCAGGCCAGTATCAAAACCCCTGTTTTTCTCAGGATGGAAAATATATTGCTGTGATCAAGGGTGAGCCTGTTTTGGGTGATCGCGATGATGCCGGCAAAGGAAGCTTATTGCTAATTTCACTGATAGATGGGAAACAAAGAATACTAGACACGGATGTTCAGCTATGGAACAAGCTTTCGTTTTCAAGGAATGGAAAAGCTATTTATTACGTACCTTATATCCCCGGTTCAAAACCTCAGACGCAAGTACTGATAAGCAAATCGCTTGTGTCAGATTCTATTGAAGTGTTGATAACGGATAAGCAACAGAGACCCCGGCATCTTACAGGGTGTTCGCTTTCTCCCGATGGGAACTACTTAATCTATTCACAAGGAGATGATGTAATGCTGCTTAAGGCAAACAAAACTACCACAAAAACCGAGTTATTTGATAATGGCTTGCCAAAAGCAGCGATACGGTTCGCTGCAGGCGTAGACCCGATTTGGAGCAGTGATGGTAAAATGATTTGTTGGGTATTTGCAAATCAATTCCATAGTGCAAGTCTTGCTGAAATAGCTAAGCTTATTCCAGCTAAGGGAATTGTTACTTCAATCGTTAAACCAGAAAAATCACTTGCCGTAAACCTTACTGTGCCTTCAATGATTGGAACGGGCACAATAGCACTGACAAATGCAAAAATCATTACCATGGGTGCTTGGGAGGTTATTGAAAATGGCACATTGGTGATCAAGGATGGAAAGATTCTGACGATTGGAAAACGAGGTAAACCCAATATACCAAAAAACGCTAAAGTTATAGACTTGGCTGGCAAAACCATAATGCCTGGTTTGATCGATCTCCACTGCCATATAGGTGTCCCATCCAATGTGTTCCCCCAACAGAGCTGGATGATGTTGGCGAACTTAGCGTATGGTGTCACAACTGCCCGCGATCCATCCCAAAATTATGACAGCTTTGGCTATGCAGAGTTGTTGAGATCCGGTCACATGCTTGGACCAAGGCTCATCACAGTCGGCCGCGCTGTGCGTATGGCAGAGGGTTCTTATGATGGAACTGTTTCAATGGACAGCCAGTCAGATGTGCAGCATACGATTAACAAAAGAAAACAAATGGGTGGAATATCGATTAAGCAATATGGTTTAAAAACTCGTTTGCAAAGACAATGGACATTACTTGCATCAGATAAAGCAGGTCTAAATATGACCAATGAAGGAGATCGCGATTTAATCGGCCAAATAGCGATGATCAAGGATGGTAGTCCGGGGATAGAACATAACCCGGAATGGGGGGACGTTTATGACGACGTCATCCAGTTTTATGCAAAATCAGAGACCTATTTGACGCCTGCGTTACAAGTGGGATACGGTATCGAACCGGCAAAAGAATTTTTTAAATACAAATATTGGCATGAAGAAGATGTAAAGCTTGAACGTTTCACCTATAGTGACCCTACTCAAACGATTGCTCGTCCAACAACTAACGGTGCAGAGACATTAGAAACGATACGGATGTCGATCCCGAAAGATTCAATTCAGCCAGGTTTTCTATCGACAGCGAAGATCGACTATGGGATATTTAAAAGTGGTGGGAAGATAGGAGTTGGTAGTCATGGAAATAATGAGGGGATTGGGATGCATAATGAGATTTGGGCATTGCAGATGGGTGGAATGAGCAACACGGAAGTGTTGCAGGCAGCTACCATTGTCGGCGCCCAGGCGCTCGGACTTCAGGCAGATTTGGGCAGTTTAGAGCCGGGCAAAATAGCTGACCTATTGATACTTGAAAAAAATCCTTTGGAGGATATACATAACACGAGGGAGATCAGATATGTGATGAAAGACGGAGTGCTCTACGATGGTAACACCTTAGAGACCTTATGGCCCAAAAGACGACCTGCCCCCAAATGGAGATAAGGAGTTACTTTACCCGATTATAAGATTTTAAGGTTAGGACGTCAACCTAAATTGAGAATGTATAATATGCAAATAAGCGGAAGTTTTTTTAGATAGGTTTAGTGACAGCGATTGGAGATTTGGACCTAGAAAATACATTTAGAAGTGTTATGTGTGGCCAAAGGAAAAATGGTTGGGTTCACGCTAACAGAATACATAAATTTTGATCAAATGAAGAAATATATTACAATAATTATCTGCCTGATGCTGCTGGAACAATTGGCACTTGCGCAGCGGTATGAATTAGCACAAGCAAAAAAATGGTATAGCAGACAGGGCTGGTTAGTTGGTGCGAACTACTGCCCTGCGTATGCCATCAACCAGTTAGAGTTCTGGCAGGAGGCCACTTTCGATTTGAAAGCCATTGATCACGAGCTGGCCCTTGCGCAGGCAATTGGTATGAATTCGATGAGGGTATATTTGCACCATCTGGCCTGGCAAGTAGATCCAAATGGCTTTAAGAACCGAATGTCACAATTCTTAGCGGCAGCTAGTAAACATAAGATTAAGATCATATTCGTTTTCTTTGACGACTGCTGGAATGATACATACAAAATAGGCGAGCAGCCAAGCCCCAAGCCTGGAATCCATAACAGCGGATGGCTTAAAGATCCTGGGAACATCGTGCAGAAAGGTGGGCCATTGCTCGATACGCTTAAAGCCTATCTGACCGATATCCTTACAACTTTTAGAACAGACAGGCGAGTGCTGATGTGGGATATCTACAATGAACCTGGTCAGTTCGATCAACATGACAAGAGTCGTCCCTTAATGATAGAGGCTTTCGGCTGGGCAAGGAAAGCTGACCCTTCCCAGCCACTGACCTCTGGTATCTACGATGATGGTGAAAGGGAAATAACTAAATTTCAGATCGAGAATTCGGATGTGATTACCTACCATAGTTACGATAAGCCCGAAATCCACCAGAGAAGAATTGATTCTCTGAACCGAGTGTCCGGAGGCAGGCCTTTGATATGTACAGAGTACATGGCTCGAAAGCGGGGGTCCACATTTGAGGCCATACTCCCAATGCTCAAAAAGCAGAATATTGGTGCAATCAACTGGGGACTGGTCGATGGAAAGACACAGACCAAATATGCCTGGGACGAAAAAGATTGGGGCGAGAAGGAACCTGCATTATGGTTCCATGATATTTTCAGAAAGGACGGAACGCCCTATGATCCAAAAGAAACGGAATTGATCAGGTCATTAACTAAAAAGAAAAAATGATGGCGCTGGAAGAGCTGGGCATACCAAATGAGACAGTTGATGCTTTTATCATGGTGGTTTCCGAGGAAGCATTTGTATTGGAAGAGGTGGCGGTAGAGCTCAAGATATCCGTTTCGGAGGCAAGGTTTATCCTGCGCTACCTTATAGATAGCGATATAATGCAGTTCAAGCAGATCTGGGTTCCGGTAAAAAAATTAAGTGAATGATTAGAGGAGAATTTAAAAATATGATGATGAAAAAAATTATAGGCAGTTTTCTGTTGGCGCTTTTAGCCCTTAATGGATTTGCGCAAGGGATCAATGATGGCCCATATGCAAAGTATGCGGGCGACAGTACAAAGGTGATGTCGGTAGTAAGTGGAAAAGCGGTTATTCAAAGTTTTGCGAGCGATAAAAAGACACAAAGGGAAATCGAGGTAAATTTTGATGGACACAGCGACTGGGATTTTAAGGTGCCATTGCGCCTAGAGCTTAAGGTCGAGGCTTCCGAGTATGTACAGCCAGAAAAACTTTTCATAGTATCAGATATCGAAGGGGAGTTCGAGGGATTTAGGAGGCTACTAATCGCAAACAAGGTCATCAATGAAAAATACCAGTGGACATTCGGCAGGGGACACCTTGTTATATGCGGCGACCTTTTCGACCGCGGCCTTTCGGTTCCCGAGAGTATATGGCTGATCTATAAACTTGAAGATTTAGCCAGAGCCGCCGGAGGATATGTGCATACGATACTTGGAAACCATGATATCATGAACCTTTCCGGCGACCTGCGTTATGTACAGCAAAAATATATAGAGTCGGCGAAAATCTTAGGGGTTGATTACCTGTCGCTTTACGGTACGGACGCTGAGCTTGGTAGATGGCTTCGCACAAAGAATACGATTGAAAAAATTGGTGATAATCTATGTATGCACGCGGGGGTATCTCCCATTATCAACTCTCTTGGACTTTCGGTCGCGGACATCAACAGGCTTTGCAGGCCATATTATGATAAGGTGAAGGTACTTAAGGGAGTAGGCGATGCTAAGATCGATCCATTTTTTAAGGGCGAGAGTTCGCTGTTCTGGTACCGAGGATATTTCTTTGACCCAAAGGCAACCGAGGCTGAAGTGTCCGAAACCCTCCGAGTGTTCGGGGTACAGCGCATTGTAGCAGGACACACAATAGTTCCAGAAAACATTGCATTTTATTATGAAGGAAAGGTACTTGGTATAGATGTCAATCGCCATGCAGGCGACCATCAGGCAGCGCTTTTCGAGGGCGGAAAATGGTATAAGGTGAATGATAAGGGAGAGAGCAAAGAGCTTTAAATGGAATAGTTTAGGTTAAATAGTTAATAGATGGTCCCGGGCGGACGTTGTCCGCCCGATTGGGCTTGATATGCTGTTCTTACAAATGATCATAGAGTTTAACAAACAATAAGTGGCCGACTAGTACTTGTTTTAGGTTAGTATATAGTTGGTTAGTTAATGATAGTAGAGCGGCTTGGTTGGATGGCCAGCCGCTTACTTTAATAATTGAAAACAAAATATGGTAATAGCAAAAAACATATTAATAGTGGACTGGATTTTTGGCTAATGAAGAATTCGAGTTCAAATAACCTAGCGTCAAATGCCTCAAGAGTGATAAGTCTTCCGGCACAGCTTGCGTTGCGGCTACGTCTTCAGATAGAACGTGGGGAGTATGGCTTTGGAGATAAGTTATTGTCGGTAAACAAAGCAGCTATAACATTCAAAGTGGCAAGGGACACCGTTGAAAAGGCATATGCTCTACTACGAAGGGAGGGACTTATCAGTTCGATTCCCGGCAAAGGAGTATTTGTGGAGCGTGTCCCGGATACAAGGCTTCGGGTGCTTTTGCTTTTCAATAAACTTAGTGCCTATAAACAGATGGTGTATGATGGGATAGTAACTGGCCTTGGATCTGGTGCATCGGTAGATCTGTGCATACATCATTACGATCCCGCAATATTTTCTGAGCTCCTAGACAGGCACCTTGGGGGATACCACTATTACGTGTTGATGCCTCACTTCTTTGAGGGAACGCCCGAATCGATGGTCTTGGAATTACTCGAACGCATCCCATCTGAACAGCTGTTGTTGCTGGATAAAATGGTGCAGGGCGCGAACTACCTTGGTGCGGTGTTTCAGGATTTTTTCTGCGACATCTGCGAGGGGCTTTGCGCGATGCGCGAGATGCTGCGCATCTACAATGCTCTTGAGTTAGTGTTCCCTTCAGGAAGCCATCACCCCAAAGAGATCATTGATGGTGTACGTTATTATTGCGAGCTTGACTCAAAAGCCTTCAACGTTTCTTTTTCGGGATTGGGGAAAGCTATTTCGCTTACTTCGGGCAGTGTATATATTGTGCTTCGCGAACAGGATCTGGCCGAGGTGCTATTACTGGCAAAAAATACTGGGCTGATTTTAGGAAGGGACATTGGAGTAATATCCTTTAATGATACTGCATTGAAGCAGGTGCTGGATATTACCGTTGTAAGTACGGATTTTTCCCAGATGGGAAATTTTATAGCCGATATGATCCAGAGGAAAATGTTCAGTTCTAAGAGAAACCCGATGCAGGTGCTGCTCCGTGGCTCGGTGTGAAAATAGCCTTCACAAATAAATAATTGAAATTTTAGAAATATCTACCTATGAAAATCTTAAACATCAATTTAAACTTAAAGGCGGTGGCCATCTCCGCCATCGGCCTATTGGCAGTTGCAAGTTTCGGCTGCAAAAGTACGGCGGAATATAAAGTGTTTACCATTAATGGCGCCAGTGGCTCGTCTGCAAAATTCTGCGAAAATGGGGCAAGGCTAATGGAGCTGAAAGTGCCCGACAAAAACGGAAAGCTTGTCGATGTGGTAGTCGGATTCGATGACCCAAAAGATTATGACGCTTCCACAGAACCCTATTTTGGAGCAACCATCGGACGCTATGGCAACAGGATCGCAAAGGGTAAATTCTCCATAGACGGCAAGCCATACCAGATTACCATTAATAATGGAGTAAATGCTTTGCACGGCGGAAAAGATGGTTTCCAGTATCAAAAGTGGTCGCTGGAGAAAGCAAGTGATTCTGTATTGGTATGCAGCTTAAAGGCCCCTGATGGAGAGAATGGTTTTCCTGGAGAATTAATTGCAAAAGTTACCTATACGCTAACGGGAGATAATAGGCTGCTTATAGACTATGAAGCCACAACGGATAAGCCTACGGTCGTCAATCTTACCAACCACGCCTTTTTTAATCTCAATGGAACGGGCAGTATTTTGGGCCATGTGCTCATGATCAACGCCAATGCATTCCTGCCAGTGGATAGCACGCTAATCCCAACCGGGGAAATCCGGGATGTAGAGGAAACGGTCTTTGATTTTAGGGGCGCTACGACCATTGGAAGCAGAATTGGTAACAGCGACGAGCAGCTCAGGTTCGGCAAGGGCTATGACCATAACTATGTGCTCAACAAAAGTAAAATCATTCCCAGCGCAATGGTCAAGGGAGAAAAGTCCGGCATTGTGATGAAAGTGTTTACCGACCAGCCCGGACTTCAGTTCTACTCTGGAAATTTTATGGAGGGAAAGAACAGGCTGCGAACAGGGCCTGATAGTCTGCGAACCGCATTCTGCCTGGAAACCCAACATTATCCCGACAGCCCTAACCGCCCAAAGTTTCCGAGCACCTTGCTTAGGCCCGGAGAAATCTATCGAACAAAAACCATTTATGCTTTTTCAACAGAAAATTAATACTCAAGATCAGTTAATAGTGAACAGGCAGGTCTTCCCGGAGGGAAGCCTGTCTTTTTTGTTTCACTAAAAGCTGTAAAACAAAGTGACCAATAAAAAGAAGAATTAATTATCCAATCACCCTATTCAATACATAATATGAACACCAATAAATTACGGCTACCCAGAACGGCATTCCATAACCTGATGGCTTTTCTGGATAGTTTCAAGCGGATAGATGACCATACCTTTAGGAATTCCCTTGATTCGGAGATGGAATATGAGGAATATGCCGAGCCTACGCTTTTACAGGCCGAGCGCAAGGTTGCAAATAAAGCATTCTTCATCCATAAGGGCATGGCGTATGCATTCTATACCGATCCAGCTGGCGCGAGGGTTCCGTTTCGTATTTTTCAGAAAGGCGAGATCGCGCTACTAGCCGATAGCTTCTTTAACAAACGAAGATCTAAAACAGGGCTTATGGCATGCGCAGATACTACGCTGCTTTCAATCGATACGATTTCGCTCAGGCAGATATTTGCCAGAAATCCAGGAGCCAGTTTGCTAGCGGCAAATATACTTTCGAGCATTATGGATAAAGATCGGTTGAGGGATATTCTTTTGGGGCTTAAGGGCATCGATAGGATCAGGGAATTCTATGCCCAGTTTCCGATGCTCGAGAGGGAAAATAACCTGCAGTTTTTGGATAAGCAGATCGCTGCCTATCTCCACATGAATTCGGTTACCTTCTCGCGGCTGAAACATGAGCTCCTTGAAAGCCTGGTTTAGAACAAAATCTCGCTTAACATTTGTTAAGTGCCAATGGTGAGAGTTATAAAATCTAATTCAATGGGTCTTGAAATAACAGGCTTTACAAGTATAAAAATGCACATTTTTTCTCGTAAAAAACTTTTTTTCAAATACTCCGCTAATTCAAAATGGCATTTGAGTTGGCTTGATACTTTTACTTCCATAAAGCAAAAAACATTATGGATATAAATTTTGAAAAAGCAAGTTTTAAGGACTTCGAAAACATCGAGGGAATGGATGCCTACCAGCGTGCGAGATACTTTGCAGAGTACCTGGAGTATCTCAAAAGCAGGGGTCATTTGAATTACCGTATGGAGACAATGAGCGGCTGCGGCCCTGAGGTAGAATTGGATATTGCGGGCTATGGCGGAAAGAAAAAATACGTCAGCCTGGTGTCCAATGATTACCTCGGATTTACCCAGCATGATCTGGTCAAAAAAGCGGCAATCGACGGCATCAAAAAGTTCGGGACGGGCGCTGGTGCCTCCCCTGCCATTGGCGGCCATTTTTCTTTTCACGAGATGCTAGAGCAAAAAATCGCAGCATTCTTTGGAAGGGAGGCGGCCATTACCTACACAACAGGGTACACGGCAAATAGCGCGAGCCTACTTTGCCTGCTTAAGAAAGAGGATATGGCAATCCTTGATATGGCCGTCCACGCCAGCGTTTATGAAGGCTGCATGAATACCAATATCAAGATGTTCCTGCACAATAACATGGATGCCTTGGAGCGGGCGTTGCGGGAAAGTAGGGATACCCATAGAACAAGGATCGTGGTGGTAGATGGGGTGTATTCGCAGGATGGCGACCTTGCCCCGCTTGATAAAATCTTGGAGCTTACCCATTTCTACGGCGCATATCTTATGGTAGATGATGCGCACGGCATAGGAGTGCTGGGACGAACCGGACGAGGGCTGATCCAGGATTATGATCTGCTGGATAAGGTGGATATCATCTCGGGGACATTTAGTAAAACGTTCGGGCATGTGGGCGGATATGTGGTGGCAAGTGCAGAGCTTATCCAGTTTCTGAAATACCAGTCGCGCCAGCACCTGTTCTCGGTTACCGCATCCCCTGCTTCAATGGCCATACTTAAGGCAATTGATCTTATCGATGAAGAGCCCGAGTGGCAGGATATGCTATGGGAAAATATCACCTATTTTCAGGATGGGCTAAAGGGATTGGGCCTGGATATCGGCACAACGGCATCTGGCATTGTGCCGGTCAAGATCAGGGACATTCCTAAAACTTTAGAGGTAGGCAGATTGCTGCTTAGAGCAGGTGTTTATGCAAATCCTATCATGTACCCTGCGGTAGCAAAAAAGGATTCCAGGATCAGGATGAGTTTAATGGCTACCCATACCAGGCCCCAGCTGGATAAGGTGCTCAATGCGTTCAGCGACATTGCAAAGAAGCTTCAACTGGGAAGTCAATACCAATAACTTATAGACCCTGCGCTCATCGATGAAAAACAGAAAGAATAAATTCAGGAAAAGGAATTCCGAAGAAACAAGGGCTGCGATTCTCGGCGCGGTCGGAGATATCTTAAGAAAAGAGGGCCATCATGGGCTTTCGGTCACCAAAGTGGCGATCAAGGCCGATGTCGATCCAAAGAATATCTATGTTTATTTCGGGGATTTTGATAACCTGCTAAAAGAATATATACACTCAACGGATTTCTGGGTGCCGGTGTTTACCGGCCTAGAGGAAGGCGAGCTGCCGGAGCTGTCCAAGCTAAAGGATTTTATCACCAACATCTACCAGAGCCAGTTTGATTATTTCAGTAGTAATGTGGAAATGCAGAAGTTCATTCTCTGGCAGATCTCGGCGGCAAATGCCACGATGAGGGATGTTTCCGAGCAGCGCGAAAGGAAGGCATCTATCCTTTTGGAGCTTGCCGATAAATCTGCAAACAACGGTGATATTTCCCTGCGCGCATGTTTTGCCATCATCCTTGGCGGGATTTATTATAACGTATGGCATGCCGAAACAAATAAAAGCAGTGTATGCGGAATTGATATCAATATCCCAGAAGAGAGGGAAATCTTCCGCGACACCTTAAAGAAACTCCTGCGGCTGATCTGGGAGGCAGCAGGATAGCCATTGGTTGCCCAGAATATTGGTTTTTTTATTTTAGCGAAGCGGCCCATGGATGTGGGCCGTTTTCTTTTTGTGGATTAGCGATCAGAAATATTTTGGTAATCACCCGATGATTGCCAGCCTGAACTTCCTGGAAAGGAAAGTCCCAAGAATATTGTCTGAATAGACCATGATTTCTATTTCCTCAGGAGACTGTTTTGTTATTTTTTCCTTTAAGGTATAGTGTGCTTCTAGTTTGGGAACTGATGTTGACCCAGTGCCATAGTAGAGCTTCAGGTTCAGCTTGTTCCTTTCCAAAAACTCAAGGGTTGCATTAAAGTAGGTGTCCGGTGGAAGTTCACTAAGAAAAGCATGGGCATTTTTGCCGTGTTCCTGCCTCAACATGGGAACCCTCACCTGCAATGCGCGGATCCCTGGCTTATATTTGGCCGAAAACGCACCTGCGAATAGCTTATCGATGACGCTTTGTTCCCCCTGGCCTTCATAGGCTTTCACTATTTTTAGCATATTGGTCAGCTTTGGATCGGTAGGTTTCATGTTGCGCAACAGTTAACTTTCCTACAAGGTAACAAGCAGATGCAACTATTGCAAACGGTCCGGAAGAATCAAATGCGCTTAACGGACTATTCTATCTGCATTATAATAGCCTTGGCGTAATTTTTTTCTTTAGTCATAATGTGCCCGCTTGCTCAGCTGCATGTCAGCCCGAAACAAATCTATTTTGCGAGTGTTATGGTAAAAAAGGAGGAATTATGCCATGGTATAACGGAGACTACCCGCCATCATATAAAAACCAGCCCAAATATCTAAGGGACAAGGCTACAGAAATTGCAAATGGGGTTTTGGAGGAATCTGGTGATGAGGGCATTGCAATCGCAACGGGACTTAAAAAAGCTAGGGAATATTTCGAGGAACATCCAGAAGAACGCGAAGAGGAGAGCGAAGATTAATTTGGATTATTTCGCTAACTTTAGGTAATGAGAGAAATCGAACCGCCGTTTGATGTTGAATACCTGGGCCGGCAGCTGCGAATCGCAGAGCATGAGCTGGGGGGAAAAAGGGTGTTCCATGTGGATTTTGGCAAAGGCGCAAGGCCACTGGTAATCTCAATTGGCGTTGGCGTTTCGGGAGATAAGTTTTGGACCTCTATCCCCCAGGGCCGTCAGAAAGAGGCTACCGATATAGGAAAATTAATAGCGGAGCACATCCGCGCTAAAAGGAAATAGGATTATGTGTTACTACAACGGACAGAAAGTGACTAGGGCTGAATTTATACAGCTTAAGCAGTTAGAGAAAGCGGTAAGGAATTACGATTTTTTGGATACCGGGGTTCATAATGGATTCAATTATGCGCCATGCGCAATAGTGGTAGCTACTGATGATCGCAGGGATTTCGAAATCCAGCAGGCCGAATGGGGATTTATCCCCGGCTATGCAAAAGACCGCGAAGAGGCAAAGAAATTCAGGGGAATGTACACGACGCTAAATTTCAAGGCAGAAAACCTGTTTAAGAACGAAGTGGGAAAAAAATCCATGTGGGCCGAGGCTGCACGCCAGCGCAGATGCCTGGTGCTTTCTACCGGAATCATCGAATCCATGCATGTGCCTACCTATGGCAAAAAGGGGCAGTTATTGAAGGCTACCGATAAAGTGCCATATCAAATTGGAATCGTTGGCAAGGAATATTTCTGGTTTCCTGGAGTATATAACGATTGGTTCGATAAAGAAGCTGGGCAGTGGGTACGTACCGTTGCATTTGGAACGACGGCGGCCAATGGCATCATGCAGCAGATCCATAATTCTAAAAAACGGATGCCTACCATACTTACAGATGATCTTGCCTGGGAATGGCTCATGGAAGAACCGAGCGAAGAACGTCTGACCGAAATTGCCCTTACCCAGATCCCGTCAAAATTAATGGAGGCTTGCACCATTGATAAGGATTACCGTTTTGCGGGCGAGGCCACGCCGCTTGATTATCCAGACCACCCTGCACTTGACCTTAGCTTCGTCGATCAGGAGCAGCTTGATTTTGACCATTGGAGAAGTTAACCAGCTAATATCTACTGGAAATTTTTTTACACGACCTGTCCAACTATAGACCGGTTTTTCTTTTAGAACATGAGGCCAAAAATATATGATTTCTATCCTACTGTACTGTCAATGGATATTGGTTACATAGCTTAGTTTTCGACATCCTTAAATCTGAGCAGGAATTTCGGTAATTTAGGAGCTGCCACCAACTCTGGCGCTCAATGGAAAAGGAAATTGTTAAAAGATTAGCTCCTACGAAGGATACGCTTACACTGCTTTTTAGTTTAAGCGGGAATGTGTGTGCATTCCCAGGATGTTCTAATGCACTTTTCCGTGGGGACAATATTTTCGTTGGACAGGTATGCCACATCGAGAGTGCCAAGGAAGGTGGAGAAAGGTTTAATGCCGAAAGTAGCAACGAAGATAGGCGGCAGTATAGTAACCTTATGTTGATGTGTTATGAGCACCATAAGGTTACGGATAATGTGGAGATTTATACCACAGAAAAAATGCACCTGATAAAAGCTAGTCATGAAAACAAGTTCAGGGCCGCGCCAACCTATGCTACACCTGATCAGATTGATAGGGTCGCTCAAATAGAACTTCAAAAATCACTGGCAACTATCCAGAACACCACGGAAAAAATATTGAGCGGTCAAGAAGAGCAGACCCAGCTCATCAAACAGGTCTTGGCAGCAGTTCAGAATGAAAATGCTGATAAGTTTTCAAAGACTGATTTTGATAAGCAGATCGACGCAATAAACTCCCTGCGGAAATCTTTCCAGCAGAAGGCGGGAATTAGGCTTTTTCAAAAAATGATTGATGAAGATTGGGAAAGCCTATCGCCGAGAGAACGCTATAGGGTAAAGGCCAATCTAGGCATATTTCACTTGGATCTCCTTGAGGATGAAGAGGCAGCAAAGAACTTCATCGATTCCCATGCACATCAGCCAGACGATCCAAAGGCAATTGGCTGGGCAATACTGGGCTATTCACTTATCGGAGATGGCGAGAATGCCAAGGGACTGATAAAAAAAGGGCTGGAGATCAATCCCAATGATGTTGGCATCTATGGCGCCCTTATCCGATTGAATAGAAGCCTTAGTTTAAAGGAAATCATAGAAATGGTGCCTGTCGATATACGGCAACATACGGAAGTTTCCTTTGAGATTGCCCGTGCGGCGCAGCTAAAGGGGGAATATGATATGGCCATCACCTGGGGACAGATTGCCCTTGACAATGCCTCCGATAACAAGTACGAGCTTAGGGCGGTCTTGGGCACAATTATCTTGGATAGTATCAGGAGCCCTTACCATGTCGTGACATCACAGATCAGCCATGATACAAGAAGCAAGGCTGGATATATCGTCGAGCTGTACAGTAGGGCGTGGGATGAAATCAAAAATACCGACCTGCGCGAGTCCAGGGTCTGGTTTCTGATCAATAGGTCCGTTGCTAAGACATACCTTGAGGATTTTGAGGGAAGTTATCAGGATGCCAAAGAAGCGTTGAGCTACAGAAGGGACAGCTTTTCGTTAAGACATGTAGCAATATCAGCAGCGAGGACCAAGCGCGAAAACGAAGCTATGGCCCTAATGGATGAGCTCAAGTCTCTGCTATCTGGCAGCGACCTCCACGAACTTGAACATTTTCATGGCCAATTGTACTTGCAGCTTGGCGAGGTGGAAAAAGCACTCGATATATTCGGGGAACTGCTGACCCAGGATATTTCCCAGAGTCTTCGGCTTTTCATCATCGATTACCTGTGCCAGAGAGAGATTGATCACGGAAATATCGAAGCGGCGATCAGTTATAATGATCTTGCACTTTCCATAGATCAGAACGCAATTACCGCGCAATTGCTAAAGGGAAAGATAGCCTTAAAAAAGGGACAAGATGAAGAGGCTAAGGAAATCTTCGGCCATATCCTCTCTACAATCAATCAAAACACTCCAGAGGTTGACATCTTTGATCTGTCGCTTCAGTTCGAAGAACTGAAGATGAATAAAGAGGCCATAGAGCTAATGGAAATGGTGACGGATTTGGAGAGCTACTCTTCCAACACGCAAAAGCTGCTAAAGCTCTATTTCAGATCTGGCGAGTATGGAAAACTGCTTTCCGCATGCCAGGTGCTTACCAAAAAAAATGGACCTATAGCGATGGTGACCGAGCTAAAAGCGTATGTCCAGGCAGAGATCAATGATTTTCCTGCGGCGATTGCTACCTGCCTGGAATATCTGGAGGTTTATCCTAAAGATCAGGCGATACAAGGCAGGCTGGCACTTCTTTATTACAGAAAAGAAGAATGGGATAAGGTTGGTGATATTATTGACTCTATAGACCATTTGGATAGGACATTGGCAATAGATATGCAATTTAAGCTTGCAATATCATGCCATGATTCTGGAAGGATGGAAAAATTCCACCGTTTTGCGCTGCAGGCAAGAAGGCAGTTTATAGACCGGGTATCGGCGCATGAGAACTTTATCCATCTGGGAACGGTCATCTCTCCAGAAAGGGAGCATCCTGATAATCCTCTGATAGTTGGCATTGATTGCCAGGTTACCATCAGTTCCGGAGAGCAGATGGTAACCTACCGTATCGAAGGTAGGGCTGATCTTAGCAGAAGCCATGGAGAGCTGTCCCCGGACAGTCCCGAGGCAATGGTGATGTTGGGCAAAAAGGTCGGGGATGAAATTATACTTGGACCTCAGGCAATCAGATATACAATCGTAGAAATCCAGCATATTTTTAATGCGGCCCTTCGGGAGAGCTATCAAATGATCAGCACCATCTTTGCCTCACAGACCAGCTTCCGCCAGATGGCTGTCGGTGATACCGGGGATCCGGAGAAGGATTTTAAAGCGCTTTTCGAAGCACTAGACCGGAGATCTGCCGCAGACAATAGAATGGCCGATGCCTATCGAAAGGATATGCTCCCAATTTCTGCCATTGCATCAATACGCGATGCCAATCTGATCATGGTATGGAAGAACTTTATCTCAGATGATAGGCTCGGAATATTTACCGCTTGGGACGTTGCCGATGTTACCACCTCGTTTGAAGCCCTGAAAAAACATCGATCTTTGATGATTGACGCAATAAGCCTCTGTACAATAGCCCAGATCGGGGGACTTCATGAGCTCAAACTACTGGGCCTCGAACTTTTTGTGGCCGAGTCGTCTGTGCTGCTTACACATGAAATTCTCCACGAGCTAAAGTCAGATAGCCATACCGGAAAATTTATTCTTGGAAAGGAAGGCGACAAATATGTCCGAAGTTTTGCCTCTCCGGAGTTGATACAGTCCGAAATATCGCTGTTCACCGATCTGCTATCCTGGATCCGGGAAAATTGTAAAAGCCTTCCCTGCAATGCGGCCCTTGAAATGAATGCCGAGAGAAAGAAGGTATTAAACAAGAACATTGGAGAATCGACCATTGATTCCATTCTAACTGCCAAGGAACAGGCAAGCCTTTTACTTGCAGAGGAAACGGCTATTAGGATAATGGCCAAATCTCAGGATGGAGTACATAGCACCGCCAGTTTCATTATTTGGGTTTATCTTTTTGTGAATAAAAAAATCACTAGGGAAAGATACGTCGATCTTACTATCGGACTGCTTGGGGTAAATTATAAGCATATTCCGTCGGATAAATACATGATGCTAGAAGCCGCAAGAAGAGCCGGATACCGCTATGTCCATCCCCTTCCACAGGTAACCAGGGGGCTGTTGTCCCCGATGATGAATGATAATTTTACAATCCATGTGGTATGCGACTATTTTATTTCCCTATATCGTGCGCCGATAGATTTTGTACCTGAAGCCGAGAAGGACATACTTCGTCGCGATCTGATGGTGAATACACTAAAAGTTCTTTCAGAGAAATTCCTGATCGATGAGTTTGTGGGATATATACTGGATTGCCTGTCAACCAAGGTGCATACCGACAGTAAGATTTATGCGGTAATTAAAGCTACCGTTGTAGATTTTTGCAAGAATATTTACCCAGGCGGATAATATAAATACGACATCGATTAGTCGTGTACGCATGTCGAGTTCTCCACCAAAAACACAATCTTTTCCACAATTCATTTTTTACTAACAATTTTAGCTTTATGTTTGTTGTATAATTTTATAATACTAAAAATAATAGTATAAAATTAACTCGATTATCATGGATGCAAAAAGGGAATTGTTTCAAAAATTGCAGCAGGACATCCTGTTGTGGCAGGGCTTTAAGCCCGTAGCCTCGGGCAAGGCTGAGCGCATCGGCCTTGGAGATATCGAAGATGCGTTCCCAGGTGGGGTATTCCCCAAAAAGGCAATCCATGAGTTCATTACCGTAGTTCCCGAGCATTCGGCGGCTAGCGATGGTTTTATCGCAGGTCTACTGGCCGTGCTTATGGAAAATGGTGCGGCATGCGTATGGGCTAGTACATCGCGACGATTGTTCCCGGCATCACTTGGCCTTTTTAATGTCGAGCCAGAACGCATTATTTTTATGGATGTAAAGACCGAAAAAGATGTGCTATGGATTACTGAGGAAGCGCTAAAGTGCGAGGGGCTTGCGGCCGTAGTGGCCGAGGTTAATAACCTTTCGCTTATCGAATCGCGCAGGCTACAGCTTGCCGTAGAATCAAGTGGCGTTACAGGTTTTATCCTTCGAAAAGATGAAAATAAAACCGCAAGTACAGTGGCCACGGCTAGGTGGAGGATCAGTCCTCTGCCATCTCAGACCGAGGACGGTATGCCGGGTTTGGGTTTCCCCCGCTGGCAGGTCGAGCTGCTGAAGGTGCGCAACGGTAATCCTGGAAACTTCGTGCTGGAATGGGCCGGAGAAAAATTCGAGGAAGTTAAGAAAGTCAAAAAACAGAGTGTTTGGTCTGAAATGGAGGGCAGGCAGATTGGATAGATATCATGCAAAGGCGTTTTGTTTCCATATGGTTCCGCCAGCTGCTGGCTGACTGGCAGCTTATCCGCAGGCCCGAGCTTTCCAGTGTGCCCTTTGTTTTTGCGGCGCCCGACCGTGGCCGAATGATGATCACCGCCGTGAGCGAGCTGGCACATGGATTTGGCGTGGAGGTCGGAATGCGTGCGGCAGATGCAAAGGCCATTTGCCCCGGACTTGAGGTGCTGGATGATAAACCTGAAAGGCCCAGAAAACTGCTGAAAGGACTTGGCGAGTGGTGCGTGCGTTATTCGCCAATAGTTGCCATCGATGAATTTGCGATGGATGGGCTACTGCTCGAGGCAACGGGATGTAGCCATCTTTGGGGCGGTGAACGTGGATATCTAAAGGAAATCGTTTCGAGGCTAAAAAGCAAGGGCTATACCGTTCGCATAGCAATAGCCGATACGCCCGGGACTGCCTGGGCAATATCGCATTATGGAAAAGTGACCCCATTGATTCCCGTGGGCGGACATGTGGATGCCCTGCTTAATCTTGTGCCTGACGCACTGCGACTTGAGGAATCGGTGCTGACAAAGCTTCGAAAACTTGGATTCTATCAGATTAAGAGTTTTATCGGGATGCCCAGGTCGGTTTTGCGCAGGAGGTTTGGTGAGGATTTTCTGCTGCGGTTGGGCCAGGCAATTGGCACAGAAATCGAAATGCTTGCTCCCCTCCAGGTGCCGGTGCCGTTCAGCGAAAGGCTGGCCTGTCTAGAACCCATCAAAACAAGAAACGGAATTGAAATTGCCATCAATAAATTACTGGAAAACTTGTGCAAGAGGATGCAGGCCGAGGGAAAAGGACTGCGCTTCGGTGTGCTTACTTGCTACCGGATCGACGGCAAAGTGGTACAGGTGGATATCGGTACAAGCGGAGCATCACATAGCGTTAGCCACCTATTCAAGCTTTTTCAGCTTAAGATCGATCAGATCAGGCCCGCCCTTGGCATTGAGCTGTTTGTGCTGGATGCGCCTAAAGTGGATGATGTGGAGGTTCCACAGGAAGAAATGTGGACATCAAAACCGGGCCTGGATGACCAGAGTGTTATCAAACTGCTTGACCGGGTGGCTGGAAAGGTCGGTTTTCAGGTGATACATCGCTATCTGCCTGCCAAAAGGTATTGGCCGGAAAGGGCGATACTCAAAGCGGTTTCGGTAACCGAAAAACCGAATGGGCCTTGGCGGTTGGATAAACCAAGGCCTACCGAACTGCTTAAAATCCCTGTTGCGATAGAGGTAATGGCAATCATCCCAGATCATCCCCCTAAGTTTTTTATCTATAAGGGAGTTCGCCATATCGTTGCAAAAGCCGATGGACCGGAGCGCATTGAGCGGGAATGGTGGTTAGATCAAGGCGAGCATAGGGATTATTACCAGGTAGAGGATGAGCAGGGCGGCCGGTACTGGCTGTTCCGTTCGGGCCACTATGGCGGGGAAAATAAATACAAATGGTTTATCCATGGATTTTTTGCATAAAGGAGACTAGTTATGGCGTATAGCGAATTACAGGTGACATCGAATTTTAGTTTCTTGCGGGGTGCATCGCATGCCCATGAGCTTGTGGAACAGGCGGAGGCTTTTGACTACCAAAAAATAGCGATCACAGACCGCAATACCCTGGCCGGAATTGTCCGCGCCCATGCGGCCTGCAGGGAAAAAAACGTGAAACTTATTCCTGCCTGCCGGCTGGATATGCTGGATGGACCGAGCCTGTTGGCATATCCCACTGACAAGGACGCTTACGGCAGATTATCGGCGCTGCTCACCCTTGGCAATATGCGGGCAGAAAAAGGTTCATGCCATATTTCAAGGGCGGATGTTTATGCGCATAGCAAGGGGATAATCTTTTGCCTAGTGATGCCCGGAGAGCTTAACCGCAGGTTTGAATACGAGGCAAGTTTTATCAGTGCGGTAGCGGAATACAAGCAGGCCTTGAATGGTCAATTATATCTAGCAGCTACCAGATCCTATATGGGAAATGATGATAAGCTAATCTTCCGGACGTCGCAGCTTTCGGATTTTTACGGGATTCCTGTTGTAGCAACGGGCGATATCCATTACCATAATCCTTCGCGCAGGGAACTGCAGGATGTGCTGACATGCGTACGGGAAAAATGTACCATCCAGGAAGCCGGATTTCGCTTGCACCAGAATGCCGAGCGCTATATGAAAGAGGTGGCCGAGATGGAGCGGTTGTTCAGGAAATATCCAAGTGCAATCAAAAATACGATGGTCATTGCCGAGGCCTGTAATTTTTCGTTGGATGAATTGAAGTACGTTTACCCAGAAGAAATCAATCAGAGCGGCAAAAGTCCGATGGAGGAACTGGAGTTTCTTACATGGAAAGGGGCGCATGAGTTTTACGGAGAAGAGATTCCTGAAAAGGTGGTTAAAATGATCCACCATGAGATGGAATTTGTGAGGCATATGGATTACGCCAATTATTTTCTTTTTGTAGAAGATATCGTGCGCGAGGCCAGATCCCGCGGGATCCTCTGCCAGGGTCGGGGCTCGGCGGCAAATTCGGCGATATGTTTTGTTTTAGGCATAACCTCCGTTAATCCCATGAAATTCGACCTGCTTTTTGAGCGCTTTATTTCCCCTGCCAGAAACGAGCCACCTGATATCGATGTGGATTTTGAACATGAGCGAAGGGAAGAGATCATCCAATATATTTATAACAAATACGGGCGCGACCGGGCGGCTATCGTAGCAACGGTTACCCAGCAGCACCAAAAGGGTGCAATCCGCGATGTGGGAAAAGCCATGGGGCTTTCGGTGGATACCATTAACAGGTTGTCAAGTTCGATTTGGGAGTTTACCGATGAATGGTTCGAGGGAAAAAGGGTTACTGAGCAGGGCCTAAATCCAAACGACCCGCACCTAAAAAAAACGCTAGAGCTTACTTCCCAGATGATGGGCTTTCCGCGGCAGCTCGGCCAGCATACGGGGGGATTTGTGGTAACGCAAGGCAAGCTCACCGATTTGTGCCCAATTTTAAACGCCCGGATGGAGGACCGCACGAATATCGAGTGGAATAAAGATGATATCGATGCGCTGGGATTTTTAAAGGTGGATGTACTGGCACTTGGAATGCTTACCTGCATACGCAAGGCGTTCGACCTTTGTCGCGACTATTATGGGAAGCATTTTACTTTAGCTAATATACCGCAGGACGACCCGGAGGTTTACGACATGATCTGTCTGGCGGATACGTTGGGCGTGTTCCAGATCGAGAGCCGTGCGCAGATGTCCATGCTTCCAAGGTTAAAACCCCGGGAATTTTATGATCTGGTGATCGAGGTGGCAATCGTTAGGCCTGGGCCGATACAGGGAGATATGGTGCACCCTTACTTGCGCAGGCGAAATGGCGAAGAGCCAGTAGTCTACCCTTCGCCGGAGCTTGAAGAAATATTGGGTCGGACATTGGGCGTTCCGCTGTTCCAGGAACAGGCGATGAAAATTGCTATAGTCGCAGCTGGATTTACCCCGGCTGAAGCCGATGGATTGCGAAGAAGTATGGCAACGTTTAAGTTCAAGGGATTGGTGAACCAGTATGAGCAAAAACTCATTGAGGGGATGCTGGCTAAGGGATATACCTTAGAGTTTGCAAAGCGGATATTCAAGCAGCTCGAAGGGTTTGGAAGCTATGGTTTCCCGGAATCCCATGCGGCAAGCTTTGCGCTGCTAGTATATGTGTCCTGCTGGCTTAAGCATTACTACCCCGATGTTTTTGCTGCGGCACTGCTTAACAGTATGCCGATGGGCTTTTACCAGCCCGCGCAGATTGTTATCGATGCACAGAAACATACAGTTGAGGTGCGCGAGGTCGATGTCAACCATTCGCTGTGGGATAATAAGCTCGAAGAAAAATCGGGCAAATATTTTGCGATGCGTTTGGGATTTCGGCAGATCAGTGGCATCCGGGCCGATGATGTCGATACCCTAGTGAATGGACGTGGCGAAGGATATAAAAGCATCACCGCCCTTCGAGATGTCGGGGTTTCAATAGCCGCGCTTGAGAGACTGGCCGATGCGGATGCTTTTCGATCCATGGGAATGGATCGGCGCAAGGCGCTTTGGGAGGTTTCAGCATTGCAGGATATGCCGGTGGAACTTTTCAAGGGACAGGCATCTGAAAGCGTGCTTGAAACGCAGGTTGAGCTGCCGCTTATGGGAAAGGGCGAGCACGTAGTGCAGGATTACGCAACGGTTGGGCTTTCACTCAAAGCGCATCCGGGTAGTTTCGTGCGGCCGCAATTGGATATGCTCAATATCCGCAGTTGCCATCATATCAACAATGATTCTACCAACGGGCAATTGGTCAAAGTTGCGGGATTGGTACTGGTGCGCCAGCGTCCCGGGACCGCGGGCGGCGTTTGTTTCATCACCATTGAAGACGAAACGGGATATTCTAATCTGGTAGTCTTTGAGAAATTGTTTGATACCTACCGCAAGGAAATCTTGCACGCAAGGCTGTTAATGGTCGAAGGCCGGTTGCAGCGCGAGGGAAAGGTGGTGCACGTGATCGTGAGCAAATGTTTTGATTTCACGAAGATGCTGGGCAAGTTGGTACAGCGGGAGGTGGATGAGCTGCCGGTATTGACCATGGCCCGGGGCGATGAAAAAACAGCACCTTATCCCTCGCAGAATAAACGGACGCAGGTTCGTGAGGATGTGCCGAAAGAGGCATTCCATGGTGGAAGGAATTTTAAATAAAATCCTCAAACGGTGATTATCTATAAGAAGTCAAGTAATTTAAAGGCGGTTCCATCAAGTTAGAAATATTCATTTAGCCACAGAAACTCGGATTTTGCTATCTGAAGTGCGCAACGCTTAGCGCCAGCATAAGGGGCTTCATCAGATATTTTCATATGGATATCTGCGAT
The DNA here is from genome assembly GCA_002151545.1 of Sphingobacteriaceae bacterium GW460-11-11-14-LB5. Lineage (NCBI taxonomy): Bacteria > Pseudomonadati > Bacteroidota > Sphingobacteriia > Sphingobacteriales > Sphingobacteriaceae > Sphingobacteriaceae bacterium GW460-11-11-14-LB5. Next base: position 5,070,657 of record CP021237.1, on the reverse strand, counting down.
AGAATTATCAAATAGCGTCTTTTCATGATCATAATCATTTTTCCCTCGAGCTTCCCATATCTGATAAATCGCATTGGCAGTCCTAATAACTATTCGAAGCTCTTCCATAGCGTTGGCTCTCTTTATCATGAGTTCCTGTTTGTCTAAATGAAACAACCAAATTGTGACTTTCATCCGCCTCTGTTCATGTGTAGTTGGATTCCGTTTCCAGCCTGTAAATCCTGGAACGCCATCAGGACCAAACCACATTAAGGCGACGTCAGTAGGAGAACATGGATCAAGGGGTAAAACAGTTTCAGTGATTAAACTAATTTGCGTTCCTTCAATTGCTCTATTACCAATTATGGGGAAATAATCCCATTTCCCTCCATTTGTTGTTTCGTCAACCCTACGTTGATTAGCATGCATACTTGAAAAACGAAAATTGCCATGATCAAATGCCAGCCACCAGTATCCTTCAGATTCCGAATTTATGCCAATCAAAGCATCAGGATCTATCTCCTTGACCCGACCTTTTGGGCGGAAATGATCCACATTTGGATCGCCACCAGTGAGATCAACCTCAGAATACCAGCATTTGTTTCCAACTACCCCTCTCAACGTATTGACTAAGTGTTGATTTCCCCACGTTTCTGCCCTTTTACTATTGATAAACGCTGCACGTTCCGCAGGGGTCTTTAACATAAGTTCTGCTTTTAAACGAGTAGCATTGCTTATCCATTGTGCTGATGGTCGAATACGATTTGGATTTATATATATCATTTTTTTGTCTCGTTGGCCTTGGTATAAAGTAATGATGCTAGGTTTTGAATTGCTTGATATTTTAGATCGAGATCAGTATCGGACTTTACTATGAGGTCTAATGTTTCTTGATAGGCCAATTTGGCTATATTTCTGTATGGATCAGGGGAAGTGTCAGTCGCGGCTAACCCAGGTACTATCTTTCTCAGCCTCGAAAGATGTTTGTTTTTTGGAGCATATTCTTCCATTTGTGACACCTCATATATTCGTTTTAAAACCTTCAAGCTAAATGTATCAAGCTGACTTTCCAACCCATATAGCTCGCTAGTCAACACTCCAGCTACACCAGTTCCTCTAGGACTTTCGTCTGGTTCGGTAGAAGAAATGTTCCCAGAAGCAGATCGACTTAGGACTTTGATTTCTTGCTTCACCAGCCCGGCCACTAATAGAGGGTCGTGTGTTGCTAAAATTGTATGGCTATCTTTATTAATTCCTCCAATGTTTCTAAGTTGATTTAAATAATCTAACCCCCAAGCTGGATTCAAATGTGTGTCAGGCTCATCCAGAATATATAGTGAACCAGCATCTTGAGTAAATCGCATTAGTCCTAGAACGGTCAAAAGCTGCTGTTCACCCTCACTTAGTTGTCGAGTATGAATAGCGCTTCCCGCTCCTTTAACTTTTACCCTGATTCTGAAATCCGCTATCAGTTCACTTAATCTCATTGTGTCTAACGCTTGGAAGAAGGTTTTTGGATCACTTCCGTATTCAGAGGAAAGGTTGTGTAAAGCTGCTAAATCTGGCAAATGAAGATAAAAAAATTCCTTTTTCTCTCTATGACGAAAATCCGTAGATACCTGGGTGGTACGAGAAAATGGAGCTAGACTTTGTTTTTTAATATTGTTGAGCAAATCACCAACTGGTCCCTTTGCGCCCCAAAAATCATCAGGAGTTGCACCTTTCTTGGCCCATTCTGGACGATTGAGAACGATTAAAGCTGAATCGAATGATTCAATCCGTGGATAATCATTTAAAAATTTAACTATTTCTTTATCGTCAGAAAGATAAAAAGCCAGTAGTGCAAATAGTCCGTGTACTGGTCTAGCACAAATAAACCGTCGAAAAGCAAGTTTTTCACCTGACTTGATAGGAGTCAAGGTATTTTTTAATGCTGCCCGGTCATGAACTTTAAAAAGTTCTTCAAATCTGTCGCTCGCCCCGGAATAATATCCAACGATATATCTTGGAATAAAAGCCGCTTTTAATTCATTTGCACTAATCGTCTTATTGTCAACTTTCGCCTTCGGATTTTTATTTTTTTCAGCCTCAATTGATACAAATGCGCCATTTAGTGAGTATGATAATGAATAACTAAAAGGAGAAGGTTCTTTCAGGTCAATGTCTCTGAAAATTTTTATGATTGTTTCCAAGAGATTACTTTTCGCTGAGCCATTTTTTCCCAATAACACGGTAATATCTCGAGAACTATCAAATTCGATTGTGAATCCCTCTAGATTTTTCCAAGAGGAATTTATTGAGAGCTTAATGATTTTCATTTTAGGCTAATTAAACCTGTTTTCCCGACAGGAACGTTCAATATTTCTTCATCTCTCCCTTGGCGAAGTAATTCGAAAAAAACATCGATTTCTTCCTCCAATGAAGTGGCGCTCAACAATGTATTTGCGGGTGCCTCGCCGCCAAGTTTGTTCAGACAGGAAACCATTTCCTGCAAAGTCGTAATTGGTTGTGTTTTCAAAGTTGATGGTTTTGGTCGTTTTTCTTGGAATGAATTCTTGAGAAGATAAGACTTTTCTTTTTCGATTCGTAGAAATAATTTTTCAACAGGTTCGTCGTGTTTATCTAATTCTATCTGTTTTCCATCAAAGATCCTTTCCAGAGTATTTGCTGTAAGCATTCTCATCCTTTGATGTATTAAGTCAAGTTTATTCTGTAAAGAAACATTCAGTTTTTTTGTTCGATCATAGTTTATTACCAAAAGATCTTGTTGTGATCGAGGAGCTAAGGGAATTGGCAGGTTACCTAACACGGTAATGTTTATTGATGCCAAATTAACTGTTTGATTAGCGTTTTCATAAAAGTACTTTCTTGAAAAGGCAGTTTTAGTCATCATGGATACATACTCAGCAGAAGCTAATTCTAAATCTATTCTTGCACGAAATATGTGATTTTGATAACTGCAGTTTTTTATCTCCTCACGCCATATAGTCCCTCTTCCTAGTTTGTCGCGATCTCCTCCTTCAGTTAAGAGAAGGTCGCCGTTTCGTAACATATACCTATCTTTCTCTGAACTTTTTATATGTATGGTTTTAATCTCATCTAAATTTAAGAAACCGTCTTGCACGTTAGCCACCCGCAAATAAGGCACTTCAATTGTTGGAGATTCTTTAAGGTTTCGGCCCTTAGTTACACCCCCTTGTATTTTGGCAATATCTTTCAAAAGAATCCATTTCCATCCCAAAGGTAATGTAGTCAATGCTTGAAGTGGCAGGCTAACATTCTGTTTTGAGGCTTGTTGATTTTGTGCTTCTTGCAGATCTTGTTGAGGGCCGTTACCTCCATGTAACAACTCGGCGATTTTTGATCTTTCGTACAAGTTTATTTTTTGCGAGATTGTATCAAGACGTTGTTTTATATTTTCACTTTTTTGAAAAAGTTCATCGAGCTTTTTTACAATACGCTGTTGTGCCTGCAATGGCGGAATTGGTATTTCAAAATTTTTTAAAATGGACTGGCTTATGTTCAACTGAGCACCACCTTTACCAAGGAGAAGTAACTTAGGGCGCTTGAACATTAGATAATAGTAAATATATTTTACAGGAATACCTCCAAATATTTGAGTTGTAAATGCTATTGCTTGGTTGGTTGCCAATTCAACGTCAGCTATACCTAGCTTTCCGATGCTTCCATACATTGCGACTAATAATGATCCAGGCTTGACGATTTTAGCAGAACTATTTTCTAGACCAAGCGCAGTTATGTGCTTCGATGTTTGGGTAACATTACCATCGTTGAGGTCTCCGATAATCGCCCAAGGAAGTTCTCCGCCATAGTAATCATTGTTACTACTTGTAGGAGTGCCTCCGGATGCCCAATTGGCAACCTCTCCTAAGGTGCTATATTTCCAAGATGATTGCGTGTTATTTGTCATTTGATTCTAGGCTGTCGAAAATGGATTTCAGTTCTTCAAGCAAGCTTTCCGTCTCTGCGATCGCTTCCGATAATAAATCATCCGGTGCTAGGTGATTGTTCGATTCGTCGGTATTAGGATTAATCCAACTTATATTAAGATTAAAATTTCTTTCCTCAATGTTTTTAATATCGAATTTTTTAAATCTCTCTGTTTCGAGACGTACCCCCTTTCCATTGGGATCATCTCCATAGCAATTTTCAAAATCTTCAAAATGAAATGGGCTTAATGGACGGTCTTTTTTCGTTATTCCAGGAATATTTGTACGAGCGTCGTATATCCACACCTGTTCCGTAATCGCATTTTTTTGAAAGAAAATAACATTTGCTTTAACACCTTGAGCATAAGGACTAAATGTGCCAAGTGGAAGCTTAAGAATAGTATGAATGTTGACATTCTTCATTAAGTATTCCCACAATTCTGTTGCTTTATCTTCAAATAACACACTATCTGGGAGTACTATCGCAGCTCTACCCGAGGGTTCTAAAATTTCGTAGGCATGCTGAATAAAATTTAGTTGCTTATTACTAGTCTTTATGGCAAAATCTCGATCAGGTATTTGGTTTGAGCCTTTTGTTCCGAACGGGGGGTTTGTTAAAAGGCAACTGCAGGTGATTTCGTTAATAGGAATCGGTTCGTAAATAGTGTCGCCCAAGATGATTGTTGGTTCGAGGCCATGCAAATACATGTTCATCAAAGCAAGCCTTCTTGGCCTAATTACGAGTTCCTGCCCGATATATGTGTTGTTAACTAGCTTTTCTCTTTGAAAATTTGTCAATTTGTTGATTTCGTTTGATGATTTCCACCATGCGAAACTTTCTGTCAAGAAACCAGCTGTTCCACATGCGATATCCGAAATTTTAAAATTTGGTGACTCAAATGGATCAGGCTTCATTACTTTTACTATAGCTTGAATCAAAGGCCTGGGAGTAAAGTACTGACCCGCTCCCTTTTTACTTTCATTTGCAGCTCGTTCTAATAAACCCTCGAAGGTAGCACCTAACACGTCTTGGTTGTAGCTGTGCCAGTTTATTTCATCAATTAAATTAAGTAATTTTCGAAGACTTGATGAGTTATGGATCTTCGCGATAGGCTCACTAAAAATATCCTTTAAAATACCACTTTGGTTACTCAATTCTCGAAGGATAGAATTGTAGTTACTTAGAAGGTCACTGTCGGGACTTTGGATTAATGTAGCCCAGTCACAACCATCAGGGATTTTCGTATCAATCTCCTCGGCTAATTTCAAAAATAGTAAATATGTTAACTCTTCAATATAGTCGTTATAATCAACTCCTTCATGACGTAATGTATGGCAAAAATTCCAAAGTTTATTAACTAAATCCATCCATAAATATATCACTTAAAAATTGGTATGCACAATACTACATCCCAAATGATTGTAACATGCTTTAGGTCAAACAAAAATTTTGCGGGGTAAGAATGAAGAACTACACGAAAACAAGATTTATTGCGCTAGTTACTTTTTTCACGGATTTGCTCCCAAGCATACATAAAACCGTCACTTAATTTATTATATGATCCTCAAAACTCTCCTTGTATTGAAGTGAAGATACAACCGGAGGCTGTTGGAATAGAACGCACTACACCTAGAAAGTTTCTACCAATGTCTAATTTATCCCTACAATAATAAAGTACGCATCGTTTTCTTTTTTTACCATCAGATCCAGATGTTCCTCGAATGTCACCAGGTTCAACACCTCATCCTTAAAAAAGGTTGTGAACACTTCCATATCGGTATCAGCTTTTACCAGCAGTTCAAGGGTTTCGCTGGTCTTCCATTCGTTGGAAACGATTTCAGGATAAGTACCCATCAATAGCGAAGGAAATTCTTTTCTGGAAAAAGCTTCGGAAAGATGTACCGCTATCTCCCACATATGGGGCTCAAGCTCGGAGTCATTGGTTTTCAACTGCATACCCCTTTGTTCATCCTGCCACATGCTGCCCGCAAACTTTCCGTCAAGCATAACGCTATAGCATTCGCCAGCTTCTTCAACCGTTGCCTTTATAGTTCCCTTATCTGTAGGGAGGTCAAAAACATATCTTTCCATGGTGGTAATTTTTATAATAAATGCTTGTAGGCTTTTTTGTTTTAGCGATAAAATAACCTTAAAAACTAGGTGAAGTTTTCCTGGGCAGATGAGAGCACCTTTTGCATATCTATTCCCTTTCCCAGTACTCCCGTAAATAGGTCGCCTGTTTCTTTTAATCTGTCGATAGCGTTAAAGATGGTAAAATCGCGCATCTTCAATCCCCGCTTGACTTCTTCCCAAAGCAGCGGCATAGATATGGTCGCTCCTGTTTTTGGCCGTAGCGAGTAAACGCCCGCAATGGTCGCACCGGGCCTGTTCTGCAGAAAGTCAAGGTACATCTTTCCGCCCCGTTTGGAAATGCTACGCTCCAGCGTGGTGAATTTCGGAAGTTCCCGGTGCACCTGCCGGACAATAAGGTTGGCAAATAATTGCGATTGCTCATAGGTGTATTTTGCGCCTAAAGGTATGTAAATATGGATGCCGGTTGAGCCGGAGGTTTTGGCAAAGCCTGGAACGCCTATGCTATCAAGCACATCCTTGGTTACCTGCGCGGCCTTGATCACCTGCTCAAAAGTATTTTTATCGGGATCCAGGTCAATCACGCAATAATCTGGATAATCCGGAGAAGCTGCCCTGCTGAACCATGGGTTCATTTCAATGCAGCCCAGACTTGCCATCCATAAAAGTGTTGCTCTATCACTGCCCAATAAATAGCTTTTTTCCTCGCCCTTTTCATTGGTATGCGGCATGGTGCGCGCCCAAGAAGGAGCGGTTTCCTTTACGTTCTTCTGGTAGAAGCTTTCCCCGTGGATTCCGCCAGGAAACCGGTTCAGCGACATCGGCCTGTCCAAAAGATAGGGAACCATAAACGGCGCTACTGCATCATAGTAGTTGAACATATCGCGCTTGGTGACCTTATCTTCCGGCCAATAGAGTTTATCCAGGTTGGTAAATTTCAATATATGGCCGTCAATTTTCTTTTCCTGGACCTGAGAACTTCCTTCCAGCAGGGGCTTTGCTGTTTTTAGGCTTTTGCTCTTAGCAGGTTTTGTGGCCTTGGCTGGTTTTGCCGGATTTTCTTCAGACAGCTTGTGGTCCAGTTTCACTTCCTGCACAAGTGTCTGAGTATCTGCTTCAAGCTCCAAGATAATTTCCTTTGGATCTTTATCTTTTCTTAATCCCTTAAAGGAAGCCTGGCGTACCTTGCCATCGCCGGTCAGCTCAGCAAATTCTATTTCGCAGATGAGCTTTGGTTTCAGCCAGGTTGGCCGTGCGCCAAGCCGCTGAGGCCGGAACTGGGATGGTTCATCTACATCCGGCGTGGTTTCAAAAGGACAGGTTTTGGTGGCGAGTTTATCAAATTCCGCCATCAGTTCCTTTTGGGTGGCCTGGTTAAATCCGGTGCCAACTTTTCCAATATAGTTCAGCTTCCCTTTGACATCATAAACCCCCAAGGCGAGGGCGCTAAAATATTTTTCGGTGCCTTCGTTTCGCGTGTAGCCGCCGATTACAACTTCCTGCCTTCTCTTGGCCTTTATTTTCAGCCATTCCCTAGACCTGCTGTCGGAGGAATAAAAGCTGTCTGCCCGTTTGGCTATAATACCCTCTAGCTTCAATCGTTTTGCGGCATCAAAAAAATCTATGCCCGAGGTCAGGTAGGCCTGGCTTAATTTTATGCTTTCATGGTATTTGGGTATGATGGCTTCCAGTATCTGTCTGCGCTGGCTAAGGGGCAGCGATAATAGTGAATACCCCTCGAGCCAGACAATATCGAAAAGATAGTAATGGAGTTTGGCGCGTTGGGTATTCTTCCAGTTCTGTAGGGCGCCGAAGTCTGCCGAGCCATCATTCTTCAGCGCAACTATTTCTCCATCCAATATGGCGTTGGTTTTAAGCACACTTAGCGATTCTTCTACGCTGGAAAATTGTGTAAATAGTAAATTGTTTCTGGAATAAATTTTTGTTCCATCTTTCTCTAAGTATGAAATCGCACGGTAGCCGTCCCACTTGATCTCATATAACCATCCCGGTTCATCAAAAGGTTCATCCACTAATGTTGCTTTCATAGGTTTTAGTCCAGTTGGCATTGTGGCGTTTTCTCCAGAGCGGACAATTTCCTGAATTTCGGGTGAAAGAGTATCTAGAAATCCCTTGGCTTTTTTCGACGTGGTTTTCTGCGTTTTTATGTTTTTCTTTAGTGACCTGCCAGAAAGCTCAATCCATACGGGCGCGTGGTCGCTAGCCCCTCCCCAGCCCCGAACGTGTTTATCAACATTACCAGCCTTTAGCTTTTCTGCAAGATCTGCGGTTAATAAAAAGTGGTCTAATCTAAGTCCGGCGTTTCGGTCATAGGCTTTTCGCAGGTAATCCCAATAGGTGTAAATGGCTGATGTTGGGTACAGGGTTCTAATGGCATCCGTCCATCCCTGATCCAAAAGTGATTGATAGTTGGCTTTAATCTCTGGCCTAAAAAGTGCATCGTTTTTGTATTTCTCGGGCTTATAGGTGTCAAGGTCGGTCGGCATAACATTGTAGTCGCCAATCAGCATTACGGAAAGGCCAGTTGCGATCAAGGTTTGGGCGTGATCTACCAGCCTAGAAAACCAGCGCTTTTTATATTCATATTTTGGTCCCGGATATGGATTGCCGAAGGGAAGGTAGATGCAGCCAATGACGGTTTCATAGGTAAAAATTTCCAGATACCTGCTGTGGGTATATTCATTATCTTCCCCTGGCAGGTCATTCCTGAGTTCCTTGATTTCTTTTTTGGATAGTACAGCAACTCCGTTCCATGCCTTTTGCCCATGCCATTTGGCGTGATAGCCGGCATCGTTTAGTTTTCTCACAGGAAAGGATTTGTCCTCACATTTGAGTTCCTGTAGGCATACGATATCCGGATCGGCTTCTTTCAGCCATTTTAGAAGCGTATCTATGCGCCCATTTACGCCGTTTATATTATAGGTGGCAATCTTCATGCGGCTAAAAAAAGCCCCTTTCGGAGCTTTTCTCTATTTCACTTTTTTTTCAATGTCTTTTCGTTGGTTACCGGCGCTCGATTTGGCGTCTTTAACTTTACTTGGTTTCACATCTAGCTTATTAGCTTCGTATTTGATTTCGTGGTCCTGATTGGATACCGAATTGCGTTCAACTTTTTTTCCTCTAGCCATAATGATATCTTTTTAGTTTAGTAAATAACACTTTTTACAAAAATTAGTTTCCACCACTCATACATATGATTTTTTTTTATTTAGATAACACATTTATCTCGCACCTTTAGTCGGGAGCTAACTAATGAATAATTAATTGCGTCAGGAATTTCAAGTAAATTGAAGACACGAAAACAAAGGGTTTTAGATATAGTTTGCGTGGTCGACAATTATTATTATTTTCACATTTTATATTTCAAAATCCATTCCTAAGCTCTCTATTAATGCGATATTTGACGGATCCCAAAATTGACGATCTTAAAAAAATTGTCAATCAGAAATACGGCGTAGCAGTGTTCATTGGCGCTGGCTGTTCCTCCGCGCTCAAAATCCCGCTGTGGGATGATCTACTAATCAGGCTCAACCAAGAGTTTAAATATTATCCAGATGATAAAGCGGTTTTAAGTGCCATCAAAATAGATGGTTATCCAAAAGTGGCATCGAATATCAAGAGTTTTTCAGTAGAAGATAGATATTTGGAACTAGTGCGGCAGCATACCCGACCTGTTGCATGTCATTTTACTTCGCTGCACATCGAACTTGTCAAAATGTCTAAAACCATATTAACCACTAATTATGATGAGAGTTTTGAAGAGACATTGAATGCACTTGGCCGATTTCATGCCGCATGTGATTGGCAATATACGCCTTCAACTTTGGGAAATTTTGAATATCGGGGAATGGGGACTGAAAGACATATTTATCATATACATGGATCTTCCTCAACTGGGGACGTAGTATTAACAGAGGAATCTTATTTTCGCCAGTACGAAAAAGCCCTTTCCGGGGTTCAAACACTCATTACCGCAGTCTTTTCAGCTTATACTACCGTATTTGTTGGATTTAGTTTTTCGGACAAGGATTTTATAAACTTTCTCGAAAAGGCTATCGAGGCAATTCGTGCCGAAAAAATTGGCGCCGGTGTTGCCACACAAAAACACTATTGTATTATGAGTGATAATCTGAGTAAGGATTATTTCACTATAAAAGAACTAGGACGAGATGCAACTGTAATCGAGGATTGGAATGCCAAAGGGATATTAATAAAAGATAGCGCCAAGATACCGGGAAAGACAGTTTTCACATTCCATCCAGATGCTTTGGCAATAATTGATGGGACCGACTTAGATGATTCAGCAAAAGAGCATTTGAGTTCGTTAGCCCGAAGTCTGGAAGATAATAAGGAAAAACTCGCCTTACTTTCAAGGCTGAATATCGAGCCAATCTATTTTGAAGGAAGAAACTATCTTCAAATTGAATACATTTTAAGAAAATTGAATGAACCTGTGGCGACATCTTCCGCTGCATTTACCCCATAGATAGTGATGAATATTATAGAAAAAATTAATAGGATTGATGAGCTATTTGACAGGGCAGTGCTGGAAAATGGGCCTGAAATGTTGGAGTGCTTGGATGAATCTGTAACTAGGTCCTATTTTATTAGGAAGCTAAGCGGAGCGTTTGACCCGGATTGGTTTACGTTTGCCATCAAAAACGGACTACTTTCATTTTCGGAAATACCGGAAGTTATTATGTCCGAAGATTCTGATGGCAAGCCGGTGCGAGGCTTTAAAAACTGGGAAGGTGCCTTTCCAATCGTTGAGGCGGCAAAAGCTCTGTCAAAGTTTCCAGAACTTACAGGCCTGCTGCTAAATATTATCGATGAATATATTGGCTTAGCAAATGAGGGACAAAATGACGATGCACGTAATTTTACAGTTGATTACCATATTGCGAAATCGATCCTTTTATTACCTATTGACCTTCTGATGGGCAGCCACCTAAAATTTGTATTTGATTTTGGTTTGACCCGAGATCGTTCGTTACTATCCAGAGAAATGGTCAGTTCGTTTTTCCCACGTGTCCTTCAAGCCAATAAAGGGATGGCGATGAATTTGCTTAACAGGTTCTTTACACCTGTCTTTGAGAAAAGGCAGCATCGGGCACATTCAGTCATTGATGATTATGCCCTTGAGAGCTTTTCCAAGACTGCACCAGATATGCTATATGAAAACTTGGGAGATGATGTGGTAAAATGGTCTATTGATAAGCTGAAAAGCGTAAGTGAGGAGCATAAATTTATGTTTAGCAAAGTCGAGCTTACTTCACTGGAGCCAGATCCACAAAATTCTAATGAAACAAACTTGAACTTTTCCTTGTCAAGGTTAGTGATAGAACTGCTTTCAAAGATGCAAAAGGACAAATTGGGGGAGCAATTATCAGTTTTTATCGTTCTAGACGATCATATCCTTTCTCGCATCGCATATTTTCTAATAGATCGATATTATACGGAGTTTTGCAGTCTTTTCTGGAAGCAGGCAAATCCTCTTAATAAATTCGAAGCCAAACTTGAAATCTATAGATTGATCTGGCGGCACTGCGACCATTTTTCCATTGAGGAGGTTAATACCGTTACCGGCTGGATAGACGATTTGGATGTAGATAGATCAGAGAATGAACCGGACGAACAGCATCAAAAATACCGAGCATATCGCCAGTTGGAATGGTATTTGGCTTTGGAACCAATACATTATAAATATTATGAGCAGGTAATCAAGCCATACAATCAGCTAAGAGAAATAACCGAAGGCTCGCAACCATCCCACCCTGGATATGATAGCTACTTTACGATAAGACCTGGCGGCGATTATAGCAGTTCCAATAGGATATTGGGGAAATCGGTTTTAGACGTACTTAATCTACTTGCAAATAAAGATAAATGGGACGGGTACAATATTTACGGACTGCAACAGGACCTAAGGGAATATGTGGTCACTTCCAATTCCGAAGTGGTAGTACAGCTCAATAAATTCGAATCATTGCCGATACCGTTCATCTATACTTTCGTGGATGGTTTTCGTGGGCTTGCAGAAAAAGGTGCGACCGTGGATGTTTCGCGATTTTTAGCTTTCCTAACTTTGTTAGTGGAGAATAGAGCAGATATTTGGGATCTTTCAACAGACGGACGTGACAAATCTGGATCGGTGGGAATGATTGCCTGGACGGTTCGTACTTTCATCAAAAGCAATGACTACAGTATTTCGATTGAACAGATCGAAAGCGCAGTAAACATATTAGTATTTATGGAAGCGGCCTACAGTGGTACTTTTGAATGGCTCAATAACGATCCGTTAAATGACATCATGAATTCGACGCGTGGGCATATTTATGACGCAATGATTGTTTGCTCGATGAGAAAGGTCAAGGTCCAGGGCGGTGAACCGTTTTGGGATGAGAAAGTAAAAGACGTTTTCACCAAACGCCTTTCGGAGAAATCTGAAAGTATCGAGTTTTATTGGTCACTAGGATTCAATGTGCCACAGATCAGTTATTTGGACATGGGTTGGCTGAAGAAATACGTAGATCTACTAACTGAAGTAAAAGAAGGCAAGTACAAGTTGCCTGTTTTCTATGGGTATTTGATTTTCTCTGGGCAGCTATACACAAATCTTTACGAGCTGTTTTATCCAGTTTATCACTCTGAAATCTATGAAAAGATAGAAAATGCTGTGATTGTACGCCGATTGGTTGAACACATCTGGATTGCTTTTGCAATTGGTCTCGATAATTCCGATGTATTGTTGAATGGCCTTTTAGACTCCGCCGATGTGCAAAAGCTGGGTTATCTGATTGATAGGATAAAAACTGTGGATGTTCTCCATCAGGACGAAAAAATAAGATATGTATGGGAAAGGTTACTGGCTGTTTCAGAAAACTCAGAAGATAAATACCTAAAAGAAAAAGCATTCGAAATGCTTTACTTCGCTGAGTTGCTGGGAGATTTTACGGAAGCAGATCTAGATCGTTTTAAAAGGACGATATCGCTCGAAAAGATAGATGTTAATACCTACAGGCTTTTGAAAATAGTTGAATCAAAACTTCGAAGCAGGGATTATGAAATAACAGGGAAATTAATGGATGTATTGTTGGAAAAGCTTCCTTCTGATGCCTATTTCGATGAAAGTAAAATGAATGAAATTATTGAAGAGCTTTACAAGAATGGAAAACAAGAATATGCCGATCGTCTTGCTATTGGTGCCGTTGAAAGAAGGAATTTTAGTGCGATTGAAATATACAATAAATACCATCAATCATAAAGTTCCAGACAATGAAACATTATTCGTTTAGCTAGCATCTTTTTGCCATGGCAATGGTTCGCCTAAACCGAACCAGCCACGCTTAATTCTGTTCTTGTAATTTCCTTTATATCCCAGTATGTGCAGGAGAGAAAGCTCTAGATACCAAAGGCCTAATTCTAATGCTTCAAACCTTTCCATACTACCAATATCTCTCAAGTCTCTCCGTTTTTTCTCCTGACCGTGAACAAGAGCGTTTCTTATCACGGTAAATACTTCAGCTCCATCTTCCATATCTGCCAACTTCATTAGGTTCTCTGACTCGACAGGGATTTCCCTGGGGATCGAAAGTTGTGATAGTAATAATCTTATCTTGTTCGAAGCTGCAATGTTACTAGCGTCACTGCCGAGGATTAGTTTTTTCTGTTCTATTAAAAACCAATTGTATACTAACTCTAAGCCTGTCTGCACGAAAATGATTGAGCCTTCGGTTGAACCATTGTTTGCATTTCCGTTCAAATACCAATGAATTGCATAAAGGAGAAAATCCTTTTTATCAGGATCTTTCCACATTTCAGAGAAATTCACCCAAATATCGTTGAGTCTGTTTAGACCTATAATATTTGACCAACGAGTTACTTCTTTGAACGGTTCGCAAAAGTAGCTCGAGAAGTCTTGCCAAATGATTTCATTCTCATGCTCTCCTTTCAAAAAATAAAGAGAAGTTTCTCTGCCGTTGATAAAACTTATAAAATTATGAAAAGACAAGAGGAGTTCTTCAACGTCTTTCAATGAAAACGGCCCTTTTTTACTCGTTATCTCACCACCACAGGTGAGTAGATATCCCCCGGATTTTTTGAGTTCTTCATACAATGTTTCGTATTTATCAGATTTGTCTATGACTATCTTGAAAGGACCATGTTCAAAAACCTGTCTGCCATTAAAAAAGTAAATAGACTCGGGGTGGGTCCTTTTAATTTTTTCACCGTCAGATATTAAAAGGTTCGGGATGGAGAAATGTATTCTTGAAACCTTTATTCTTGGATCGCCCAACACTGCCCTACCACAAAATCCGCTGAGATAATTCATGTCTTTGAAGCTCGTTACCCAAGCTTCGCCGAACAGTAAATCATCAATAATAATTTGGCAAGGTTTTGCCATGTTGATATGCACAGAAGGATGGGACTCCTCAAGTATTTGGCTGGTCTGAAATTTAGCCCTTTTTTCTGGAAACCAATTAAATGCTATCGTACCAAGAACGGTGATATTGATTTCTGCTTGCCTGATGGAGAATTGTCCTTCGAAAATGGGTACTGCTTGGTTTGCATTTTCCATGGCGTAGCTTGCTCCTATGTATTCTGGAAGCTGACTTATTTCTTTGTGATAATCAAATTCATTTTCTGTCATGATGAGAGGTTTAATTCATATACCAGTTATATTGAACGATGACGACCTATTTGTTTGAAATAGGTTGTATATTAAAAATTAGATGATAAATCTTTTTGGGTTTTATGCCAAATTGATGCATTGAACTATAGTATGTGAATTTTCCGTTGGGTACCAAATGTTCCGTCCAACTGTTGGAAATGAAGTTCATATTCTCTCGCATAAGAAGGTCTTTATATTGCGCAGAGATATCTTTGACCTGGTCATTGATCATCAGGATATAGCCTTCATGCTCAAAATCCGTTAGATATTTGGATACTTGAAAAGCAATTTCCTTTTTGTCATAGTTCCACCAGCCCTTGAATTCAATAACCTTTCGGGATAGCAACGGTTGATAGAAGGTCAAATCCATATACCCTTTTCCCATTTCTTCTTCGGCTACAACAGCCGCATCGGGAAATCTGGCTGAGAGGAAATTTTTAAAAGAATAGCGGACCATGGATTCTTTGTTTTTGCCGCCATTCAAAACATTGGCGATACATGGTTCATTGATGTTATTACGCTGGAAATGGCTGATCGCATCTGTCAAGCACTGACGGAATTGTTCATCATAAGTTGCCCCCCCGGCTTTTATCCTCAGTTCACTCACGAACTTTTTTTCCCCTTTCAGCCATTTTTTTAAGATCTTTAAATAACCATTCGCGTCAGCTTTATTAGATAATTTTAATTGTTCAATTTCTACTTTTCTATTTGCCGTCAATAGCTTTAGTTCTGCTGATGCTGTGTCGGTCAGGTGCCCTTTCTCAAATGAATTTGCCGCATTGAGTGTTGTAATAATAGCAAGGGTTGCGTCTTTAACAAAATCGAGCATTTCCTTTTTTGACTTCATTCCGACGGCGGTGACCCCTGAGTACATGTTGGTTTCCCCTGGCCCTTTGAGTACTGGTATTGCACTTTCAAATTGTTTTTTTGCAGCCGAAAGATAAGGTATATCAAACGGGAAAACACGAAGCCACTCCTGGTAAATTTGGATTAGAAGCCCCAAATCATATTCATTGTTGGTGGTTTGATTAATAGTTTGATTCGAAAACATTTCAGCGATTGCAGCATGTTTTTCGGCACTTAGGTCGTCAATGGACGTGAGGTTGCTTTTGACAATTGAAGTGTAATTGGAAAGTCCAACTGGTGGCCCAAAACCATGGGGCAATTGACCAAAACTTTTAATGGTTAAGTCGACATAATCTTTGATCCGTTTATTCCAGTCGACCTTATTCATGTTCTGTCTTATACAGTCTATCGTGAAAATGTAACTGTTCATTACCTTTGTCGGAATATATAGGTACTGTGACTTATCAAACCAATGGGCTTTGTATAGCTTCCGATGGTTATCACAGCAGTCTGGAAAACGATTAAAATCTTCTTTCAATGAGGTATAGAGCGATTGGTGGCCTTTACAGCAATCAGGAAAATTCTCGGGAATTTCAGCATTTTCCAACGCCGGTACTTCAAAGGCATCAATCCCAAAGTCATCAGAAGTTATCGTTGCAATTTTTCCAGCACTTACTTCCTTTGCTGCCTTGAGAGCAGCATGTGGATTAATAAAAACGATTGAGCCCAGCCCAGGAATTTTTTGCATTCATAAAATTATGAAATTTTGAGGTGTTACGTTTAAATTTTTATTGAATATCAAAAATGACGACGGACTTATAAACCAAGATGTTAGCAAATCCTGCTAAGCAATAATTTATATTTTATTTTGAGCCCAAATTATTTATCAAGTTGCAAAATGACGCTATTCCTTTGAAGAATATTGATTAAAATCCTTGGCAATCTTTGCGATCCCTGTAAGAAATAATGGTGGGATGAAGTAGATCCTGACTTTATTCTCTAGGAGTTGATGCCAGCCATATTCGTAACACATATAGATATCAATGCCTTCGTCTAGCCTGTAGATCCCAGTCATGAATTTAAATTCAAATCCCTCATCGCTGAGCTGCCAATTCTTAACGGGAGTGCCAGTTTCATTGAAAAGGCGCTTCAAAATTTGGTAATTACGCATAATAATCCTGTTAACCTGTCCAAAATGTTCAGGTTCCTTCCATTTTGAAATCTTCTTCTTCTCCCTGCCTGCGGCATTCCGGCATTGGTCGCTACAATAGAGTTTATCCTTGCGCCCTTCGAATAGTCGACTACATCCAGAATAAGCACAATTGCGGTCGGTGTCTTCATTCACAGCTAATTCCATAAAAATTAATCTTCTTGTCTTCCAGTTATTTAACCGATTTAAAAGCGCTTAAATCGGATTGGCTAATATACAACCGACTAATTGATTTTCAATATTGAGATTTGATAGGGATTTAAATATGAACAGGTTATGAGAAACAACACCATTGCATCGGAGTCTTTTTCATCGGGAAGGAAGAGCTTCTTTTTGGATTTTAAACTGGCCAGGAACAAAAGCAACTATATGCGCATTACTAATTTGGTCAGATATGAGGATGGAAGTACCAGGAAAGCCAGAATGTATATCTGGCAGGAAGATTTCGAACTATGGATTTCCGCGTTTGCATCGCTTTTTCAATCTGCAGCGCATGCAAGTGAGAAAGACGTCACCGTGTTTGACCTTTTCAACCAGAGTAAACAAATGAAAGATAGTGGAATAAAGTCATGGGAGCCTGAAAAGCGGCCGCGGGAAAAGTTTTTGGACAGTGGACCGGGAGAGATGACACTGGCTGAATTGATTGCAATGTTGATCGGCTCTGGAACTGCGGATGCCAATGCAATTGAACTAGGAGAAAAAATTCTAAACTCCGTAGATAATAATCTATCTAAACTCTCTGAACTAAGTCATACGGAACTAGCGAAATTTAAAGGTATGGGACTGGCAAAATCCAGTGCAGTACTTTCTGCTCTTGAACTTGGCAAAAGGGCATTTGGTTTTAAAAATCTATTAAATCGTAAAACTGTTTAAGAAAAATTTACGGTCGGTTTTTTGAACTCTGAGACAAATCTAATAACAATGCAAATTTTAAATGTAATAGCATTAAAATGTTCATTTTAACCGATACAGGAATGATTTTGGACGCATAATGTTTGCATAGGTATATTCACATTTGCCTGTCATCTATATTTTTAGTTTTAAAAAACATAGCTATGAACACAAAGAAAGTTGGTATCTGGATTAGGGTATCTACAGATTATCAAGTGAAGGATGAAAGTCCGGAGCATCATGAACAGCGCGCGATGTATTATTGCAAGTCCAAAGATTGGGAGGTCGTTGAGGTATATCGTTTGGACGCTATATCTGGGAAAACGGTCATGGAACATCCAGAAACCCAAAGGATGCTGAGCGATATTAGAAGTAAACGCATAACTGGTTTGGTTTTCTCAAAACTTGCACGACTCGCGCGTAATACAAAGGAGCTTCTCGAATTCGCAGAAATTTTTAGAAACGAGAAAGCTGATCTCATATCACTGGCAGAACAAATAGATACTAGCACACCAGCTGGGCGGCTTTTTTTTACAATTATTTCTGCGATGGCACAATGGGAGCGCGAAGAAATTTCAAGTAGGGTTGCCGCTTCTATTCCAGTTAGAGCAGAAATGGGTAAGCCGCTTGGTGGACAAGCTAGTTTCGGCTACCAATGGATAAATAAACAACTCGTCATAGACGAAAATGAAGCTCCTGTTAGAAAGTTGGTTTATGAGATATTTAAAGAGTGCCAACGGAAGAAAACTACTGCCGACAGATTGAATTCTCTTGGTCATCGTACCCGTAACGGTAGCCAGTTCAGCGATACGACAGTCGACCGTTTATTACGCGATACTACCGCAAAAGGTGTTCGCCTCGCTAATTACACGAAAAGCATGGGTAACGGGAAGCAATGGATTGTAAAGCCTCAAGACGAATGGGTGCAACGACCATGCCCTGCCATAATATCAGAAGAGCTTTGGCTAGAGTGCAACTCGGTTCTTGATGAGCAGAAAGTGAGACGAGTAAAAATCGGAAAACCATCAGAAAATCTTCTTGCTGGTATAGTCAAATGTCACTGTGGTGCAGCAATGTATGTTTATGCAAATACTAAAAGTTTCAGTTGCAGGAAATGTAAGAATATTATCCTAGAGATTGATATTAATGAAATATTTCAGGATCTTCTTAAACAATATCTTGAAGGAGTTACTCCACAAATGTTTATAGATGAGATAGAACAGGCAATCAAAAAAGATGAATTATTATTGGCAAATTCGGTTAAAAGCCTAAGTAGGATCCAAAAAAAGATGGATGAACTCGTTGAATTAAGAATAAGTAAAGAACTGGACAAAGAACATTTTGCGAACTTGTACAAGCCACTCGAGAAACAGTTTAATGAACTCAACCAATCAATACCAGAACTGGAGGCGAAGATCGACCTGACTAAAATTCAATTAAAGTCGAGCGACTATATACTCAACGAAGCTAAATCATTGTCTGAAAAATGGGATTTAATGGATTTGCCCCAGAAGAAAGCAATTGCAGAAACCATAACTGAATACCTAATTGTCAATGCCGGAGATATTGATTTGGCGCTCACCTATCTTCCCGGTTCTGCGCATAATTGTCCACGCAACCTCAGGGATTCATCGAGGCCACCAACATAAAGCTGGCTGGATATTCTACCGAAAACCTTGCCCTTGCAATGGCCACTTTACGGTCTTCTAAAGGTTGACGCATCACCTCTAAAACGGTACGCTTAAACTCAGGTAGTTCGTCTAAAAAAAGCACACCATTGTGGGCCAGCGATATTTCACCAGGCTGCGGGTTTATCCCGCCGCCTACCAGGGCTACATCGCTAATGGTGTGGTGTGGGGAGCGGTATGGGCGGATGGTCATTAAAGCATCCGCTGCAGAGAGCTTTCCGGCTACGGAGTGGATTTTTGTGGTTTCTAAAGCCTCATTTAAATTTAAGGGGGGTAAAATGGTGGGCAGGCGCTTGGCCAGCATGGTTTTGCCTGCCCCCGGCGGACCAATCAATATCACGTTGTGTCCACCTGCAGCAGCAATTTCTAAGGCTCTTTTTATATTTTCCTGGCCTTTAACATCGGCAAAATCGTGCTCGTAATTATTGATATTTTTTAAAAATTCTTCTTTGGTGTTTACTTTAACCTGTTCCAGTGTTTCAGTTTTATTAAAAAAAGCAATCACTTGAGCAAGGTTTTCTACACCATAGGCAACCAAATCGTTTACAATGGCTGCTTCGCGAACGTTTTGCCTGGGTAAGATAAATCCTTTAAAACTTTCCTGTTGTGCTTGTATTGCAATCGGTAAAGCTCCTTTTATGGGCTGTATACTTCCATCTAAAGAAAGTTCACCCATAATAAAATAATCTTCCAGTTCTTCGGCAGGAATTTGCCCTGAAGCGGCTAAAATGCCGATGGCAATGGGAAGGTCGTAAGATGAGCCTTCTTTTTTTATGTCGGCAGGTGCCAGATTGACCACGATTTTCTGCCTGGGCATGTGATAACCTGAAACCTTGATGGCACTAGCCACCCTTTGCAAACTTTCTTTTACGGCATTATCGGGCAAGCCGACCATATAGTATTTGGTCCCCGAGCTAATATTCACTTCGATTGTTATGGTCAGTGCATTTACCCCATAAACAGCACTCCCGTATGTTTTTACAAGCATTAATTTTTAATTAAAATAAAGCGGGATGTAAATTATTCGGGAATGAATATTGATTTGTACTAAGATAGTAATTGTTTAAATAAAAGCAATGTTTAGGTGTTATAACTTATATGCTTATAGCTTTGGTTGAAACCAAAGACAATGGTAGGTGGAGCGAATAATACTTTTGTATCACTTGCAGCAAACTTTGTTAATTAAACCTGCTTTCCTATGAAATACAACACGCTGATTTCCAAAAACCTTTAAATAAAAAAAATCCCAATCATTACTGATCAGGATTTGTATTTTTTGAGATGCTGACCCCGAAGACTCGGGACAGCATGACGTGCCTATGGGCCTTACGCCCTAAACCTTCTGCCTCAAAGCTCTCTACTATCTGCCGAATGGCATTTTAGGCATACCTTTCATCATGGCTGCAGCTGCTGCCGGGTTCGAAAACTGCTTCATCATTTTACGCATATCTTCAAACTGTTTAATCAGCTTGGTTACTTCTTCTACTTTACTGCCCGAACCTTTCGCAATACGTAAGCGGCGGCTTTGTTGAATCGCATCCGGGTTTTCTTTTTCAAATGGGGTCATCGAATTGATAATCGCTTCGATTGATTTAAATGCATCATCCTGGATATCTACATTCTTCATCATTTTACCTACACCTGGTATCATGCCCATCAGATCTTTCATGTTACCCATCTTCTTGATCTGCTGAATCTGGTTGTAGAAATCGTTGAAATCGAATTTATTTTTACGGATTTTCTTCTGAAGTTCTGCTGCCTCTTTCTCATCGAACTGCATTTGTGCACGCTCAACAAGTGAAACCACATCACCCATACCCAAAATACGCGATGCCATACGGTCTGGATAGAAAACATCAAGTGCTTCCATTTTCTCGCCGGTACCGATAAATTTAATCGGCTTGTTTACCACCGATTTAATTGAAAGCGCTGCACCACCGCGGGTATCACCATCTAATTTGGTTAAAACCACACCTGTAAAATCAAGCCTGTCGTTAAATACTTTGGCGGTATTTACTGCATCCTGACCAGTCATCGAATCCACCACGAATAAAATCTCGTGTGGCTGCGTTTTAGCTTTAACTTCCGATATTTCGTTCATTAAAGATTCGTCGATCGCTAAACGACCTGCGGTATCAATAATGATGACGTTATTTCCATTTTGTTTACCGTGTGCAATACCTTCTAAAGCAATGCCTACCGGATCGTTTGATGCACGGTTAGCGTAAACTGAAACACCAACTGAAGTTCCTAAAACCTCCAATTGATCTACAGCCGCCGGGCGGTACATATCGCCTGCAACCAATAAAGGTTTTTTACCCTTGCCTTTTAAATGCAAAGCCAGTTTACCTGCGAAAGTAGTTTTACCCGCACCGTTTAAACCTGCAATTAAAATAATGGTAGGATTTGCTTTAGTATCTAACTCTGTAACTTCGCCACCCATTAAGGCTGCAAGTTCATCGTTCATTATTTTGGTAAGCAATTGACCTGGAGAAACGGCAGTAAGCACGTTTTGCCCCAAAGCTTTTTGCCTTACATCATCGGTAAATGCTTTCGCTGTTTTATAGTTAACATCGGCATCTAATAATGCTTTGCGGATCTCTTTCATGGTTTCTGCCACGTTGATTTCCGTAATGCTGCCTTGTCCTTTTAGTACTTTAAATGCTCTGTCTAGCTTGTCCTGTAAATTATCAAACATCTTTTTTTAAGCTAAAGGCTTCATGCCGAAAGGCAAAAAGCTACTTGTTTTTAATAAAAGGCAAATGTATCAAATTTTGCTTGTAAATCTTAGCAACTCAAAGTCAAAACTTTAGGAAGATGAATATTAAATTTTTCTTTTGATGCAACATTTTGCTAAAGGCATGGTCTTATACCTAACTAACCTAAACGAATGAAACGCTGCATCCTCCTCTTTTTTATATTTATTTGTGCTTTTTCTCGAGCACAGGATATTTCAAAACAGCGCCAGTTAGCAGCAAAAAGAACCTCTCTAAGCCCCAAAATAGATGGTATTTTAGATGATGAGTGCTGGAATAATGTTCCCATAGCAACTGATTTTATTCAGATCAGACCAAATCCTGGAAAAATAGAAACTCCAGATCGGCGCACCGAAATGAAGGTGCTTTACGATGATGTGGCGATATATGTTTATGCCCGGATGTATGATCATCCTGACAGCGTTTCGCACGAACTGGTTTCGAGAGATAATATTGGCAATGCCGATTTCATTTCGATTATTGTCGACCCCTTTTATGATAAGATGAACGGAAATGGCTTTTTCGTTACCGCTGCGGGTGTTCAGTTCGATGCCAAATACTCGCAGGTTGGTGATGAAGATTCAAACTGGAATGCAGTATGGGAAAGTGCAGTTAAAATTGATGATAAAGGCTGGACTTGTGAAATGAAGATTCCTTATTCGGCACTGCGTTTTTCCAGTAAGGATATTCAGAACTGGGGTTTGAATTTTAGCCGCAGGGTGCAGCGGAAAAACCTTCAAACCTTTTGGAATTTTGTAGATCCTAAGGTAAACGGCTTTATCAATCAGGAAGGCTTGTGGATGGGTATAAAAGATGTTAAACCGCCGTTAAGATTATCCTTTTCGCCCTATATTTCGGCCTATGTAAACCATTATCCGGTTAATTTACCCGGCGTAAAAAATACAACCTCACGGTTTAACGGCGGCATGGATGTTAAATATGGAATCAACAACAGTTTTACACTCGATATGACTTTGGTGCCCGATTTTGGGCAGGTACAATCTGATAACCGGATATTAAACCTCACGCCTTTTGAAGTGAAATTTAATGAAAACCGACAGTTTTTTACCGAAGGAACAGAGCTGTTTAACAAAGGCGACCTGTTTTATTCCAAGCGGATTGGCTCCATACCTTCTTATTATAATTATAGTGAGGTGGTCAGCGGCGATAAAATTGTAAAAGATCAAACGGAGGCCAAGGTATTAAATGCGACAAAAATTTCCGGACGTACAGCTAAAGGGCTGGGCATTGGTATTTTTAATGCCATTACCAATCGCATGGAAACCGAGGTAGAAGATGCGCAGGGTAACCTTCGTATGGTCGAAACGCAACCACTTACCAATTATAATATTCTGGTTTTCGATCAGTCGTTAAAAAACAACAGTTCGGCTACTTTTATCAATACAAACGTGCTGAGGCAGGGTTCTGCTTACGATGCCAATGTAAGTGCCTTGCTTTTCAATTTAAATAATAAAGGCAATAAATATTTCGTAAACGGTGGTGGTAAAATGAGCTATTTACGGGGTGAGGAGTCGAGTACGGGTTATAGTTATACCTTACGGTTTGGGAAACAGAGTGGCAATTTTACCTGGAGCTACAATCAGGTGTATGCTGATGATAAATTTGACCCATCAGATATGGGTTTCTTTACCAATAACAACTTTTTAGATCAGCGGATAGGCATTGGTTACAACGTATACAAGCCAAGCAAATGGTATAATCAATTTGAAAGCTGGCTTAATCTGACCTATTCCCGCAGGGCAATACCGAGTGCTTATCAAAAAATCGGTACAAATGCAGGATATTGGGTCCAGTTTAAAAATCAATGGTCGGCAGAATTAGACTTAAGCTGGGATAGAAAAAGTAACGATTTTTATGAGGCACGAAACGGACAGTTGTACCGTGCACCTGAAAACTACGGCATTAGCCTGTATATAAACCCCAACCGTGCCAAGGCCTATAATTTTGGCGGAAACGTTCGCTATTTTGAGCAACAGCTTTTCGGTGGCAAACAATATAACTTTTACTTTTTCCAGAATCTGAGGTTAAATGATAAGATTGCTTTTGGACTAGACCTGAATTTCAACCCGAATTATAACTATGTAAACTGGGTAACTGCACAGGGAGATCAAGCTATTTTCTCTAAATACGACCGCAGAACGGTAGAAAACTCATTTGATGCTAAATACACTTTTACCAATTTAATGGGACTAACGGTGGTACTACGACATTATTGGAGTGATAGAAGAAATAAAGAATTTTATTTGCTTAAACCTGATGGCAACTTAACAGCATATCAAGGGGCAACATTAACCGGAATGGATAGGAACTATAATGTGTTTAATATTGATTTAATTTATACCTGGCAATTTGCACCGGGGAGTACCCTTTCTGTTTCGTACAAGGATGCAGCCGAAACTTACGATACCTTTTACACACAGCGTTACGATAAAAACCTAAGCGGGATTTTAAATGCGCCCCAAAATAACAGCCTTTCAGTAAAGGTGTTATATTATATTGATTATCTCGATTTAAAGAAAAAGCGGAAAAAGGATTAAGTTTGGTCGGTCCTAGCCTTGGGTTTAAACCCAAGGCTACTCAACTCCAAATCCTCAACCCTAGACTAACGTGCTTTCCCGGGACTGATGCCGAATTTTTTACTAAAGGCACTGCTGAAATGTTGTACCGAAGAATAGCCCAACTCATCAGAAATGTGCTTAATGTTTTTACTGTTATCGGCCAGGAGCTCTTTGGCCCGCATCAATTTATAATCGCTTAAATAGCCAAAAACAGTATTCTGGAAAACCTCTTTAAAGCCTTGTTTTAATTTAAACTCGTTTATTCCTGCTGTTTTTGCCAGCTCGGTTAAAGATGGTGGATGGTTGGCATTGGCCAACAAATATTCACGGGCATAATAAATACGGTCTTTATCGTAAGCTGATTTAATGGCAGAGGTGTCGGTTTTTTTTGCTGCGAGCTCAAAAGCCTGGGCTTGCAATGCCAAAAGTTCGAGGCATTTAGATTGCAGGAACAAGAGTTTTAAGCCCCCTGTAAAATGACAGTTCATAATATCATTTATGCAACTGTGCATCGCCAGACTGATGGGTAGATTTTCTGATGAAAGCTCTACTGAATGGTTGTTCATGATTTTTTCGGCAAAGTTTTTTAACAAAGTGCTGCTTTCGCTGGTTAGATCGATAAAGCGGCTCCTTTCAAAATTTACTTCGAAAAACTTATGCGGGCCATTGGTGGGGAATTCTGCCATCCCATCAAAATCCGGGCTGTAGATAATATTATGCTGGTTTGCCTTAATATCGAGCCGCTTATTGGTGAGGTAATTTTCCATTATTCCACCACCTATAAGCGAAAAATGTAATTCTACCAATTCAGGTTCGTCAAAAGCTTTAATACGCAAACGGTTCTGCTTCACCAGCATATCGCCGTAAACAATGTAAATGCCGGAAAAAGATATCTGCACGATTTCTGCATCGCCAAAGGGAAAGCTGTACTTGTCTCTTCTTTCGGTGACCAGTGCCTGATTAAGTTCGGTATTGTCGAATTTGCTTCCAACAATATAATACTTATCATCACCATCATAAATGTTTAAAGCCATAAAATCCTTTTGATATAAACTTTAATCCCTTTGATATAAAAAGATGCGGTTGTTAGACAATTACTTTTGTTCAAAGTTACTAAACAAAAAGAAAACGATGCCAAAATTACCGTCATGGCTGGCCAATACAATGGAAAAAGTGATCAGCAATAAAATATATCAGGTAGAAGTTGTAGCAACTAGAATGTTAAGCAGCAACCTAAAGTGTGTTACCTTTAAAGGCGATTTTTTTGATGCCAAATTTATTCCTGGAATGGAGGTGCTATTTAGGGTTAACGCCAACGAGTACCGCCATTATACCCTGTCTGCCTTTAATCAAACGGAGGAAACCTGCGAAGTTATCTTTTATTTAAACAGGCAGGGACCCGGACACAGCCTTGCTGTGAATATTCAAAAAGGAGATTCTTTAAAGCTTATTCTAGACCGTGCAAGAGTTAAATACATGGAAGAATCGAACCAGCATTTCTTTTTTGGTGATGAAACCAGCCTGGGTTTATATGAATCGCTTGGGAGAAAAGTGGTGGATGAGGATGTGGAATATTTTGGAATTTTAGAGCTACAGGAAGAAAACCTTTGCGCTGCTGAACAGCTCAATTTGTTGATCGATGTGGTACCTTCTGACCCCAATACTCCGGCTAAAAATGCCATCAACTGGATGGAAAACATGCATCCGATCTGCTGGGAAATGTGGCAAAATGCTACTTTTTACTTAACCGGAAGGGCAAAATCGATACAGTATTTTAAAAAGTACCTAAAGCAAAGGGGCGTAAGCTTCAGGCAGATTATTACGATGCCATATTGGGAAATCGGTAAAGTTGGTGGCGGCTAAACCTATCTGGGAAAGGTGAAGCCAAAACCCAATGCTAAAGTTTGGTTCGCCTGTATTTTGTTTGTGCCGGTATCGTCATCAAATAATAGAACACCTGTTAAACTGGTGTTCATAAAACGGTTGATTTTTGCAGTTAAAGCAATGTCTAACCTGTGGTCGATTTTACTTGCCTTAAAATCTTTATAAGGAATAAACATGGCATACCGCGCTTTTAGATTTGTATTGGTGAAAATGTCTTTATCAAAAGCACTAACAATCTGAAAAGCAAGTTCATTTTTAATTTTTTTTCCCTTTTCAACAGCGTAAACTTCTTTTTTATTATCGTATACAGCTGTGTCGAGAACAAAAGTTTGTCTTGCAGTACCTGTGCCAATTCGGGTAGAGAAATATTTAACTGGTTTATACTCGAAACCGATAGATTCTGTTAGGTACCCTGGTGCCATAAACTGTGAAATCAAAACTTGTTGCTCATCACCATTACCATCTCTAAAGTACCTGAAGCCTTTATCAAACTGTGATTCAAAGCTGATCGATCCGAAAAAGAACCAGCTTTTAGAGAGTTGAAAAGAAGCTTTATTATCCCAAAAAATACGGTCGTTGGTTTTCTTTTGCAGCTGATCTTTGTTTTTGATTTTACCATATTGTAAAACCAGCTCACTGATGTAACTATAGCTGTTTTTATTGTATTCGGCTTTCCAGTTTAACAATCCGCCAACGGCCACAGAGTTGGTACCCCCACCTTTCCAGTTGTTACTGAATTGGGCCTGGTTAACATTAATGCCGATGTTGGTTCTTGTTTTCCAGTAATTAATCTTGGCGTTTACCACCAAAGGTTTAATTTTTACGGGCTCAAAGTTTAATGGCCCTTGTCTGCTTGGCAAAGGACTACGCTTTAACTTTATATTCAGGTCTTTTGTATTGATCGGAATAGTATCAATTTCCTGTGCATATAATTTTGTAGAGCAGAAACTTAGAATCAGGATTATGGCAGCTAAACAGTTCTTCATTACCTACAAAGAAAAAGAAAAAATTTAGAGATAAAAAGCATTTATCAAAATGATTGTCAGATTGACAATTGAATTGGAGGCAAAAACTGTTGTTTCAGATCTTTTTAAGCCAGCCATACCAATTCCCCTTTTTTAGATAGTTTAGCTCGCTTTCGTGCGCATAGGCTTCCTGTTCAAAAACGATGTTGCGGTAGGCTAAATCGTGGTTTTGGTATTTAATCAGGTTAACCAGGTAGTTAATTAAGTATAAGAGATAAAAAGGAAAAATAAGCAATTCTAATTGCTGACGTAAGTGGATTTTTTCGTGATTAATGATTGTTGGATCGTTTTTAAGTCCTGATGATTTTAACAGGATAAATGGAAAGATGGCCATACCTGCTGCCGGGAGTTTTTTAACGATCAGAATGGGCGCTTTCACAACTTATCGATGGTTATTGCCGGCAATTTAGGCAATTGTAAGGCTTTAGGATTTAACCTGTAGCTTTTATAGGCATTCCGGATGAAAAGATTAAAGGAATAATCAGTTGCATCCAATACAAATTGATAAGTAGGACGATACTGCTGCATAAAATCAGTCAGTTCAGCATCTTTTATGCCCAATACCTGGCTAACCAGACTGGCGCTAAAACGATAATCGATCAAATCTTCACGATAATCTTTTTCGAGGATTTTTTGAAGATGACGGGCGTTTCTTCCTTGTTTGCTTAACAGATTGTAAATGGCATCGATACCTAAACCAACACCCCCATTACCTAAATTCAATAAATCTTTACTGCTTCCTTTCATGGTTTGGTAACGGTATTCCTGAACGTTTTTTTCGTATTGCTGCTGCGGGCTCAATCTTTTTTGCTGAATAACGACGTCGCGCAGTCTGATGCCCAGCGATCTGAGTTGAAAGTATGCAGCGGTTTGGCCTTTAAAAACAATTGTATCTACCCCATAGCCCGATAAAGCGGCAACCAGCGTATCGCCAGGCAGCGCAAAGGTGCTAAATTCGCCTTTCGTATTGTTGTATAAACCATCGCCTGTACGGAGGTTATAGATGTAAACTTTAGCCAAACGCTGCTTGGTTTCTTTATCAATAACAATTCCCTGCACAGGTTTATTCTGTGCATGAAGCAGCGTAGAGAAGCTGAAAACAAATATAAAGGGAATAAAAAATTTCATTAAGCTACAAAACTACAAATATCTGGCAGGCTATGTTTGTACTTAACATTATTTAACCTTAAGTATCTGGCCCAGTTTAATGGCATCGGTACTCATTTCGTTCAGCATTTTTAACTGATCGACCGTTAAATTAAAGCGTTTTGCAATATTATAGAGTGTATCTCCTTTAACAACGGTATAAGTGCCATCGGCAAGAATGGGTTTGGCGCCTGCTGGCGGCGTTTCAACTGGTGTAAACTTTGCCTTTTCCTGAGGGATATTCTGGTTGATTTCTGCGAACACACGATCTTCACGGGCAATCTTTTGCTTTTCGTTTTCCGATTGATCGTATTGGTAAAGCTGGTATTTTTCGATGGTGTTGATTAACAGATCAGGATATTTCGGATTGGTTGCATAACCCGCTGTTTTTAATCCCTGTGCCCAACTTTTATAATCATTTTTATCTAATTGGAAAAGAAAGCTGTAACGTTTGCGTTTTAAAAATTCAGAATGATCCCTAAAAGATTCGCGGGCATCTTTATATACCCTAAAACAGTCGTTTTTCTGGTCATCGTCGCGGAAATAGTTTTTTCCTTTCCAGTCTGAGGTACATTTAATGCCGAAGTGGTTGTTTGCGTACTTAGCCAAATCGCTGTTTCCACTGCCCGATTCTAAAATTCCCTGCGCCAGCGTAATACTTGCAGGGATACCATTTGCATTCATCTCTTCAACCGCTACGCCTTTAAACTCATCAATATAACTTAAGGTATTGTAGCTTTTGTACGAATTGTTATTGGCTTTGTTGGCTGCTTTTTCGATCTGCTTGTTGTTTTTAGAAAATTTCCGCGAACCGCAAGAACTAAAAAAAAGGAGGGCTGCTACAATAAGGAAGTACTGAATGGATGAACGCATTGGTGGGGTATATAGGGTTAATTGTTTAACTGTAGGTTAATAGACTTGGGACTGATGACTACGGACTCAAGACTCAAAACTTCAACTTCTGTCCTGGTTTTAAATTCGCTTTTTTTATGCCGTTTTTCTGCATGAGGGCCTTAACGGTGGTTCCTTTCTTTTTGGCAATTATGCTCAGGTTATCACCAGATTTTACGGTATAACTTTTTGTTGTTCTTCTGCTTTTTGAGCGGTGGCGAGCTGGTGCAGCATAAACGGGCTCTTCATAACCCTCTGGTCTTTCATCGTATTGGTAAAGTTCGTACTTTTTGATCAACCCGATTACCTGGCTGGCCCAGCTTCTGCTGCTGGCGTAACCACAACGGCGGATTCCGTAAGCCCATCCTTTGTAATCGTACTGATCGTATTTTCCAAAAAGGTTATTAAAAGGTTCGCGGGTTTCCATAATTTCTACAAAATGGCTGTAAGATTCATCTGCATTTAAGTAATCGCGATAGGATGAACGGATTTCGGTATTATTATTCGGACCTTTTACGCCGAAATGATTGTTAAGGTGTTGTGCAATTTTACTGTTTCCTGCAGCCGATTCGTGAATAGCGACAGCCAGGATAATACTGGCGGGGATTTTATGATCGCGCATTAAATCCTGCGCATATTCTACATGCTCTGCAATATACTCGTCTGTATCTTGTGCACTGGCAACAATCCCTGTTAAAAGGAGCAGACAAAAAGTAAAGATTTTTTTAGTCATGGTTAACTGTACAAATTGTTTATCTGGTTAACTGTGCGATTAACCGATTTAAACAATTAACCGATTAATCATTATATGTTAAGCTTTCTTCCTGATCAAAAACAAACCATCCCGAACAGGTAAAATCAATTTCTCAACCCGTTCATCTGCAGCTATTTTATCATTAAAACTAGTAATATTTCTGGTGTCTTTATCCTGTTTCTCCTGAAGTACTTTTCCACTCCATAGTACATTATCCACAATGATAATTCCGCCAGGGCGAACGCGATCAAAAATGAGATCGTAATAGGTGCCATTGTTTTTCTTATCTGCATCGATAAAAACAATGTCGAAAACTTCGTCTAAAGCAGCTATCGTATGGGTGGCATCGCCCAGGATGTAGTTGATCTGATGGTTAAAGGCCGATTGGGCAAAGTTATGCCGAACCATATCTTCCAGTTCCTCATTAATATCAAGGGTATACAGCAGGCCATCGCTGGTTAAGCCCTCAGCAAGACATAAAGTGGCATAACCGGTAAAAGTGCCGATTTCTAAAATCCTTTTAGGGGAAATCATTTTGCTGAGCATGCTCAAAACCCGGCCCTGATAGTGGCCAGATAGCATTCGGGGCATTAAAACTTTAAGGTTGGTTTCGCGGTCTATCTGTTGAAGCAATTCGCTTTCAGGTTCGCAGTAGGCGATTAATAAATCTTGTAAATCGTCGTTTATCAGGCTCATTTGTTGGTTATAAACGGTTACTTTCCATAAAATATTGTAAAATGATGGTTGCAGCAATAGTATCAACCCGGTCTTTGTCTCTTCTGTCCGTCTTTTTTAAACCACTTTGCATAATGGCCTGATGGGCAAGTTTAGAGGTAAAACGCTCGTCAACCCAGTGCCTGGGAATATCGGGGAATGATTTTTTTAACAAGGTAGCAAAACCCTTTACATGTTGTGCCGAATCGGATGGTGAGCCATCCATTTGTTTCGGGTCGCCGAGCACAAAGGCCTCTACCTGTTCGCTAAGCATGTATTTTTTAACATATTCGATCACATCTTTCGGGTGCACGGTATCGAGGCCTGTTGCAATAATCTGCAAAGGATCGGTTACTGCGATGCCGATGCGTTTTGTTCCGTAATCAAATGCGAGGATTCTGGCCATAAGTTAAGCGCCGGGCACTTAGCGTAAAGCGTTGGCCCATCTTTAATTTTTAAAAAGCCAAAGGTAAGGTTTTTGAAATAATCGATAAATATTACAGGTAATGCTTTAGTAAGGGGTGTGTTATTAGTGTCTGTGACTAAAAATTTGATTCGTTCCATTTTTTGTAAAGCAAAACCTGTAGTGCGTGGCTATGTCCAGTCCTGCTGTATGCTTTGGCCCTCATGCTTCGGGGCTGCCGCTTCCATCAGGTTTTTTGATGCAGAGCCCGTACGGTTTGGGTAAATTTGCAGGGCGTAAATTGGATGTTTCCGAAGAATTACTGACTTAGTTAAATAAACCTGATCGCGCGTAAAGCCCACATCCCGATTTTTCATTCGGGAGAGGACTTGAAGCAATAGCAGGACTTTCGGAACCGAAACGCACAAGGCCTTGCTTTTCTAAAAAAATAAAATGTCGTTTTAATCTAAAAAATAGAGATTCTGAAACAAGTTCAGAATGACGAGGCTGTGAATATCATATCTATTTCTTATTTTGCACCAAATGCAGTTTAAAGCAATCATCGGACAGGAAAGAGTGAAGCAACAATTGGTGCAAACGGTTAAAGAAAACCGCATTAGCCATGCGCAGTTGTTTTTGTCGCCTGCTGGTTCTGGCGCTGTACCCCTCGCTATTGCCTATGCACAATTTATCAATTGCCTTAATAAAGGCGAAAATGATAGTTGCGGCGAATGTTCGAGTTGTAGAAAGTACGAACGTTTAATTCATCCCGACCTGCATTTCTCTTATCCTTTTTTTGCCTCGGCAAGTGTAAAAACGGCCATAGATGTATTGGAAGAATGGCGGGCAATGCTGATGCAGGATCCTTATTTTGATATGGATATCTGGCGATCGAAGCTCGATGCGGCCAATAAACAGGCCAATATTAACATTGCCGAATGCCACGATATTATTAAAAAACTAAGTTATAAAGCTTTCGAAGCCGAAACCAAGGTTTTAATTATGTGGTTGCCCGAATACCTGGATAAGGCCGGGAATGCGCTGCTTAAATTAATTGAAGAGCCACCTGCAAATACCTTATTTATATTAATCGCACAAAGTCAGGATCAGATTTTAACCACCATTTTATCCCGGACGCAAATTGTGAAGATTCCGAAACTTTCATCAGAAGAGGTCACCGGATATTTACTAAATGCGAGTGGATTAACCGAGCATCAGGCCATTGATTACTCCTTTTTGGCCGACGGAAATTTAATTGAAGCAAAAGCACTGGCAGCAGATACGCAAAGCGACAGTTCGGGTACGTTTACGGCCTGGCTGAGGATGGGTTTTGGAAACAAAGTTCCCGATCTAATCGAGTTTACAGATGAAGCGGCGAAGTGGGGAAGAGAAAACCAGAAGAATTTTTTAAAATATGGCGTAAATTATTTACGCGAATGCTGTTTAATTTTAAGCGGAGCTGAAGAATTGGTGAAATTACCCCCCTTAACCTTCGAAACCGCCAAAAAACTCAGCACACACGTACTTACCTTGCCTATGGCAGAGGCCATAATTGGCGAACTGGAAAAGGCACATTACCACATTGAAAGAAATGCAAACCCAAAAATTCTGTTTTTAGATGTATCTTTACAATTGGTAAAAATTATCAAGTTTAAAACGCTCCCTGCGGGGACTCAATATATATACAATTAATATGGGATGTGGAAGTTGTTCAACAGGTGGTGGTTGCACCCCTAATGGATGCAAAAGTAATGGCTCATGCGGCACCGGTGGTTGCCAAACAATGGAAGTTCACGATTGGCTGTCTAATTTGGATATGCCTTCTAATTATAAACCTTTTCAGGTTACAGAAATAAAATTTAAAGGTTCTCGGAAAGAG
Source organism: Sphingobacteriaceae bacterium GW460-11-11-14-LB5 (assembly GCA_002151545.1). Classification (NCBI taxonomy): domain Bacteria; kingdom Pseudomonadati; phylum Bacteroidota; class Sphingobacteriia; order Sphingobacteriales; family Sphingobacteriaceae; species Sphingobacteriaceae bacterium GW460-11-11-14-LB5. The sequence continues at coordinate 5,037,278 of CP021237.1, read as the reverse complement.
TTTTTCTTAAACAGCGACAACATTTACCTCGAAATTGGCGAGCTGGTGGCTGTTGAAGGACCAACCGGTGGTTTTGATGTAGGGCATGTTTCGCTTACCGGCGAATTGGTGCGGATCCAGATGAAACGCCGTAAAACCACGCTCGATCAGGTGGTGAAGAAGATTTACCGTAAAGCTACAGAGGCCGACGTGGAGAAATGGAATGCCGCTAAGGGAATGGAGTGGGAAACCATGCACAAAGCCCGTAAGTTGGCTTTAGATCTCCGTTTACAGATGAAAATCAGTGATGTAGATTATCAGGCCGATAAAACCAAAGCGACTTTCTTTTATACTGCTGATGGCCGTGTCGATTTCCGCGAGCTGATCAAAAAAATGGCGGAAAGTTTCCGCATCAGGATTGAAATGCGCCAGATTGGGATGCGCCAGGAAGCTGGCCGTTTGGGTGGAATTGGCTCGTGTGGCCGCGAATTATGCTGTTCTACCTGGTTAACCAACTTTAAAACCGTTTCTACAGCTGCAGCACGTTACCAGAATTTATCGTTAAATACATTAAAGCTTGCCGGCCAGTGTGGCAAATTAAAGTGTTGTTTGAACTATGAGCTGGATACCTATCTGGATGCCTTAAAAGATATTCCCGATAGAATCGAAAATTTAGATACCGAAGCGGGTTACGCCCGTCACCAAAAAACGGATATTTTTAAAAAAATCATGTGGTTTAGTTACCAGGGCGATGAAAACTGGATTCCGGTTAAAGCTGCACGGGTAAAAGAAATCATGGCCATGAACAAGGCCGGTAAAAAAGCACCAAATTTAAAAGAGGAAGCGGTGCAGATTGCAGCCCCTGTGGTGGTAGAGAAATCTTTCGATTATGAAAATGTGGTTGGTCAGGATAGTTTAACCCGTCTGGATGAACGTTCGCGGGGTAAAAACAACCAGAACAAAAACAATAATCAGAAAAATAACCGCAACAACAATCAAAACAGAAGAGAAAGAGTACCTGCCGGAGAGAAGAATGCTGGGCCTAATAATAAGCAACAGCCTCAACAAGGTGGCCAAAAAAACCAGCAAGGCGGAAAACCACAGCCTAACGGACCAAAGCCGCAACAAAACGGCGGACAGAAACCACAGCAACAGGCAGTACCAAAACCACAGCATGTTAATGGGCCAAAACCTCAAAACAATAAGCCAAAACAGCAACAGCCACAGGTGCAAAAACCTGAAGGAGGTGTAGCTGCAGAGGGTGTTAAGCCAGAACAAAACAAGAACAAGAATAGAAATAACCGTAGGAAGAATAATAACCGCCGAAACAATAATAATGGCTCAGAAAATAAACCTGCTGCTGAATAAAAGACAAGTTTTTTTGCTTGGCTTTTTATTTATGGTTACCCTATTTATGGGCTGTACGACCAGCGTAATCGATAGCAATGTAGAAATTGCCGATCGCAGGTGGACTTATCGTAACCATATTTCGACAACATTTGAAATAAAAGACAATACCAGGGCTTATAATGTTTATTTCAAGCTAAGGCATACGGCAGATTATAAATACGCCAATATATTTATCCTTGCCCATTTTAAGGATGGTAAAAAGATGGTAACCAAACGTTATCAGTATAAACTTGCTAAAAATGATGGCGAATGGCTGGGTAGCGGTTCAGGAAACGTGTTCAGTTATAATTTGCCCATGCTTACCAATTATCGTTTTCCAAGAAACGGCAAGTTTGATATCGAAATCGAGCAGAATATGCGCGATAATCCATTATTGGAAGTAAGCGATGTTGGATTGTTGGTAGAATAGTAAAGCACATTGCGCCATGCGCCTAGCCTACAAATATTGCAACAAACTTTCTAGTTTCATTCCCCTTGAGCCTTTCAGTAACACTAAATGATCTTGAACAGGATTATCTTGTAAATATTGGGCAGCCTCTGCAGGCGTTTCGAAAAACAGGCCTTTAATTGTATTTTTAAAAGCATAAAAATCTTTTCCAATAAAAATCAACTGATCCAAACCGCTTTCGCCGGCCTGTTTGGCAATTATTTCGTGCTGACCAGGAGATTCTGGGCCCAATTCGAACATATCGCCCAAAATGGCAGTCTTTTTATTGGCCGATAGTGCGGCAATATTTTTCAATGCTGCCGTCATACTGCTTGGGTTGGCATTGTAGAAATCGCATATCACGGTATTTTTTTCGGTTTTTGTTAACTGTGACCGGTTGTTTTTGGGCTGATAGTCCGCTAAACCGGCATTGATTTCTTCAGGATTCATATCAAAGAAATCGCCGATACAAATGGCGGCAAGAATATTTTCGAAATTATAACTTCCTGTTAAATTGGTTTTTACTGATGAAAAAATTTCATGGTTGGTCCAGTCGACTTCGATAAAAGGATCGCTGCTTTTTAACGAGCCTTTAATGGTATTGCCATTTTCTGTTCCATAATAAATGAGTTTGTTTAAACCAGCGGCAGCACTCATTTCTATTAAATAAGGATTGTCTCTATTAATAAAGGTGTAACCCTGGGTTTCTTTTAGATAAGCATAAAGTTCAGCCTTTCCCTTTTTTACGCCCTCAAATCCACCAAAACCATCTAAATGCGCCATGCCCACATTGGTAATAATACCATGGGTGGGCTGGGCAATGGTGCAAAGAAGTTCTATTTCTTTTTGGTGGTTTGCCCCCATCTCGATTACCGCAATCTGAACTTCATCAGTAATGGATAATATAGACAATGGAACACCTATATGATTGTTTAAGTTGCCAAAGGTGGCAAAGGTTTTATATCGCTCGGTCAGCACAGCATTTACCAATTCTTTACTGGTTGTTTTACCATTACTACCGGTTAAGCCAATAACAGGGATGTTCAGTTTTTTACGGTGATGGCGAGCCAGATCCTGCAAAGTGTTTAATACGTCTTCAACCAATAGGCATTGATTATTTGTTGCATATTTTTCTTCATCTACAACCGCATAAGCGGCACCCTTTTCAATAGCCTGAGCAGCAAATTCATTGGCATTAAAAAGATTTCCCTTAAGCGCAAAAAAGATACAGCCGGGGCTAATGTTTCTGGTATCGGTAGAAATAACAGGGTTTTCTTGGTAGTAATCGTATAATCTTTCGGTTGTAATCATGCCTATGGTAAAAAATATGATGTAAAATTAAGCTTTCGCATCAACAAAAAACAAAATTAGTACATTAGGTAAAATTATTTTCCTATGAAAAGACTCTTAACGTTCTGCCTGATCTCCTTAAGTTCAATTCTGTTTGTGCAAGCGCAGCTAAAATCTCCTGATGATTTTTTAGGCTACGAGTTGGGCTCGCATTTTACGCCACATCATAAAGTAGCCGATTATTTCAGGCAAACTGCTGTTGCTTCCCCAAAAAATATGAAGCTGATCGAATATGGTAAAACCAATGAAGGCAGACCGTTAATGGTGGCCATTGTTTCTTCAGCAGAAAACATAGCGAAACTGGAACAAATTAGAAATAACAATTTAGTTTTGGCAACGGGCACCAATAACAGTGTCGATTTAACAAATCAACCTGCTATACTATGGTTAAGTTATAATGTACATGGTAATGAAGCAAATTCGACCGAAACTTCCATGAAGATGCTTTATACGCTAGTTTCGGGCAGTAATAAACCTGCAACAGATTGGTTAAAAAATACTGTAGTAGTGATTGACCCTTGTTTAAACCCCGACGGAAGAGACCGTTACGTAAATTATTTTAATAGCGTGGTGGGCAAAACACCCAATTCTGATCCATTATCGAGAGAACACATAGAGCCATGGCCAGGCGGCAGACCAAATCATTATTATTTCGATTTAAACCGCGATTGGGCCTGGCAAACACAAATTGAAAGTCAGCAAAGGTTGGCATTGTACAACCAATGGATGCCTCAGGTACACGTCGATTTTCATGAGCAAAGCTATAATGAACCATATTATTTTGCACCAGCAGCAGAACCGGTTCATCAGGACATTACTTCCTGGCAAAAAAGTTTCCAGGTGGTAGTGGGTAAAAACAACGCTAAATATTTTGATGCAGAGGGCTGGCAATATTTTACCAAAGAGCGCTTCGACCTGCTTTATCCATCTTATGGCGATACCTATCCTTTATATAATGGATCAATCGGTATGACCTACGAACAGGGCGGAATCAGGGCAGGATTATCGGTGGTAACCAACGATGGCGATACCTTAACTTTAAAAGATCGTATCGCGCATCACTTTACCACAGGAATGTCTACCCTTGAAGTAACCGCTCTAAACCATAATAAATTATTAGAAGAGTATAAAAAATATTTCCAACAAGAGCTGGCTAATAGTCCAGGCATTTATAAAAGTTATATCATAAAAGCAACTAATTTATCGCGCTTGAAAAAACTGGCTGAACTGCTCACCAAAAATAAAATCGAATTTGCTTTTGGCGGGGATAAAACTGGTAGAGCTTATGACTACGATACCCAAAAAGAAGAAAATTTTAGCATAACCCGCAACGATTTAATTGTGAATATTCAGCAACCAAGGGCAGTTTTGGCTAATGTTTTATTAGAGCCTCAAACCCTGGTAACCGATTCTAATACTTACGATATTACAGCATGGGCCCTTCCTTACGTGTATGGATTAAAAGGTTATGCCAGTAAAGAAAGTATCAAAGGAAAATTCTCAGCGATTGAAGAACCTAAAATAATCAATAATGAGGTGGAGAAACCCCTCGCCTGGTTGTTTAGCTGGGGAACAAGCGAAGATGTTCAGGTATTAACTGCGCTGCAAAAGGAAAATATAAAAGTCAGACAGGCCGATCAGCCATTTGCTGTAAACGGTAAAGACTATCCTGCCGGAACCCTAATTGTGTTGAGGGCAGAAAACGAAAGGCTGATAAAAGGGATGAAAGATAAGGTAGCATCAATTGCAAAAACCTTGAACAGGCCAATCCAGGCCATAAGCAGTGGCTTTGTAGAAAAAGGTAAGGATTTTGGCTCTAACGTTTATCCATTGTTAAAACAGCCTAAAATTGCCATTGTATCGGGTATGGAGGTTTCTTCTCTTGCGTTCGGCGAAGCCTGGTTTTTTCTTGAACACGATCTGAATCTTTCACCCAGTATTATTAATGCTAAAGATTTAAATAACCTGGATATTAATAAAGTAAATACCTTGATTTTACCAGATGGAAGTTATAGCCCTTTTATAGGTGATGGTTTAACTGCATGGTTAAATAAAGGAGGAAGATTGATTTTAATGGAAGATGCTATTGAAAGTGTATTCGAGAAAAAAGGATTTGATATTAAAAAGAAAGAAGCTGTTGTAAAAAAAGATGAAAAGCCAGAGGCAAACAAACTTCTTTTCAAAGATAAGAACAGAGATGATTTCGAAACAACGATACCAGGTGCAATTTATCGGATCAATCTTGACGCTAGTCACCCCTTTTCTTATGGTTTGGGTAAAACCTATTATAGTTTAAAAACAGACCGTAAGATTTATGAGCCATTTGTTAAAGGTTGGAATGTGGGTTTGATTAACGAAAAAAGTTTGATGGCGGGTGTAGTAGGCAAAAAAGCCAGGGAAGAACTAAAAATGGGGCTTTTAATTGGTGTACAAGATTTCGGCCGGGGCCAGGTAGTTTATTTGGCCAACGATCCCCTGTTCAGAAACTTCTGGGAGGGTGGAAAAACCTTATTCGGGAATATAATTTTTTGTGGATATTAATCATTTTTAATCAATTTTACCAAAAATAACCACTAAAATAATACAATTGTATCTTTTTGATTACTAATGAGATATGCTTTCGGTAAGTGGTTGTGTTAAAAAATGTTAAAAATATCTTGGCTTGAGCAGTATCAAAGCCTAGATTTGTAAACACATTAACTAACCTATTTTAAATTATGAAAAAACTATTACAAAGTTTGTTCATTCTTATGTTTGTTGCAATTTCTGCAATAGCACAAGAAAGGACGATTACAGGTACAGTTACTTCAGCGGAGGATAAATTACCAATCCCTGGAGTAAGTGTAAGAGTTAAAGGCACACAGGTGGGTGCCGTTACAGATGCAAATGGAAAGTATTCTATTAATGTTCCTTCGGGCAGTTCCGCTTTAGAATTCTCTTATATTGGATATGTATTACAAAGTAAGACAATTGGCGGTGCAAATTCAATTAATGTAGTTCTTGTTTCAGACTCGAAAGTCTTAACCGATGTAGTAGTAACTGCAAATGCAATTAAAAGAGAAAAAAGAACTCTTGGATACTCTGCACCTACTATTACTTCTGAAGCTTTATCACAGAGTGGTAGCACAAGTCCGCTTACCGCAATGGTTGGTCGCGTACCAGGTATGAATATTTCATCATCCTCAAACACTCCAGGTAGTTCAACCAGGATTGTTTTCCGCGGAGGTACTTCTATCGCAGGGAATAACCAGGCGTTAATTGTAATTGATGGTGTTCCTGTTGATAACTCAAGTGTAATTGGTGGTGCCGATAGTCGTTCAAGTGTTGACTTTGGTAACAGGGCCAATGATATTGATCCAGATGATATTGAAAGCATTACACCACTTTTGGGTCCGGCAGCGGCAGCGCTTTATGGCTCACGAGCATCAAATGGTGCAGTTCAAATTACCACGAAATCTGGTAAAAAAGGAAAAACTCAAATTACATTTAATACTTCAAATACTTTTTCATCGATACTTAAATTACCTGATTTCCAAAATGAATATGGACAAGGGTATGCGACCGATTATGATGGCAGTGGTGTGAAAGAGTATTTTAACGATAGTCAAGAAAACTGGAGCTGGGGAGCGCCCTTTACTGGCATAAGTCAAGAATGGGGACAAAGCATTGATGGTGTTAGACAATCGAAACCTTATTCTGCCCAAACAGATAATGTTAGAAACTTCTTTAAAACAGGCTTTGTAACAGACAATAATGTAAGTTTCTCTGGTGGTACTGATAGATCGACATTTTATCTTGCTTTAAATACATTAAATTCAGATGGCATATTTCCTGGAGCTCAAGATGTTTACAATAAATATGGCGTAAGATTTAACGGTAAAACTGATTTTAGTGATAAATTTAGTGCCGGAATATCTTTCAATTACAATAAAATAAATGCCAGACAGGTTGCGGGTGGACAGAATGATAACTCTGTTTTTGATAACGTATTACAAACACCCCGTGATATTCCTTTGGATAAATTAGGTGACTTAAACAATAAATACAACGGTTTTGGTTATACTGATGCAAATGGTGTTCTTCATGCAGATCAATATGGTTATTATGGATCTTATACTTTAAATCCATATTATATACTTGAAAACTTCACCAATGATGATGCCATTAACAGAATAACAGGAAATGTTAATCTTGATTACAAACCACTTTCTTGGTTAACCTTCCAGGATCGTATTGGTACTGATACCTATTCTGAGCGTAGAAGACAATTAACACCAAAATTCTCATTCTCACCTATTGATCAGGTTACTAACCAAGGTACTCACGTTAGTAATGGCGGATATCAAATTGACCAATACAACGTAACTGAAATTGTAAACGATTTGATGGCTACAGCATCGCACACGTTTAGCGATGATTTTAAAGGATCATTAATGGTGGGTCATAACATACGTCAAAGAACAACCTCAACAAACAGAACAGCAACTAACGCGAGTGCTGGTTTGGTAGTTCCAGATTGGTACAATCTTCAAAATAGTAACGGCCCATTGAATGTTATTACAGATAATATTTCGCAAAGAAGACTTGTTGGTGTTTATGCCGACTTAAATTTAGCATACAAAAATTATTTATTTTTGGAGGCTACAGCTCGTAACGATTGGTCGTCTACTTTACCAACGCAAAACAATTCATTCTTTTATCCAAGTGTAAGCGGGTCGTTTGTTTTTAGCGAATTGATTAAACCAAATAATATTTTAAGTTATGGTAAATTACGTGCAAGTATAGCAAAGGTTGGTAACGATACAGATCCTTATCAGCTTTTAACAACTTTTGCAAAGGGCACCATAGCAAGTGGTTTTGGTAGCACAATATTCCCTTTCGGAAACGTTGCTGCTCTTCAAGCTGGTACAACCCTTGGTAATCCTAATCTTAAACCTGAAATTACTACTGCTTATGAGGTTGGTACAGAATTATCATTTTTTAATAACAGGTTTGGTGTTGACTTTACTTACTATAAAAACAAATCCAAAAATCAAATTTTAGCTATACCGATTCCAAACTCTACAGGTTATGGATTTAGCGTAATTAATGTTGGTGAAGTTCAAAACAATGGTTTAGAGCTTACCCTAAAAGGAACGGCTGTAAAATCAACTGATTGGAATATAGAACTGTTTGGTACTTACTATAAAAACCGCAATAAGGTTGTAGACCTTGGAGATGTTAGTCAAGTAGTTCTTGGTGGTGTAAGTGGTATGGCTATTGTAGCTGCTGAAGGAAGGCCATATGGTGAATTTTATGCAGTAACAAACCAAACTGATGCTCAGGGTCGTACTATTGTTGATGCTGTTTCAGGTTTGCCATTGGCAACACCTACTGCTCAATATTTAGGAAGTTATAACCCTAAGTTTCAAGCATCATGGGGAGCAAACATTACCTTTAAACAGCACTGGAATTTAAACGTATTGTTCGATACGAAACAAGGAAACAAACTTTTTTCAAGAACCAAAGATATTCTTGCCTTTGTAGGTGTTTCTGCTGAAACCGGCGGACAAAGATTCGGTTTGCCATTTCCAAATTCAGTTTATTTAGATGCGAATGGCAATAGTGTGGTTAACACAAATGTTTTCTACAATAAACAAGATTACTTTCCTGATTTAAACCCTGGGGTGAATGTTATCGATGGGTCGTTTGTAAAGTTACGTAGTGCTGGCATATCGTATTCATTTAACAAGGCTCAGCTTAAATCTCTTCCGTTTAGCGCATTGTCGTTAGGCGTATTTGGAAATAATTTATTTATTTGGACTGCTAAGGAAAATAGATATGTAGATCCTGAAGTCAATTCAGGTGGTGCAACAAACGAGCAAGGATTTGACTATACCGCTCAACCATCTGTTCGTAACTATGGATTTAATTTAAAAGTTACATTTTAATTGTAAAAGACATGAATAATAAAAATAGATATATAACTAAGCAGTTATTGCTTACAATTATAATTGCCACTATTGGCTTATCTGGATGTAAAAAGTTTTTAGATGTAAATGAAAACCCCAATAGCCCAGATTCCGCAGCACCTAATTTGCTTTTACCAGTATCTCAGGCCGCAACTGGCCAAATTGTAGGGAATTTTTTCCAAATTTATGGTAATATTTGGGGGCAATATTGGACGCAAAACCCAACTTCATCTCAATACAGAACAGTTGACCAGTATAACCCTGCTGCTACAGCATTTGATAGGCCATGGTTGATATTATACCGTAATGCATTAATTAATGCAGACCTAATTACAAAAGCTCAGGGCTCAAGCTTAGAGTACACAAAAGGTATTGCTTATTTGATGAAAGCTTACACATTACAGGTAGTTACAGATGCATTTGGCGATGTTCCTAATACTGAAGCATTAAAGCCGGAGCTTTTTCCAGCACCTAAATATGACACACAGGCAGTAGTTTACGATAGCGTTTTTAATTATATTGATAAAGGCCTGGCTTTGGTAAGCGTGGCTAACTCAGCATCACCTGGCGCTCAGGATATGGTGTTTCAAGGAAACATGGCTAATTGGAAAGCCTTTGCTAATACCTTAAAACTAAAAGCTTATCTTAGGTTGGCATATGTTGATGCAGCAAAAGCCGCAGCAGGGGTAAAAGCTTTGTATGCTACAAATCCTACTTTTCTTACGGTTGATGCTTCTATTAAATATTTAAGCACTGGAGGAAATGAAAATCCTTTATATAATGAAATGGTAGGTTTAAGCAGAGTTCAAAATGTAGTAGCAAGTACAACCGCGGTTAGTCATTTTGATGCAAATTCAGACCCTAGGGTGGCAAAGTTTTATGATTTGATTGCAACTGATGTCGCAGCTAAAACTGAACGTTCTATTATACAAGGCAGCTATAATGTTAATACGGGCAAAACGGTTTCTCCTCCTTCAGCATTAGTAGGTGCGAGAGCTAGTAATTCAGCATCTGCTGTTGCGCCAGTTAAATTTATATCTGAAACAGAAAGCTACTTTTTGCAAGCTGAAGCTGTATCGCGAGGTTGGACTAATGGAGTGGGAACAGTTGCTACACTTTATGCTAAAGGTATACAAGCAAGTTTTACCGCTGTAGGTGCTGGCGATGCAACTTCATATATAGCTACCGCACCTGATGGAGCTGCTGCTTTAGCAACCAATGCCTTAAAAGCTATTATTACTCAAAAATACTATGCTATGTGTGGTTTTCAGGGCTTTGAAGCCTGGACCGAATGGCGCAGAACAGGGTATCCTGATTTCTTTGTGGTTTCAATTGCTCCTTCACGTGGTTTGCCCCAAGGTAAGTTTCCGCTTCGTATGGCATATCCCAATACAGAGGCTACATCAAATAAAAACTTTCCAGGTGTAGTAACTATTGATACCCCAGTTTGGTGGGATAAGAATTAATCAAGTTAGATTTATCATAAAAAGGGTTGCCAATTCGGAGGGCACTGAAAAAGTTGGCCTTTTACAGATAACTTTAAAAACGATCAAGTAAGACATGTTCTTACTTGATCGTTTTTTTATTTGGAAGTCTTGTTATGCGCTGGCTAACAACTATTATTAGTTAATTTTGGAAAGCAATGCTATAATAGACTTATAGCTACTTTTTGTTTAGTTATATGCTCAATTTAATGATTCTTTTTAGATTTACAGCGAAATAGCCAATGCGCCAATGCATCTGCATACCATAAATTCCTCAGATATTGCCCTATCATATCCATGGACCGTCTTTTAATTCGCTATTTTTTGCCTCTGTCTTATGCCTGTGTTTTGCTTCTTCTTATAATATTCGGTTTCATGAAAGGCCATCTGTTCTATGTGTACATCTGACTTTATAGATACCGAATAGCTTTTAGTCTTGCACCAGGCCTATAACAATTATCCTGTAATGGGCAGACCTTACACTTTTCAACGTCAAAATAGTAGGTGTCAACCTGGTTAGTCGCATCTTCTTTTTCCCCCATGCTGTGCTTTTCTAAGGCCAGGTGCCCTGCTGGGCACAAACATACCGACATCTTTATTATGACCAACTTACCCTCATCCTTTCTAAAGGCTTGCGTTATCGAAGGGTTCAGCTTTGCTGCTATTTTGATGTTCTCACCATTACTATCCTTTCCGGAATTTGGTCAGAGAGCTCGGATTGATAACATCTTCTTAAGGGGCATCTCTAAGAAGTATTTAAAGGACATATCATACCGGGGACGTTCTTCAACATCCATATCTGAAATGGTGAATATAGTTTTCAAAAGAAGGTATTTAAACATACGTACAAAACTCCTGGCCAAACGGCCATTATCCGGGCAATATTTATCCAAAATCTTATTATATCTAAAACTGAAATCTATTAACTCCTTGATCCTGCGAAAAAGGTTATCTTTGGGGACAATCAGATCGTTGAGCCTGTAAACTCGCTAAATTGAATTTTTGTTGTTGAGGAAGCACCTTAAAAGCGGTTCTAATACGCACTTGGAATCAAAAAAAAGGGAGCAGAAATTATTCTTATTCCTTTTTTACCTAATCTTCATGGAGACTTTTTAGTGTCCTCTCCCAGAACACCGCTTTTTTTATGTGTTCACACGAGAACTTACCAACCGTTTATATCTATCTAGTGCCTGGGTTGATCTCATTAGCTGTTTTAACAATGTATAAGTAGATTCCTGTTAAAAAAACCTATTCTATGTGCAAAGCTTAATTTAAGTATAAAACATTTGTTCTGGTCTAGGCTTTTTGGCACAGTTTTTTTTTTTATAAACTGTCGTTTACTGCCTTCTAATGACAATTTTAGCCTATTTAGGGTTTAAATATGATTATAAGTGCTCATAATATTCTACATTTTGTGGAAAAATTCCCCCAAACGCCTTTTTAATCATACAGGTTTATTGTCAAAACAAAGTCATTATAAAGGCTTGTTTTGTTAAAATTTGTTAAACTCTTAGCAAACTCTTTTATATTTAGCGCTTCAAATAACTATATCATTAACTAACTTAAATTTCATGAAAAAACTTCTACAAAGTTTGTTCATGTTCTTGTTAATCGCATCAACCGCAATAGCACAGAACAGAACAATTTCAGGAACAGTTACATCGTCTGAAGATCGCCAACCTCTTCCCGGTGTAAGTGTTAAAATCAAAGGATCCAATGCTGGTGTTTCAACAGATAGTAAAGGAACCTTTAAAATCACAGTCTCTTCAGGACAAAATGTATTGGTATTTACTTTTATCGGTTATAATACCGTAACCAGACAGATTACAGGCTCAAATGATATCAACGTATCGATGAGCCCAGATGCAACTCTGCTTAATGAGGTCGTAATCAGCAATAACTATATCACTAAAAGAAAGGGTGCTGAAACTGGTTCCGTATCTTTAGTCGATGGAGATAAAGTAGCATCGAGGCCTTCAGGAAATATGCTCCACAACTTACAGGGGCAGGTTCCGGGTGTTGTAGTAGCAGCTGGAAGCGGTAGGCCGGGTGCGGCTCCGCAAATTTTTATTCGTGGTCAGGGATCGATCAACTCTTCATTAGCTCCACTTTATGTTGTTGATGGGCAGCCCGTTGATCCGAGTGATTTTGCACAGCTTAATCCTGAGGATATGGATTCTTTCAATGTATTGAAAGATGCATCTGCAACGGCAATTTATGGTTCGCGTGGTGCAAACGGCGTAATTTTGGTAACAACCAAAAGAGGCATAAAATCAGGTACAGATATCAATTATCAAGCTTATTATGGTTATGAGCAAATTAATAACCAAAAATTTAAGATGATGAACACGCAGCAAAGATTGGATTATGAAGTTGCAATTGGCCGTCGTGCTGCTAATGATCCTGCTATTCCTGAATTATTAAAATCGGATTTTAACCAGGTTGACGAAGTTTTCCAAAAACCTCAAACACAATCGCATTCTTTGAGTATCAGAACAGGTAACGAAAAAACCCAAGCGTTTTTCTCTGGAGAGTATGCGCAACAGAATGGTATCTATTTCGATTCTAAATGGGAAAGGTATGGTGCCCGTGTAACTGTTGATCACAAAGCAAAAAGCTGGTTGAAATTAGGTATCTCATTATATGCTGGTAATACCAATGAGCGTCAGCCAAATGAGACCAGGAATAGTACTGCCAACACTGGTATGATGGCTTATCTGTTATTGCCATATGAAAATGTTCGCGATGCTGAAGGTAATTTTAAACAAAGGCTACAGTATGGTGGATATTCAGGTGCTTATAATAACCTTTGGGTTCGCGCGAATGATTATCAGCATACGGATTATCAAAACTTAAAATTACTTGGAAATACCTACATAGAAGCTGATGTAACGAAAGATATCAAATTCAGGTCTAGCTATGGAGCAAATTATACCAGTTATTATGGCGGTGGGTATAATGCACCTCTAATTGCTGCAGCTGATAATGGTAATGCCAACAGATATTATTCATCATGGATGGATGGCATCCAAAGGAATACCTTAAACTACAACCATACTTTTGGAGATCACTCAATCGCAGCCGTAATTGGTTCTGAATACAATTTCCATAACGATATTGTGTTTAGTGCAACTGCAAAGAACACCTCGTCACCACTATTGTTGGAATTCGGTTCTTTTCAAACCCCGTCAGCAACTAGCGGTTCTTTAAATAAATATAGGATGTTCTCTGCATTGGCAAATGTAAATTATGGTTATAAAGATAAGTATTATGTAGATTTGAGTATCAGACGGGATGGTTCATCTAAATTCGGAAGAAATAACCGCTGGGGTACTTTTTGGTCAGCAGGTTTAGGATGGAACATCAAAAAAGAGGAATTTTTAGAAAATGTTAGCTGGTTATCACTTGCAAAAATCCGCGGATCGATCGGAACAACTGGTAATGATGGTATCGGTTATTATCCTTCATACGATCTTTTCGGCTCAACAACCTATAATGGCGCTGCGGGTTTAACTCCTACCCAGGCAGGAAACCCAGATCTATCATGGGAAATCAAACGTAAATTTAATGTTGGTCTTGATGCGGCATTCTTTAAAAACAGATTAACCTTCACTGCTGATTTTTATAATGACGTAACATATGATATGGTACTCAATGTTCCGGTTTCGTATCTTACTGGCTACTCTTCGATCTATCAAAATATGGGAAGAATGTACAATAGGGGTATTGAATTGGGCTTAGGTGCACAGATCGTTAAATCTAAAGACATTACTTTAAACTTTAATACAAACTTTACGTATAATAAAAATCGGGTTACGGAACTTTATGGATTCAGAGATGAGCTGTTAGGAACTGGTACAGGTGTTTACACTGCTGTAGGCTACATGTATGGTCAGTTAAAATATAACAGATTTTCACATATCGATGGCCAAACGGGTAATGAAGTCTACTTAGATAAAAACGGTAATCAAACAACAAATTTCGACGGTGGCGACGCTGTAGTATTGGACGGAAAAGGCTTCTATGCGCCATATAATGGTGCAGCCTCTGTAGATTTTTCTTATAAAGGCTTTGGTGTATTTATGCAATGGAATTATGTAGTTGGTAAATATACGATCAACAATACCAGGGCATGGATGGAGTGGAACAACGCTTCTTGGAGTAACTACAACAGGGTTGCAGATCTTTATGATAGAATGTGGAAAAAACCTGGTGACAATGATGCCAAATACGGTAAGTATGGTACAGGTACAAATTTCGACGATCGTTATATTGAAAATGCTTCTTATTTAAGGCTGCGAGATCTTACTGTTTACTACAACTTTAACAAATCTTTGTTGAGTAAAACCAAGTTCTTAAATAAAGCCAGAGTTTATGCTAGAGCCAATAACTTAGTAACCATAACAAAATATAGCGGTTACGATCCAGAGTATTTTAACAACCTTGAGCTGGGTATTTATCCTGTTTCTCAAAAATTCACTTTTGGTGTTGATGTAACGTTTTAAGAAAGGAGAAAATTCAAATGAAATTAAATAAGACAATTATATGTACGCTAGCAGTTGCATTAACTTTATCTAGCTGCAAGAAACAACTGAACCAGTTGCCCCCTCAAGCTCTAACATCTGATTTGGTGTTTACTAACATTACTGCTGCTGAATCAGTGTTAAATGGTACTTATGCACCTTTAAGATCTGGTAGTTACTATGGTCGTAACTTTGTTGTGATGAACGATATTACTACCGATAACCTTATCGCCACGTCCTGGTTTAGTAATAACTATTCAGATTGGCAAAGAAATACTTACAATTCATCCACATACGAAACAAGAGATTTCTGGTCAACCGTATACAATGCTATTCACAGGGTTAACACATTTTTGAAAAATGTTGATAATGTAACTCCGATTGCTGGCGAAAATGCAACTACGGTTGCGGCATCAAAACAGTCATTCAAAGCACAGGCTTACGCTTTGAGAGCGCTTTATCTTTTCGACTTATTACGTACTTACTCTAAAATCGATTTGAATGACCGACTAGGCGTACCTATGGTATTAGAGCCTACAACAGAAATTCAGATCCCGCGTCAAACGGTTAAGCAAAATTACGATCAGATCATCAGCGACCTTAATCAGGCAGAAAGTTTAATCGGAGAAACAAATCTAACTTCACAGATTAAGGTAAATAAATACTTCATTGCAGCACTTCAGTCAAGGGTTTATCTATACTACAAAGATTACCAAAAGGCTTCTGATGCAGCAGATAAAGTAATGGCTGGTAGCTTTGGTTACGAAACTACAGCGGCAGGATTAACAAGCCTTTGGACAAATGACGTGAGTACCAAAGAAATTATCTTCAAAATTGGTATCGAAGCGGTTCAGGAATCTGGTGCAGTTAATTATGGAGTGTTCTTTATCAATGATAATGGAGGATCTTTATTGCCGAACCCTGATTATATTCCGTCTAAATCTGTTGTTGATCTATTTTCTGCTACTGATCTTAGAACAGCTCAATATTTGAAGAGCTATACGGTAAGACAATTTGCTACCCCTCTTACATTGGTACAGAAATATCCAGGTAACCCTAGCTATAAGGCTTATTCTGATAAAGCTAATGCCCCTAAATTATTAAGATATGCGGAGGTTGCTCTTAATAAAATGGAAGCTCAGTACTATCTGAGCAAAGCAAATGCAAAAACACTTCTAAAAGCACTAAGATCGGCGCGTATAACCGGATATAATACAGCCTTGGTAGATGCCTATGATGATGCAACCTTACTAAATGAAATTAGGATCGAAAGAAGAAGGGAGTTAGCATTTGAAGGACACGAATTTTTCGACCTTAAGAGATGGGGACTAGGGTTTTCACGTCCTAAGGATGGCACTTATATGGCAACAGAAAATGCTATTGGTGATGTTCCTGCTACGAATTATCGTTTCCAGTGGCCTATTCCTCAGGCTGAAAGAGAATCGAATAAAGCAGCAGAGCAAAATCCTGGATATGCAAACTAATTAATCGAATTTTTTTATGAAAAGCCTGAATGTATTTATGCATTCAGGCTTTTTTATTATTAAAACCATTTAGATTCTAAATTTTTGCACATATTCTAATGCCTTTTTAATCTATTTGTATCATGTTTGATAAATAAAAATTTAATTTAGGAATTAGACCACTATTGAATGAATTAAAAAGCTCTTTTTTTTTCTTTGATATGGTTTTTTAATAAAAATAAAGCAGAAATCTAGTAGTTTAATCTCGTAGTACTTGCATTATAGATTGAATACCTGTATATTGTGTCATTAACCGAAACTAGACTAACTTTTATGAAAAAACTCATGTAGAGATGTTATTCTTTGCTGTTTATTGCAACCGGGGCAGTATCACCATAGAATAATAATAATGGACTCTGATGTCCATTACCAGTTCCAAATAAATACCAAACTAAAAATGCAGCTTTCGAGAACTACATTAGTTGCATGTTATGGATTTTTATGGTCGGGTCAATATTTGTTTCTAATATCAGTTATTTAGTGCGATGTAATTGGGATGCAACAAAAAAATAATATTTTTCTGTTGTAAAATTTGTTTTACAAAA
This sequence comes from Sphingobacteriaceae bacterium GW460-11-11-14-LB5, assembly GCA_002151545.1. Taxonomy (NCBI): domain Bacteria; kingdom Pseudomonadati; phylum Bacteroidota; class Sphingobacteriia; order Sphingobacteriales; family Sphingobacteriaceae; species Sphingobacteriaceae bacterium GW460-11-11-14-LB5. The sequence continues at coordinate 5,020,086 of CP021237.1, read as the reverse complement.
TACTTAATCTATATTGTATTATTATTAACTAAACTAAATTATTTTCATGAAAAAACTTCTACAAAGTTTGTTCATATTGCTATTTATTGCTACTTCGGCAATAGCGCAAGAAAGAACAATCACTGGAACAGTTACAGGTAAGGAAGATGGGATGCCACTTCCAGGTGTAAGTGTTAAAATTAAAGGTACAACAGGCGGAACCACAACAGGTGCAGATGGTAAATACACAGTTCGTGTAACTTCGAAGGCAACGGCTTTAGAATTTTCTTACATCGGCTATATTACTCATTCAAGAGCGATCGGTGGAGGGTCAACAATTAATGTTGCCTTAGAGAGCGACTCTAAAACATTAACAGATGTTGTGGTAACAGGATATGGCATAGTGAAAAAGAAAGACTTCACTGGTTCGGTTTCAACGGTTAAAGGCGATGATCTGAAAGATAAACCTGTTCAAAGTTTTACCCAGGGTTTAACTGGCCAGGCCGCTGGTGTTAGTATTGTGCAACCAAATGGTTTATTGAATAATCCTCCAGTTATTCGTGTGAGGGGTGTGAGTTCAATCTCCTTAAGTTCATTCCCATTGGTTATTGTTGACGGAATTCCTTTCCCAACAGGCGATGTTTCTGCCAACTCTTCAGCAAATAATCCATTGGGCGATATCAATCCTGCTGATATTGAGACTATAGACATCCTTAAAGATGCTGCTTCAACGGCATTATATGGATCAAGAGCTGCTGCTGGCGTATTAGTGATTACCACTAAGAAAGGTAAATCAGGATCTGCAAAAGTAAGTTATGATGGATGGGCAGGTGTTAATAATGCTGTTAGATTACCTGAGTTATTAAATGCAGAGCAATATATCCAGTCGAAAAACACAGCGATGAAAAATGCTTTGGCTTTGAACCCCAATACAGTTCCTGCGTCTCAGAGAAATGCAAATGGCGAGAGTTTCTTTCCAACATTAAATCCTGATGGATCGATTGTTGATACAAAGTGGTATGATGTAATTTATCGTACTGCCTATTCTCAAAACCATGCTGTAACCGTTTCTGGAGGAACAGACAAAACTACTTACTATCTATCTGGTGGTCTTTCTGATCAAGACGGTTTCTTAAAGGCAAACTCATTTAAAAGATATTCAGCCCGGGCAAATCTTACCCACCAGGCAACAAGTTGGTTAAAATTAAATGCAAATATTAACTATAATAACAGCTTAAATAGTTCACCGAATAGTGGTTCTATACCCGGAGCAGCCTTTAACTCATCAGGCTTGGGCCGAATAGCTGTAGTAATGGCTCCGAATATTAAACCATTTAATAATGATGGTAGTTACAGCGTATCTGGTAATAATATTGGAAGCGGAGCCAACTTGGTACCTATTACTTACGTTAACCCTCAGGTAATTATTGACAAAGATGTAAATACATCGGAATCGAACAGGTTTCTTACTAATTTAGGAGCTGAAATTAAGATTGTCGAAGGATTAACGGCAAGAAGTACTTACTCTTGGGATAGAAGTAATACTGAAAATATTCAGTTTTGGAACCCTATTAATGGCGACGGTTTTTCTTATCCTGGTTATGCATACAATAATTCGGCAAGAAGAAACAACTGGAACTGGATCAGTACCTTATCATATAATAAAACGATTGGCGAAGGACACAATTTAAATTTGAATATCAGTTCTGATATTCAAAATACCAGAACGGTAAACTGGGGGTCTGTTAGGCAAGGATTGGCGGATCCTTCATTTTTCACCCAATACCAGGGAACTTTCTTTACAAATGTAGCTGGTGGTAACTCAATCTCTGAACAGGCATGGCAGGCATATATTGGAAGTATTAATTACAACTATAAAGGGCGATATTTCCTAAGCGGTAATATCAGAAGAGATGGTAATTCAGCATTTTATATTGATAACCAGTGGGGAACTTTTGGAGGTGGATCTATTGGATGGGAAATAGGCCAAGAAGACTTCTTCAAAAACTCATCGCTAGGGTCAACCATTAATTCTCTACGTTTACGTGCGAGTTATGGTAAAGTTGGTAATGCTAACGTTGGGCCTTATCAAGGCTACACCACTTATAGTTCTGGTATTTATGGGGAGGGAGCATTAGCATGGTCATTTTCCAATGCAGCAAACAAAGAACTTAAATGGGAAACCAGTAAACAAACAGATATAGGTTTAAATGTTGGCTTATTAAATAACCGCATTACCTTTGAAATGGATTATTTCTATAAAGATATTAATAACCTGATTTTAGGTGTTACTCAAGCACCATCGAAAGGTATTCCGAATACAGATGGCAAAATCAATACTAACGTTGGTTCCATGTACAACCGAGGATTTGAATTCGCTTTAAGTGGTTCGCCAATTAAAGGCGGCGATTTAACTTGGACTTCGAGCCTTAACTTTACCACAATCAAAAACATGGTTACAGCACTTGATCCATCACTTCCTAAGTTAACTGAATCTACAGGAGGTCTTGAAACAGCAAGTATAACTGTAGAAGGCAAATCGATTGGGGGAATTTATGCTGTTGAAACAAGAGGCGTAAACCCAGCAAATGGAAGAAGAATCTTTGTTAATAAAGACGGCAGGGAAGTTCAGTACTTACATCAAGGTGGTGTAAATGCCTGGACTTACTTGGATGGTACTGCTGCTAACCCAGTTAATGCAAATGATCAAAAATACATTGGCAACACACTTCCAACCTGGTACGGAGGTTTTAACAATACATTCACCTACAAAAACTTTGATCTGAATTTCATGTTCACCTACTCTGGTGGAAATTATATCTACAATGGTTCTCAGGCAGGTTTACGTGATCAGCGTTTTTGGAATAACTCAACAGATGTGTTAAATGCCTGGACAACAGCTGGCCAGCAAACCAACATTCCAAGAGTGGTTTATGGAGATAACATTTCGAATGGATCGTCTTTCCCAATTTCTGAAAATGTTGAAAAAGGAGATTTCTTACGTTTACAGGCTGCTACTTTAGGCTATAAAGTACCTGCCACTCTTTTTGGAAGAACAGGAATCACAAGCTTAAGAGTATATGCATCTGTAAATAATGCTTTCATTATTACAGGATACTCTGGTGTAGACCCTGAAATCTCGACGAATGGTAACTCGAACTTAGCTGCAGGTGTTGAGCGGAATAGTATTCCACAAGGGAGACAGTTCACTTTTGGTCTTAGCTTAGGTTTGTAACAATTAAATATTAACTACATGAAAAAATACTTAAAATCATATAGGTTACAATTAGTCAAAGCGGCTATTGTGGCTATCCCTTTATTCGCGAGCATCACATCTTGTAAAAAAGAAACGTTGCAAATTGCCCCAGAGTTATCATTGCCTGATGTAAGTGCTTATGAAACCCCAGCACGTATAGAGGCCTTGGTAACCGGTTTATATTCAACCGCAAAGAGCGGATCTTTATTTGGTGGACGTTATCAGATTTATAATGACATTAGAGCTGAAGAATTTATAAATCGTACTTCTAATGGCGTAACAGGCTCAACGGTCTATAATTCGACCAATAACAACGGCGATACTTATGTTGGTAACTTCTGGAACCAGGGATATTTACTAATTAACAGGGTAAATGTCTTTCTTGATGGGCTTGAGGCCAACAAAAGTAAACTAACCCAGGCTCAATATGATCAATTTTCATCTGAAGCCAAGTTTTTACGTGGTTTGACCTATTTCAGTTTGGTTCAAATTTTCGCTAAGCCTTATATTTCCAATGCAGGTGCTTCTAGAGGATTACCATTGCGTTTGCTCCCTGAAATTAGCACAGCAAATAACATATTAAAAAGCAGTAGTGTAGCCGAAATTTATACTCAGATTCTTAAAGATCTTGATGCTGCAGAAACCGGTCTTCCTAACACCTATTCAACCGCTTTGCTTCGAACAACAAGGGCTCATAAAAATACCGCCATTGCATTAAAAACAAGAGTCTATTTAACTATGGGTAACTACGCGAAAGTTGTTGAGGAAGGCGATAAAATTGTTCCGGCAACCGCACCTTTTTCTACCTCTGCCCGTGCGCCACATGCTCTAGCCGCTTCATTAAGAGCAGTATTTACTGCACCATATACAACTTCAGAATCGATTTTTTCTTTTCCGTTTGCTGCTACAAACGCACCTGGCACTCAGAATCAAATTGGTTACTACTTCAGTTGGGATGGTGGAGGTAACTTAGATTATGCTATAAACACCACTACAGGTACTTATTCTGGCATATATACTGATCCAATTTGGCCTGCTTCTGATGCAAGAAAAACATCAGCTTTAATCTCTACAGCTACTATTAGTGGAACGTTATATACTTACCCAACAAAACATAGTGCTGTAAGTCCTTTTGTAGATTATGTAACCATGATCAGATACGCAGAAGTGTTGTTAAACGTTGCTGAAGCAGAAGCGTTACGCACAGGTGGTAACCTGGTTCGTTCAAGAGCTTTGCTTGATGCTGTTCGTAAGCGCTCAGATGCGACTTATGATTTTGGCGTTTTAGCAACTGGTGCTCAACTTGCTGATGTGATCCTAAAGGAAAGAAGAATAGAATTGTTAATGGAAGGCTTCAGGTATAATGATATCGCCAGAAAAAACTTACCCCTAAAATCATTTGGAGCTAACGCTACTATTCCTGTAGCAGATGTTAGGTATACATTTCCTATTCCTGCCCAGGAGATTATTAGTAATCCTGCAGCTGAATGGTAAAGTAACGTAGTATTTCAGATAAAAAACAGCCTTTCAAATTTATTTTGAAAGGCTGTTTTTTGTTATAGGAATCCCTGAAAATGATTAAGAAGCTGAGAGAGAATTGTAATATTCAAGCAGCATTTGAATATCCTCATCCGATTTAAAGTTTAACTTTTTGTCGGTGATAAATTTAGTCAATGGTTCCTTTTTATCATTTAAAGCATTTAGTAAACTTTTCTTATCTTTTTTCACCTTAAGCATCTGTCCATTGTTGTAGATGAAATATAACTCACTGTTAACAATGGTTTTTTGACTTCTGGCAGATCCGTATGGCGTAACTTCAACAATAGCCTTTACAGGTTTTTTTAAAGCAATAGCCTTTCCTGAATTTAAAACCATATAATAGCTTTTCTCTGTATAATTGCCATAGGGTGGAAACCCATTTCTAAAAACTTCGAGATAAAGTGGTGATGTTTTAGGCTTAATAAGCTGGAATTCTTTGACCGGATTCTTAAAGGCCATCTCCTGTCCCCCACTTAAAAAAACTAACCTATCAGACATTACGTCGTAATTGAGATCCATATTGTTAAAGTATTTTTCATCGGCCTGAAGAACATGACCTTTTATAAAGCTGTCATAAAGGTATTCGGTACCAATAAATGTCCGTTCTGGCTTGGTACCGATAGGAGTGCCTACAATGTCTTGCGAAATTTTAAATTGCGCTTGTGCAGTATAAACAGATATGCTAAGCAATGAAGCTAAAAAAAATCCTTTGTTCATTTTGAGTACGGGTTATATGTGTATAATTTAAGAATATCTTTCAGATTATCAAAGTAGATGTGTTTGTTTCTTATCCTCACCATATTTCGCTTGCAATCCAGAAATTAGAATGTCTAATTCAAATCGTATGGCAGGCACATTTTAATTTGCATCCGGATAATACTCATTTCTTTAAAACTAATGGATGTCTTATAAATGCTAACCTGCTTGCTATAAACACTTTGATAAATATCAACGACTGAAAATTTAAAGTTTGTAAAATTTGCATTACAAAATACTAAATCATATCTTGTAGTATTATTAACTAAACTAAATTATTTTTTATGAAAAAACTTCTACAAAGTTTGTTCATATTGCTATTTATTGCCACCTCAGCAATAGCGCAAGATCGAACAATCACTGGAACAGTTACGGCTCAGGAAGATGGATTACCCCTCCCTGGCGTAAGTGTAAGAATTAAAGACGCATCCAACTCAGGCGTCTCTACAAATGCCGCAGGTAAATTTTCGATTAAGGTAAGTGCAGATGCCAAAGCGTTAGTTTTTTCTTCTGTAGGCTACTCTACGCAAGAAGTGGCCATTAGAGGTAGCGTAGTAAATGCATCTTTAGAAACAGATTCCAAATCTTTATCTGAAGTAATTGTTACCGCATTAGGGCAAAAACGCGAAACCAAATCATTAGGTTATGCGACTACTACGGTTAAGAACAGCGATCTAACGGCCGGTCGTTCAACCAATGTGGTTAATGCACTCGCAGGTAAAGTAGCTGGCGTGAAAATCTTATCAACAGGAGGAGCAACAGGTGCATCATCAAATATTAACATCAGGCAAGCCACAACTTTTACGGGATCGAACCAACCATTATGGGTACTAGATGGTATTCCTATAGATAATGGCGGTGGTGTGCAAAATGTTAATACTGGTAGTACAAACTCAAACAGAGGTATTGATTTAAACCAGGATGATATCGAATCTGTAACGATATTAAAAGGACCAGCTGCTGCTGTGCTGTATGGTTCAAGGGCGGTTGCTGGTGCTGTTATTGTGACTACTAAAAAAGGGAGCAAAGGACAAAACGGAAGAGTGGAGTTAAGCAGTAACTACAATTATATAGAAGTTAATCGTTTGCCTGATTATCAGAACGAATACTCGCAGGGAACCAATGGATTATATGATTCTTTCTCTCAAATGTCGTGGGGGGCAAAGATAACCGGGCAAACTGTTACCAATTACCTCGGAAATCCAGAAACCCTTACCGCCTATCCTGATAACGTTAAGGATATATTTAAAGGAGGCTTTAACCTGCAGAATAATGTTACTTTTTCTGGTGGTACTGATAAAACGGCCTACTACTTTAACTACGGAAACTTTAAGGAGAGCGGATATATAGATAATAATACTTTAGCTAAAAACAACTTTACTGTTAATGCCAGTACAGAATTGACTAAAAAGCTTACAGTGAGTGCATCTGTGCAATATGTTCATAATAATTCTGTAGGTACGCCAACTGGAAATGCAAGATCGAACCCTTTGTTTGATGGCGCTACATTACCTAGGACTTATAATCTAGCGAATTATCCTTTCGAAACCCCTGCTGGTTTAAATAACATCCCTACAAGTCGTGTTAATAACCCAGCCTATACCTATTACAATATTTTAGGAACAGATAATCCATTATGGTCTATCAAATATATTCTGTTTAAACAAAAAATAGACCGTGTAATTGGTAATGCTGGCCTTGATTATAAAATAGCAGATTGGTTGAGTGCTAATTATAAAATTGGTATAGATCAGTATACCAATGTATCGAAAACAATAAATGAGAAATCATCTAACAATAACCAATCAGCAAGTAGGGCCGGTTCTATTATTGATAATACGACAAACAGACGTGAAGTGAGTTCGTATTTTAACTTGGTGGCCAATAAAAGATTCTTAAAAGATTTTGGTGCCAGGTTCTTACTCGGAAATGAGATAAATTACAGAAGACAAGATCAATTACAGGTAACCGGTAATGGCATACAGGCAGCTCATAATTATAACATTTCTAATACCTTAACATATGTTCCGTTACAAACTATAACTGAACAGAGTTTAGTGGGGGTATATGCTGATATTAGTTTAGACTATAAATCATTTGCCTATTTATCTTTTACCGGACGTAGAGATGTTTCTTCAACATTTGCTCCTGATAAAAGAAGTTATTTTTATCCTAAAGTTGATGCCAGTTTCATTGCTACAGAGGCTTTTCCTGAGTTAAAGAAAAATGATATTTTAACTTACCTAAAACTAAGGGCAAATTATGCTAAGGTGGGTAGAGAGGCTCCGATATATAGCACTGGTACATATTTTGGTACCGCAGGTCCTTCTGACGGTTTTGGGCCAAATTTAATTTTCCCGTTTAATGGTGTAAATGGACAAACGTATTCGGATGCAGCTGGTAACATTAATATCAAACCAGAATTTACCGCATCAAAAGAAATTGGTTTAGAAGCTAAGTTTTTAAAAGATAGATTAAGTATTGATGTTGCCTACTACAGTACGAAAAGTACCGATATTATATTTTCTGTTCCAAGCGCACCTTCTTCTGGTTTTACCAGCACCCTGTTAAATGCAGGAACCTTAAAAGCCCATGGAATTGAATTATTGATTAGTGGAACACCGGTAAGATCTACAAATTTTAACTGGGATCTATCCGTAAACTTTACAAAAGGAAGAAATGAAGTTGTAGAATTAGCCCCTGGTGTGCCTTTTATCGGTAACGGTGGTTTTACAAATCCACAAGGCCGTATTGTTACAGGATATCAATATGGTACCCTTTTTGGTCAGGTATTTAAAAAACTTAATGGTAAAGATGTTGTTGATGCGAACGGTAGATTGAGCTCTGGTCAGATCAATACCACAGAATTACAGCCAATAGGTGATCCAAATCCAAAATGGACTGGTGGTGTAAATACAACATTCTCTTATAAAGGCCTGTCGTTAAGCTTATTTGCAGATATCCGTTACGGTGGTGATATTTATTCCAGAACAATTACCGATTTAAGAAGGTACGGTGTTGCTGCCGAAACCGGCAACAGAGATCGTTTATATGTGCACAATGCCGTATACGCAGATGGCACACCAAACAATACTTTAATCACAGCAGAGCAGTATTATGGCGATTTATATTCAGCAGCAGCTCAAGAATATGCTGTTTTTGATGGTTCCTGGATCAGGTTGCGCGAAGCCACATTGTCTTATCGTATCCCAGGCAAATTGTTAACCAAACTTAAATTTATAAAAGGAATTAATGTTGGGTTAACAGGAAGAAATCTTTTGATGTATGCGCCTAATTTCCCTCACTTAGATCCAGAGAATAACCTTTTAGGTGTTGGTAATGGGCAAGGGATAGAATATAATGGCCAGCCTCAAACTAGAACATATGGTGGATTTTTAAAATTATCATTTTAGTATTAGGAGAGTTTAAATATGAAAATTAATATAAAAGAAATAGTTTTTGGATTGGCGTTAGCCATGATAGGACTGAGCTCGTGCAAGAAATTTGTAGACATTAATGATGATCCTACAAGATTAAAAGATCCGGATGCAAGTTTGGTTTTACCTGCAGCGCAAGGTAGAGTGGGCTTTACTATGGGATCTGATATTCATCGGTTTACATCCTTATGGGTACAACAGTTTGCTGCACAGGGCGGTGGCGCCGCGCAACCTACTCAATATGATAAATATGCAGTTGGTGAAAGCGATATCAATAATACATGGGCGGCTACTTTTGCAGGTACACTGGCAGACTTGCAGAAAGTGATCGAGAAAACCAAGGCAACAAGCCCTAAATATGCTGGTGTTGCCGAGCTTGTAAAGGCTTATGTTTACCAAACCCATGTAGATGCTTTTGGAGATCTTCCATACTCAGAAGCAATGGGTTATGAAGCAAACTTAAAACCAAAGTTCGATGGCTCTTCTGCCATATATGATAATTTATTCGGCTTAATTGACGAAGGTATAGCTGATATTAAAAAAGCATCTTTGTTGACACCAACAACTGATGATTTATTTTATGGTGGCGATATGGATAAATGGGAGCGATTTGGTAATGCATTGAAATTAAGGATGTATATTCATTATTTCTCTACCAATGCAACAGCTGCTGATGCAACCAAGGCCAAGACAGGGATATTAGCTATTCTGGCAACTAATAAGTTGTTCAGAACAAATGCTGACAATTTTCAAATGCGGTTTTTAACTTCAGCTAATCAGACCAATCCTATTCACCAATTCGAAGGCTCAAGGCCAAATCAGTTTTTCCCAAGTAAAACACTGGTGGATATCATGAACAGTAAAAATGATAGCAGAAGAAATTCATTCCTCACTTTACAAGGTGGTGTTTATGTTGGCGCCACAAACGGAAATGGTGATGTAGTGGTAAGTACCGCTTTTTCGCGCATGAGTACTTATATAAGGGGAAAGCTAGCTGCAGGTGTATATTCTGGCGAAGCTCCAATAAGAATGTTAACTTTTGCTGAGCAAAATCAAATATTAGCAGAATATTATGCAAGAACCAATGGTGGAAGCGATTTGGTTACAGCAGATACTTATTATAAAGCAGGTATAACAGCCTCGTTTGCTTCGGCTGTGGAATTTTCGGATGCTGCAGAAGCCACTGCGGTAAACGGTGGCTTAGCTGCTTATCTTGCTTCAGCCAACGGAACTGTTATTACTGGTAATGCACTGCAAAAAATTATTGAAGAAAAATTTGTAGCTAATTTTGGGGTTGCTATTGAGCCATGGACCGATTGGAGAAGAACTGGTTTTCCTGTATTGGCGCCAGTAACTCCAGCAACAGCTATTCCGCGCATATTGCCTTATTCATTTAACGAAAGAAGCTATAATCCTAACACACCAGCCCGACCTTCAGTATTTGTAAAATCTGTATTTTGGGATAAATAATCAATAACTATGAAACGAATTTTAATCATATTATTTGCATCAGTGCTAGGTTTAGCCTCATGCAAAAAAGACCCGAAACAACCAGAAACACTTGATACACCAGCTACAATTGTTTTTGACGGCAATACCAGCACAGTTATTGGCACTTACTCGAGTTATGCTGCTGCTACTCCTACTATTAAGGGAACGGGAACAGTAAATATTGTAATTACATACAGTGGAGATATAAAAACACTATCATTTACTACGCTAACAGGTACTGTTGTAAACAACTTAGGAACAGCTACAGTAAGTGGTGGTACTTATACTTTTACTAAGCTGGTTAAAGATTTAAGAGGAGCAGCTGATGCTCCGCTTCCTACTTCTGGCACCACTGGGTCGGTTGTCTTAACCGTTTCTGCTACCCTGGGCAATGGCCAGATGGTAAAGCGGTTTTTTACTATTAATATTAATGGGTGATTTGTTAAAAGAAAGGCCTGGAAATTTTTCCAGGCCTTTCTCTTTAGATTGAAGGAATGTTAGCTTATTTCTTATCCACACTATACTTCCCCGGGCCGATAAAAATCAATCCGAAAAAAACAATACCTAATTCAATTGCATGGCTGGCGCCTTGTAAACCATCTCCCTTACCGAAATGAACCAGTGCGGCTATAATCATCGTAAAGATTAATAAAATTAATGCCGGACGGAAAAACAATCCTACAATCAAAAGGAAACCACCGAAGGTTTCGGTAGCGGCCGCCATAAAGCCCCAAAATATCGGTAAAAAGTTGATGCCGATTACTTTCATACTTCCCCCTAAACCAGTCCAGCCATCTGGCCCGCCTGCAAGTTTCGGGAAACCATGAATAATAAACATTACGCCTAAACCAATGCGTAGCAGTAACAAGCCTGTATTGCGGTATTTTCCTAAATTGTCTAAAATCGCCATCTTATAAATATTTAAATTGAACGTTATTTGTTTCTACTTTTAAGCTCACCTCGGCACCTAGAACCATACTCAGGTTATTGTCGATATGGCCGGTTGGGAAATTAAAGCAAACCGGAAAATTATAGTCTTTAACAATATCCCAAATTACCTCATCAGCTGTTTGACCGAAAGAAATCTTTTCTTCTTCAATTTCATTAAAGGCGCCAATAATCAAACCCTTTAAGGCTTTTAGCTTTCCCGCCCTTTTCAGCATGCGCAACATGCGGTCTATGCCATATTCTTGCTCGCCCACGTCCTCCAAAAAGAGAATTTTATGCGTAAAATCCATTTCGGAAACCGAGCCCTGTACCATGGTGAGCAAACTTAAATTACCACCAATCAAAAGCCCGGTTGCTTCTCCTGCCCTGTTTTTAAAGTCGCTTTGGTAAGAATAGGTCTGTTTTTCGCCAAATAGCGCTTTTTTTAGAGAGATTAGTGCTTCTTCAGTAGATTCGTCAAAAGTATAAGGCATTTGGGCGTGTAAACACTGCGTATGGCATTGGGCAATTATATGGGAGAGCAGCACGGTAATATCGCTGAAACCAACAAACCATTTCGGGTTTTTGTTAAATTCAGTAAAATCCAGGTCATCAATAATCCTGATGGTGCCATAACCACCACGGCCCGAAATAATTGCTTTTATAGATGGATCATCCAAAAAACGTTGAATGTCTTTAGTTCTTAAAGCATCAGTTCCTGCAAACTGGTGGTGACTGGCATATACACTTTCGCCAATAATAACCTCCAAACCCCAGCTTTCTAATTGCACTATGGCATGGTTTATAGGTTTGGGTAATTTCTTTGCCGGACATACCAGGGCAATCTTATCTCCTTTTTTTAAATACGGGGGCTGCTTAATCATCTTCAAAACACTTATCTTTGCCAAATTAATAAAAATTGTTTTGGATAATAGTAAAATAAAAAGATATACCGTAACTGCAGCGCTTCCATATACCAATGGACCGGTTCATATTGGACACCTGGCTGGTGTTTACATCCCTGCAGATATTTATGCCCGTTATTTAAGGTCGAATAAACGCGATGTAAAGTTCATCTGTGGATCTGACGAAAATGGTGTGCCCATTACTTTAAAAGCCAAAAGAGAAGGAATTACGCCTCAGGAAGTGGTAGATAAGTACCATAAAATTATTGGCGATTCGTTTAAAGAATTCGGGGTATCTTTCGATATCTATCACCGTACCTCATCGCTTACCCATCATCAAACAGCTGCCGATTTCTTCGAAACCCTCTACGATAAAGGTGTTTTTACAGAAGAAATTACCGAACAATATTACGATGCCACTGCAAAACAATTTTTGGCCGATCGTTACATTACCGGTACCTGCCCTAAATGTGGTAACGAAAATGCTTATGGCGATCAGTGCGAAAACTGTGGCTCTACGCTTAATGCAACCGACTTAATCAATCCAAAATCGACGCTATCAGGCGATAAACCCATTTTAAAAGAAACAAAGAACTGGTTTCTGCCACTGGATAAATATGAAGACCGTTTACGTACTTATATCGAAAGCCATAAAGAGTGGCGCCCGAATGTATATGGCCAATGCCAAAGCTGGTTAAATGCAGGCTTACAGCCAAGAGCAATGACCCGCGATTTAGATTGGGGCGTGCGTGTTCCGCTTCGCGATGCTGAAGGTAAAGTGCTTTATGTGTGGTTTGATGCCCCTATTGGATATATTTCTGCGACCAAAGAGCTGTGTAACTATGCAAAGCTGGATGTATGGAATCCTAAGGCTGAAGAATATTACATCAGCAGTTACGAAAACGATAAGTGTGGTTGGGAAGAATACTGGAAAAGCGACGAAACCAAATTGGTTCACTTTATCGGTAAAGATAATATCGTTTTCCATTGCATTATTTTCCCTGCGATGTTAATGGCACATGGCGAATATACTTTGGCGGATAATGTGCCCGCAAACGAATTCTTAAATTTAGAAGGACAAAAAATATCGACTTCTAAAAACTGGGCAGTTTGGTTAAACGAATATTTAAGAGAGTTTGAAGGCAAGCAGGATGTATTGCGTTATGTATTAACTGCAACCGCTCCTGAGACTAAGGATAACGATTTTACCTGGAAAGATTTTCAGGCGAGAAATAACAACGAACTGGTAGCCATACTCGGCAACTTTGTAAACCGTGTTGTCGTGCTTACCCATAAATACTTCGGTGGTACGGTGCCTACCTGCATGGAAATTACAGAAGTAGATCAGGCGGTTATAGACGAGCTGGCCAGCTACCCTGCTAAAATCTCGGCATCTATCGAAAACTACCGTTTTAGAGAGGCACTATCAGAGGTAATGAATGTTGCCCGTTTAGGAAATAAATACCTGGCCGAAACCGAGCCATGGAAACTTATTAAAACCGACGAAGACCGCGTAAGAACAATCTTGCATATTGCACTTCAGATAGCAGCCAATATTCAGATCCTGATCGAACCTTTCCTGCCATTTACGGCCGAAAAGTTAATGAAGATGCTTAAAAATGGCGGTCATGACTGGGATGATGCAGGTACGGTGAGCCTGTTAAAACGTGGTCACGAAATTGGCGAGGCCGTGCTCTTGTTTGATAAAATTGAAGATGCTGAGATCGACTTTCAGATCGAGAAGCTCAACCAAAGCAAGGCCAGTAATGCGGCGAGTAATGTTGTTGCTGTTCCGGCAAAAGAAAATATCCAGTTCGACGATTTCTCGGCAATGGATATCCGTGTGGCCACTATTATAGCTGCAGAAAAGGTAGAGAAAACCAAAAAACTGTTAAAGTTAACAGTAAATACAGGTATTGATGAAAGAACTGTGGTTTCTGGTATTGCCGAATATTATAAACCTGAAGATATTGTAGGCAAACAGGTTAGTATGATTGTTAACCTGGCGCCCAGAGAAATCAAAGGGATTTTATCGCAAGGCATGATTTTGATGGCCGAAAATGCTGAAGGCAAACTTACTTTTGTAGCACCTGTAGAAAAGTTTCAGGAAGGCAGTGTAATCAGATAGTATTTTAACTGCATTAAAATATAAAGCCATTTGATTCATTTCAAATGGCTTTTTTTATTGCTTATCCCTATGCATTATCCTAAGTAGCGTCTATTATAATTGATTTTTTATGTTTTTAAAGACAATTATCCTTAGATAAATGCTTGTTAAAATGAATTCTCTTGCGACAAAACTTTTGTTATATTTGCGCAACAAATGGCACTATGGTTTAACGGATACCCGCCTGAACCATTAAGGTGGTATTGAAAAATAAAATGGTCCCGTAGTTCAACGGATACCCGCCTGAACGACAAAAGTCGGGCAGGGAATAGAAGTTTCCTAAACTTTAGATATGAGTTACTTTGCCTATGTAATTAAAAGTGTGCACTTTGATTATTTTTACAAAGGGCATTGCGAAGATTTAGAGAAACGAATAAAAGAACACAACGCTGGTAAGACGAAATCAAATAAGGCTTATCTCCCCTTCATTATTTTTTATTATGAAGAGTTCCAAACCAGGGACGAAGCAATTAAAAAAGAAAAATTTTTTAAATCTGCTTCAGGAAGGCGATATTTGAAAAATAAAATGGTCCCGTAGTTCAACGGATAGAATAGAAGTTTCCTAAACTTTAGATATGAGTTCGATTCTCGTCGGGACCACACCAAAGCTTCAGGTAAAAACCTGAAGCTTTTTTATGCTTTAGCATGGGTAAACTCAAGCCCGCAAATTAAACTAATTGCAGCCTTAATTGTTTAATTTCTATCATGCAAAACACACCCCACCCTCAACCCGATACATGGTCGGCGGCACAGTATCGTAAATTCGAAAAAGAGCGTAACCGCCCTATTATAGATCTTTTATCGCAGGTTCCTACAGGAGAAAAGGCCAAAGTGATCGATCTTGGCTGCGGGCCAGGTAATTCTACCGAATTTCTTCATCAATATTTCCCCAATGCAGCCGTTAGGGGGATAGACAGTTCTGTGGACATGATCGAGGCTGCCCGTAAGCGATTACCTAATCTGCAGTTTGAGGTAGCCGATATTAGCCAGTGGGAAGGTGACGGGCCTTATGATTTGATTTTTGCTAATGCTTCCTTACAATGGGTGCCTGATCATGCGGTTTTATTTCCGGCTTTAATTGAAAAACTAGCAAAAGGTGGTGTTTTGGCAGTTCAAATGCCCGATAATTTGGATGAACATACACATCGTTTAATGCGGCTAACCGCTGCCAATGGCCCCTGGGCAGAAAAGTTAGCCATTGCTGCAAAACGTTTACCACGGGAAGGTGCCGAATGGTATTATCAAAATTTACGCAGTAAAGTAGAAACATTAGATATCTGGCGTACCACCTACTACCATCCGCTTTCGGGTGGTGCAGCAGCTATAGTAGAATGGCTAAAGGGCACAGGCTTACGTCCCTTTCTTGATCCTTTAACAGCCGATGAAAAAGAGGCTTTCCTTGCCTCATATCAGACGGAAATTAGTAAGGTATATCCTGTATTTCCTGATGGAAGTGTGCTACTGCCATTTCCACGTTTGTTTATGGTCGCCACTAACTTTAATAATAGCTGATAAATTTCATAAAAATTCATTTTAAAGCCATATCTATCTGAATATGCAAATTTTTCTATGGCCTATTAAATTAGTTTTTGGTCAACTAAACATCATTGTAAAAAAAACTATTCACTATCTAACCTCATAGTAAAATGATCTTCTAGCCAAATTGCCTTGTAAATCGATGCCTTCTATTAATACCTTGTATTTACCTGGCACACTGCCATTGAAGTACTTAAGATTAAATTTGCCCTCTAAATTTGGGGAGACATGTGGCATCCAAAAGATGGTACTTCTTAGATCTGCTCTTTGTTCAATAGGTTTGATAGCGTATTTTGGTGAATAGAAAGAATTGCTGATGCTATATCCCTGCCTAATGATGCTTGCCATTCCAGAAACATTTTTATGGTAGTTTTGCCAATAGACACCGTCCTTGTTCATCACGATCTCGAGGTATCCAAATTTTACATATCCATCTTCTCTTAGTTCATCCTTAATGAAAAAATTAATGTGTTCAATCTGTTTTGAAGGGAGTTCTCTGATATTAAACGATTCTTCAAGTGCTCTTCCATTAATATACACAACTAACGGCTTGTCGTAAGTATACATTTTTTTTGTAGCAGCATCCTTCACAATTCCTGGTTCGGCCAGCATAAGTCGTTCATAACCTTGTTTATCAGTTTTCATGATCACACCTCCCTTTAAATGCCGGGTTAAATATTCACTAATATCCGCAACACCCCCAAAGTCAGCTTGGTATATGGTCTGCATCTTTGTGGCGCTAACTAAGTTGGCTTTAGCATCAACGGGAAGCTCATACTTTTTCTTCTTAGCTAAAATCTCTACATCTTCCAATTCAGTTACCCCAGATAAGAGGCCTTTCTTAATTAGCAAGGCCTTGTAATCTTCCCTGTGTTTCCGGTAGTCAAGCGGCTTCTGTGGGTAATCGTCAATGTAATTTGTAATATCTTTAATGCCTACCTCTGGTATGATTGCTTCATCTATCTTTATTTCTACAGATTTCTGCCCACTTTCAGTTGCTGCCCTGATGGCAAAACCGACTGTGTCAGTAAAAGTTGGTTCGAACAGGAACTGGCCATTCTTATCTGTGGTAGACTGATCAATATTAAAGTTCTTTCCTGCTGTAACCAATAATACTTTGCCGTTAATTACTGGTTTTTCGCCTTGGAAAACCTTCCCGCTAATCTGTAGTTTCTTTTCTACAGGAAATTCAAACAGCCCTGGCCTTTCTATTTTTTCCCAATCAACTTTACGCCAACCCTGTGTTAATAGTAGATTATCCAATCTTGCTATTGTTGCCGAATCACGGTTAATAAAATATCTATTCGGCTTTTCAACATGACCTGAAAGTTCTGATGTTAGGAGTAGCGTAGCCAGAATATTACCCTCGTCATCTTCCTCAGTTTGAACCATGTTAGAATTTATTACTGAAACCGACAAAGAACCTTGTACTACTTTATCCATCGTTTTGGCGATTAGTCCGATATCCATTTGCTGATGTAAAGCATAAATACTATCAAGTTTTTCTATTTGTATCTCGATTTTGTCAGGCTTCTTATTTACAAAAACTAATCTTTCGCAAACTGGTAGACCTTCAATATTAAGGAGAGTAAAAAGCAATGTACCTACCGGCAAACTATCCTTTCTGATTTTTAGTGTATTAATTTGCTGTGGATTTTTTATCAACATATCACTATATATTTCTCCATTATGTTGGGCAACCAGATGTAAATTCCCTACAGCAACTAGATCTTCACTAGCCAATACCTTTACCAAAAATTCATTGCTATCTTTTTCTGAAATAGCCAGATTATAACCAGAAGCTATGGATTTTGGCAGGTTGAAAGCAAGATTTCTGCCTGAAGATGTGGTTATCTTTGCCGTATAAATTGAACCAATCTGTGGGGTGAGATAGAAAGATCCCATACCGAGGTAGCTCTCCGATAGGCTTGCTAACACAGTACCATTCTGGTCGAAAACCGATCCAGTCAATTTTGTACCTAGTCCGTTTGTATTAATGGCTTTATAGCCAATGCGACAAGGAAGCCCGGCCACCATTTGTCCGCCCTCGGGAAAAAACTGGAGGTCAATGCTATCATTATCAATCGCTAAATCGAAGGTTCGTGAAATAGACTTTTCATTTGTCATAGAAACTGTTAAACGAACTGTTCCTTTTGATGCATTATCCAATTTTTCGATAGGCAGACTGATGTGTAGTTTTCCAGCATTGTCTGTTACCGCTTTAATAACCTCTGTCCGGTTGTTACCAATATTGATGGTATAATTAACCGGTAAATGGATATATGGTATATTTTTGCTATTGGCAAAGCTGATGTCTGCGCTGGTCAAAAGATTGCTATTATAATTATAAACCGTATTTGTGATCAAATTTTCAGATTTCAGACCGCCTATTTTAACGGTCTTATCGAAAAAGAATTCTGTAGGCCAGTTGCGCATCCATTGCGTGTATGCCCTGATGCGATAAGTTCCTGTGCTTAGTGTATCTGGCAGAGCAATATCTCCCCAGCCAAATCCGGAAGTTAGCGGGATTACCCTTTTTTTAAGTGTTTTTTGCCCCTTAAATAGCTCAACATATAAAACACCGCTTTTTTTGCTCGGTAAAGACGTCCTGGCATCTACTGTATATCCTTTTAGCCAAATCGTATCTCCCGCTAAATAGTAGGTTTTATCAAGATGCAGGTAAACTTTTTCAGGGGAATTTATGGCAGTCAAACTGTCCAAAGCCGAAATTTTCGACAAAACCTTGGCGGTGGATTGTGCGAATGCTCCAAAGGTGAAGAAGAAAAAAAAAGTGAGAAAAGCGATAATTAATCTCATTGTAGACTTTTATGGCGGCTCATTTTAAACCTGAAATTAAAGGCCCCATCTGCATAAATATTGTTAGTGGCGTTGGGTCAGATTCTGTTATAGTATCCATAAATTTAAATAGTAGCGGCAAGTAATTTTATAAGAAGTTCCTTTTTAAAATACGTTAGCCCCCCATATATTTATGCGGGGCTAAACAATATCTCTTTTAAATCAAATCCTGATTAATTGTAAAGACCCAATTCGGCAATGGCGGCGTTTTGTGTGCCATCCCATGATGAGTTTGCAATTATTTTAAAGTACCTGAAAGTTTGCGGACTACTGAAGCTAAAGTATTGGGTGGTGGTTACATTTTGGGCCACATAATTCCCGCGGGAGGTAAAATTAACTCCATCGGTACTGGTGAGCAGTTCAAAATTTTTGATTGAGCGGTAAGCACCTGCACGGTGTAATAAACTGACGCCTTTAGCCGTTTTCGCAACACCTAAATCGATACTCACGTAGTGCGGATAGGTTCCTGTTGGGGTACCCGACCACTTGCTGTGCCAAAACGTTGCCGGATCGTTATCCAATACTTTTGCTGCGCTCTCTGAAGTGGTGTTTTGCTGCGTGCTAAAGCCTGCAATGGTCCATCCGCTTTTGCTTAACTCTGGTTTGGTGCCAAAATTGATTACCGGAATACCGCCCTGGAAAGTAAAGAAATAAATGGTTTCGGTAATGGTACCGTTGGTATGTACCGTTCTGATTTTAAATTCGTAGGGAATACCATCTGTTTTATATTTAAGCTCAGCAATTGGTATGGTGACGTTAAAACTATCGGTACCTATTGATGGCGTAGCCCAGGTAATGGCATTGTAATCCTTATTGGTTCCGGTTCCTTCGTTATTCACATTAGGATCTAAGAAATAGGTAAACTTACTTACCGTACCTGTACTGTTGTATTTTCCCGATACTTCTATATTGCCCGAAGTTGAATTGTAGCCCGCATAAATTTTGCTGATGTTTGTAGTCACCGCGCCATAGTAGGTACTGGCATCGTTGTTAAATACTTCACACCTGTCGAAAATAGCTGCGGTAGCATCGGTAATAAAGCAAGGACGAACTTCGAGGTAATAATTGCTCAAGGCCATAATCGGCTCTTTAAAGTTGGCTCCGGGCCAAATATTCTGCGATTCGTGTTGTTTATCGTGTGGTGCATTAAAGGCATGGCCTATTTCGTGCATCATACCACCCACCCATTTGGCAAAATTGTTTCTTCCACTGTTAATTACACCTTTTAACGCCATATCCATATACACGTTATCCATGGCGAAACAGTAGCGGCCAATGCCATAAAAGGGTTGTACACCTTCTAAAGGTTGCGGGCCTTCTACACTGTTATTGTCGTAACCAAAAGCAGGCACCAGAATCAATACGTGGTTACTGGTTTTTAAGCCGCTATGCGAAGCAAAGTAAGCCTCTATTTCTGTTTTGTAAGCGGTAGAATTGGTATTGTAACTGGCTTTAGGGTTGGCGCCTCTAATTAATACAATTTGTGTTTTCAGCGTGACCGGATCTTTAGATAAACCAAATGTTTTGTTGCCATATCCTGCGGCCTGCATCTGCTGGCCATACCACTCTTGCGCATAAGCCATTACATCTGGTAAACGCGTTTGCCAGCCGGCCACCGTATCGAGATCTGAAGGGATAAAATAAACCACGGCCAGGTTGCGGCTATGGGTAATAATGTTGGTGGCAGAGTAATCTGTAGTTTTAGGTTTAAGTGTTGTCGTCTCGTTTTCGATAGGTAATTGGGCTTTCTTACAGGATGACAGGTAAAGGCCAAGGCAGCTAATGCCCAGGAATAACAAGGATTTGTTTTTCATTATGATATAGGTGTTTAGTGTTTTGTTTGTTCCAGTTTGCACTACCCTGCAACGCCATCAATCTCTGTTCACAATGCCTTAAGCGGCCATATTTTATTTCTTCAGGATGCGATCACACAAAATTTAAATCAAAACGCTTGTGAAGATCAGCTCATGCTTTAAAATAATAATTGAAGTTAATTAGATCTATGGCCTGATGTTTACTATATCTTAACTTTGTATAACGCATTATTGCTCAATTTAAACCGGGTTGAAGCTAAATCCTTTGTTTTTGCCTTTTATGATGGCCAAATATTATTTGGTTTGCAAAACAGAGACTTTTATGGTGATTTTCTTACCATATAAGAAATATAAGGTCATTTAAGCTTCTTCTATGATTTGATGGTTTTAAGTTCATCATTCGCAACTGGAATGGATCAGGATTGCTCATTGAAGATAATCGTTTTATCCTGGTAGGTTTTTATCACATTAAGATGCCCACTCGCGTGGGAATAATGCCAGACTTTAGCAAGTCATGCTGAATGCGATTAAGAATCTTTATTTGAACAAGATTAGCCTTTGATTCATCACCTTTAGGCCCAAATACAAAAGCCCAAATATCTTTTACTTTACGTTTTTCGGGTCAGGTCTCTTTCTTTTTCATCAAAAGAAAGAGGCCTGTTTGATTAGGACAAATAGAACAGCCCAGCCAGCAGACACCTCCGCTGAAAGAGGTGAATTGCACTACAATGCTATATATTATGATATAGCCTGCTCATTTTTTATTTAAACAAATTGAGGCGGGTTAAAGCATCAGTTGGTTATGAAGTGATATTTTCGGTTGGGGCATCCGGTGCATCGCATTTAACCGCTTCAATGCCATTTTCCCGGTTTGCAGCTGTGGTATAGTTTCCGCTCCGGCCTATGATTTCGCCATTAGCGGCTTTTAAATTAAAGGTATAATTACCGGCAGCATCTTTTCGGATAAAGTGACGATCCTGCAACACATTCAGTCTTACACTGGTAATGCGACTCAAACAGTTTTGCCTGCTGGTGTAAACCTCGCTGCTTAAAATAATTTCACCGTTACCGGTTTTTAATCTATAGTAGTATTCTGAATTCTTCGAACTCTGGAAAACCTGAAACTTTGGGTTTTTCATCTGATTATTTTGACAGGCCAAAATATTGCGGCCACTCCTAATGGTATTGAACAGTTCCCGGGATGTTTATTGGTGGCGTTCGCTTATGGAGAACCCCTGCTCAGAATAATGAGACCAAGGTTAAAAGGAATACCCGCCACCCTGCAAGGGCAGCTGCCATGGGTATAAACCAGGTGTTTATGTCTGTTATCCGGGAATCTTAAAAATAGGGATGAATAAATAACAGGAGTTAATTTGTTCATCTATTGTGGATTTAATTCGTTAATCAGTGTTTAAAATGGTTATACCTAATATAGTGAATAGTGATGATTTTGAAAAATATTAGGTAACTAATTAAATTTTCATTTTTTCAAGACTGTATTTTTAGGCTCAAAAAGTAAAGTGTTTTAAACTTAAAGCAATATCTTTTGATTAATTTTCGACCCAAAATTTGCTATTTTAAACCAAAATAAATAGAAACTACGATAGATATAACCGCTAATGTAGCTGAAATCCATAAGGACAAAGTTGCTAATTTGATTGCTTTTTTAGTATCCAACCTAGCTTCTTCATTGGCTTCGTAGCTAAGGAGGTAGGCAAGTGCTTCCGGGCTTGATGTAATAGAATGTCCCTGTGCTATCCTCACCTGGTTTACCATCTAAATTTTGAAATGAATTCTTAAAAATATTAATTAATAAGGTTGTATTGGTATTAATTGATTTACCCTGGGTAAATTGAAGGTCATTAAAGCAAAAAAACCTTTAAGAAATTCAAACACAAATAATAACTTTGATCACATAAGTGTATCAAATAGCATGGAGGTTAATTTTTTGTTCGGGCAAAAGGATTGTGATAATTTTCTTCGGTGGTGCCTAAGTAAGAACTGTCAAATCGTACCTATAGTTCCCTATCAGCAGGAACGAGTAATTATAATAAAATCTGAAGATCAGTATGATAAACTGAATATTGTCTCGGATGGTTTTGCTATCCAGCATGTAGATTTTAGCACTAGTCCTTTGCAACTCAGACTAGTGGAGAGCCCTGTTATGAAAACATATCATATCCATCAGCGACACAGTGGCCCCTTTATAGATTTCTATACCCCACGTACCTCAGGAAAAATTGTAAACCCAGGAATAATGAGCATGTTTCCCTTCTATTATAACGGAACGGAAAAGATTTACCCAAATCGTGAATTTTTAAAGGCATTTAATCACTTCACTTACTATATACACAAACGTTCAGTAAAATATAAGCTGGATAAAAGGGTCATGTGGATTGGGCGTGAAACATTGTTAGATTATTCTCAAGGCAAAATCGAAATACCAAGCATTCCATTATTGGATATCCCCCGTTTGCTATCTTCGATTGGACAATAATCAATTTTTAGCATCTGAAAAAGTTTCCACATCGACTATTATTTTTGATGACGCCTGAGAAAATACGAAAAAAATTAGCAATTTGCAGCGATGAAACTGAAGCCAAAAAAGGAAGACACTGTAGAACAATTTGGAATTAAGGATTTTGTACATAATCTTGATAAGATCAATACTAAACGCCCTGGTAATGAAAGAGATGCTGTAATCACGCATTTCATTCAAAACTTAAATCACCAATCTGAACAAAGTTATCGTTCCGATGCCCTACGTTTTCTATCAGAGATGACGCCTAGTGATATCTTTAATCAGTTTAATATTGAAGAATTGGTTAAGCTTATTGCTAAAGAAATGAATAAGATTCCATTTCCAGCGCCGAAAAAACCAAAGTTTACTTTTATAGATCTATTTGCTGGTATTGGTGGTTTTCGACTCGCTATGCAAAATCTCGGCGGAAAATGCGTTTTTACTAGTGAATGGGATAAAAATGCAAAAATAACTTATCTACATAATTACGGTGAAGTTCCTTTCGGTGATATTACCGATCCTGAGATAAAGGCTTATATACCAAAAGAATTTGACGTTTTATGTGCTGGCTTCCCATGTCAGGCATTTTCTATTGCAGGAAAACGCGGCGGTTTTGAGGATACCAGGGGAACCCTATTTTTTGATGTAGCAGAAATCATCAGAACTAGAAAACCAAAAGCGATCTTTCTTGAGAATGTGAAGGGACTCAGAAATCACGATAAGGGCAAAACGCTTTCAACCATTCTCAATGTATTAAGAGAAGACCTTGGATATGAGGTGCCCGAGCCACAAATTATCAACGCTAAAGATTTTGGCGTACCACAAAATAGGGAGCGTATTTACATAGTCGGTTATAAAAAGGAGCATAAACATATTGATTTCAATTATCCAAAGCCAACAAATAATAAGGTGACTTTTGCTGATATCAAGGAGGAGGAAATTGTTCCGACCAAATATTATCTATCGAAACAATATCTCTCTACTCTTCATAGCCATAAGAATAGGCATGCTGAAAAAGGGAATGGATTTGGTTTTCAGATTATTGGAGACAATGAAATTTCAAATGCAATTGTTGTAGGTGGAATGGGAAGGGAACGGAATCTTGTATATGATCACAGAATCGTAGATTATACTGCAACGACTCATATAAGAGGTGAGGTAAACAGAGAGGGGATTAGAAAGATGACCCCAAAAGAATGGTCAAGATTACAAGGTTTCCCAAAATCATTTTTAATTAAAGTCTCTGACTCATCAGCATACAAGCAGTTTGGCAATTCCGTAGCTGTTCCTGCGATTCAAGCAACAGGAAAAGCCTTACTTGAAAGCCTTACTATTATATAGGTTTGGGTTTTAATACGAAGGCCAAGTTCTACTTAGACAAACCTTATCTGGAGGTTTAAATTGATGAAGTACTCACTACCTATCTGGTAGATAGTCCCAAACCCATGTCTACTGGTACTAGCAGTCTCCAGTTTTGTATTGGCAAGCAAATAATCTTCGAACAAATTCTTTTCAATGATATGGTAACATACTAACTCGCCATCACTTTTAACAATAATGTAACCTTCTGTAGAATTATACTGGCCACTCCATACTTTATTGGGCATCATTCCTAAAGCTACCTCTGAAAGAAACCGTTTAATCTTCATTCCATAAAATTTGTGGTTGTGTCTTTGATCAAAACCCAATGGATTAGCAGTTTCTAAATCTTGTGTCAAAACTGGCAATGATGATATGCCTTTTTCATTAAAAAGTTTCAAGGCATTTGCGAGGATTGATGGTAGAGAAGAGTCCACCATAATCAGGTTATTGTTAAAGATTGGGTTCTCACATTCCTTATATTCCAATGTTGATCCATGGGTTAGTATCTCATTTACTCTATCCCTAATTTTATTTCGAGTAGTGATTGCATTGATCCTTCTCATGTCTGATGGAGTCATGATCGGACCATTTATCTTAAAAACGAAATTTGTAGTGTGACCTGCATTAAGCAAAGTAGATGCACCGCCCAATTTAGATTTGATACTAAATCCCAGAATTCGCTGAAGATTTGTTCGCGAATCATGTACCTGTATAACAATATCTGCTTTTAGGCTTGAATCAGCTTTTATCTGAGTACCACCGATCGAATTGAGAAAATTTTCTGCCCTTGGAACAGAAAATGTAGCGCTCGAAGTCTTTATAGCGTTCAGGAGGCTAGCTGCCTCTGCCTGAAATACCGCATATTTCACTAATTTTGGTGATGGTCCATTCTTATCGACAATTACATGCATTGGCGTTAGTGTATAAGTTTTGTCTACTCCACCCTCTTTTCTTTGCACTTCTACAATGGGATAGAAGTGACCGGCCCTAATATTTAGATTTGCATCACCAGGAAATAGGAGCTTATCTGCTAGAACCTTAAAAAAAACATATAATTCACTCCACTCACCTTTATTTCCTTTTTTCATTATGCTTATCGGCTACAAATATTATTTTAAAGTTTAAAAATATACTTTATTTATGGTTTTTTCTATTCTAAATCCCGTTTAACTCATCTTGGCCCTTAAGATCATTTTTATGAATTCAGTTGATGGTTTAACGATCTACTCCGCAATATATAAAGTAGACAATAGTCCGTTGTTCACGTGTCTACATTTCCACAAATTTGAAGGTGGATATCAAAATCAAATTTGGAAATAAGATAAAAGCCTTACGAGAAGCTAAAGGATTGTCCCAAGAGGCTTTTGCAAACTTAGCAAACATTGACAGAACTTATTTGCCTGGTATTGAAAAGGGAAAACGTAATGTATCCATCACTGTTATTCAGAAGCTTGCAATAGCGCTCAATGTTAGCCCTGGAAGTCTTTTCGATTAATATGAGTGTTAAAACAAACCTAATTTCTTATTTCCTTAAGCATTTGGGCAAAGCCCTGACGCGGGATGAATTAGCGGAGGTTGCTCAAAGTCACTCTTGGCAAAGGGTAGTTAGAACGCTCAGGCAAGATGGTTGGGATATTAAAACCTTATCTAAGGGGTATCGTCTCGATTCCCCAATTCAGTTATTAAGTGAGAAATCTAGGGTAACTATTTCAGAAAAACTCCGCTATCAGATTATACATCGAGACCTTTCGACTTGTCAACGTTGTGGCAGAACCATTAAGGATGGCATAACCCTACAGGTAGATCACAAAATTCCCGTTGATTGGGGTGGTACAAACGATCCAGATAATCTTTGGACGTTATGCGACCTTTGTAATCGTGGAAAAAAACATTTCTTTAGTGACTATAACAGTGGGCAGATGAAGACTTTGATGGCTGAGCCATCCGCGGGTAAACGTTTGAGAATTTTTTTTGAACTTAACCCAAATATTGAAATTCCGCCTTACAAACTAGATATTATTTCTCAGCTGCGCGACTGGACAAGACGAATCAGAAAAATTAGGAAAGAGAATAAAATGAATATAATATGGTTAAGAAAAACAGCATTGCATCCAAATGGTGCCTATATATATAGGCCTTAAAGTGACAAAAATTATGTAGCAAGTAGTAATCATGCCTAAGTTTTTAATATTTACATAAGTGAAGGAATTGAGCTTGTTTTAGCAGTTTCTACATATAAACAAATTTGATTAATACACTTTTTGAGTTCTTTTTTAATCTGGTGATCCCAAAACCTCATAACAGTATAACCAGCATCTTCCAGATCCTTACTATTTTTAACATCTCTTAGCATATTGCTTTCGATCTTTGGAATCCAAAAATCCATATTACTTTTGATTTCTGCTTTTTTCTGTTCCCATTTGTACCCATGCCAGAAACTCCCATCAACAAATATGGCCAAACGATATTTATTGATCACAATATCCGGTTTGCCAGGCATATTTTTTACGTGTATTCGAAAACGTAGCCCTTTTGCCCATAGTGCTTTTCTTAATAACACTTCTGCTTTAGTATTTTTGCTTTTAATATTGGCCATTCTTTTACTACGCTCTATGGTAGTATAGAAACCTGCGGCCTCTTCAAAGCGAGGTACTTTAATGACATCTTTATCTTCCGGATATTTTTTGGTAGCCATATGGTAAAAACAATCCACAGGCAGTTTAGTTCTGAAGAGCGTTTATTCTATGTTCGCAAATCATGGCATCTCAATTTATTCAGAAGACTGCGTTGGCCTAATCAATCTGTATCTTATCCCAAAGATTTTCAAGATCAAGTTTTTGGCGTGATTATAATCATGATAATCTCTTCCTGATTTTGTAGGTTTAAACTGGGCTTTCAAGAGAGTCAGCATTGAGATTGACTAATATGTAGATTATGTTTGTATTCTATTTTGTCAAAGCATGCTTTGTTTCCCGCCAGGCCCAGGGCGCTACGGCATCTGCTTCCTGCCATAAGCCTACCTTATTTTTCCTGGCGGTGATTTCCAGCTGCGCATAAAGCAAATCATTCGAGTATTTTTTATAATGCCAGGCCATACCTTTCTTGATCATTTCCTGGTTCACCACTTGTTTTTTAGCGTTGATAATCACAGCAATTAACCTTTTGTAGCGGTCGTATTTTTGGCCTTGTACGTTCACCATTTGCCCGAAACATAAATCGGATAAGGCTTTTTTAGCATTGTTACCAAAAGGTTGTGATCCACGTTTTTCAGGGCAATCGATATGCGCCAAACGGATTTTGATGGGCTGGTTGTGGTATAAGACCTCCATGGTGTCGCCATCCATGATGCGGATGACTTTGGCGGTAAAGGTTTTTAAAACGATTTGTTGTGCAGCTTCATGGCTACTGCTTATCAATAATAACGAGAGGAGTAAAATCCATCTGCTTAGACACTTCATCAATATATTCTTGTAATTTCTGCGCTGCGAATGTACGCAATCTTGTTGTCGTTTTTGGTCCAGGCGCAATAGCCGAACAATAAGTTTAACTTATTATTGCCCGATAAGGGGTATGTAGCGGCTATTAGTGGTTTAACCCAAATGGATCACACCTGGGTTAAACCATCGCTTATATTTTTATTGTCCCCAGTTTACCTGGATGTTGTTTTGTTGGGCATAGGCTTTGCCTTTTTCCATTAGGGTATTAAAGTTTTGTTCAAAGCGGGCGCCATATTTCTGGTCGATGCTGTTGATGATTTCATCTTTAGCACTTTGGCTGCCTTTGCTGTCGCAGAGTTTGGCGTAAGCCAGGTATTCGTTTTTGTAAACGGGGATGACCAGTTCGTATAATTGCTGAGAAAGGGCTTTAATTTCTTTTTCTTCATCGCCGGAAGCGGAGAGCTTTTTTACCTTTTCGAGCGATTGCTCCAGGTATAAAATTTTATTATTGATGGTGGTGGTGGCTTCGTTGCCTTTCTTTTTACTGGATGGGATATCAGGATATTCTTTGGTTTCGTCGTTAATATGCCGGGCCAGGTCGGCGCTGGCAAAATCGTTAATCATGTTGGTATTGAGAATGGCAATATCGAAAAAACGTTCTGGTGTTTCGGAACAGGCGGAGCAGAAAAGGGTAAACAGGATTAAAATAGTAGCTAATGGTTTTAGGGATAGGGCTGGTAATTTGTTCATGATCTAAATAGGGTGTCTTTTTAAAATTAAGTTTGGGAAGGAGCAAAGATTGAGCCGATTTTGAGTCGGGAATCAGCAGTCCAAAGATCTCTCCCCGCCTGTACGGGCAGGCACTCCGCGTGGCTTCGGTCGAGATGACGATCTTTCTATAAAAAAAAAATACACCTGGCTTTGCACCTTTCTCTCTGTGCCCTTTGCGGTTAGAAAAATGGAAGATGTAAATGGTCAAGCGTTTGGCGTGGAGCGATTAGCGTGTTATTGCCCATTTTTTAAGCTATACACCTCTCCCTGGTAAAGCCCAGTCAATAACTGCACGGCCATTTTGCTTCTTTGCCCGGTTTGGCAGTAAAAAACTACGTTTTTGTTCTTTGGGATCGCGGCAAGCGACTCCGTTAGTTCATACAGGGGAAGGTTGATGCCCCCAATATTGTCCTCTTCATGTTCGTAACTTTCGCGTACATCAATTAAAAAAACATCATCGGCTTGGGTTTCCAGCCAGTTATTTAAGGTGGTTTTATTGATTTCTGGTATAGCTTTATCGTTTTTTGTGGCTGCTGGTTTTGCGGGATCAGCTGATTTTTCGGCTGCAATTTTAAATACCAGTACGGTATTGTTCAACGCATTAATGGTCATGAGTTTACCGGAAAGGGTTTCGCCAATACCACAAATTAATTTCAGGGCTTCGTTGGCCATGTACAAACCCACTATGCCGGGTAAAATACCAATTACCCCTCCTTCTGCGCAGTTCAGGTTTTCAGTGGGTGGTGTCGGATAGAGGTCTCTATAGTTTGCACTACCCTGGTAGTTAAATACGGCTACCTGTCCTTCAAATTGTAAAATAGAGCCGAACAAGAGTATTTTTCCTAAAGCCACACAGGTATCGTTTACGAGATAGCGGGTACTAAAGTTATCAGAACAATCGATTATCAGATCGTAATCCCGACAGATCTTGGCGGCGCTTGCTGCGGTAAAACGTTCATGATAAACCTTAAGGCGAATATTTGGATTAAGCACCGCCAGTTTCTCAGCCGCTACCTTTGCCTTCGGCTGACCAATGTCGGTATGGTTATAAAGGATTTGCCGGTGCAGATTGCTCAGTTCCACTACATCGTCATCTATAATGCCGATTTCGCCCACTCCCGCTGCTGCCAGGTATTGCAAAATGGGGCAGCCTAGACCACCCGCACCAATGACGAGTACCTTAGCGGCCTTTAGCTTTTCCTGTCCTGCCAAACCCAGTTCAGGCAAGATCATTTGCCGGTTGTAACGGCTCAGTTCTTCTTTTACTAACATCATTTGCTAATTAAACTCCTGTCCCAATCTTTCCAGATCGGTTCGTAACCCTGTTTTCTGATCATGGCAGCAATTTCCTGTGCAGAGCGCTCGTCAGATATTTCGAACTGTTCTAAGGATTGTGGTTCTACTTGGTAACCACCGGGATTGGTTTTAGAACCCGCACTGATGGCGGTAATACCCAGCTTAATCACCTGGTTCCGGAAGGCCATGGTTTCGCGGGTAGAGATGGACAATTCTACTTCGCTGTTAAATAAACGATAAGCACAAATCAGCTGCACCAGCTCTTTGTCGTTCATCACCACTTTAGGTTCTAAACCACCGCTGAAGGGACGTAACCTGGGGAACGAGATGCTGAATTTACTTTGCCAATACTGTTTTTCGAGGTAAGATAGATGCAGGGCCGTAAAAAATGAATCTGTTCGCCAGTCTTCCAGTCCGATTAAAACACCAAGTCCCATTTTATGGATACCGGCCTGCCCTAAACGGTCGGGGGTTTCCAAACGGTATAAAAAGTTAGCTTTTTTGCCTTTAGGATGATGTTTGCGGTAATCGTCCTGGTGATAGGTTTCCTGGTAAACGAGTACCGTATTTAAACCGTGCGGAATAAGTGTTTCATAATCTGCTACATCCAAAGGCTGTACCTCCATCGATATATGGGCAAAATGTGGACTGATCAGGTCTAATACTTTTTTAAAATAATCGGTATGCACACTTTGGTTAGCCTCGCCGGTAACGAGTAAAACATGGTCGTAACCCATGCCTTTAATCACGGCCACTTCCTGCATAATTTCCATCGGGTTAAGGGTGCGCCGCCGTACTTTATTATCGTAACTGAAACCACAATAGGTACAAATGTTGTTGCACTCGTTGGAAAGGTAAAGCGGAATATACATCTGGATTACCCGGCCAAAACGATCTAAGGTTAAGCGCTGACTTATCTGTGCCATATCTTCGAGATAAGGCAAAGCCGCAGGCGAAGTCAATGCCTTAA
This sequence comes from Sphingobacteriaceae bacterium GW460-11-11-14-LB5, assembly GCA_002151545.1. Lineage (NCBI taxonomy): Bacteria > Pseudomonadati > Bacteroidota > Sphingobacteriia > Sphingobacteriales > Sphingobacteriaceae > Sphingobacteriaceae bacterium GW460-11-11-14-LB5. The sequence continues at coordinate 4,989,066 of CP021237.1, read as the reverse complement.
AATCTTCGAGGCTGCGCTGGCTACTGCCGAGCGCCCTTTCTACGTCGGCTGCTGTTTTATCGTAAATGCTGGCTTTGGTATCATCCCAGCTATAGGATTCGAATACCTCGTTAAAACTGTTCATCAAGAAATGCGGTTAGTGGACTGCTGGCTGCAGCGTAATGTTGCTGGCTACCCAGTTTAGATTCGAAGGCCATTCTGCCAGCTTCTACAGCCAGTTTAAAGGCAGTGGCCATATCAGTTGGGTTTTTGGCGATGGCAATTGCGGTATTCACCAAAACGGCATCGGCACCAATTTCCATGGCTTTGGCCGCGTCAGATGGTGCACCTATACCGGCATCGATAATAACCGGAACCCTGCTCTGGCTGATAATAATTTCTAAAAAATCGATGGTTTTTAATCCTTTGTTACTGCCGATGGGCGAACCTAAAGGCATCACCGCTGCGGTACCTACATCTTCTAAACGTTTACATAAAACCGGGTCGGCATGGATATAAGGCAACACCACAAATCCGAGTTTGACCAGTTCTTCTGTTGCCTTTAGCGTTTCGATCGGGTCAGGCATCAGGTATTTAGGATCGGGGTGGATTTCTAACTTAATCCAGTTGGTCTCAAGGGCTTCGCGTGCCAGCTGTGCAGCAAAAACAGCTTCTTTGGCATTACGAACACCCGAAGTATTGGGCAATAAATTAATATGTGGATGTTTAAGGTGCTGCAGGATATCGTCGTCCTTGCCTTTTAAATCGACACGTTTAAGGGCCACGGTAATCAGTTCAGAGGCCGAAGCAATTAATGCGCTTTCCATTTCCCTGGCCGAACTAAATTTTCCTGTTCCGGTAAAGAGGCGCGAGCTAAAGGTTTGATTTGCAATTGTTAACATAGCTGTTGTTTTAAAGCGAATGCACGGTGAATTTGCTGTTAATTTCGGCTAATACTGCCGAAGTTTGGATTTGGTTGGTGAGTGCTGCCGATACCGCAACACCATAAATACCGGTTTCGAGTATGGCAGGAATATCTTCGGCTTCGATACCGCCTATGGCAATAATCGGGGTGCTGATACCGGCCTTTCTTACTCTTTCCATTAATTTATGGTAACCTTCCAGCCCTACGATGGGGCTCAGGTTTTCTTTGGTTCTGGTAAAACGGAAAGGGCCAAGTCCAATGTAATCGGCACCTTCGGCTACCCGTTGTAAAATGTGTTCGAAGGTATTGGCTGTACCACCAATAATTTGTGTCGGGTTGATGATTTTCCGGGCTTCGGCAATGGGCATATCCTGTAAACCCAGGTGTACGCCATAACTGCCTACGGCTTTAGCGAGGTGTGGAAAATCGTTTATAATGAGTTTGGCGCCATATTTTTCGCACAGGGCTTGTGCTGCTTTTGCAAAGGGCAGTATTTCGCTTTCGGCCTGGTTTTTAATGCGGAGCTGAATCCATTTTCCGCCAGCCTGAAGTACGGCTTCAATGGCATCTAAGTGGTTGCCGGTTCGGGGTGCCTGCGAAATATATTGTAAGGGTTGAATGATCATGATGTTTTTAAAGGTTTTTGTGGGTGCACCAGGCAATGTTGCTGTGCTTTTTTAAAATTGGTTAAGGCTTGTGCCGGATCGTTCCAGATACAGCCCAATAAGGCCAGGCCATCGAAATTCATTTCTTTTACCTGATCAATCTGGTTTAAACCAATGCCACCAAGGGCGATTATTTTTGGCTGGGTATCAGTCTTCTTCAATCGAAAACCCGGAGGGATAATTCCTTTATAACCAGGTTTGGAAAAGCTGTTGAACACCGGGCTAAAAAAGCTGTAATGGTATGACGCGATCTGATCGAGATCTATTAACTGGTGGATGGATGTGCTGAATACCTTGTTTTTGGCTAATTCTTCAATTTGAAGACTTTTTCTGAAACTTTCGGTATGGTGGATTCTTTTCATGTTATAATCGCTGGCCAATGTATGGAAATGGTGTAAAGCAATACGGGGATGATATTCGGGTAAAATCCCTTCAATAATTCTCCTGTAGTCAGCTTCACTGGCATTTTCCTTACGCAAATGGAACACCTGTAAACCGGCTTCGAAAAGCTGGTTTACAAGATGACATTCTTCCTTAAAAAGGCTTGGCCTAGCAATTACAATCAGTTCCATTTGGCTTAAGAATAAATTTCGCTTCCTTTTTGGGTAAACTCTTTCGATTTTTCCTGCATGCCCTGCGCCAAAGCCTCTTCTGCTGCTACGCCTTGTTTTGCCGCATATTCGCGCACATCCTGTGTAATTTTCATGGAACAGAAATTCGGACCGCACATCGAACAGAAGTGTGCAATCTTAGCACCTTCGGCAGGTAAAGTTTCATCATGAAACTCTTTTGCGGTATCTGGATCGAGGGAGAGGTTAAATTGATCTTCCCATCTAAACTCGAACCGTGCCTTACTTAAAGCATTATCGCGGTATTGCGCACCTGGGTGACCTTTAGCTAAATCGGCCGCATGGGCAGCAATTTTATAGGTAATTACGCCATCTTTAACATCCTTTTTGTTGGGCAGTCCTAAGTGTTCTTTCGGGGTTACATAACAGAGCATGGCTGTGCCAAACCAGCCGATCATGGCAGCGCCAATGGCTGAGGTAATGTGGTCGTAACCAGGCGCAATATCAATCGTTAGCGGACCTAAAGTGTAAAAAGGCGCTTCGCCGCAATGTTCGAGTTGTTTTTCCATATTGGCCTTAATCAGGTGCATGGGTACATGCCCGGGGCCCTCTATAATCGTTTGGACATCGTGTTTCCAGGCGATTTTGGTGAGTTCGCCAAGGGTTTCGAGCTCCGAAAACTGTGCGGCATCATTGGCATCGGCAATACAGCCAGGTCTTAAGCCATCACCTAATGAAAAGGCGACATCGTATGCTTTCATAATTTCGCAGATTTCCTCAAAATGGGTATACAGGAAATTTTCTTTGTGATGAGCCAGGCACCATTTGGCCATAATCGATCCGCCCCGCGAAACAATACCAGTAATCCTTTTAGCGGTTAAAGGCACATAACGGAGCAGTACGCCGGCATGGATGGTAAAATAATCTACGCCTTGTTCGGCTTGCTCAATTAAAGTATCGCGGAAAATTTCCCAGGTCAGGTCTTCGGCTTTTCCATTTACTTTTTCCAAAGCCTGATAAATCGGAACAGTACCGATGGGCACGGGTGAATTGCGGATAATCCATTCGCGGGTTTCGTGGATATTCTTTCCGGTTGATAAATCCATAATGGTATCGGCTCCCCAGCGGCAGGCCCACACGGCTTTTTCTACTTCTTCTTCGATGGTGGAAGTAACAGCTGAATTGCCAATATTGGCATTAATTTTCACCAGAAAGTTTCGGCCAATAATCATCGGCTCAAGCTCGGGGTGGTTGATGTTGCAGGGAATTACGGCACGGCCAGCGGCTACCTCTGCCCTTACGAATTCGGGAGTGATGTAACCTTTCGGGGTATTTGCACCGAAGCTATTGCCCTGGTGCTGGTGGTTCATTACCTCGTGCTGTTCGCCCAGTTGTGCATTAAGCAATTCAATCTGTTGGTTTTCCCTGATGGCTATATACTCCATTTCAGCCGTAATGATTCCTTTTCTGGCATAATGCATTTGCGACACATTGGCGCCAGCCTGTGCTTTATAGGGTTTGTTGATGAAATTAAAGCGTAAAGCATCAAGTTTTTCATCGGCCAGGCGCTGTTGTCCGTAAGCTGAAGATAGTTCAGCGAGTTCTTCTATATCCAGTCGGTCTTTAATCCATTGCTCCCTGATGCGTGGCAAGCCTTTTTTTACATCAATAACCGCATTAGGATCGGTATAGGGTCCGCTGGTATCGTAAACGGTTACAGGCGGATTGGGTTCGGTTAAACCAAAGCCATTGTGGATTTTGGTTTCGGTTAAACTGATCTCGCGCATGGCCACTTGTATATCGTGGATTTTTCCGGGTACAAATATCTTACGTGAGGCCGGAAAAGGGCTGCGGCTGATGACTTCCTGATTTGGGGTTTTTTCTTGTTTCATATATGGGTAGGTTCGATTATTGAGTAATTGAATGAAGGAATGATTGAATGGATTGTGAAATGCGCATTCACTCCCGCTCTCTTCAACATTATCCGCCCTGCGTGGCTTTAATGATGATGACCTGGTCGCCTGGATTTAGCAGATACCTGTCCCAATCAGATTTGGAAATGATGGTTTGGTTTACGGCTATGGCAAGGCCATTGGTTTCTGAAAAGAGCACCAAAGCAAGCATCTGTGCGATGGAACAGGCTTCGTTAAGGAGATGGTTTTGATTGTTTATAGTTACTTCCATATTAAAAAAATTGGAAAAACTATAGAGATTGCCCCGTAACGGGGTCGAAAAGACAGCAATGGTATTGCTTTCACTTTTCCCTTCGGCAGTACTAACTGCATCAGGTTCAAAGGGTATTTCTCAGCACGTAGGCACCCCTAAAGTTTTTTGTAAATATATAGGATTAAATTTCTATTGCAAATAAAAATTTATATAGATAAAATCTATATGAGGTTGAGTCTAATATAGAAGCATACATTCGATGTGCGTAAAGTTCAGTTCATTACCATAAAGGAATGTAAGAAATATAAGGGCCTTGAGCTTATATGCCATGTTTTTAACCGCAAAGAACACAGAGATAGCCACAAAGATTGTAGCGCTAGGCGTAAAAAATGAAGTTTTAACCATATAAGGAATGTAAGAAAATCTAAGACCATTGAGCTAATATGATCCTTCTATGTCTTATATGCTTCAATTAAAGATTATTGGGCATGCGTGGGATGATAAGACGTTTATTGACTCCTGACTCTGGACTCCCGACTTCGGACTAAACTCCATCATCCATCTTACGTTTTCCATCATACAAGATTCTTCGACTCCGCTCAGGATGACGATCGCTGGACGCAAAGTTCATTACCATATAAGGAATATAAGAAAATATAAGACCCATGAGCTTATATGCCCCTTCTATGGCTTATATAGTTCAATTAAAGGTTCTTGGACATGCGAGGGATGACAAGACGTTTATTGACTCCTGACTCTGGACTCCCGACTTCGGACTAAACTCCATCATCCATCTTACATTTTCCATCATACAAGATCCTTCGACTCCGCTCAGGATGACAATTGCTGGACGCAAAGTTCTTTACCATATAAGGAATATAAGACCCATGAGCTTATATGCCACCTCTATGTCTTATATGGTTCAATTAAAGGTTCTTGGACATGCGTGGGATGACAATCGCTGAGCATAGACGTTTATTGACTCCTGACTTCAGACTCCCGACTTCGGACTAAACACCATCATCCATCCTACATTTTCCATCATCAAAGACTCTCCACTCCAAATTAAACTCCCTATCTTCGTTGCCTTAAACCAGAATACATGCAAAGCCTGTTAGCATTACAAAGCGGAAAACTTAAAGGAGCGGTATCGTTAAAACTTTCAGAAGATCTTCGTTCTTTCCCTGAAGAAATATTCGATCTGGCTGAAACACTCGAGGTACTCGATCTTTCTTTTAACAAGCTAAGTACGCTGCCAGCTGATTTTGGACGTTTAAAGAAACTGAAGATTTTCTTCTGTTCTGAAAATCTTTTTACGGTGATGCCTGAGGTACTCGCCGATTGCCCCTTGCTGGATATCGTCGGATTTAAATCTAACCAGATTAAAACGGTGCCATCAAAATCGCTCAATCCCAATCTTCGCTGGCTGATTTTAACAAATAACAATATTGCCGAATTACCAAAAGAGATCGGGCTGTGTACGCGCATGCAAAAGCTAATGTTGTCGGGTAATCTTTTAACTGCCTTGCCAGAAGAATTAAGCCACTGCCAAAATTTATCGTTATTGCGTATAGCCGCTAATAAACTGCATGCACTGCCACAATGGATAGCCGCCATGCCTAAACTATCATGGATTGCTTTTTCCGGAAACAACTTTAGTAAAACACCAGCTGTGGAAGCGCTCTCGCTAGTTAACTGGCACGATTTGGAGATTAACCATTTATTGGGTGAAGGTGCTTCGGGTGTTATTTCGAAAGCAAATAGGACTATTGGTGATGAAACGCAGGAGGTAGCGGTTAAAATATTTAAGGGCAATGTAACCAGTGATGGTTTGCCAGAAGATGAGATGACAGCCTATATTGCTGCCGGGTATCATCCTGGTTTGGTTAATTTAATCGGGCAGATTGCCCTGCATCCGGAAGATAAAAAAGGTCTGGTGATGGACCTCATCCCGCATCATTTTTATAATCTGGGCAATCCACCAAGTTTAGCAAGCTGTACCAGGGATGTTTTTCCGGCAGGTATGCAGTTGTCAGAAAAACAATTGTTGGGTATTGCCAAAACCATCGCCTCGTTAGCTGCGCAATTACACGAGGCGGGAATTATGCATGGCGATTTATATGCACACAATACTTTGATTGATGATGAAGGCAGTACTTTGTTCGGTGATTTCGGTGCTGCAAGTTTTTACGATCAGACTGATATTACACTGGCCCATGCGTTGGAGCGCATAGAAGTGAGTGCTTACGGTTACCTGCTGGATGATTTACTTTCTTTAAAAAACGAAGCGGTAAGCAGCACCTGTTTCAATACGTTGAGTGCGTTACGGGATGCCTGTTTAGCTCCATCGCCATTAAACAGGCCTGGTTTTCAGGATTTGGTTGAGGCCCTGGCTGATATTTAACCTGAGTTTTGGGTCTTAATTTCGTTGGGAAATTAACAGCATTTCTTTTGTTCAGGCTTATTTGTTGCCATAACACAGATCATTTATGTGAAAAAGAATGATTTTAAACATACTAAAATGTTTTATTCATTCTATAGCGGCTTTTTAGGTAAGCGGCTCCTTTACAGATGAATAAAACTGAACGGAAATAAATCCTTAATCTTTTTCATATTTGTATCAGGGTATTAAACACTTTATTTGGATTAATTCTCAATCGTCCCAAAATAATTTTAGATTTGAATGAACACGTCCTCTTTTAGGACGTGTTTTTTTTGCAAAAAAAAGCCTTTCATTGCTGAAAGGCTTCGCGTTTTAATCTAAATCGTCCCGTTGATTTAATTTTAACATGATAAATATAGTTATCAACATGTTAACATCAAATTAAAAGGTAAAAATACCCCTTTCTGGGTAGTGGTTTTCACTACAAGGCGATAACAAAATTTTAATGTGGATAATTATTTACCTGCATCTATACTCCATTTATAAGTGGGCAGTGTGGTCAGCAACAGGCTGGAGGCGCTTACAACAAAAACAGAATAATTAAACGGAGCCCTGTAATTGGCAAAGATGAGCATGGAGAGGGCAAAGGCTAGTGTGAGCAAAAAACTACCGATAGCGGCCAGCTTAATTTTGTAACCCACGATAAGCAATATCGCAAAAATTAACTCGCCGGCTGTGGCCAGAATAGCCATTACGTTCGCTGCAGGCCTCGCTAAAAAGGGCATTAAGGAGTTGGTGTAATCTAAAAAGGCCGACCAATCGCCCCAGCCAACAGTTGGCGAGCCTGGTGCGCCCAGCCAGCCAAAGCGGTCCATAACAGGAAGTATAAAACCAATACCCAAAGCGAGGCGAAGAAATAATTGAGGGAAATGTGCGCTGTTTTTCATTTTGCTGGATAATTATTTAAACGGCAAATTAATACCTGCGGCGCACAATTTTCTTAAACTAGATTAAGAAATGAAGCTTGTTTCGCTACTTTTCCTTACGCTAATCCACCTAAAAACACTCTACTTCCCAAAACCGCGACCAGTTTTCGCCGGCATCAAGTTTTATCATACCCTCTTTGTGTGTTAATTCCTGATCGTGGTGAACGCCATCGGCCACTCCGCACCAGGGTTCTAAACAAACAAAAGGGGCATCGGTGGCAGCCCATATACCGAAGAAAGGAAATTCTTCGAAATGAAAATGCAGGCCATAATCGTTTTTATTGTTGAGCAAACTAATGCAATTGCTCTGTAGGGTTTTAAAAACCAGTGCATCATTATAAAACAAGTCGTGCTTAAGGTTTAACCTGTGGCCACCGAGTTCAATGAGCTCCGTTTCATCGGCCACTAAGCCATCTTCGAGTTTCCAGAAAGTTAGTTTCTCGTCGGCATTAAAGGCCAGGTAATAATCTTCGTAAACAGTATTGGGTGTATTGGGTACTGCAAATGCCGGATGTGCACCAATGGAGAATAAAAGCTCGGCAGTACCTGTATTTTTTACCTCGTAGGTTAAGTTCAGCTTTCTATCTATTAACTGATAGCGTAGTTTCAACTCAAAATAAAAGGGATATACTTTTAAGGTATCTTCGTTTTGAGTTAATGTAAAGATAGCTTCAGTTTCACTTATTTTTTCGAAATTAAAAACATGATCGCGGGCAAAACCATGGCGAGGGAGCTCGTAACTTTTACCCTGGTAAGTAAAATGGTTGTTTTTTAATGAGCCAACAATAGGAAATAAAACCGGACTGTATTTTGCCCAATATTTAGGATTGGCATTCCATAAATATTCCAGCCGGGTTTCTTTACTAAATAAGCCTTGAAGTTCTGCGCCTTTAGCAGCCAGGCTAACTTTTATATAGTCGTTCTCGAGAGTTATCATTACAAGCTAAAAGTAACAAAAAGATGTACTTTAAAAATATCTTTTTTATTAATTTTGATCACTGCTTAAAGCTTAAGCTCATGAAAAAGCTTAATGCACTGTTTATTTTATTACCCGCGCATTTACTTTCGCTCAAAAACAAAATCAGAAACCTATGGCGATAGATTTAACAAAATTATCAAATGCAAAAGTAAAGGCCGCTATTACCGCTTTGCAAAAAGGTGATGAAAAAACATGGTTTCCTTTATTTGCGACGGATGTTGCCTTTTACGACGACGGGAACCAGATGAAATTTAATAATTTCTTTAAAAAAGCACTCGGACATGAGCGTTTTACCTGTATAGATAAAGTTGAAAACAACGGAATGGAGGTCTATGGCGATTTCCACTCCGACCAATGGGGCGATTTTAAAACCTATTTTAAGTTTCAGCTGAACAAGGAAGGAAAAATAGCACGGCTGGATATTGGGCAGGCTGCTTATTAGTCTTTAGTCCTGAGTCTAATCATCGAATGATAAGGACTCAAGACTTTGGACTCAAGACTAAGGACTCAGGACTTACCCCTTCTCTTCCCAGATACAGGCGATATTAATAATGGTTTGTACAGCTTTTTCCATATCCTGTACGCTTACCCATTCTTGTTTGCTATGAAAGGCATGTTCTCCGGCAAAAATATTAGGGCAAGGTAAACCCATGTACGAAAGTCGCGAGCCATCAGTTCCGCCACGGATACTTTGTTGTTTGGCTACTACTCCAGCTCTTTCAATGGCTTCAATTCCGTATTGTACAATCTTAGGATGCTGATCTAAAACCTGTTTCATGTTGCGGTACTGTGCTTTAATATCAAACTTGTAAGTAGATTTCGGATAGTTCGCCATCACCTTTTTTACGGTTTCTTCCAGGAACTGTCCATGCGCTGCGAGTTTTTCATCGGTAAAATCTCTGATGATGAACTGTGCTTCGGCCTCTTCTACCTGCCCATGCATGCTTACCGGATGGATAAATCCTTCTTTTTGGTGTGTGGCTTCTGGTGTGAGTGTGTCTTTTGGCAGCGCATCTAAAATCTCGGCAAGGATTTTAATGGCACTTTCCATTTTTCCTTTTGCGAAACCCGGGTGTGTACTTACGCCATAAATTTTAAGGGTAGCTCCATCGGCAGAAAAGGTTTCATCTTCAATAGAGCCCAGTGTTTCACCGTCTATGGTATAACCAAAATCGGCGCCTAATTTTTTTAAATCAGCTTTGTCTACACCGCGGCCTATTTCTTCATCCGGGGTAAAAAGAAGTTTTATAGTGCCGTGTTTTACCTCAGGATTTTTCATTAAAAAGGCAGCTGCTTCCATAATTTCGGCTAATCCTGCTTTATTATCAGCACCCAATAAAGTTGTTCCACTTGCTGTGATAATATCGTTGCCAATCTGGTGTTTTAGGTCTTTATGTTCCGCGAGTTTGATTACAATATTATTATCGTCAGGCAGAATTAAGTCCTGTCCTTGATAATTGTCATGAATAATCGGTTTAACATTTTCGCCGCTACAATCAGGCGAGGTATCCATGTGCGAACAGAAGAAAATTACCGGTATCTGCTTGCTTGTATTTGAAGGGATAGTACCATACACGTAGCCGTTATCGTCCATTTCGGCATCAGAAATGCCAATTTCTAATAATTCCTGAACCAATTCTTTACCTAAATTCTTTTGTTTTAAGGTTGATGGACAGGTAGGAGAATTTGGATCAGATTGGGTATCAATCTTCGTATATTTTATAAACCGCTGCTCGAGAGATTTGTTAAAGTTGGTGTATGTGCTCATAATTCAAAGGTAAAAGTTATAGATATTCGATAAACATATTATTTTTGTAAAAAAACGATATGATTTTTAATTTGCTGAGAGCTACTTACATAACCCTTCTGCTTGTTTTTATAGGAAGTTTTTCTTTTGCCCAGTCCAACTATTTCAAAATGTCGTACGGTTTTGGCGGAGGAATAAACAAATCTTATACCGACGTATACAAAGGAAGTTATGGATACACAGCCTATGGCGTTTTTGATTATCATATCACGCCGTTTGTAACCTTAGGTTTAGAAGGGCAATATGGCATGGTTCAAGGCGGAGATATCGAAACCGACCCGCACAACCGCCAGTTTGTAAATAAATATACGGCCATTACCGCCAATATCAAACTGATGCTTGGCGAAGTGGCGAACTACGATAAAAGCGAATTTTTATACAACATCAGAGGTTTGTATGTGGGTTTAGGTATAGGGGCTGTTAACAATAACATTACCGACATCGTAAGATATAAACCAAGCTGGGCCTCTAATCCAGGTTACGGCCCTTTTCCAGGTAAAGACAAAAGCCTGAACCTCCTGGTACCCTTAAATTTCGGTTTTAACTATTACATTAATGATGGTTACGGTTATATGCGGTATGTGATCAATATCAATGCGCAATCGAACTTTACTTTCGGCGAGGGTTTAGATGGTTATAACGATCCGAGTATCAAATTTAAAAACTACTCTCCTGATGTTTATAACGCTTATACCATAGGCTTTAAGTACATGTTGGGCAGGATTAAATCTTATCGTAAAACCCTTTAATAAGCGCATTTCATTTCTTAGATTTAAGGCATGAAAAAATTCTTTGTGTTTTGTTTGCTATCCATCCGGTTAAAAGCTGCGGCACAAAAAACGCCTTTCGAATTAAGTGGAAAAATTGAAACCACTACCTACACTGCTGCCATAACCTATTACGAAAACCTGGCTAAAACCTATCCGGAGGCCAAATTGTTGAGCTATGGAAATACAGATTTTGGCAAACCTTTGCATGTTTTGGTTTTATCGCGAGACCGGGTTTTTGACCCTTCGGAGATTAGAAAGCATGATAAAAGGATTTTATTAATCAACAACGGCATTCACCCGGGCGAGCCTGAGGGTGTAGATGCCTCGATGATGCTGGCCCGCGATCTGCTTAAAGCGGGTAAACTGCCCAAGGACGTGGTCATCTGCATTATCCCCCTCTACAATATAGATGGCAGTTTTAACCGTAGCGGAACATCAAGGGCTAACCAGAACGGCCCGGTTGCTTATGGTTTTAGGGGCAATAGCAAAAACCTCGATCTGAACCGTGATTTCATTAAAACCGATTCGAAAAATTCGGCGGCATTTCAACAGCTATTTAATACCTGGCAGCCCGAAATATTTGTAGATACGCATACCAGTAATGGTGCAGATTATCAATATGTAATGACACTTATTCCTACACAAAAAGATAAACTCAACCCGATCCTTGCTGATTATTTAACTAAAACATTGGTGCCTGATTTATATACCGGAATGGAGAAAATGGGGTACCCGATGATTCCATATGTAAACTCAATAGGCGAAACACCAGAAAGCGGGATCAGTGGGTTTATAGATCCTCCACGTTATTCTACCGGATACACCACGCTGCACAATACCATAGGTTTTATGCCAGAAACGCATATGTTAAAATCGTACGATTTGCGTGTGGATGCAACTTATAAACTTTTGCAAACCTACATTCAGCTTGTAGAACGTGATGCCAGCATTATCGGCGCGAATAAACGAAAGGCCGATGCATTTGTGGCCGCACAAAAGGAATTTCCTTTAGAGTGGAAACTCAATAAAACCGAAGTAAACGACTTAACTTTTAAAGGCTTTGAGGCTGGCCAAAAACCCAGTACCGTAAGTGGAGCCGACCGTCTATATTACGATCGAAGCAAGCCTTACACCAAAACCATTAAAGAATGGAATAAATTCGAGCCTGCATTGTCTGTTCAGAAGCCGGTTGCGTACGTCATTCCAAAAGCCTGGGACCGCGTAATTGCCTTGCTTAAACTGAATAATGTTAAACTCAGGGAACTTAAGGCCGATCAGAAAATTGCAGTAGAAAGTTATTATATCGGCGATTTTAAAACCGGAACCCGTCCATATGAGGGGCATTACCTGCACTCGGCTGTAAAGGTAAATCCGGTTAAGCAAAACCTGCAATATTATACCGGCGATTTTGTTGTTTATGTTGATCAGCCAGTTAACCGGTATATTGTAGAAACACTAGAGCCTCAGGCTACTGATTCTTATTTCAACTGGAACTTTTTCGATTCTATTCTGGATATGAAAGAGCATTACTCAGCTTATGTTTTTGAAGACACGGCAACAGCGCTATTGAAAAATAATCCAGAATTAAGAAGTAAACTGGAGGCAAAAAAAGCTTCAGATACTGAATTTGCGAAGAATGCGGCTGCACAACTTGATTTTGTGTATAAAAATTCTGATTATTACGAAAAAACGCACAATAGATATCCGGTAGCCCGTTTGCTAACAGACGTAAAACTTGATTTAAAATAACCCTAATGGAATACTTCAATATCGCACCAGTTGCCTCCGTAATTTTCGTTTTTACCATTATTACCAGCCTATACGCTTTCTACGATCACTCGCTTTATGGCAAGTTTATGCTGCATCCTTACAGTGTATCAAGGGGCCATAAGGTTTGGACGGTACTTACCAGTGGTTTAATTCATGGCGATTGGATGCACCTTTTCTTCAATATGTTTACTTTCGTAGCATTTGCTTTTACTTTAGAACAATTGATGGGGAGTTGGCTGTTTGGTTTACTTTACGTTATAGCACTTGTGCTTAGCGATTTGCCAACAATATTTAAATACAAAGAAAACTTCAATTATAATAGCCTGGGTGCCTCTGGCGCGATTAGCGCTGTGCTTTTTAGTTTCATTTTGTTCAATCCTAAAAGCGCAATAAGAATACTTTTTATACCGTTTGATATTCCAGCCTATGCTTTTGGTATATTGTATCTTATTTATTGCTATTATGCCTCGAGAAACTCCAGAGACGGTATTAATCACGATGCACACTTTTTCGGTGCCTTAACCGGATTGATTTTTACGATTATTTTCGTTCCGGGTATTTTGCAAAACTTTATTACCATGTTAACTGGTGGGAGGTAGATTCTGTCTGGACGAATCGTCATTCCCGTGAAAACGGGAATCCTAATGCAAGGTGCTACATGTTTTTTTGCTTTAAGATACCCAATTAGGTTGGCTATGATGAAACTTAAGATAATAATCTTCCTTATTTCTTAATGCTCTTAATTCCTTAAACGTAAAATGGTCTTGGGCCTAACATTAAGAAGTTAAGATAATTAAGGTACATTTTTTAATGTTCTTAATTCCTTAATGGTAAAAAAAGCCTATCCCGCATTTGGGAGAAAAGGCTTCTCGAAGAAACTCATTGGTTCATCAGGGTTTTTAATAATCTCGAATACCACATAACCCCAGGGTTTCCAGAAATTTTCCAATACCTGGGCATATACTTTATGCTGCCAGACATCAAAAAGCGGTTTAGTCATGTTTCCACGTAAAGGCATAGCCTCGATATAAGTGGTGCCTTCTACCGGCATAAAAGTATATTCGGGTAGGCGATTGAAAAGGTAAGCTGAATAATAAAAACGCGCACTCAGCTCTTCAAACTGTTCGGCGGTTAAAGCTTTTCCTTTTATTTCGTTAATGATATCCTGGTGGTAGCGTTTATTGGTGCCGTTATCCTGTAAACAAGCGATGATACCAAAATCCTTCATTTTTAACGAGAAGGTTAAAGTGTTGATCTCATCACGGAAACTGAAGGGTGTTTCTCCGTTTTCTAATTTTACGACAGTGATAGACCATGGTGAAAAATCTTCAAACTCCAGGCTGGTATACAGGTTCTGCATCATGAAATTCAGGTTGGCAAATTTCATCATTAACGATTGCGACATGTTTAAACCATCGGCAGTCATTTCCTTACGTAGCGCCGAATGCATTTCGATATACACGAAGCCATATAGAAACTTACCGATCCAGTTAAAAAGATCCAGTTCTGGTAATGCAGAAACGGCATCATAACCGTTTGCAAAGGCGGCTTCGATTTTTGCCTCCAGCGGATTTAAAAACTGTTCATTTACTTCGCTGTTTACCGGAATAACCAAGGTATTATACGAACGGATACTTTCATCCAAAAACTGGATCTGCTCTTCACCACTCAAACCTGCCTGTTCCAACAACCATTTTGGAATTAAGGGCACCTGAACAACAGGTGAATGAAAGGTTTTGCCACTTAAGAAGCAGATTTTGTATAAAAAATCGAAGTTTTGGAAAGGATTGTATAAGCCGGTATTCATCACTGCAATATTAACCATTATATTTTTAGTGCTTTGTACCGATATTTTATTTTAACGCAGGGATTACAACCACCTCACCCTGTTAGTTGACTTATTTTGCCTATTACTCTTGCAGAGGTAAATAAAGATTGTCATCCTGAGCTTGTCGAAGGACTTGCTTAAATACGCTTTAAGGTGTTTCGACAGGCTCAACATGACAGCATCTGAGGAGAATCGCCTTATGATACTACTTCAACAAAAGACATCGCTATACCATTTCCATTAACAGGGTGAGGTCTACAGGTTATTATAATAGTAACTGATATCATCAACCAATTGGTTATAAATGGGTTTGGTAAATTCTAAAAATAAAGCACTTGGTGGTGGAGGCAATTGCTCTCTCCTTCTGGTAATGGCCAATTGTTGTTTACTCAAAGCCCTGTCATCGCCTTTATAGGTTGCCCAACTGTCTCTCCAAACATAGGTTCCAGGGAATTTTTGCTGGCGTACCAGCTTTTTAGTCTTCCAGTCGGTAATGCTCATGTCCAATAAGCCTGATGAGGATATATTCTTTTCGAAAATACTTAAGGTGGCTTTTACGGTACCATAAATAGGTTTTTTCTGGCGGGTTTCGCCAATAACTACGCTATCGCGTTTTAACTTTTCAACCCTTTCTTTTACGTAGGTTTGACCCACCACGAAATCGTCAAAGTTTAAGCTCAATACCTGGTCGGGAACAATTTTTTGATCGGTAGCCTGGGCCTCGCCATAAAAAATCACAAACTTATTTCTCGAGTAATTTCCAATAAACTGATCAATCTGCTGCTGGAAATAATCAGCACTTAATTTGTACATGCCGCTGTTTACAATAATGGGCTGAACCACAACCCGGGTTACTGCCGCCCAATAGGCATCCTCCATTTTAGCCTTGGCATCTTTATAATTGGCTTGAAGATTTTGTGTTTTCTCGAATTCGTAATAGGCTTTTTTTGCCGATTGGCGGTTGTTTTCTCTTAAATAACCTAAACCCGAATTATACCTGGCCCCGGCAGCATTATACTTACTGTCAGCAAGTTCATTGATGTATTTTGAAGGATTAGGAACAATGGCTAAACAGGCAGGGCAACTGTTAATATCATCGGCTATTTGATTGATTTTCTGATAATCGTACATCACCGATTCCCATCGGAATAAATCGTTAGACATTTTAGCTTCTTCAATTTTTCGTAAATGGTCTTGCAGTGCTAAATCATACGCTGTTTTTAACACTTCCATGGCTTCACTGTTTTTAGGCGAGTTTTGCAGCCTGCTAACTGCTTTGGCAACCGAAGCATCATAATCACCCTTTTGTAAGGCTTTTTTCCCGGTGGTACATCCTCCAATAATTATTAAGGATAAATAAATAAAATACCGTAATCTTGAAATGTTTTTCATGGCACTGGTAGTTGCGTTAATAAACAAAGATAATTTGTAAGACGATAATTACCTTATTTATTTAGAAGACGATTGATAATGAAGATTAGTTGCAGGCAATTTGAATTAGAATTAAAACATCCTTTTTCGATCTCGAAATTTACCCGTACCAGTACCCCCTTAATGTTGTTAAAGGTGGAGCACCAAGGGGTAACAGGTTATGGGGAGGCCTCTATGGTACCTTATATGGGCGAGAGCTACGAAAGTGCGGCGGCTTTTCTGAGCCTTGTAGATTGGGATAAAATCCAATATCCCTTCGATTTCGAAGAAATTATTGCCTATCTGGACCGTCTCGCTCCCGGCCAGCCGGCCATTAAAGCCGCGATAGATATTGCCCTTAACGATATTCAGGGGAAGCTGTTAAACAAACCCTGTTATGAAATTTACGGTGCCGATCCAGCTAAAATGCCGGTCACTTCTTATACCATTGGGATTGATACCCCTGAGGTAATCCGAGAAAAACTGAAAGATGCCGAAGCTTTTAAAGTGATCAAAGTTAAACTGGGGCGGGATAACGACCAGGAAATTATCGAAACCATCAGGAGCATGACCAGTGTACCCTTATATGTGGATGCGAACCAGGGCTGGGCAGATAAGATTAAAGCGATTGATTTAATTTATTGGCTGCATAACCAGGGCGTGGTATTAATCGAGCAGCCTATGGATAAAAATAACCTCGATGGAAATGCCTGGCTAACCGAGCGTAGTCCGATTCCTTTGCTGGCAGACGAGGCCGTTCAGCGTTTAGCCGACATGGACAAACTGAAAGGCGCTTATCATGGTATTAACGTAAAACTGATGAAAAGCTGCGGCATGTACGAAGGGCATCAGATGATTTTAAAAGCCCGTTCTTTTGGGATGAAAGTGCTGATTGGCTGTATGAGCGAAACCAGTTGTGCTACTTTAGCGGCAGCTGCTTTGGCGCCATTGTGTAACTGGGCCGATTTGGATGGGCCATGGCTCACGAAGAATAATCCCTTTACTGATCCAGCATTCGAAAACGGCAAGTATATTTTAAAAGACCTGCCCGGTTTAGGGCTGGAGGGTATTACTTCGGATCTTTTTCTTTAAAGCTTTTCCTGATGTCTTTAGTCAGTTGATACTTAAAGTAGAACAAACAAGCTGTTGTGCCGACCAAAAAGCCAGCCGGAAGATATTTAGCATTGTTATAACACCACACCAATCCGAAAATAGAAAGGATAATGGCTAAGTTATAGAAGATATTTAAAGCAAATTTTTTACCCACAATGAGGAATTTATCTTATAATAGAATGGACTAATTAATAACCAAATTGCAATAACCAATTATCAAACCCTTGTGTGGAAAAGGAATACTTACGATTCATTTCAGCGGTTGCAGTTTGATAATTGGAATTTGTTTATTGGTTATTATTAATATACTGGCATACTTGGATCGAAAGCCTCTTGCCAGGCTAAAATACCGCCTTTTAAGTTATAAAGATTATCGAATCCATATTGTTGCTCCAACTGCATTACTGCTGCTGCGCTTCTTTTTCCACTGCGGCACTGAATAATTACTGGCTTATCTTTCGCAACCTTATCAGCCTCAATTAAAATTCCACCTAAAGGGATATTCTCACCTTCAAGATTGGAAACCTCATATTCGAATGTTTCACGAACATCAATCAATTGAAAATCTTCTTTGTTATCGATTTTCTCTTTTAGTTCTTGTACCGATATTTCTTTCATTTTATTAAATGTATTTATGCAAATATAGGAAAATCAAATTTACGCTCCCCATCAAAAAAATGCCATAAATTTTGTGCAAAACTGTAACAACTTTAACCCTTAGGCGTTTAATTATAAATAGTTACAAATGGACAAACTGAACCGTTTCTTTTGGTTTTGCTCTGGCGCTCACATCCCGACACTGGAAAAGTATCCTTCAGAACAAAATAAATATACTGGCATTGGCGCCACCATCTTCTTTACAGGCCTGTTTGCAGCCCTTTCAGGGGGGTACGCCATGTATTTTGTGTTTAAGGGTGATGATCTGGCGGTAATTTTTGCCATTGTTTTCGGCTTTTTATGGGGGGCGGCCATCTTTAATATGGACCGTTATATCGTATCGAGCATTAACAAAAGCGCCAGTACCAATAAACAATTGTTACAGGCTACACCGCGTATCCTGTTGGCCATTATGATTGGTTTGGTGATTTCGAGACCCATAGAACTCAAAATTTTCGATAAAGAAATTAAAGAGCGCCTAAAAGTTAGTTATTTGAATGGTCAACGTTCTAAAATTGATACCCTGAACAAAGCTTTTGAGAAAAAATACCAGGTAGAATTTGGCCGGTTAAATCAACAGAAAGCCACGCGAGATTCGCTTGAAAAAGGCATTAAAGCAGATAGGCAAAAGCTTAATTTCGAGATTTTTGGCAACAAAACCACCGAAACATCAGGTGTAATGGGCTATGGCCCATATGCTAAACGTAAGGAAGCCGAAATTGCGCAGCGCACTGCAGAATTAGATTCGCTAAAAGCCAACATCAATAAATCGGAAGCTTTTGTCGACAAACGCAAGGAATTTGATGGACTGTTTACCGAGAAGCTGTATACTAAAAAACAGTTAGACAGTTTATCGGATATTGCTGGTTTTGCCGACCGGAACTGGGCATTAGGTCAACTTAAATTTAATGTTGATGGTACACGGGATAACAATACCGCAATTGCCGTTACTTTTATCGGCCTGCTGTTTATCTTTTTTGAATGTTTACCTGTGTTTGTAAAACTGATGAGTGCACGGGGACCTTATGATTATGCTATCGCGGATGGGGACGAAGTATCGATTTATCATTCTAAAAAGGATAGGGATTTCCATTTCGAAGTGGCCGATAATATTCACGAAACCAGGGTCGATTCCGAATCGTCAAAAAAGAAGGAAATTATAAAAGGAAAAGCTTACCGCGATCTCGAAAAATACGATTGGGACGGAGAGTAGATGGAAGATGTGTAATAGAAGAGGGATGATGGAGCGAACAGTTCATCGATCATGATCTAAATTGTAATGTGGAAAGGTTTGAAGGTTAAATAAAATACAAACCGGAACCATTATCAAGCTATGGCTATCAACCATGAACGATCAAACCATTAACTAACAACCATCAACCAACAAGCCATCAGGCAAAAAATCCGGAACTACCGGGCAAAAACCTTAATTTTTCCTAAATTGAACCCGTTATAACTTATTATATGAAAAAAATATTCCTTTTTACCCTTGTCGGGATGGCAAGTTTGCAGCTTAAAGCGCAAAACATAGATAAAATCATCACACGCGAATACACCGACCACCTGATTAAAACCTTAAGTGCTGATGATATGCAGGGGCGTGCAACCTTTACACCCGGTATTGATAAAGCAGCCACTTTTATCGAATCTGAATTTAAAAAAATCGGTTTAAAGCCTTTAACCGGCGAGAAAACTTTCCGCCAAACCTTTAACAAATACCAGGTTACCAATCAGACTACAAGTGTTAAGATAGACGGACAGGAAGTTGCCCCGGAAAATTTAATTATTTCAGGCGTAACTTCAGCAAGCGTTACACTCGATAAGTCGAATACTACAGTTGTTAAGTTAGATCCCGAAAAAGCATTTGTGCCTCAACTCAGGGCAATGATGAGTGTTGAAAAAAACCAGATCGTTCTGGTTGACAGTAAATTTGCTGATCTGTTTAAGCGTTACAGCAGTTATTTTGGCAAACCGGCAACTGTTGATGAGAAAGATGTTAAGGCAACGACAAGCGCTGTGCAGGTTTTTGTTTTGGGTAAAGATGCGGCAACAGATTTTTCCGCAACAATTAAAAGTAAGGTAGATAAAATGCCTTTATTTAATGTTGCAGGGGTAATTCCAGGTAAATCAAAAGCGAAAGAAATTGTGGTTTTCTCAGGCCATTACGATCATTTAGGCTTTTTAAAAAGTGTTGATGGCGATAGCATTGCCAATGGTGCAGACGATGATGCCTCGGGTACAACGGCTATGATTGCCCTGGCCAAGTATTACAAAGCGCAGAAAAACAATGAGCGTACTTTAATCTTCGTGGCCTTTACCGCTGAAGAAATCGGTGGTTTTGGGGCAAAATATTTTTCTGAGAAACTAAATCCTGATGATGTAGTGGCCATGTTCAATATTGAGATGATTGGTAAGGATTCGAAATTTGGCAAGAATACTGCCTTTATTACAGGTTATGAAAGATCTGATTTTGGGAAGATTTTGCAGAAAAACTTAGCGGGAACTGAATTTACTTTCCACCCAGATCCCTATCCGGATCAAAATTTATTCTATAGAAGTGATAACGCAACGTTGGCTGCTTTAGGTGTTCCGGCGCATACCATTAGTACCGATAAAATTGATATCGATAAACTCTACCACAGTGTGAAAGATGAATACAGTTCTTTAGACGTAGAAAATATCCTTTCTACCATTAAAGCGATTGCCAAGAGCGCAACGAGCATTGTAAATGGAAAAGATACCCCAACAAGGATTCCGAAATTGAAACAATAATAAAACATTCAAAACCTGATAGATTTTTTGTAGCATGTAGTCATGCTGAATTTATTTCAGCATGACTACATGCTATTAAGACCCTGAAATAAATTACCTTCAGTGAGCTCGCTAAAGCTCGGTTCAGGGTGACGATCATATTTAAACTCACAATGTTTGTACGAATCGAACAAAAACAAAGGCCAGTGATTTTTCACCGGCCTTTGTTGTTATTTGCAAACTTACGAAGTCTCTCCTGCGCTGTGCCTTTCGAAACTTTGTAAGAAATTACTTACTCAAATACATCGATTTGTCTTTGTAAAGCTTGCGGAAGTAAGGATCTTCTAAATCTTTGATGAAACGGATGGCCTCACCTGTAGATTTCATTTCAGGTCCTAATTCTTTCGCCACCTCCGGGAATTTCTCATAAGAGAAAACCGGTTCTTTAATGGCATAACCTTCAAGCTTACGAACGATCGTAAAATCTTTCAGTTTGGCTACACCTAACATAATTTTAGCTGCAATGTTGATGTATGGCACATCGTAAGCTTTTGCGATGAAAGGAACCGTACGCGATGCCCTTGGATTTGCCTCGATTACATAAACTTTCTCATCCTTAATGGCGAACTGAATGTTTAATAAGCCACGTACATCTAAGGCTTTAGCAATTTTAATGGAGTATTCTTCCATTGCTTTAGTTACCGTTTCTGATAAGCTGAATGTAGGTAATACGGCAAATGAATCTCCTGAGTGGATACCTGCAGGCTCGATGTGTTCCATCATACCCACAATGTGTACATCCTCGCCGTCAGAAATCGAATCAGATTCTGCTTCTTCTGCCCTATCTAAAAAGTGATCGATCAATACACGGTTACCCGGTAAATCGCCCAATAATTTTACTACTGCTTTTTCCAGGTCTTCATCGTTAATTACGATGCTCATGCCCTGTCCACCCAATACATAACTCGGACGAACCAGCACCGGATAACCTACTTCGTTTGCTACAACAATGGCTTCTTCAGCATTCTCTGCAACACCATATTTCGGATATGGAATATCTAAATCTTTCAACAAGTCTGAGAAACGGCCACGGTCTTCGGCAATGTCCATATTCTCGAACGATGTTCCGATAATTTTGATGCCTTTTTCAGTTAACTTCTCCGCCATTTTCAAAGCGGTTTGTCCACCTAACTGAACGATAACGCCCACCGGTTTTTCCAGCTCGATAATTTCGCGAACATGTTCCCAGAATACGGGCTCGAAATATAATTTATCGGCCATGTTAAAGTCTGTTGAAACCGTTTCAGGGTTACAGTTAATCATGATGGCCTCGAAGCCTGTTTCTTTAGCCGCTAATAAACCGTGTACACAAGAGTAATCGAATTCGATACCCTGACCGATACGGTTAGGACCTGAACCCAATACAATTACCTTTTTCCTGTCAGAAGGAACAGATTCGTTCTCTTCTTCGAAAGTAGAGTAGTAATATGGTGTTTTGGCCGGGAATTCCGCAGCACAAGTATCAACCATTTTATATACCCTGTTTATGCCTAAAGCTTTACGGCGATCGTAAACTTCGTCTTCGGTAACATTGCCTAACAACCAGGCGATCTGAATATCAGAGAAACCTTTTTGTTTAAGTGTTACGAAGAAATCCTGAGGGATATTGTTTAGTGAATATCTTTTTAATTCAGTTTCAAGCAATACAAGCTCCTGAATCTGATTTAAGAACCATTTATCAATTTTGGTTACCTTGCGGATCGACTCCAAAGGTACGCCCATTGCCATGGCATCTTTTATTAAGAATAAACGGTTCCATGAAGCATGCTCCAAACCGTCCATAATTTCTTCAATATTGCGCACCTGTCTGCCATCAGCACCTAAACCAGCGCGGTTGATCTCTAAACTCTGACAAGCTTTTTGTAAGGCCTCGATAAAGGTACGACCAATGGCCATTACTTCACCAACCGATTTCATTTGCAGACCCAACTCTTTGTTGGCACCTTTAAATTTATCGAAGTTCCAGCGAGGTACTTTAACGATTACGTAATCTAAAGTAGGTTCGAAATATGCTGAAGTGGTTTTGGTGATCTGATTTTCAATTTCATCCAGGTTGTAACCGATGGCCAGTTTTGCCGCGATTTTTGCAATTGGATAACCAGTTGCTTTACTTGCTAAAGCTGATGAACGTGATACACGTGGGTTAATTTCGATGGCGATAATTTCATCATCAACCGGGTTAACCGAAAACTGAACATTACAGCCGCCGGCGAAGTTACCGATCGCACGCATCATTTTGATTGCCTGGTTACGCATTTCCTGGTAACAACGATCAGATAAAGTCATTGCCGGAGCAACTGTGATCGAATCTCCTGTATGGATACCCATCGGATCGAAGTTTTCGATCGAACAAATAATGATTACGTTATCGTTGCTATCTCTTAACAACTCCAACTCATATTCTTTCCAGCCTAAAACAGCCTTCTCTACGAGTACTTCGTGTGTTGGAGAAGCTTCTAAACCACGTTTTAAAGCAGCATCAAACTCTTCTTTTTTGTGTACGAAACCACCACCAGAACCACCTAAGGTATATGATGGACGGATTACCAATGGATAACCGATTTCCTGTGCGGCTTCTTTACCTTCTAAAAATGAGTTGGCAATTTTCGATTCTGCAACACCTACACCGATATCAACCATTAACTGGCGGAAAGCCTCACGATTTTCTGTTTTTTCGATTGCGGCAACGTCTACCCCAACTACTTTAACACCGTATTTTTCCCAAACACCACGTTCTTCAGCTTCTTTACAAAGGTTTAATGCGGTCTGGCCTCCCATAGTAGGAAGTACGGCATCAATTTTAGGTAAATCTGCAGAGTCGATATGCTCTTGTAAAATAACCTCTATTGAATCAACAGTTAACGGGCGCAGGTAAACATGGTCACCGATAACCTTATCCGTCATAATTGTAGCCGGATTGGAGTTGATAATGGAAACGGTAATTCCTTCTTCTTTTAAAGAAAGAGCCGCTTGCGAACCCGAGTAATCAAATTCACAGGCTTGGCCAATAACAATTGGTCCAGATCCGATAATCAGTACTGAGCGTATGGAAGTGTCTTTAGGCATGATAAAGCTTAAACAATAATTAAAATTCTAAAGTGTTGGTTCTTTTAAAACCCTGGAAGCAACGAGATTTTGTGCTTGTAAGAAGAAAAATCCCAACTGTTCTGTCGGGATGCAAAGATACATCTTTAGCATGATTTTAAGGCCTTTTTTTTAAAATAAAAAAGAGCCCTATTAAAGTGCTCTTTTTAGATTTTTCTTTTGCGAAATGAACTACTGCTGTAATTTAATTTCGCCTAAATCTGTAGTGGCGCTATCTTTTACGGCAACCTTTTCTATCACAGCATCTTTATATGGGGCATTGGCTTTTACAACAACGGTATAAACGCCTTCTTTAAGGTTGGTAAAAGTAAAAACGCCCTGGCTAATCTCCGCTTTTAGCGTGTCTGTCGCCGCTACAAGCGATACCGCAGAAGCCGCATCACCTGGCGTAATTTTTCCGATTATTCCTCCCAATTTAATATTTGTAAAGGCAATTGAGCCTAAAGCAAATACAATAAGAAGAGATAATACAACACATAACTTTTTCATGGTATAACGTTTTAGTTGTTGATGTCTTAAATAAATAACACCTTTTAGTACAAATAGTTTTAAATAATGAACACTAATTTTTGGAATGTACTATAAATTATACATGGCTGTCAAAATCAAACGTACGGTTTTGCTTTAAATGTTAATTAGTGTTAAAAGAATTTCGCAAAAGTGGCGCTATGAGTCAGAATTAAGTCACGAAGTTGTGATGATCGGAATATTGGCAATAATGTTGTAATAAGCAGAACATATATGCGTTTTGTATATACTTTAGACAATGATCTAAAGCTTCCTCCGCGGATTAGTTACCCGCCATGAGGATTTCTTCATAAATAGTTTGTTTGGTTTATTATCCGGTTAGAGGAGCCCTCCTCAACCGGATTTTTTCTTTTAAGGCTTTTTCTTTTACATTTGACCGTATTCAGAAAATATATCGTGAATAAAAATATTAAAAAGATCGCTATTGTTGGCCCGGAAAGTACGGGAAAATCTACTATATCTCAATTGCTGGCAAAATACTACAAAGTTTCGTGGGTACCCGAATATGCCCGTTATTACTGCGAAAACCTGGTTGCCGATTATACCCATCAGGATGAAGTGAATATGTACTACGGACAGGTTGCTTTAGAGGATGCCATTTTAGTCACTACCGAAAGCGATTTTATTATTTGTGATACTACTTTTATTACGGTAAAAATCTGGAGCGATGAAGTGCTCGGTGAAACACCACAGCTCGTGTTAGATGCGCTGCCGAAAAGACCATACGATCTGTACCTGTTAATGGATATCGATTTGCCCTGGCAGGACGATCCGTTACGCGATTTTCCGGAGAAACGCGAATATTTTATGCAGGTTTGGCACAAGGAACTCCGTGCCCTGAATGCGAATTACAAAGTAGTTGGCGGTTTAGGCGATGAAAGGGTAGCGAATGCGATTAAAGCGATTGATGACTTTCTTGGAGCATAAATATATTTCTCTTTATTAAAAGGGTGATTTTTTTGGAAATGATTGTTCGTGTTTCATAGCTGCTTTAGTCCCGCCCTTTGCTTAATCCCGATAATTAAGCTCTTAAATAAAACAATTCTCCAATCGGGATAACGCTGTCGGTCGGGTTTATTGACCAGGGGCTTATTGCCATGATGCGTAAACACGAAACGTTCCTACGGAACGAAAAAAACATTTCATTTTTTTCTACCTGGCAGTCGTCCCGATGGGACGATTTGTGAATATTATTTCTTTAGCCAAGTCATTGCGAGGTTTCATACAGTTAAATATAACTGATCTCATAATGAGATCTTGACTAGCCTAATGCAAAAAGCATTGTTATCGTGCCTGTGGAAGGACAAAATTGCCGGGAATTATAAAGGGTATTTTTGCTTTATTCTTAACTTGATCAAAGTCGTCCCATCGGGACGCCTCATGGGTAGCCAATTTACAATTGGCGTTTTCGTTCTAAAGGAACGTTTGGTGATTAATCCATTAATAATTTTTTTGCCTTCCCATCGCGAAATTTTATAGTAAAATATGAATGATTTCATATGAGGTCTTGACTAGCCTAAAACAAAAAAACATTGTCATTGTGCCTGTGGAAGGACAAAATTGCCGCGAATTATAAAGGGTGTTTTTGCTTTATTCTTAACTTGATCAAAGTCGTCCCATCGGGACGTCTCATAGGTAGCCAATTTACAATTGGCGTTTCGTTCCGCAGGAACGTTTGGTGATTTATTCATTAATGATTTTTTTTGCCGCCTCATTGCGAAATTTTATAGAGTTAAATATGAATGATTTCATATGAGGTCTTTAATAGCCTAAAACAAAAAGCATTGTCATTATGCCTGTGGAAGGACAAAATTGATGGGAATTATAATGGGTGTTTTTGCTCTATTCTTAACTTGATCAAAGTCGTCCCATCGGGACGCCTCATGGGTAGCCAATTTACAATTGGCGTTTTCGTTCCGTAGGAACGTTTGGTAATCAATCCATTAATAGTTTCACCTACCTGGCCACCTAAACCCGATCAAAGCGGGATGCTGCCGATTTAAGCACAATTTTTTTTGGTTTTTATGGTGTGCTTGCTTGTTCACAGGATTCACCGGCAGCAGAAGCGGGAGCGGGACTGAAAATGCCATGAATACAGAACCGTTCATTTTCTAAGCCTAAGCACCAGTTAATTCATTAAAGTATGCTATTAAGCTGTCAATTTTTAGCCAATTACCCCATAAAGTTTCAAAAACCGTTCGAATTGCTAAATATTTTCTACATTTGACCCATCATTAGGGGTGCCTTGTTTAAATAAACACAAAAACAGGCTGAGATCATACCCATTTTATAGGTGAAAGATAGAAGGTAAAAGGCGGAAGGTAAAACCCTAAGCCCTAAACCTCAAAACCCTAAACCTTATAAATGCACCTGATCCGGGTAATGCCGGCGTAGGGATTGGAGTTATGGAAGTTTAACTGAAAATCGGCAATGCCCCTTTTCCGATGAGTTTAACTAAAAACAATAAAATTGAAAAATTTACTTTTTGCAGCGCTTGTTGCAATGTTGCCCTTCTTCGTATCGGCACAAATTTCTGTTACAGGTAAAATAACAGATCAAAACCAGCAACCACTTCCAGGTGCTACCGTTAAATTGAGGAATCAAAAAACAGCAGTGGTAAGCGATGCTGCCGGGAATTACAGCATTACAAACCTGGTTAACGGAAAATACACGATTGTGGTTAGTTATGTAGGTTATAAAACAATCGAAAAAGCGGTAGAACTTAAGCAGCATACTACACTGGATTTTAGCCTCTCTCCACAAAATTTCTTAGCTGATGAAGTCATTGTTCGTGCAACGCGGGCTACAGAAAAATCGGCCACTACCTATAAGAATATTGGTAAAGAAGAAATCCAGCAGAATAACTTCGGACAGGATCTACCTTTCATTCTTCAAAACACGCCGGGCGTTGTGGTTAACTCTGATGCCGGTGCTGGCGTAGGTTACACGGGTATCCGTATCCGCGGTAGCGATAACAGCAGGATCAACGTAACCGTTAACGGTATTCCGATAAACGATAGCGAAAGTCAAGGTACATTTTATGTAAACATGCCCGATTTTGCTTCATCGGTAGATAATGTACAGATTCAGCGCGGTGTAGGTACCTCAACCAATGGTGCAGGTGCGTTTGGTGCCAGTTTAAATATTCAAACTACGGCAAGCGAGTTGGAGCCTTATGCAGAAGTAAACAGCACTTATGGCAGTTTCGATACCTGGAAAAATACGGTAAAGGTAGGAACAGGTTTAATTAATAACCGATTTAGCTTTGATGGCCGTTTATCGAGAATTAGTTCTGATGGTTATGTAGACCGCGGTTCATCGTTGCTTAAATCTTATTTTCTATCCGGTGCTTACCATGGAAATAAAGACCTGTTGCGTGTTAATGTTTTTTCAGGAAATGAGAAAACCTATCAATCGTGGAATGGTATTCCGCAATCACGTTTAGAAAATGATGTAGCCGGAATGAATGCCTATATTGCCAGAAACGGCTTAAGTGCAGAGGATGCTGCAAATCTTTTGAACTCAGGCAGAACTTACAATAGTTTCCTGTACAATAACCAGACAGATAACTATACCCAGAACCATTACCAGTTAATTTATGCCAGACAGCTTTCTGATCAGTTTTCTTTTAATGGTGCCTTACATTATACTCAGGGTGAAGGCTATTATGAAGAATACAGGGTACAGGATGAATTGAAAAATTATGGTTTAAACCCTGTAGTTGTTCCAGGAGGAACACCTATTACTTCAACAGATTTAATTCGCCGCCGTTGGTTAGATAACGATTTTTATGGCGTTACCTATGCTTTCAATTATGTGCCTGAAAAGAATTTAAACTTTACTTTAGGCGGTGCATATAATGAATATAAGGGTGCACACTTCGGACAGGTGATTTGGGCACAATACGCATCAAACGGAAATATAGACAGGCATTATTATGATAATGATGGTTTTAAAACCGATTTTAACGTTTACGGTAAAGTAAACTATAGTCCGGTAGAGTCGTTAAGCTTATTTGCTGATTTGCAATACCGCCGGGTATATTTCGATATTGCAGGAACGGAAAATAAACTAAACACCCTGACGATTAACGAGAACCTAAATTTCTTTAACCCTAAATTTGGAGCCACTTATTTTATCAATCCACAAAGCAATGTATATGCCTCGTTCAGTGTAGCCAACAAAGAGCCTAACCGTGATGATTATACAGATGCATCGGTAGCCAATATTTCACCTAAAGCTGAGCGCTTGAACGATGTAGAATTAGGATACCGTTTTAAAAACGATGAATTTAATGTTGGTGCCAATGCCTATGGTATGTTCTACAAAAACCAGTTGGTGGTTACCGGACAGTTAAACGATGTTGGTGCTAGCTACCGTCAGAATGTAGACAGAAGTTACCGTTTAGGGATTGAGCTAGACGGATCTTACGCCATTAGCCAGCAATTTGTATTAAATGCTAATGCTGCATGGAGCAGAAACAAAATTAAGAACTTTACCGAATATTATGATGATTATGATAACGGTGGAGAAGTGGTAAACAATTACAGCTTAACCGATATCTCTTATTCTCCAAGTGCGGTGCTTTTTGGCGAGCTGGTTTACAAACCGGTTAGTGGTTTTGCAATAGCCTTACAAAGCAAATATGTAAGCAAACAATACCTGGATAATACGCAGAATAACGATAGGACCATTAACGGCTACTGGGTAAGTAATGCGCGTTTGGGCTACGACTTTAAATTTGCAGGGGTTAAAAACGTTAACCTGGGTTTACTGGTAAACAATATTTTCGATAAGAAATACGAAAGCAATGGTTATACCTATGGCTACCAGGCAGGCGGAAGCAGGGTAACCGAAAACTTCTTTTATCCACAAGCAGGAACTAACTTTTTGCTAAGCCTGAATGTGAAATTTTAATCTGTATTCAGGGTTGACAACTTTCTGGGCCAATAGCCTGTAAAGTTGTCAACCCAAAGCTAAAAATAGGATCGTCATTGCGGAATATACTTGCAATGGCGATTTTGTTTTATATTGGCAACCTGATTTTAAAACACTCAATCCTACCATACCGATATGAAATACATAGAGAAACTTCATTACATCACGCACGATATCCCGCATTTAAGTCACATCGAGCAGGCACAACAAGCCTGTGAGGCTGGTGCAAAGTGGATCCAGTACCGTTGCCTGAGCAAAACTGATGAAGCACTCTTGCAGGATATTAATGCTATTGCAGAAATCTGTGATGATTGGGGTACCACTTTAATTGTTACCAATCATGTTCATTTAAATGGAAAGGCCGATATCCAGGGTTTTCATATGGAAGATATGGATGCCGATTTTGTCGCCCTGCGCAAACGGGTTGGCCATGATATTACCCTTGGAGGATCTGCCAATACAGTAGAAAATGTAATCAGACTTGCACAAGAGGGTGCCGATTATGTTGGTTATGGGCCATTTGCAGAAACTGAAACCAAGCCTAACCAATATAAGTTATTGGGTATTGAGGGCTATCAGCAAGCAATAAAAGAATTGGATGCTCAGCACATCAGTATTCCGCTCTTGGCTGTGGGCGGGATAAAAACCTACGATGTAGAAGCTTTAATGCAAGCTGGCATTTACGGTATAGCCGTTTCAGGAGCCATTAATTTAGCCGATGATTTTATTGAAGCCTATCAGGATTTTTACACATTAGTTAAAGAAAGCGCTGTTAATTAACATTTTATAATTTGAAGGCCACGTGATAATTTTTAGTTTTGGATAAATCCTAACTAATATGTCAGAAAACGCTCTTCAAACCAATACACCCTGGAACATTTATAAAAAAATATCCTTCAGGTTCTTTTTCCTGTTGTTGTCTCTTTTCATTATCCTGAACAACAACGGCGCTTTTCCATTCTTCTATTATGTAATCAAATACCCTACACTGGTATTACATGATTTAATTCCGTGGTTTTCTCAGCATGTTCTTCATTACAATTACGACTTTAAAATTTACACCAACGGCAGTGGCGATACCTCGTACGATTGGGTATTACTGGTATTTATGTTTTTAATTTCAGTTGTTGGTTGTTTTATCTGGTCGGTATTTGACCGCAAACGCAAAAGCTACCATACCGCTTATTACTGGCTCATCGTACTCGTACGTTTTTATCTGGCGTTTACCCTGGTGATGTATGGGGCCATAAAAGTAATCAAGCTTCAATTTCCCGATCCATCTTTATTCCGCCTGCTACAGCCTTTTGGCCAAGCCTCACCAATGGGCCTCGCCTGGACATTCCTCGGGTTTTCTAAAGGTTACAATGTTTTTATGGGGATTATCGAAGTTTCTGCTATTTTATTGTTGTTCCGCAGAACTGTGATTATTGGTGCATTTCTATCGCTTGCGGCAACTGTACATGTAATGGCCATGAATTATTTTTTCGATGTGCCGGTAAAGCAACTGTCAACCGCGCTGGTGGTGATGTGCCTGTTTATTTTAGCCCCACATTTTTTAAAGTTATACCGGTTTTTTGTCAGGTATGAAAACCAGCAGCTCGAAAAAATGCATCGTCCTGTTTATAAAAAACGATGGCTCTTTATGGTGGCCTATACGGGTAAATACCTGGTTATCGCTGCATCAATGCTTTTCCTATTATCAACGTTGATTGCGCAAAGCAAAACCTATGGCAGCAATGCGCCAAAGCCATTTATGTATGGCATTTATAATGTAGAAAGCGTGAGTTTTAAAGGCAAAACCCTGCCTCCGCTAACCACTGACAGCACACGCTGGAAACAGATGATTATTAATTACGCCGGTTACGCACGCGTAAAAACAATGAACGATAGTATCTTTAATTTTGCCACCGTTTTTAATGCAAAAAAGAAAACGCTCGTGTTAAATTCTCAGGATAAAGAAGCTGCTCAATATATTTTAACCTATAGTGTTGTCGGCAAAGATAAACTGCTTATTTCCGGACTTAAAGGGAAAGATTCTATTTCGGTGAGCTTTAAGCGGAAAGACCTTAAAGATTTTAGACTCATAAACAGGAGCTTTCATTGGGTAAATGAATATCCGTACAACCGTTAATCATTTTACCCCTTGCTGATTCTTCCTATACTGTACTTAAAGCGAAATTTCTATATTCGCAGTATGTCTTCACACCATATTGTAAAAGAAAAACAGGAGCCGGCTTTATACATCGATGAGCTTGGTAATTTTAACGAAGAGCTTTTAGGGCAGCTGCTCGAATGGAGCCCTACGCTTCTGGTTAACGGAGAAAATTACGATAAAATATTTTCTTTAGGTTTAAAGGTTGATGTTCTGGTAAATGGAAACGGACAGGAAACGCAAGAGGATACAAAAGTTATTCAGGGACCTGTTGATGCATTAATGGTGGCTATTAATTATTTGTATGAAGAGCGGTATCCTGCTGTAAATGTAATCGCCAAAAAATTCGATCTGGAGAAATTTGCAGGATTTGAAGACAAAATCAACCTGGTGGTGTTTACCGAAAGGGCAAAACATTATGCCATAAAATCGGGATTCTCGGTGTGGAAACCTGCCGGAAGTGAATTCCTGATTCACGGCAACCAATATATCGAAGTAACAAACCTCGCGCAGAATGAAGATGAAATTTTTACCGTGGTTAAAGATGGCTTTGTAGAATTTACCTTTTCAGGACAACCAATTTTTATTAGTGAACCTATATGATTACCCTTAGAAAAGCAAAAGAAGAAGATATAGAAATCATCAGGGATATTGCTGCGGCAACCTGGCCATCAACCTACCTCGATATTATCGGGCAGGCACAGATAGATTACATGCTCGATAAAATGTACAACAAAGGGGAGCTGCTGAAACAATTTATGGAAGGGCATATTTTCCTGATTGCAGAGGAGGGCGAAAATCAGTTCGGTTTTGCAGGTTACTCTATTGTTGGACACGAAGAACGCATTTACAAATTGCACAAACTTTATGTGCTTCCATCAGCACATGGCAAAGGGGTCGGAAAAATTTTAATTAACGAGGTTTTTAACCAGGTGAAAGATGCGGGGGGAAGTGCTTTACAATTGAATGTGAACAAGCATAATAAAGCCAAAGATTTTTACCTAAAAGGAGGCTTTACCATTAAAGAATCGGTAAAGCTAGATATAGGTGAAGGTTACTTTATGGATGATTATGTAATGGAATATAAGTTCTAATCTATCTTTTTCAGGTTCAAATAATACTCACGGTCACTTTTGTCAAAATGTTCTATGGCGTAACGCAGCATGGTACGCGGCATTGTTGCGCCATGTTTTTCTAAAAAAGCCATTAACTGAACTTTGTTTTTTGTGCCCGCCTGCCTGATCCAACCGCCAACTGCTTTCTGAATTAAGTCTTCGCGATCATTTAAAAGGATTTCTGCAATGCCAAAAGTATCGGTCAGATCGCCTTTGCGGATAAAGTAAGAGGTACTTACCATTGCCGTCCGGCGTTTCCACATATTGTCAGAAACGGCTAATTGGTACAAAATATCCTTTGCTTTATCAAATAAATAACTGCCCACTACAAAACATGCGGCACGATCTACCAGGTCCCAATTGTTAATCCGGTCGTGCCGGTTAAGGTAAAGTTCAAAAAGGGCTTTCTTTACATCTTCACTTGTTTTTTTATCCCTTGCCCTAAAATCCATTATGCTTACTGCACCAGCCCGGTGTTCATGAAACGGACTTTCCAAAAGCTTTTCTATTTCCCGGATAGGCATGGCCACAAAAGCCCTGGCCACCTCGAAAACCTGTCCCATCCGAACACCAATAAACTGGTCTCCCTCCCCGTATTCACCATCCTCAGTTTTAAAATAACGGGAAATCTTTTCCAATTCTATGTTAGATTGGTAAGTACTTAATTTTTCAATAAAGGCAGCCGCTGTTAAATTCGCGGTTGGTTTGGAGATTTTCTCGACAGACATTTTGTTCAGGGTTTCCAGTTTAAATATACAGAAAACAGAAAACCCGACCAGCATAATGTTGATCGGGTTTTCTTAATTGAAAGGGTTGAATGTTAATTTTTCATCCTGCCTTGCTCTGCTTCAGTACCTGTTGCGCGGCGACGGGCCGGTTTGATTTCATTTTTACCAAAACGATAAGTAAAGCTGATCCTGCCAATGCGGGTTTCATTTTTTTGATGCACCGTATAGGTTAAGCCTGGATAGGCGCTTGATAAATTGTTTTCAGAGATATTAAATACATCTGATAGGGCCAGCTTCAAACTTGCTTTTTTCTTAAATAACGATTTGCTTAAACCTGCATCAACATAATAACGGGCTTTTAAACTTAAGGTACCATAATCAAGCGGCGATTCGTAACTGCCATTTATTTCTGCCGTAAAACCATCCATAATGGTAAACGTTTGCTGTGATTTAAACTGGAAAGATGTTTTTCCGGTTTTTAAAGCACTTCCGGCCAGATCTGGCGCTTCGAAACTGAGGTAAAAAACATTTAAGTTGTTATTGGTCTGCCACCATTTCGTAATCTGAACAGGCACATTTAAATTGGCATTGTAGCTAATGTTGGTGGCAATGTTGGCATTGGTTTGATATAACGATTGATTTGCTGCGTCGGGCAAAATTACCTCTGCAATAACATCATTAACCCTGCTATAGCCTATCGAGAGCATGTATTTTTGTAATAGCGTATAACTCAACTCGAAATTATGCGTATACTGCGGATTTAAAAAAGGATTTCCTTTGCTATAGGTAAATTCGTCCAAATAATAAATAAAGGGATTTAAAGCATCGTAACTTGGGCGGTCTATCCTTCTGCTATAAGAAAAACCTAGCTGATTGTTTTTCGAAAGCGTTTGCTGAACAAACAATGTTGGAAAGAAATCCCAGTAATTTCGTTCCACCACAGTGTTTTTGGTAATCAGATTTCCTTTCGAATTGGTTTGCTCAACCCTTAGGCCAACCTGTACGCTGGTATTTTTAAACTGTTTGTTGATATTGGTATAAGCCGCATTTACATTTTCATCGTATACAAACTGATTGCTTCGTTTTACATCGTTTTGCCAAACATTACTTACAAATTCTTCTGCCTGAAGATCATTATCTGTTTTAACCCAGCTACTTTTCACCCCGGCTTCGAGTTTAACCGTTTTGCTTAACGAAACATTATAATCGATTTTAAAGGCTTTGATATCAATGATCGATGGGGTATTATTCCGGGTATACCTGATCGGGCGGATTCTGTCTCCATTTTGAAACCGGTAATCGTTTTCATAATTAGAACCATCGTTTCCTTTGTATTTGGAATAATCTACATCTGCCGAGATTTCCGAACCCGCCGTATCCAGAACAGATTTATAATTTAAGTTATAAGAAATATTATTGTATTTATTTGCCTGTAATGAGTTGGTGATCAGGCTCGAATCTACTTTTGTAAAAGATGGACCAATTAATGTATTGTTTACTGAAGTTTCATTTCCGTGGTTAAAGTAGCCGTTTACTAAAAGACCAATCGTATTCTTTTTATCAATAAAGTAATCTATACCTGCTTTAAAGTTATTGTTTTGCTGTTTTCTATGACTGGTGCCCACCTGCGTAAAATAGGTATCGGGTGTTCCGTTCGAAATACGATCGATGGCAATAAGGTTGTCGCGCTCATTTCTTCCGTAATTGTAGTTACCGAAAAGATTCAGTTTTTGTGTTCTATGGTTTAGGTTTAAACCGGCATTTCCCCTAAAGTTTTTGCCGTAACCTGCCGTTGCACTAACACTGCCATTGGTTCCGCCGTTTTTATTTTTCTTCGTTTTAATATTGATAATCCCCGAGTTGCCAGAAGCATCATATTTTGAAGAAGGGTTGGTAATCAGTTCGATGCTCTCAATCTCTGAGCTCTGCATATTGCGGAGCAGGTTGGCCACATCGGCACTGCTCATGTAAGTCTGTTTTCCATCCAGCTGAATTAAAACACCTTGTTTGCCCATCATCGAAATCTTATCGTTCTGATCTACAGTTACGCCTGGTGCTTTTTGCAAAACCTCCAGCGCAGTAGAACCGGTCATAATCGAACTATTGGAAACGTTCATCACGATCTTATCCATTTTTCTTTCGATTAAGGGTTTAGTTACTGCTACATTCACCTCTTTTAGGTTTTGAGTGCTTGCGCTGAGTTGTGCCGTTCCGAAATCTACCTTTTGATTATCTTCTGTTAAAACGATGGTTTTACTTTTAAGCGTTTTATAACCCATGTTACTGGCTTTATAATAATAGCTCCCCTTAGCCGAAACATTAAAATTAAAGGCGCCGTTTGGATCAGTAAATGCTGTTTTAACCACGCTCGAATCGGGTGCTTTAAATAGGACAACGGTAACATAATCTGCTGGTTTTTTGGCTTCATCTAAAATGATCCCGCTAATGTTTGCTTTAGGGTTTGTTTGCGCGAAACCCAATGCGGCGGTAAAAAGGAGCGTAAGGATCAGCGATATTCTGTAAAATGTTTTCATTTTTAGGTATTTATTCTTAAAAAAATGGGCAAAAAGATTTCCATACCGCATGTGCATGCGCTTTCAATTTAATTGCTTGCTTATTTTAAAGTTTAGCCGGAAACGAAAGGTTTCCATTGTTTAGTTATCAGTAAGACGACCGTTTTTTAAAAAGGTTACAAGGATTTTTAAAAAGTCCGAAGTCGGAGGTCCGATGTCAGAAGTTTAGGCGTTTAATTCCCTCTTCAGCCCTAACCTTGAGGATTTTACCTTATAAATAGAAATGACGATTTTTCTTTTATAGCGGAGGGAAAGATTTTTAAAGGAACTTAATCAATTAACCCAGTCACACAAATGAGCCAATGACTAATGAACCAACAACGCAAAAAGGCCACAGACAAACAAGTTTACACCCGCGCATCTATGGCCTTAAATTTCTATTATAAGAATATTTTACTTTACCCCAAGTACATCAACACCTTGTTCGAAAACAACATCAACCGGAATATTCTTTTTGGTTAAGCGGTCCAGATCTGTTTGAAGTTCTGCGTGGATAATCGCTTTTTCTTTTTGTGCTTTTTCTACCGCAACTTTATCTCCATTACCTTGAAGGGTAAGAATGAATGCACTTAAATCATTCATTGCAGTAGCAAATTTTTCGAAGTTTACTTTGTAAGTACCTTTAGCTGTACGCTCAAAAGCACCTTTTTCCTGGAAATAATTAAAGCACTGCATATTGGCTTTTCCATGTGCCTCAGAAACGCCAAAGCGAACTGAACGTAAAATGCCAGCCATAAACGTGGTATAATAATCCTTTATGTCGCCCTTTAACTCCCCTTTTTTAAGTAAACCGGTTACCATATATAAACCTAAAATATCGGCTTTGCCTTCTTCCAGCCAGCTGTACTGCTCTTTTAATGCTGCACGTACAAAACCTTTCCCGGTAATGGTTTTTTTAATGCCTAAACCATGTGCTACTTCGTGAAACATGACGTTTGCAAAAAAAGCATCGAATTTAATGTATTGCTGCTGGTCGGCTTCAATTAATTCTTTTGAAATCGGTACCAGGATTTTATCAAATTTCGCTTGCATCGCATTTTTTAACTGCGAGCGGCGTGTACCTTTTTCCTGCTGGATTTTTTCGTCGTTGGGAAGATTAACGGCAATGGTTTTCGATCCGGCATTACAATCTCCTGCATAATAAACCACATCATAAGCATTTAACTCAGAATCAGTTCCAGGGGTTTCGGTTTTGTATTTTGCTGCTACAGGCAGGTTTTTCTGTAATTCAGGAAGCATTTTTACATACTTGGCCAAACGTTTACTCCACTCTTTATCTTTGATTAAAACATAAGCTTCGTAACTGGTACGGGCATTAAACAGTTTATCCTCGTAATTTTCAATCGGGCCAATAATAATATCCAAACCATTGGTTTTCATATCTAACCAGGCATAATCACTTGCGGTAAAATTATCGGTAACTAAAGCATCGGCCCGTAAGTTTAAATATTTTTTTAAACCTGCATCTTCAGCAATTAATGCGGCTTGTTTTAATAATGAACTTGCCTTTTGTAATTCTGAAGCAAATAATACATGGTAAGGTACAGTTGATAGTTTGCCTGTGCTGTCTTTTTGAACAACAGAATATGCGCCAAATTTATCGGCAAGGTCTGATTTCTCTATTGCTTCTTTTGTAATGCCGTATGGATAAAAGGATGCGCCTTCTGGTTTGGCACCAACACCTTCAACAAAAGGTTTATCGTTATTTAATCTATCCCAGGGACCATAATTGATATTAACAAAATCGCGTGTTTTTTCGTCTTTAATCGTGGCCAGCAAACTATCTCTTTGGGGGTAGGCTTGTTTCCAATAGAGCTGATCCATAATTTCTGCGGCCTGAATTAATAAAGGCAGAATTTTACGGTCGTTAACACTTAATTCGTTTATATTGGTGGTTAATTTTACCTTTTCGTAAATGGGCAATCTTTGCGCAACATAATTGGTTAAGCTATCTTTTTGTACCACCACAGCATTTTCACCTTTAGATTTATTGTTGCCGGTACAAGACGATAAGACGCCTGCTGAAATAGCTACTGCCGATAAAAACAGTGTTGATTTGTATAAATTCTTCATATCAAAGTATATGGCTGCTAAATTAGTAAATTTTGAAAGCTTTGTATAAAGTTTGATGCATTGGGTGAAGTTTAACATAACTTTGTAACTTCAACTCGCTAACAATTCATGCCATGTTATTTTCCAGGTCATCAAAATCATTATCTATTTCCGCTTTTTCTCTTGTACTTATTTTATCTGCCTGCGGAAGCAGCAAATATGCCGCAACAGAAAAAATATATAAGGAAAAGGCAAAAGATTTTTCGAAAATAATCAACACCACGCCACCGGTTGGTCAACTTTACGATTCATCAGGAGCAACAAATCAGGAATGGATTGGTTCTGTAAATTTTGGGATACGTAAACCAAATTTTGTGGTGATCCATCATACTGCGCAGGATAGTCTGGCGCAAACGATAAAAACATTTTTCTCCACTAAAGCAGGTACCAGTGCGCATTATGTGATTAGCCGCGATGGTAAAGTAGTGCATATGGTGAACGATTATTTACGGGCAAACCATGCTGGTGTAAGTAAATGGGGAAAAGATACCGATTTAAATTCCTCATCAATTGGTATCGAGCTGGATAATAACGGCTTAACAGATCCGTGGCCTGATGCACAAATAAATAGTTTGATAAAGCTATTGGCCACTTTAAAGAAAACCTATGGCATCCCTACGGCAAATTTTATCGGTCATGCCGACATTGCCCCTAAACGTAAAAACGATCCAAAAAACTTTCCCTGGAAAAAACTGGCTGATAAAGGTTTTGGTTATTGGTATGATGATGTGCTGAAGAACCCACCGGTAGATTTTAATACCGAAATGGCCTTAAAATACATTGGTTACGATACCAGTAATCTCCCTGCAGCCATCACGGCGTTTAAAATCCATTTTATCCAGAGTGATATTACACCGACTTTAACGCCTGTGGATATTCTGGTGCTTTATAATGTTTATGCGAAGTATTAAGTGAAGGGCGTTTGGCGGCTAGCGTAAATAAGTCCGAAAGTCAAAGGACAGAGGTCCGAAGTCATGGGACAAACAAATATACCAACCCTTCCAAAAGCTGGACGGTTGAAGCCAGTTAACCAATTCAAACAATTAATCGGTTGACCACCTAATAAAAAAAAGCACAGATAAACACTAAAATCCGTGTTCATCTGTGCATATCTGTGGCCAAAATGGCTAAACCTAATTCGGTTTCTTAAAAGTATCTTTTAAGGTAACTGTGCGGTTAAAAACCAATTTATCTGCAGTAGAATCTTTATCTAAACAGAAATAACCTTTACGGATAAACTGATAACGGCTTTCTAAATCGGCGTCTGCCAATGCCGGTTCGATGTAAACGTTAGGTAAAACCGTTAAACTTTCAGGATTTAAGTAATCTTTAAAATCGCCTTCCTCAGCATCTGGTGTTTCAGAAGTAAACAAACGGTCGTACAAACGGATTTCAGCAGTTTTGGCATGCAGGGCGCTTACCCAATGGATCGTCCCTTTAACATTTATACCGCTGGTATCATTCCCGCTTTTCGATTCCGGGATGTAAGTACAACGGATTTCAGTAACGTTTCCGTTTTCATCTTTCACAAAATCTTCGCATTTCACAATGTAGGCAAATTTTAGGCGTACCATTGCACCAGGTGCCAAACGGAACCATTTTTTTGCCGGTACTTCCATAAAATCTTCACGCTCGATCCAAAGTTCATTGCTGAAAGGGATTACACGTGTACCTCCGCCATCTTCAGCTTCCGGATTGTTTTCGCCGATTAAATCTTCTGTTCCTTTTTCGTAATTCGTAATCACCAGTTTAATCGGATCTAAAACCGCCATTACGCGGTTAGCCGTTTTATTTAAATCTTCGCGGATACAAAATTCTAACAGACTCAGCTCAATTAAATTTTCGCGTTTGGCGATGCCGATACGTTCGCAAAACTCGCGGATGCTCTTTGGTGTAAAACCTCTTCTGCGTAAACCGCTGATTGTAGGCATACGTGGGTCATCCCACCCGTTTACTAAATTTTCGTTAACCAGTTGCAATAGCTTGCGTTTACTCATTACCGTGCTGGTCAGGTTTAAACGGGCGAATTCATATTGTTTTGAAGGGAAAATCTCTAATTTTTCGATAAACCAATCGTAAAGTTCGCGGTGCGAAACATATTCCAGAGTACATATCGAATGGGTGATGTTTTCGATACTATCACTTTGTCCGTGCGCAAAATCATACATCGGGTAAATGCACCATTTGTTGCCTGTACGGTGATGCTCGGCATGTTTAATGCGATAAATAATCGGATCGCGCATTAACATATTTGGACTGGCCATGTCGATTTTTGCTCTCAGAATATATGCGCCATCGGCAAACTCGCCATTTTTCATTTTTGTGAAAATGTCTAAATTTTCTTCGATGCTGCGGCTACGGAATGGGCTGTCCTGTCCTGGTTCTGTTGGCGTGCCTTTTAAAGCTGCAATTTCATCTGCAGAACTTTCATCAACATAAGCCAAACCTTTTTCGATCAGTTTAACGGCAAAACCATACAGCTCATCAAAATAATCTGAGGCGTATAATTCATTTTTCCAGTTAAAACCCAACCATCTGATATCTTCTTGCTGGCTGTTTACATATTCTGTTTTTTCAGTTACCGGATTGGTATCGTCAAAACGCAGGTTGGTATAGCCGCCGTATTTTTGTGTTAGTCCGAAATTTAAGCATATTGCTTTCGCGTGGCCAATGTGTAAATAACCATTAGGTTCCGGCGGGAAACGCGTAACCAAAGTTTCATACTTACCACTATTTAAGTCGTTCTCAACAATTTCTTCAATAAAGTTCAATGACTTCTCTTCACTCATAAAAACCTGTAAATTAGGAATGCAAATGTAAAAAGATTAGTCTAATTCTACTTGTTTTAGTTAATGATTAATTTGAGAATCAAAATCAATACATTTACGTCAACTTAATATTCAATATGAGCAAAGTATTAAATCGGCCTATACGCGTTTTAGTGGCTAAGGTTGGATTAGATGGTCACGACAGGGGAGCCAAAGTAATCGCAACTTCCTTACGAGATGCCGGCATGGAAGTAATTTATACCGGCCTGCGCCAAACACCCGAAATGGTGGTAAACACAGCGCTTCAAGAGGATGTTGATGCCATTGGGATTTCTATCCTATCGGGCGCACACATGACGGTTTTTCCA
This sequence comes from Sphingobacteriaceae bacterium GW460-11-11-14-LB5, assembly GCA_002151545.1. Taxonomy (NCBI): domain Bacteria; kingdom Pseudomonadati; phylum Bacteroidota; class Sphingobacteriia; order Sphingobacteriales; family Sphingobacteriaceae; species Sphingobacteriaceae bacterium GW460-11-11-14-LB5. Next base: position 4,947,861 of record CP021237.1, on the reverse strand, counting down.
AAGATTATTCACTTTATGAAAGAAAAACAGTTAGATGATGTGTTGTTAACCGGCGGAGGGATTATTCCGGAAGCAGATCGGCTAAAACTGGCAGGTATGGGGGTTGGAGAACTATTTCCTCCAGGTACAACCATGGCCAGTATTGTAGAATATATACAGAATTGGGTTACAGAAAACAGAAATTTTTAAGCTATGGCATACCAGAATTTAATCTCAGAAATAAAAGAAAACATTTTATACGTTACCATTAACCGCGAAAAAGCACTGAATGCTTTAAATAAAGATACTTTGGCTGAACTGGCGGATGTAATTGCTTTTGCAGGTAGAACAGATGAAGTAAGAGGTGTTATTTTAACCGGAGCAGGTGAAAAGGCATTTGTTGCAGGGGCCGATATTAAAGAGTTTTCTGATTATAGTGGCAAACAGGGAGAAGAATTGGCAAAACGCGGTCATGAGCTGGTTTTTAATGCCATTGAAAATTCTTCAAAACCATTTATCGCAGCAATTAATGGATTTGCTTTAGGCGGAGGACTGGAGTTGGCAATGGCCTGCCACATACGCATTGCATCAGATAACGCGAAATTAGGTTTGCCGGAAGTTACTTTAGGCTTAATTCCCGGTTATGGTGGCACCCAGCGCCTTACGCAATTGGTTGGAAAGGGTAAAGCCATAGAAATGATTACTACCGCAAATATGATTACCGCTACCGATGCAGAAAAAATAGGCCTGGTAAATGTTGTTGTTCCACAGGCAGACCTCATTGGCAAGGCTGAAGAAATGCTGAATGTGATTAAGCAGCGTGCACCTTTGGCTATTTCAGCAGCAATAAAATCGGTGATTGCATCAATAAATAATACCAATGGTTATGCTACCGAAATTGAAGAATTTGGCAAATGTTTCGAAACCGCCGATTTTAAGGAAGGTGTAACGGCATTTGTGGAAAAGAGAAAAGCAATTTTTACAGGTAAATAATAGATTTGTAGTATTAATTCTATCGTTGTACTAATTAAATGTGTAAAATGTTTTTAAGTTCAATATTTTTTAAGTAATTATGCATAATCTAAAATGCTTAATCTCAATCATTTTGATTCATCCCACTAAATTATTCGGGGTTCTTTTTAGGGCTAAAAATCCTATTAATGAAAAACAAGATACTTATAATTGATGATGAAATAAATATTGGCTTATTACTTTCTAAATTTTTAACGAAAAGTGGTTTTGATGTACTACATACAACCACCGGAAGTACTGCATTAGAAATTCTAAATAAGGAAAAGTTCGACCTGGTTCTCTGCGATTACCGTCTTGATGATACAGATGGTAAAGAAATTTTAAAATATATAAGCGAAAGTCATCCGGCAACAGGCGTTATTATTATTACCGGATATTCGGATGTTAAACTTGCTGTTGAACTCATAAAACTGGGGGCTTATGATTATATTGTTAAGCCATTATATCCTGATGAGATATTAAATACGATTAACAAAGCGCTTGAAGCGCAGCAACTTTTAAAAAAACATAAAAGTACCGGGAACAAAATCGAAGCAACTGATTTTTTTAACCAGCCTCAGTATATTGAAGGTAAGAGTAAAGTTTCATTAAATCTTTTAGCGCAAATTAATGTTGTTGCCCAAACAAATTACAGCATTATTTTAACCGGGAAAAGTGGCACAGGAAAAGAATGTGTGGCTAAGGCCATTCATAGGAATAGTTTACGCAGTGCGGGCAGCTTTGTTGCCATGGATTGTGGTTCTTTAACGAAGGAGCTCGCCGCAAGCGAATTTTTCGGGCATGAAAAAGGATCATTCACTGGTGCACTTTTTACTAAAATAGGACACTTTGAACAGGCAAATGGCGGAACATTATTTCTTGATGAGGTCAGTAATTTATCATACGAAATTCAGGCTATTTTACTCAGGGCAGTTCAGGAGCGGAAAATAAAGCGGATTGGTAGTACAAAGGAGATTGATCTGGATGTGCGGCTTATTGTAGCCACCAATGAAAATTTAGAAGAAGGCATTCAAAAGGGTACATTTAGGGAAGATTTATATCACCGCTTTAATGAATTTTCTATACATGTTCCATCATTGAAACACCGGGGCAATGACATACTCCTATTCGCTGAGCGCTTCCTGTCCATAGCAAACCAGGAACTGAATAAAAAGATTAAAGGCTTTTCTGATGAGGTAAAGAAATGTTTATTGGCCAACCCTTGGCCAGGTAATGTACGTGAGTTGAAAAATGTAATCAGGCGGGTTGCTTTATTAACCGATGGAGATTGCATAGAACCCCATGTTTTACCCTTAGAGTTCGGAATGATTGATCACCGTAGCACTCAGTATGAAAAAAAAGCCCTTCTTTTGCCTCCAAAATCACATCATGAAAAATCACTTCATTTACGGAATGCAGCTAAAGAGGCCGAATATAATGCTATTTTAGAAGTGCTAAAAGAGGTTAATTTCAATAAAACCAAGGCAGCCAAAATCTTAAACATCGACAGAAAAACACTTTATAATAAAATTAAATTTAGGATCGATAATGGAACATAAATTTTAAATCAACAAAACAAAAGGGGGCATTTTAACATTTAAAGAATAGCCTTATTATCTAAATATGTCAGTATTCTCTTATAAGCAACGCAATAACATTAACCTCGTCATTATTATTGCACTCGGGGTGTTAATTGCATATTCTTTGCAGAGTATTTTTAGCGCCATTTTAAGCACTTTGGTGCTTTATACCATCATGCGGCCAGCCTATATCCATTTGGCCGAAAATAAGGGGTGGAATAAAAGAGTAACGGCTATTTTTCTGATCACCATCTCTATCATACTCATTGTAATGCCTTTTTATGCATTAAGCAGTATGGTTATCAGCAAAATTTCTGAATTGAGGAACAATGAAGTCTTTTTCAGGAATCTATTGGTTAAACTACAACACCTTATTCCGGTTAAAATTAATCAGGATGTTATTCAGGAAGGATTAAACCGTTTGGGGAATTGGGCCACTCAGCTTTTTCCATCCTTAATATCGAGTGCAGTAAATATTGTATTAAGTTTATTGGTGATGTACTTTTTACTCTACTTTATGTTAATTGAGCGGAAAAAATTCGAATTTTCATTGATTAAATATGCGCCTTTCAGAGAACAGAACGCCCTCCGTTTTGGCGATGAAATGAGGAATACAACTTATGCAAATGTGTTGGGCCAGGGACTGATCTGCCTCGTTCAGGGTTCGCTTTTAAGTCTTTCTTTTTATGTGCTGGGTTATAAAGATCCCGTGTTTTGGGGCGTAATTACAACATTTATTTCTTTTGTGCCTGTTTTGGGGCCACCAGTTGTTTTTGTTCCGGCTGCGATTTTACAGATTGCGAACGGGAATAATTTTGCTGGCTGGGCCATGCTTATTTTTGGTTTTGTAGTCATCATCAATATTGACAATGTGCTCAGGTTTATCATCGCAAAAAAAGTTGGCAATATTCACCCCATAATTACCGTAATTGGCGTAATTATTGGTATCCCTTTATTTGGAATATTGGGCCTTGTTTTTGGTCCCCTGCTATTATCTTATTTTATATTGCTTGTTAAGATTTACGAAACCAGTACGCTTGCATCAGAAAGATTGGAAAGAATTAAAACAAATAATGAGCATACGGAGTTATAAATATAGCTTAACAATAAATAATGTAGTAGTTTTATATTGTACATAATTGTTAAACCCTTAAAATACATTAATTATGAATGATAACTCAAAAGTTGTAGTTGCGCTTTTAGCAGGATTAGCTGCTGGTGCGGCGCTAGGAATTTTGTTCGCACCAGATAAAGGTGATGAAACCCGCGATAAATTAAGCCAATCTCTAAAAGACCTGGGCGACTCTATCAAAGATAAAGCTGCTGATGAAATTAACCATCTTGCCAGCTTAAAAGATAAAGTGGTAAGCTCAATTAAAACAAAATTAAGAAGCGTAGAAGAAGAATATAGTGACGACGTTGAACACGCGTAATAAATAAAATATTGCATAGCCGGGCAATTGCCCGGTTAAATATCATCTGAATTATGCAGGAAAATAAAGATAAAAGTATCGAAGATCTTGTAGACGATGCTAAAGGCTTTCTAGAGGCCAGAGTGGAGTATACGAGGCTTTACCTGGTAGAAAAAGTCTCTAAAGTATTTGCCGATCTGGTAACCAGTACGGCAGTTATTGTTTGTTTTATATTGGCCTTTTTATTTGGCTCGGTAACTTTGGCACTTTATCTGTCTGATCTTTTAGGTAGCTATGCCGGAGGCTTTGGCTGCGTATCTTTGTTCTATATCCTATTGGCAATAATTGTTTATTTAACTAAGGATAAGTATATCGAAAAGGCCATTATTAATGTAGCCATTAGAAAATACTTTGATAAACTTGCAGATAAGGAGGAAGATGAAAAGGTATAAAGACATCCGAAATCTAGAAGACCTGCAGGCTAGAAAATTAGAACTGAAGGTTGAATATACGCTTAAGCAAAATATGCTTAAATCGGATACGAAAGCTTATTTTAAACAATTTACCTTGGGCGCACTGATAAAAAGGTATGCTACACCAAGTAACCTGTTTAAAGCCGACGAAAAATTAAATATAAGCGGAACCGCTATGTCCTTGCTTTTGCCCATGTTTATGAATAAAACCCTTTTTAGAGGTGCCGGTTTTTTAACCAAAGCAGCTGTAGGTCTGGTTTCAGGAAAAATTGGTAAATCGCTTGACGCAGAACATTTGTCAGCAATTTTTAATTCTGTAAAGAGTTGGTTGGGTAAAAAGAAAGAGAAAAAAGAAAAGAAATTTATTGACTATGGCATTCCGCCTGATAGTGAAACATATTAGTTCAATGGTTCATTAGCCATTGGTTCATTCGTTAGTGAAACGCAAAGTGACTGTCATAAAAAAGCCTCAGAATTCAAAATCCTGAGGCTTTTTTTATGCGTTTCGTCATCCTGGTTTTTCAGGTTCTTCTTGAAAAGATGCTAAACCAGGTTCAGCGTGACGGATCTATTTATAAATCTGTTTTAATCTTTAATTCTTTCAATTGTTTCTCGTCAATAGTGCTCGGGCTATCGATCATTACATCTCTTCCTGAGTTGTTTTTAGGGAAAGCAATTACATCACGAATGGAATCTAAACCTGCAAAAATTGAGGTTAAACGATCGAAACCAAAAGCAATACCACCATGCGGAGGTGCACCAAACTCGAAGGCATCCATTAAGAAACCAAATTGTTTTTGTGCTTCTTCTGCACTGAAACCTAAATGTTTAAACATTAAAGCCTGTAATGCCCTATCGTGAATACGGATCGATCCACCACCAACTTCAGTTCCGTTGATGACCATGTCGTAAGCATTGGCACGTACGTTTTTAGGATCGGTATCTAATAAGGCAATGTCTTCAGGTTTAGGCGAAGTGAATGGGTGGTGCATGGCATGGTAACGTTCAGTTTCCTCATCCCATTCTAAAAGTGGAAAATCCAATACCCAAAGTGCAGAGAATGTATTTTTATCGCGTAAACCTAAGCGGCTACCCATCTCCAAACGAAGCTCATTTAGCTGTTTGCGTACTTTATCGGTAGAGCCGGCTAAAATCAATAATAAATCGCCTTTTTCTGTGCCGAAAGCTTCGCTCCATTGTTTAAGGTCTTCTTCGTTGAAGAACTTATCTACTGATGATTTAATGGTTCCGTCTTCATTGTGGCGTGCATAGATCAAACCTGTGGCGCCAATCTGCGGGCGTTTGATGAAATCTGTTAATTCATCTAATTGCTTACGCGTATAACTTGCTGCACCTTTTGCATTGATACCTACTACCAATTCTGCATTGTCGAAAACAGGGAAACCTTTACCCTTTACCAGGTGGTTAAGCTCCACAAACTGCATCGCAAAACGGGTATCTGGTTTGTCAGATCCATATAAACGCATCGCATCTGCATATTGCATACGCGGCACTTCTGGTAAATCGTAGTTGCGTACTTCTTTAAATAAAGTACGGATCAAACCTTCAAAAGTGTTTAGTATATCTTCTTGTTCGATGAAAGACATTTCACAGTCAATCTGGGTAAACTCAGGCTGACGGTCGGCTCTTAAGTCTTCATCTCTAAAACATTTTACAATTTGGAAGTAACGGTCGAATCCCGAAACCATCAACAATTGTTTAAAGGTTTGCGGCGATTGAGGCAAAGCATAAAACTCACCTTCGTTCATGCGGCTAGGCACAACGAAATCTCTTGCACCTTCTGGTGTTGATTTAATTAAAACAGGTGTTTCTACTTCGATAAAATCTAAAGCATCTAAATAACGGCGAACCGATTGTGCCATTTTATGACGTAAAACCAGGTTATTGCGAACCGGATTACGGCGTAAGTCTAAATAGCGGTATTTCATGCGCAGCTCATCACCACCATCGGTTTCATCATCGATCATGAAAGGCGGTAATTTCGCAGCATTTAAAATCTCTAATGCAGAAATTTTAATCTCCACATCGCCTGTAGCCATTTTTGGGTTTTTGTTGCTTCTTTCAACAACGGTACCAATCGCTTTGATTACAAATTCACGACCTAAAGTACGTGCGGTTTCGCAAAGCTCACGATTATCGTCCATGTTAAAAACCAACTGAGTAATACCATAACGATCGCGGATGTCGATAAAAGTCATACCGCCTAAATCTCTTGATTTTTGTACCCAACCACATAGCGTAACACTTTCGCCTAAGTTATTTAGGTTTAATGCACCACAAGTTACTGTTCTTAACATATATATAATCTAAATTGAGCGGCAAAAATACCGATTTTGTTTTAAAGTTAATGCTATAACCAAAGGTTTTTGAATCAGGATTTTTAGTGGGCAAAAAAAATGCAATTTGAAAACTCTTTGTATAAGTTTAACAAAGGTAATATCCTTTAGAGGCCGTTACCCTGAATTTATTTCAGGGTCTTTATTGCAGGAAAAATGCTGATCCCGAGCCTTCGGGATAGCAGGGCGATCACATTAATCACCATTATTATAGAACTCAGGCTTTTGATTTTAATCTGCTTAAAGTTTCTTGCGAGATATTTAAGTAAGAGGCAACCATTTTGTTTGGCATGCGCATAACCACGCCTGGATTTTGGGCAAGCAGCTGGCGGTAACGCTCGGTGGCATCGAGCGTAATAAACGACATTAAGCGATTGGTATTGCTTACGTAGGCATACTCCAGATAATGGCGGTAAAGTTTCTCCCACTGCGGAATGATTTTAAGCAGGTGGTAAAAATCTTTTTGCGAAATGTAATGTAGATCGGTATCTTCTATGGCCTGCACAAACTCCTTTGAAGTTTCGTTGGTAATAAAACTGACTAAAGCGGTGGCAAACTGCTTTTCGAAAGCAAAATGCCGGGTAGCTTCAGTGCCTCCTTCAGTTCGAAAAAAAATCCGCAAGCAGCCTTTGTCAACAAAATAAATGCGCTGGCTCGTTTCGCCAGGGCTGATCATGATTTCGTTCTTTTTTACCTGCATCATCTTGAAAAAAGACAATACCTGTTCCAGATCCTCATCGCTGATGGTAATTTTTTCTCTTATATAACTTGAAAGCTGTTTGTGCATTTAATTCAGGCTTACTACATTAACAATGTTTAGGTTTTCGAGGTAATCTTTTCAGCCAGTTTCCGTGCGTTGGGAATAATGATAAAGGCTGCAAAATAAGCTACAGGCAGCATTATGCTCCAGGCCTGTAAAAATTTGATGAACCAGCCCTCGCCAAAACCATAGTTACGCATTAAACCTACAAAAGCCATAATTAATGTCATAGGGATAACCACGAAAAGTGTATTGATGTATTTGAAATGTTCTTTTTTCATTTTTGATCTGTATTTTATAATGTTGCAAAGCTGCAGCCATTAAAAATCCTAAACTTTGATGTAGGTCAAAAAAGAATATTTATTAGTATTTCTCCTCCAGCACGATTTCAATAGCGATTACCTTCCATTCGCCATTAATATTTTTCCAGTGGTAAATTTCTTCGGTTTGGATGGTTTGTTTTTTCGAAAAGATAAGCAGATTGGGTTTTAGAAGAACCGATTTCCGGGCAATTTTTTCTGTGAAAATATCATCCTCCATGGATGATTTAATCCTGTAATAACTCGTATGGATTTCTTTAAGGTTACCAAAGTATTTTTTTAAATCAATGGTGTAATCACGCTTATTTAAAGCGGTTCCTTCTGCTGGCGTAAAGCTTAAACGGTCATCAAACATAGCAGTATAGGCAGTTAGATCTTTACTTTCTAAAGCCTGATCTGCTTTTTTATGTAGCTCGTTTATTGCTGAAATGATTAAATCGGTATCCATGGCATGAAGTTAAAGGTTTGTATCAGGGTTTTCAAATTTATGATGTTCCGGTAGCTGATTTTCCACAAATTTCAAAAAATCCAAAGCACCAGTTTGTCATTAATGATAAAATGCCTTTCGTATTTCTAATGTTTAAAGGCTTTTATTTTTTAGGAAATGAAAGATCAGCCTTTCATAGGTGCTTTAGCCCCGCCATCCGCTTTATCCCGATAAAACCTGTGAAATAAGCAAGCACACGATAAAAAACAAAACAGACAGTGCCTAAATCGGGATGTTCGCTCCTGTCTGGTTTATTTAACAGCGGTTTGTTTTCGAGGCACCAGCCTCGGTTAAATAAACCTGATTGTCGGGAAGAGCTTCCGATCCTCTACCGATAAATCGGCACTACATTAGCATCGGAACTCGTACCAAAAAGCAGGACTGCAATGGCCAAAGGCACAGAACCAACCATTTCCTAATGATCTTAATATTTTTTCTTTTTAGGAAATAAAGGTAGTGTACGGTACATAACAGCATGCCTGATCTTATTCTTAAAGCTGCGTTAATATATTTTAAACTTTTTTTCTACCTTGATGCAACGTTTTAAAATCCCTTATGTCTTATAATCAGAATATTCGAAATTTTGGAAGCCGTATACATCGATAAAAACCTGGAACTCGTAAAAAAATGCATGCAGGGCAGCCGCGCAGCACAGTTTGAATTGTACAAGCTGTATGCAAAGGCCATGTATAATGTGGCACTGCGCATTTTAAATTATGAGGAAGAGGCAGAAGATGTTTTACAGGAAGCATTTTTGGATGCGTTTACCAGAATTGTAGATTTTAGGCAGGAAACCACTTTCGGACTTTGGTTAAAGCAGATCGTGATCAACAAATCCATCAATTATTTACGTAAGCGTAAGATGGAATTTGTAAGTACCGATGAAATATCGGAAGTGCCGGATGAAGATAGTTTTGATGACCATGAAGTGCAGTTACAGGCTGAAGAAATAAGAACAGCCATAACCCAATTGCCAGATGGCTACAGGGTGGTACTGAGTTTGTACCTGTTAGAAGGTTACGACCATGAAGAGATTGCACACATTTTAAAAATTAGTGAAAATACCAGCCGCACACAGTACATGAGGGCTAAAAAGAAGTTAAAAAGTATTTTAGAACAGAAAGGGATGAGAGATGAATAATAGATTAGAAACCTTTGTAAAGGAAAACCGTAAAGCTTTCGACGTAATGGAGCCATCGGCAGGACTTTGGGCAAAGATTGAACAGGAGTTAGACAACAAGAAGAAAAAAAAACCGGTAAAACTGTATTTATGGATGAGTGCAGCAGCAGCTATTGTGGTTGTTTTCGGTTTAGCCTGGTTATACGTAGGAAAATTACAAAACAAAGATTTAGAAATAGCCGACGTTAGCGCTTCATACGCCAAAAAAGACGTTCATTTCGCTGGTTTAATTACCGAAAAAAGGGATAGTCTGGCCATTTTCGCCTCTGCAAATCCAGAGCTGTATAAAAAATTTACCGCTGATTTGAAAAAGCTGGACGAAGATTATGAAAGATTAAAAACGGAATTGCCAAGCTCGCCCAACCAAACTTTTGTGGTAAAGGCTATGGTTAAAAACCGCGAAATACAATTGCAGTTATTAAAACAACAGTTATTGATTATTAACCAGGTTGACGATTATAAAAGGGTTAACCAAATTTAAGCAAAACCGAGATAAAACAATAACAAGATTCGTCTTGATACCTGATTAAACATACTGGATACCAATCAGGAGACGCTCACCACATCGAAAGCTTATGGCCAGCCGGCAGGTTTTAAGTGTATAGGTGTTTAACAATTAACAACATGAACACAATAAAAATATTTTTAGCCTTTATGGCTTTAATTGCCGTAAAAACTAATGCGCAAGAAGGGGTCGTAAACAGCCCGTCAGAGAAAGTAGTTATAGAAAATGTAGAGAAATCGTCAACAATGGCGATGGTTAACACTTCAAAGTATAAACAAACAGGCAGTGATGCCGAACGATCAAAATCTTTTAGCAAGAGTTTTAATGTAGATAATAACGATAAGGTTAATTTAAACAACCAATTCGGATCTATCGTAATTAAAACCTGGGATAAAAAAGAAGTACGTGTTGACGTAGATATTAAAGCTTATAGCAACTCAGACAGCGATGTACAGAAACTGATTGATGGCGTGAGTATTGATGCCGCTAAAAATGGTGATGTGGTTTCTTTCAAAACCAATATGGGCGACAGAAACGGACGTTATGGCCGCGGGATGAAAAATGGTGTAACCACCTGGCGTAGGGAAGTAAAGGTAAGTTATGTGGTATATATGCCTGCTGTAAACCCATTAACGGTTTCACAAGAATATGGCAATGTAGAATTGGGTAATTTTTCTGGCCCGACTTCTTTAAAGGTAGAATATGGCAATTTGGTTGCCGGTAATTTAAGCAACGTAAATAACTACATCAATGTTCAATATGGCAAATGCGATATCCAGGATCTGAATGCCGCTGTAGTAAAACATGAATATAATGGGCCTGTAACCATTGGTTCGGTAGGTACTTTACAGCTTAATGCAGAATATGTGGCGGTAAACATCAATACCATCAGAAGATCAGCCGATATTAAAGTAGAGTATGGCAAAGGTTTAACTATTGGTACCATTGGCGGCAACTTGCTTTTAAATGCCGAATATGCCAAAGTAAACATCAATACGGTTAAAGGTAATACAGTGGTTAAACAAGCTTATGGCGATTTAAATATTGCATCTGCAGGTAAAATTGCCGTTAATGCCGAATATTCGAATGTTACTTTAGGCTCGCTGAATGGCGATGCAAACATCAACATGGATTATAACCGTTTAAATGTGAGTGAAATTACCCCAGCTTGTAAAAACTTCACCTTCGGAGGCGAATATGTAAGCATCGGCTTGGGCTTTGCAGACCGGTTCAATGCCAATTTCAACGTTTCTACTTCGTATGCAGGCTTTAAATATGGTTCAAACGTAACATCGAGCCTGGTTAGTAAAGACGATGAGACTAAAAAATATACCGGCAAAATTGGTAGCGGTGGTGCTGCAAACGTATCCATTAAAACCGAATACGGCTCAGTTACCTTTAAATAAGATTTTCTAAACCAAACAAACAATGAAGTCCTGCCAAATTGGTAGGACTTTTTTTATATTTTGCGCTGATGAAAATTTACCTTATTCTTCTGCTTTCTATTTTTTCCTTCACGGTATTGGCACAAGATGCCCCGGTTAAATGGGCCACACAGGAAACTTTCTTTGAAGATTTAATAGGTAAAGATTTACCTGCTTTTAAAGGTTTAACCACCAATAAAAAGCCGTTCTCTAATACCGATTTAAAAAACCAGGTAGTGGTGATTAACTTTTGGTTCGAAAAATGCCCGCCCTGTATAGCCGAAATGCCCGAATTAAATAGTTTGGTGGCTAAATATGGTAAAAAGGCCGTAAGGTTTATCGGCATTACGCATGATCATCCCGCTAGTGCCAAACGCTTTCAAAAACGAAACGGGTATAAATACGAAATTGTATCGTTGAGCAAAGATGAGATCAGAAAACTGAATATTAATCACGGTTTTCCATCGAATGTATTGGTTGGAAAAGATGGAAAGATTATTTACGCCACAGCCAATATTTCCTTTTCCGACCCTCAGTTCAAAGCTAAATCGATACTTTTTGAGGAGAAATTAAAAAGTACATTAACAGGTTATTAACCATTTCCGGAAGCGAAAAAACGCCACTTAAATTTCATTCCTTCATATTAATTTCCTACTTTTCTGTCACACTCAATATAGCGCTAGCTTATGGATTTAAAAAATAATTTCAGGCCTTTTTTTATTGGTGCTGCTATTGTGGTTTGGTTTTCCCTCGCATTGCAATTCAGGGTAAGTTTACAGCTCTTGAATAATGATTATCCTGTAACAATTAAAGCGTTTTTATCTTACTTTACCGTAATCACCAATATTATTGTTGCCATTTGCTTTACACGTTTATCTTTTGTTAAACGAAGTGAATCAGGCAGTTTATTTACCCGCTCTTCTACTTTAACGGCCATAACGGTTTATATTGTGGTAGTCGGTCTGATTTACAATATCATGCTGCGTGGCTTGGCATCGCCTGTAGGTTGGGCGAGGCTGGCCGATGAACTTTTGCATGTGGTAAGCCCCTTAATCTTTTTATTTTTCTGGCTTTTCTTCGTTAAAAAATCAACGCTACAATACAAACAGGCCATTAACTGGCTGGTTTATCCACTGCTTTATGTGGTATTTATTGTGGTTAGGGGTTACCTGATTAATAAATATCCCTACCCATTTATCGATGTAGTACAATTGGGTTATCCAAAAGCCATTCTGAATGCAGTTGTAATCCTGTTTATCTTCTGGCTTTTATCACTGCTTTTCATCTTTATCGGGAAGAAAACAGTTAAGATTTAAAGGACATATTCGTCATTGATCGGTTTAACAGGCTCAGGAATCTCATCATCTTCAAGCATCTGCAAAAGGTTGATCTCAATCGTTCTGGTAATCTGGTTAAGCGGAACCCCTGCCGAATTGTTTTCAAAAGGATTAACCAGGCTCATTCCATTAATCTGCGTAGATACAAATACGAAACCAATTAACCAGCCCAAAAATATGGCTGCGGGCCCTGCATCCTGACTGATAACCAGGGTAAAGGTGACCACAAATAACCAGATAAATACTTTAGTTAAATAGGTGTAAGTGGTAGGGAATATGGTATTTTTAATACGCTCGCTCATGCCCATCGAATCAGAAAACCGGGTAAGCATCTCATTAATTTCAATAAAGCGGAAACCATCAATGGCATTAGCTTTTGATAATTTTTGTAAATCTCTCGATTGTATATTTAAAATCGCATTATGCGTATTGTTGTGTTTTTCTATTTCTTTTAAATCTGCTTCAGATAAATATTTGGTGTAAATTTCATCTATTGTGCCTCTTAAATTCGCTTTTAACGCATATAAAAAGGCAATGTGCCGGTAAACCATTCGTTTTACACTTTCTTCATCTTCATCCACGTAATTAATCAATGCCCTTGCAAAAGAACGCGAGTCGTTTACCAAAGCACCCCATATTTTTCGGGCTTCCCACCACCTATCGTACGCCTGGTTATTGTTGAATCCAATAAAAAAGGCAATGGCTGTACCTAAAACCGTTGGAATAATGGATGGAATGGAGAAATGATGGGCAATTAAATACTCACGTACAAAGTAAGCGGCGGTGCAGGAGGCAATCATGATCAGATCAACGTGCCAGGTATTTCTTAAAATTCTACTTAACCTAATGTTTTGTATTAAAAGCATATTATCTAAATGGAGAATAAATTCGTTACGGATGAAAATACAAAACTAAAGCCGAAATGTTTGGTCATGTAACAAATTAATTGACAGACAGTACAGGTTGCCGATTGTCATGCAAATGTTTATCTTGGGAAACCAAATATTCTTAATTTCTTATGAGCGACACTTTACCCAGGAACAATATCTTTAAAGTAATCGGTGCATCATCCCTAGGCACGCTGATTGAATGGTATGATTTTTACATTTTTGGTAGCCTTGCCGTTATCATTGGTCATCAGTTGTTTCCGGAAGATGCAGGTGCATCGGCCTTAATCAACACCCTGGCTATTTTCGCAGCAGGTTTTATTGTGCGTCCGTTTGGTGCATTGGTTTTTGGCAGGCTTGGCGATTTAATCGGCCGAAAATATACTTTCCTGCTCACTTTGGTGTTGATGGGTGGATCGACATTTTTTATTGGTTTAATCCCCTCGTATAAAAGTATTGGTTATGCCGCACCAATTTTGGTATTAATATTAAGGTTAATCCAGGGGCTGGCATTGGGTGGAGAATATGGTGGTGCGGCAACTTATGTAGCAGAACATGCACCAAAAAACAAACGTGGTTTTTTTACCAGCTGGATTCAAACTACTGCAACATTGGGTTTATTCCTTTCGCTGGGGATTATCGTCATCACGAAGAATATTTTAGGTGCTGAAACTTTTGGCGATTGGGGCTGGAGAATCCCTTTCTTGTTATCGATAGTACTGGTTGTTGTTTCGATCTATATCCGCATGAAAATGCATGAGTCGCCCATGTTTTCTAAACTGAAGGCAGAGGGAAATGTCTCAAAAAATCCACTCAAAGAGAGCTTTAACAACAAAGCGAATTTTAAGATGGTGCTTCTGGCCCTATTTGGGGCAACGATGGGGCAAGGGGTAATCTGGTATACGGGTCAGTTTTATGCACAATCATTTTTAGAGAATACCTGTAAGCTGGATTTTAATGACTCGAGATATATTCTGCTTTGGGGGATTGCCTTTGCCACTCCGTTTTTTGTGATATTTGGTGCCTGGAGCGATAAGGTTGGCCGGAAGTGGATTATGCTGAGCGGCATGCTTTTGGGAATTCTTTTTTATCGCCCTATCTATCAAATATTTTTGGATGATACCGATTATACAAAAATTGAACAGACGGATATTTTATCTGCCAGACCCGCTCCGGTAACTTCTGTTTTGATTGCAAACTCAACTGACAGTTTACGCACCGTTTCTACTAAAGTAATGTTAAAAAATGGTGCATCTTTTAACAAGGTACAAACCGATACGGTTTCTGCAACCAAAGGGATTCTCCTGGGTAAAGAAGTAGTAAAAGATAAAATTTTGCCTACGCCGGTATTCTGGAAATTTGTTGGCTTAATTTTCTTCCAGATTTTATTGGTAACCATGGTTTATGGGCCAATTGCAGCTTTCCTGGTTGAATTATTCCCAACTAAAATCAGGTACACCTCTATGTCGCTGCCTTATCATATCGGTAACGGTGTTTTTGGTGGACTTGTGCCCTTTATTGCAACCTTGATTGCAAGTTTTTCAGGCTCTACGCCGCTATCGGGCCTTTGGTATCCGATAGGTATAGCGGCATTGAGCCTGGTTATTGGTGCCATTTATTTATCGAATAAAAGAGACGAAAATATTAACGACTAGATACGAAGAAGATGAATACGTTAAAGAAATTTTTAGGTTTAGTCTGGATGGTTTTGGGACCATTAACCATGACTTTTTTGTTTATGCAGGCGATAGATAAAGTAGGCCTGACCCATACAGATATCGAGCGCACCAATACCATGCTGCAATGGGCAATTATCCTATTTATTTTCCTTCCAATTAGTTTGGGATTGATGATATTTGGCTTTTATGCCTGGAAGGGCGAGTATGATCGCTTGCCGGAAAGTTCAAAAGAGTTATGATTTAAGTCTTATTGTTAATCCGTTTTGTGGTTGATGTTTTTTAATTCATTATAAACCAGCTGTGCAACTGCTCTGGCTCCTTCTGGCTGGAAGTGGGTATTATCTTTTTGTCCTTTTGGATACGCCTCATATTTTGCCGAGTCTAAATTCATGAAGTAATGTTTGCTTACAAATTCACTTCCCTTTGTGGTAAAAAATGCTGCTGAAAGTGAGGTTAGATCGATAATGGATACGTTTAATTCCTGAGCCACATCTTTCACTGCCTGTGGATATTCGCCATGTGCACTGCCCAGTTTGCCATCTTTCCAGGGGTAATTACGGGTAACCGGCGTAATCAGAACCGGTAGAGCACCTTGTGCTCTTGTTTCTTTCACATACATCCTTAAAAAATCTTTATAACCCGGAATATCAACATAACGTTCGGGTTTATCTTTCGCTGCATCGTTGTGCCCAAACTGGATCAATACCAGATCATTCTTTTCTAAGGTTGATAAAACTTCTTTCCACCTTCCCTCTTCAAAAAAAGTTCTGGTGCTTCTTCCCCCTTTTGCTTTATCAATAACCAAAGCGCTGTCGCTTTTAATCAACCTGTTTAATTTTTTTAAACTGTCTTTTTTTAGGAATTGCTGAAACACCTGCCCCCAGCCCGTAATTGGATATTTTTTCTGCTGATAACCTTCATCCAAAGTATAATCTGCAACAGTAGAATCGCCGATTAAATAAACCTTAACAGGTTTAGGTTTAATTAGGAAAGACATTAGTAAAATGACACCAAGGGTTGCGATAAGGATTTTATATTTTTTCATTGCTCTATTTTAAAGCTTGTACACGGAACCAATCAAATTCGGCAATTCCTGAATCATTCGTTTGGCTATCCCGAATGGCAAAGATGCCCATTTTTGCGCCGATCCATTGCCCTGCTGTAGCCTGAAACTCATCGCCTACATTCGTAAAACGAATTCCGTCTTCACTGTAACTAAACTGGCATTTTGCACCCGGGCTAACTTTAACCCTAAAATACACTGACCCCGATTTCAGCCTGGTAATTTCTTTTTCGTTTTCCGTTTTTCCCTTGTCGGCACTTTGGCAAACACCATACATCAGATATATGCCATCTTTTTTGCTCTTCATACTAATCTGCGCATAACTTCTGCCCATTATCACCAAACCCGTTTTTTCGTTCTCCAGTTTTGGATTAGGTTTAAACAAGAGTTTGGTTGTGACCATAAATTCATCAGCAGGAAATTTCTGCATCAACAGATTCGGTACATCCCAAAGGTTTTTAGCATCATCAGGAATTTTAGCCGTGTACAACTTTAACAAACCCTTGTCTGCATCGGTAAATAGCCAGGTAGGTTGCGGATTGGCCTGCCATTGCCATTGTAGGCCTAGTTTTGAAGTATCAAATTCATCACTTTCCACTGGGGTTTCAATCGGATAAACCTTACCTACGTTTGGTTTTTTATAGGTGGTTACGGGCTCACCTTTACCGTCGCCATCTGCATCAAGGCCGATAACGGGCCAGTTATTGATCCATTTCATCGGCTGCAGATGAACCACACGGCCATAAGCGTCTTTGTCCTGAAAATGCAGGAACCAATCTTCACCCGTTTGCGTATTAACCCAGGCACCCTGATGCGGACCATTTACCGAGGATTTCCCTTGATCCATAACTACCTTTCTCTCGTATGGGCCGTAGATGTTCTTACTTCTTAAAATTAATTGCCAGCCTGTAGAAACACCACCAGCTGGTGCAAACAAATAGTAATAGCCGTTACGTTTATAAAATTTTGGCCCTTCAATGGTTGGGTCGAGTTCGTGACCATCGTACACAATTCTGCCTGTTTCTAGTGCTTGCGCGCCGTCGTTTGTTAATGGCATAATCGCCAACACACTTTTTATGCCTGCGCGGCTTCCTGCATAGGCATAGGCCAGATAAGCTTTGCCATCTTCGTCCCAAAACGGGCAGGGATCAATCAATCCTTTACCAGCAGCAACCAATTTTGGCGCAGACCACATTCCTGTTATGGTTTTAGCTTTTGTTAAATAAATCCCAAAGTCAGGGTCGGGATAATAGATATAAAATTCGCCATTGCGGTAACGGATAGAAGGCGCCCAAACACCATTGCCATGTTGAGTTTTTTCGAAATGATCGAAGGGAGGCTGGCGTTTTAAAGCATGGCCGATTATTTTCCAGTTGACCAAATCTTTCGAATGCAGAATCGGCAACCCCGGGATGGCATCGAAACTGGAGGCGATCATATAAAAATCATCTCCCACCCGGATGGCATCAGGATCAGAATAATCGGCATTGATCACCGGGTTTTTATAAGTCCCGTTCCCTAAGTCAGCAACCCAAACTTTAGAGATATACTCGCTTTTTGGCCTGAGTTGGGCAAAGGTTTTGATGCCAAGACTTAATACAAGGATTGAACTAAATAGATATTTCATTTTACAATGATATTTTTAATAATATTTGGTCAGTAATTTATGAACAAGATGCTGAAACAAGTTCAGCATGACGCCGCGGGGGTATAAACAAGGTTAAGTCTTTTTTTATTTTTAGGCAAGTTGTTATTGTGCAATCGTTCCCGACATCGTTTGCAATGTTTAATCCCGGAAAAACTTCTTTCTGATGGATATTAATGTTTAAAATTGTTCATCATATATTTTAAAAACACGGCTGCGTTACAAAGTTTATACTTTTACGTGGCCGATTTTAATTTATACCTAACCAAATTGATATGAAAGCAATCATCCTGTTTTTTCTTGTGGCGATTTCATTGACCGCAAATGCCCTTGAAACCAAAGCAGACTTTGTCGTAGCCGCCGATGGAAGCGGAAACTTTAAAACGGTGCAGGAAGCCATCAATGCCGTACCCGATTTCAGGAACAAAATCACTGTCATCTTGATCAAAAAAGGCATTTATAAGGAAAAACTGATTTTGGCCGCTTCTAAAAAGAATGTGCGGTTTATCGGCGAAAGTGTAAACGAAACCATTTTAACTTATGATGACTACGCCCAGAAGAAGAATGTTTTTGGTGAAGAAAAAGGCACTTCGGGTTCTTCCAGCTTTTATATCTACGGCGAAGGCTTTTCTGCGGAGAACATCACTTTCGAAAATTCATCAGGTCCGGTAGGGCAAGCCGTTGCGGTTTGGGCAGGAGGTGATAAATTAATTTTCACCAACTGCAGGTTTCTAGGCTTTCAGGATACACTTTATACCTACGGAGGCAACAACCGCCAATACTATAAAAACTGTTACATCGAAGGAACGGTTGATTTTATTTTCGGGGCTTCAACGGCCTGGTTCGAAAGCTGCACCATTTTCTGCAAAAAGGCGGGGTATATCACAGCAGCATCAACTGCTGATACTACAAAATTTGGTTATGTATTAAACAAATGCAAAATCAAAGGAGATGCACCAGCCAATAGTTTCTACCTGGGCAGACCATGGAGGCCTTATGCAAAAGTTGCCTACCTCAATTGCGAACTGCCAGATTTAATCCGCCCTGAAGGCTGGAACAACTGGGGCAAAGAAAGCAATGAGAAAACGGCCTATTATGCTGAATATAAAAGCAGTGGAAAAGGAGCCGATCCGGAAAAAAGGGCAAATTGGTCGCACCAATTAACAGATAATGAATATAAGACCTACATTTTGGAAAACGTTTTCCGTGGATGGGATCCAGAGGTGAAATAAGTGTGTTAAATAATTGATATACAGTCGTTAAGTATCTGTTTTCTGGCGCCTTTTTGCCTTGTTTTCCGGTAACGATTGCATAGATTTCTCTTCTATTTTAAGCGCAAACAACGTACACTTGTTATTACAATAACCAAGTATAATTTAACAGCGCAAATAATGAAACATATTTCAGGTCGTTTATGCCGTATTAAGGTAGCTCTGGCATGCTTAATTCTATCTTCTGCAAGTGCTGCTATCGCGCAACAAAAGCAATCCTTACCCGTTATTCAGCAGGTTAAATTTAAAAAAGATACCACGAGCATTGTTCGCTTCGGAGCAAAAGGCGATGGGATCACCTTAAATACACAGAGTATTAATAAAACCATAGCAAGCGTGAGTCAGAAAGGTGGTGGTGTGGTTTTAATTCCCTCTGGTTTATGGTTAACCGGCCCTATCGAGTTAAAAAGTAATGTCAACCTGCACTTAAAACGTGATGCTATTCTTCAGTTTACCGACGATTTTAATCAATACAAATTGGTACAGGGCAATTGGGAAGGTCAGCCAGCCTGGAGAAACCAGAGTCCGATTTCAGGTGTTAACCTCGAAAATATAGCCATTACCGGAACCGGGATTATCGACGGGAACGGAGGTGCCTGGCGCATGGTTAAAAAAGATAAACTCACCGAAACACAGTGGAAAACTTTGGTGGCCTCAGGTGGCATCGTTAAGGCTGATGGAAAAATGTGGTACCCATCTGAGAAAACCCTTAAAGGTTCGAATACTAAAAATGCAGGCGTAATCGAAGCGGGTAAAACAGCGGCAGATTATGAAGATATCAAAGATTTCCTTCGTCCGAATTTGCTGGTGTTAACGGGCTGCAAAAAAATTCTTTTAGAAGGCGTTACTTTTCAAAATTCACCAGCATGGAATTTACACCCTTTACTTTGTGAGGATTTGACCTTAAGAAACTTACAGGTAAAAAATCCCTGGTTTGCACAAAATGGCGATGGCGTTGATGTAGAATCGTGCAAAAACGTATTAATTGAAGGTAGCACTTTTGATGTGGGTGATGACGGGATTTGCATTAAATCGGGAAGGGATGAAGCGGGCCGCAAACGTGGCGTGCCTACAGAAAATGTAATTATTCGCAATAATGTGGTTTACCATGCCCATGGCGGTTTTGTAATAGGCAGCGAAATGAGTGGTGGTGCAAAAAACATCTGGGTGTACGATTGCTCTTTTATTGGTACTGATATCGGCCTGCGTTTTAAAACTACCCGTGGCCGTGGTGGTGTGGTCGAAAATATTTACATCAACAACATCAATATGATCGATATTCCTGGTGAAGCCATTCTGTTCGACATGTATTACGCTGCGGTTGACCCGGTTCCTTTGGCGGGCGAAAAACGTGAAGCCATTAAAACGGTAATGGTTCCGGTAACTGAAGCTACGCCCCAGTTCAGAAACTTTTACATCAAAGATGTGGTAGCCAATGGTGCTGAAAAAGCCATATTTTTTAGGGGTCTCCCAGAAATGAACATCAAAGATATCCACCTGGAAAATGTAACCATAAAAGCAAACAAAGGCATTGAAATTATTGAGGCTGCTGGAATTTTCCTTAAAAACATAAACGTAATTACCGAAAATACCAGTCCGGTTGTCATGATCCAGAACGGATCGAACATCAACATCAGCAATTTAAAATACCCTGAAAACAGCAAGGTGTTGTTTGATGTAAGCGGCGAAAAGACAAAAGGTGTAAAAATTAGTGGAACAGATGTTTCTAAAGCGAAAATGGCTACACTTTTAGGTACTGAAGTAGATAAAAAAGCACTGGAAATTTCAAAATAACCAACATGAAGAGATCAATTCTATATACAGCAGCTGCCCTCATCGGTTTTTCTATTTTATCACAAAGTGGATTTGCCCAAAAGAAATTATCAGAACAGTTAACCTTAACTGCGATGGAAAAACTTTGGCAGGATACGACCGTTTTAAAAGGACCAAAAGGACCGAGATGGTCTTACGACATGGGTGTGGTACTGGAAGGTGCTGCAGCGGTTTGGCGTAATACAGGCGATGGGAAATATTTCAAATACATTCAAAGTTCGATGGATGCCTATTTGGATAAAGAAGGAAATATCACCACCTACAAATCAGAAGATTTTAATATCGATAACATTAAAAATGGCCGTTCGTTATTATTGTTGTACAAAGTTACCGGGCAGCAGAAATACCTGTTAGCGGCAACTAAATTGTACGATCAGCTACAAAAGCAGCCACGCACCCAGGAAGGTGGCTTTTGGCACAAGAAAATTTACCCAAACCAGATGTGGCTGGATGGTTTGTACATGGGAGAACCGTTTTATGCGGAATATGCCAGGCTGATGAAAAAAGAAGCCGCTTTCGACGATATTGCTAAACAATTTATCCTGATGGAGAAAAATTCCCGCGATGTTAAAACGGGATTACTTTATCACGGTTACGATGAAAGCAGAACAGAGCAATGGGCGGATAAAAAAACAGGCCGCTCACCAAATTTTTGGGCCAGGGCAATGGGTTGGTACATCATGGCTTTGGTAGATGTGCTGGATAATTTCCCAGCTAATCATCCTCAGCGGAAAGAATTAATCGCCATTTTAAACCGTACGGCAACCGCTGCTGTGAAATATCAGGATCAAAAATCAGGTGTATGGTTTGATATTTTAGATATGCCAACCAGAAAAGGAAACTACCTGGAAAGTTCGGCTTCGAGCATGTTTGTATATGGCCTGGCCAAAGGTGTACGTAAGGGTTGGCTGGCGCCATCGTTTATGGCGGCTGCAAATAAAGGTTATGCCGGTTTAAAGAAAGAATTTGTTGAACAAGCGGGAGCAGAAAGAATAAACCTGACCAAAACTGTATCCGTATCGGGATTGGGTGGAAAACCCAAATATCGCGATGGAAGTTTCGACTATTACATCAGCGAAAAGGTAATCACCAACGATCCGAAAGGCGTAGGCTCATTTATCTGTGCAGCTTCAGAAATGGAAATCGATCAGTTACCAAAACCAGGCAAAGGGTTAACCGTTACCGTTGATAATTTCTTCAATAACGAGTACATGGCTGGTCCTACCGGAGATAAAATCCCTTTTCATTATGTATGGGAAGAAGATGATAACAATGGCTTTTCCTTATTCGGTAAAGTATTTAATGATGCCGGGGTTAAAACCGCTACCCTTAAAACGGCACCAACAACAGCAAATTTAAAAGGCAGCAACATTTATATTATTGTAGATCCAGATACCGAAAAGGAAACGGCAAATCCAAATTTCATGAATGCTGCACATGCCAAACAGGTTAGCGAATGGGTTAAGGCCGGAGGGGTATTAGTGCTCTTGTTAAACGATGTGGGCAATTGTGAAATTTCTAAATTCAATGTGCTGCCAGAAACTTTCGGAATCCATTTTAATGAGGATAGCCGCAACAAGGTTCAAGGTTCGAACTTTGAGCAAGGTGCTGTAAAAATCCCGGTCGGAAATTCAATTTTTAAAACCGCCAAAAAAGTTTACATCAAAGAAATCTCGACTATCGTAGCCAAAAGCCCTGCGGTTTCGGCCTTAACAGATAATGGAGACGTGCTTATTGCAACAGCTAAATATGGTAAGGGAACTGTTTTCGCTGTGGGTGATCCATGGTTCTATAACGAGTATATCGATGGCAGGAAATTGCCCGCAGATTTTGAAAACTTTAAGGCAACGAACGATCTGGTAAACTGGTTGATTAAACAGGTTCCGGGTAAAAAGTAACCATAGATGAATAAATATTAGCCACGGAAATACAGACAAACGGAAAAATTAATTAATGGTCTGTGGGACACAGACGATGGCTTCAATGCTAATCTGTGCCTCCTTGGCAAACAACTAAGAAATAAAAGTGATGAAAATAAAAATATGGTTAACCCTGGTCTGTAGCAGCTTCATGCTATCGTGTTATGCGCAGCAGCCTACCGATTCTACAGCAGATAAAATGCTTGTATATCAATTAGGCAATGGCGGCTGGCCAAAGCAACTCGAAGATAAAAGCGTGGTGAACTACGGAGCAACCTTAACACCTGAGCTTTTGGCCAGGATAAAAGCAACGAAAGATTTACACGCCACGTTCGATAACAAAGCCACCAGCAGAGAAGTGCTATACCTCGTTCAAGCGTATAAAAAAACACAGAATAAGGCTTATTTAACGGCAGCTGAAAAAGGATTGGATTATATTTTAGTCGCGCAATATGCGAATGGTGGTTGGCCGCAGTATTATCCTGATAAAGCTTTGTACCGCTCAGAAATTACCTACAATGATGATGCAATGATTAATGTGCTTAATATCTTACAGGATATCGTCACACAGAAAAATGATTTTGAGGTTGTAAATCCAGCTTACATCAAAAAAGCAGAAACGGCCATTGCAAAAGGTATTGATTGCATTATCAAAACACAGGTAAAACAGCATGGAACTTTAACTATCTGGGCTGCGCAATACGATAAAGACTCAATGTTGCCTGCAAAAGCAAGAGCATTTGAGCCGGCTTCATTAAGCACGAGTGAATCGGCAGGTATTGTCCGTTTTCTGATGAGGCTTAAAAATCCATCGCCTGAAGTCAAAAATGCAATTGCTGCTGCAGTGAAATGGTTCGATACCTATAAAATTGCGGGTTATCGTTTCGATCGGAATAAAAATACTTCAGCTTTGGTTGCCGATAACACGAGCATGACCTGGGCACGATTTTACGATATAGAGAAAAACACCCCGATTTTCGGCGATCGTGACAACACCATTAAAACAAAATTAGAAGAGTTAAGTCCTGAGCGGCGAAACGGCTATGCCTGGTATGGCAACTGGGGCCAAAAATTAATCGAAAAGGAATACCCGAAGTGGTTAAGCACAAGTGGAAAATAAATAATTATAACCCGTCATTACCAGTAGCGCGCAATGACAGAAAATAGCAAGGCAATGATTTTAAACAAAGAAAATTTAAAAAATATTAACGGCGATAAGGTGATCAAACCAAGTGCCGAAATTTTGGCTTTACCAGAAAAAGTAATCCAGTTTGGAACAGGTGTTTTACTACGTGGTTTACCTGATTATTTTATTGATAAAGCCAACCAGAAAGGAATTTTTAATGGTCGTGTGTTAGTGGTTAAATCCACTTCAAAAGGTGGTGCTGATGCATTTTCGAAACAGGATAATTTATACACACTTTGTGTAAAAGGGATCGAAGATGGTGCTCATGTAGAAGAAAATTCTATCAACGCTTCAATCAGCCGTGTTTTATCAGCTTCACAAGACTGGGCAGAGATTTTAAAAGCCGCTCACCAGCCCGAAATGCAGGTTGTTATTTCGAATACAACTGAAGTTGGGATTGTTAAAAGTGAAGATAAAATCACTGATAACCCGCCACAGTCGTATCCAGGAAAATTATTGGCTTTTCTGCACGAAAGATATACTGCATTTAATGGTTCGGCAGAAAGCGGGATGGTTATTGTGCCAACAGAATTAATTAGTGACAATGCGGATAAACTGAAAGAAATTTTGCTTGATCTTGCCATTCAGAACAAACTGGGCTGGGATTTCGAAAACTGGTTAAAAACAGCCAATCATTTTTGCAAGACTTTGGTGGATAGGATTGTTCCAGGAAAACTTCCGGAATCAGCGCAAAAAGCCATCGAAAGCGAATTGGGTTATGAAGATGAATTGATGATTATGGCCGAACCTTTCAGGCTTTGGGCTATTGAATCATCAAGCGAAAAAGTGAAAGAAATTTTATCTTTTGCAAAGGCCGATAAGGGTGTTTTCATTGTTCCGTCAATCGACAAATTTAAAGAACTAAAACTCCGCTTACTTAACGGCACACATACCATTAGTTGTGGATTAGCAATCCTGGCAGGTTTCAATACGGTAAAAGAGGCGATGGCGAATGAAGATTTCTCGGCTAATGTATTAAAACTGATGAAAGATGAAATTGCGCCTGTTGTGGTAAATGAAGATATCACTTATGATGAAGCAATTGCTTTTGCGAAAAGTGTAGTCGACCGTTTCAGTAACCCTTCCCTTGAGCATCAGTGGCAGGCCATTACGCTAAACTTCACCTCAAAAATGCAAATGCGTAATATGCCTTTGATCAGAAGATATTATGCTTTAAAAAATGAAGTTCCTCAACTTACCGCTTTAGGGGTTGCCGCATATATTCTTTTTATGAATGTAAACCAGGATGGCGATACTTACACCGCCAGTGCAAACGGTAAAACTTATCCGGTGCAGGATGAATTTGCAGAAATTTTATACGAATACTGGAAGAATCCGGAAACGGTTGTAGATAATACCCTTGGCGACAGGCGTCTTTGGGATAAAAACCTGAATAATTACCCCGGCTTTAACGCGGCCGTAAAATCTTACGTTGACTTATTACAGAACAAGGGTGCAAAAGAAACTTTAAGTAACTTGCATTCAGAAAGGACAATTTAAAATGGTTACTAGAATTTTAAAAATCCATCCTAACGATAATGTACTTGTTGCCTTGCAAAACCTGGCAAAAGGCGAAACCGTTATTTACGATGGGCACGAATATATTTTACAGGATGATATCCAGGCTAAGCATAAGTTTTTTATGCAGGATATGAATGCAGGCGATCACATCATTATGTATGGTGTATTGGTGGGTAAAGCGCAGCATTTCATCCTAAAAGGTGGCTTAATGGATACCGAAAACACGAAACATGCTTCTGATCCATATGAGTTCAGGCCATACCATTACGAATGGCATGCACCGGATGTTTCTAAATTTGAAGGCCGGACCTTTAACGGTTATATCCGTAGTGACGGGCGTGTAGGAACCGCAAATTATTGGTTGTTTATTCCGACTGTATTTTGCGAAAACCGCAACCTGGATGTGATCCGTGAGGCTTTGCACAATGAATTGGGTTATGCGGTAACCGATAAATACAAGTCTTACGCCCACCAACTGGTTGAAGCGTATAAAAATGGCGAAATCTTAGCAGAGGCCGATCCAAGTTCTATCGGACTGGCGAATCCATCGGCCAACCGTGTTTTTAAAAATGTTGATGGCATTAAATTCTTAAACCATCAGGGTGGCTGCGGTGGTACCCGTCAGGATGCCGCTGTGCTGAGTAAATTATTGGCTGCCTATGCCGATCACCCTAACGTAGCAGGTGTAACTGTTTTAAGCTTAGGCTGCCAGAACCTGCAGGTTAAAGATTTTATGGACGATTTAAAACACCGCAGTCCGAATTTTGATAAACCTTTATTCGTTTTTGAGCAGCAACAATCGCAGAGCGAAGAACAATTGGTGAAAGAAGCCATCAGGAAAACCTTTATTGGTTTAACCGAAATCAATAAAATCGAACGTCAGCCAGCCCCTTTGAGCAAACTGGTTTTGGGTGTTAAATGTGGTGGTAGTGATGGGTTCAGTGGAATTAGTGCTAATCCGGCAGTAGGTTATACTTCTGATTTATTGGTGGCTTTAGGCGGTACTGTACTTCTTGCTGAGTTCCCTGAGCTTTGCGGCGCAGAACAACAGTTAATCGACCGTACCAAAGATGAAACTGCGGCACGTAAGTTCATCCAGTTGATGACCGCTTACAATCAATCGGCAGAAAATGTGGGCTCTGGATTTTTCATGAATCCATCACCTGGAAATATAAAAGATGGTTTGATTACCGATGCCATTAAAAGTACCGGAGCAGCAAAAAAAGGCGGAACTTCGCCGGTTGAGGATGTTTTAGATTATACCGAGCCAGCAACAAAACCTGGATTAAACTTAGTGTGTACCCCAGGAAATGATGTGGAGGCTACTACCGGAAAAGCAGCGTCTGGAGCAACCTTAATTTTGTTTACCACAGGTTTGGGCACACCTACCGGAAACCCGGTTTGTCCAACCATCAAAGTTTCAACCAATAATGCTTTAACCAAACGCATGGGCGATATCATCGATATCAACTGCGGACCGGTAATTGAAGGCGAAAAAACCATCGAACAAATGGGAGAAGACATCCTGGAATATTGTATTAAAGCGGCCAGTGGCGAAGTAATTCCTAAAGCGGTGCTGCTTAATCAGGATGATTTTATTCCATGGAAACGGGGGGTTAGTCTTTAATTAGTCTGGAGTCGTAAGTCCCAAGTCGTGAGCCTTGGAGCCCAATTCCGTGGTCTGTGACCTCACAGGCCACTAATACATAAATTGAGTTCCGGTCTGTGAGGACACAGACCGGAGATAATACATAAATAAAAATTTAATAGATAAGCGTTTTGATCAGCTCAAACCGATATCTAATGTCTCAAATCATATAGAATGAAACCTTTTTTAGACGAAAATTTTCTTTTGCAAAGCAAAACTGCTGAAAAGCTTTACCACAATTTTGCAAAGTCATTGCCGATTATCGATTACCATAATCACCTTATTCCAGAGCAGATTGCCAATAATACACAGTTTGCCAATATCAGTCAGGTTTGGCTTGCCGGCGATCATTATAAATGGAGAGCCATGCGTGCCAATGGTGTTGATGAAAAATACATTACTGGCGTTGGATCTGATTATGAGAAATTTGAGAAATGGGCAGAAACTGTTCCATATACCCTGCGTAACCCATTATACCACTGGACACATTTAGAGCTTCAGCGTTATTTTGGTATAACCGATTTACTTTCTGGCAAAACGGCACAGAAAATTTTCGATGAATGTTCTGCAAAACTACAAACCCCCGAATATTCGGTGCGCGGTTTATTAGCCAAAATGAATGTTGAAGCCGTTTGTACTACCGATGATCCGCTGGATAGTTTAAACTTCCACCAGCAACTGGCAAGAGAAGGTGCCAACCTTAAAATGTTGCCGGCCTTCCGTCCGGATAAAGCGATGAACAGTGATGATATTGAAGGTTTAAACGAATATATCGACAAATTAGAAAGTGTTGCTGATAAAACCATCAGTAACTTTCAGGATTATATCGACGCCTTAAAAAGCCGCCACGATTATTTTGCGGCAAATGGCTGTTCGGTTTCTGACCATGGTTTGGAACAGATTTACGCTGAAGATTATACTGAAGCTGAAATTGCATCGATCTTCGATAAAATCCGCAGCAAACAGCATATTTCTTACGAGGAAAACCTGAAATTTAAATCGGCCATGCTGGTTTATTTTGCAGAGTGGGACCATGAAAAAGGCTGGGTACAGCAATATCACCTGGGTGCCTTACGGAATAACAATGCCCGGATGTTAAGGCAATTGGGGCCGGATACGGGCTGGGATTCGATCGGCGATTTTAGTCAGGCGAGAATGCTTTCTAAATTCTTAAACCGCTTAGATAATCAGGATAAACTGGCTAAAACCATTATCTATAACCTTAATCCTGCCGATAACGAATTAATTGCAACCATGATCGGAAACTTTAACGATGGTTCGGTTGCAGGTAAAGTCCAGTTTGGTTCGGCCTGGTGGTTTTTAGATCAAAAAGATGGTATGATTAAACAGTTAAATGCACTATCGAACATGGGGCTTGTAAGCCGACTGGTAGGTATGCTTACCGATTCGCGCAGTTTCCTTTCTTTTCCCCGTCACGAATATTTCAGAAGGATTGTTTGTAACCTCTTTGGAGAAGACATTGAGAATGGCGAATTACCTAACGACTTGGAGTGGGTTGGCAAAATTGTGCAGGATATTTCGTACTTTAACGCAAAAAATTACTTTAAATTTTAACCAAAATCAGGCTTTAGGGAGGTATTTCGTTGGAAATAAATCATTTCAATCGTTTTCCTTCCATTTTCATACCGTTGCAGAGAACAGCATGAAACACGCCGATGATACACAAAAATGAGCACCCAAATATTCGCTTCATCAAAAAAAGGAGAAAAAGTTTTAAGCTTTGGTGAAATACTTTTACGCATCTGTCCGGATATGGATGGGCAATGGTTAAAAGAAAATAAACTACCATTTTATGTTGGTGGTGCAGAGCTGAATGTAGCAACGGCACTGGCACTTTGGAATGTTCCTTCAACTTACTTATCGGCTGTGCCTGATAATTCGGTAACACGTGAAATTGTAGATTATCTGGATGCAAGGAACATTGATACCACGCCCATGGTTTATCACGGCGAGCGTTTAGGTTTATACTATCTTCCGAAAGGGAAAGACCTTAAAAATGCTGGTGTAATTTACGATAGGGCAAATTCGGCTTACGCTGATTTGAAGGTTGGACAAATTAACTGGGATGAAGTTTTTGAAGGTGTGAGCTGGTTTCATTTTAGTGCCATATGCCCGGCAATCAATCAATCTATTGCCGATGTTTGTTTAGAGGCATTAAAAGTAGCCAGTGCGAAAAATATTACCATTTCGCTCGATTTAAACTATCGTGCCAAGCTTTGGAAATATGGTAAAGACCCGATTGATGTTTTACCACAACTGGCTCAATATTGTACGCTGATTATGGGTAATGTGTGGGCGGCGAACAAAATGTTGGGTACTGCACTTCACGAAGATTTAATACCAACCGAGGGTTATGCAAAGGAAACGTTACTGCAACAGGCAACCGATACTTCTAAAGAAATATTAAGTTTGTTTCCGGCATGTAAAGCGGTTGCAAATACCTTCAGATTCGATCATGGCAAAGGTATCAGGTATTACACTGCTATTTATACCGCTGATGAATTAACGGTTTCAGAAGAATATGTTTCAGAAGAAATTTTAGATAAAGTGGGCAGTGGCGATTGTTTTATGGCCGGTCTGATTTACGGTTTTTATAACCAGTTATCGGCCAAAGAAACCTTAAATTTTGCCACCGCAGCAGCATACGATAAATTATATATTCCAAGCGATGCGACAACCAGTACAGTAGCCGATATAGAAAAAAGAATTATACGCAATGATTAGCAACAAGCACAAAATTTTAGATGCCATTTTAGAGCAGGGCATGTTACCCCTTTTTTACCAGGATAGCGAATCGGGTAGTGTAGAAATATTACGCACTTTGTATAAAGCCGGTGTTCGTGTTTTCGAATACACCAACCGTGGTAAATCAGCACTGCCGAACTTTAAAAAGTTAAAAGAAATCCGCGATGCAGAAATGCCTGATCTTTATTTAGGTATTGGAACCATTAAAACGCCTGCAGATGCAAATGCTTTTATTGAGGCTGGAACAGATTTCATCGTGGCGCCGATCGTAAATCCGGCAGTAGCCGAAATTGCCAACAAAATCGGGATGCTTTGGATCCCGGGCTGTATGACGCCGACTGAAATCAGTGTTGCGCAAGAGCACAAAGCCATGCTGATCAAAATTTTCCCTGCTAATATTTTAGGCCCTGAATTTATTTCATCCATTAAAGATCTTTTCGCCGGACAGCTGTTTATGCCAACCGGTGGTGTAGAAATTAATGCCGATAATTTAAAAACCTGGTTTAAATCTGGTGTTTGTGCCGTTGGTATGGGCAGCAAATTAATCAGTAAAGACGTGATGAGCAAAGGTCTTTACGAAGAGTTATTCGACAATACAAAATTAGCGCTTGACCTGATTCAGCAAAGCAAATAAAAATTTAACACACCCTAACCAAATGAACCAACCCAAAACAAGCAAATACAGATGGACCATATGTTTGCTGTTATTTCTAGCTACGACCATAAATTATTTAGATAGACAGGTACTTTCTTTAACCTGGACAGATTTTATTAAACCAGAATTTCATTGGGATAATAATGATTATGGAAATATTACAGCCTTGTTCTCTATTTTCTACGCCATCTCGATGCTTTTTGCAGGTCGTTTTGTTGATAAAATGGATACCAAAAAAGGATTTTTATGGGCGATAGGCGTTTGGTCTGTTGGGGCCTGTTTACATGCTTTTTGTGGGATTGCCACTGCCGGGATCATCAATGGAAACTGGTTTGTAGGATTTGAGGGTGCTAAAGATGTAATTGCCCGCGTGAACGATACCGGATTAATTGTTTCGGTAAGTGTTACCTTATTTATTTTTGCCCGTTTTGTATTGGCTGTTGGAGAAGCAGGAAATTTTCCGGCTGCAATTAAAGCTACTGCCGAATACTTCCCTAAAAAGGACAGGGCATTTGCAACCAGTATTTTCAATGCAGGTGCTACTGTTGGCGCACTAGCTGCACCAATTACCATTCCTTTTATTGCAAAAGCTTATGGATGGGAAATGGCTTTCATTATTATCGGCGCACTCGGTTTTGTATGGATGGGCTTATGGATTTTTGTGTACAACAAGCCAGAATTACATAAAAGGGTTAGCCCTGAGGAATTGGCTTATATTCAGCAGGATGTGATCAACGATCGTAAACTGGCTGATTACGTAGAAGAAACCAAAGAAAAAGTTTCATTTATCGACTGTTTTAAATACAAACAAACCTGGGCTTTTGCTTTTGGTAAATTTATGACCGATGGCGTTTGGTGGTTCTTTTTATTCTGGACCCCGGCTTACTTAAAATCGGTTTATGGCATGGATTCTACGCAAAGTGCGCTCCCTTTATTTGTGCTTTATATGATTACCTTGCTATCTATTATTGGGGGATGGTTACCAACCTATTTCGTTGATAAAAAAGGTATGAACCCATACGAAGGCAGAATGAAAGCCATGTTGATTTTCGCATTTTTTCCGCTTTTAGCCTTGGCAGCGCAACCTTTGGGACACATTACCTATTGGATTCCGGTAATTATTATCGGTATTGCAGGTGCGGCTCACCAGGCGTGGTCGGCCAATATATTTTCAACCGTAGGCGATATGTTCCCTAAAAAGGCGATTGCTACTATTACCGGTATTGGCGGTATGGCAGGTGGATTAGGCTCTTTCATTATCAATAAAGGATCAGGTTTATTGTTTGATTATACTGGCAAAAACGAGATTGTTTTTATGGGCTTTAAAGGTGAAGAAGCAGGTTATTTTATTATTTTCTCCATCTGTGCGGTATGTTACCTTATCGGCTGGACAGTAATGAAAACCTTAGTACCAAAATATAAAGTTATCGAACTAAAATAATTTGAAAGCTGAGGCATAGGGATAACCAATCCTGATCTTCAGCTTTTTTACAACAATAAATCTATACTTAAACTATAGACTTAACATTAATTTAACCCTAACAAACAAACTAAATTGAGTACATCGCTAAACCTCGAAAGTATTTTCGTTGAAGAGAGCCAGATTCCAGATGAATTTAGGCTCACGGAAGAAATCAATCAAAAGGAGTTTCTTTCCAATGGAGAAATGAAACCATGGAATGGACCATTTAATGAAGTGTTTTCTCCGGTATGCGTAAAAACCCCTGAAGGCTTAAAACGAAAGCGTATTGGTAGTTTCCCTGTTTGCACAGAGAAAGAGTCGACAGAAGCTTTAGATGCAGCCGTAGCCGCTTATGATAATGGTCGCGGGCAATGGCCAACCATGAGTGTTGCCGATCGGATTACCTGCGTAGAAAACTTCACCCATAAAATGATTGAGCAAAAGGAAATTGTTGCGAAATTAATTATGTGGGAGATCGGTAAATCGTATGCCGATTCGGTAAAAGAATTCGACCGTACAGTGGAATATATCTATGCAACTATCGATGCGCTGAAAGATATCGACAGACAATCATCACGTTTCGAAATAGAGCAGGGTATTGTGGCTCAGGTACGCCGTTCTCCGCTAGGCGTGGTGCTTTGTATGGGGCCGTTCAACTATCCGTTAAACGAGACTTTTACAACGCTTATCCCGGCTTTGATTATGGGCAATACGCTTTTATTCAAACCACCTAAACACGGTACTTTATTGCACTACCCTTTATTAGAGGCTTTCCGTTCCAGTTTCCCTAAGGGCGTTGTAAATACGATTTATGGTCGTGGCAATACCATCGTTCCCGGCTTAATGAAATCAGGAAAAATTAATGTGCTTACCTTAATCGGCTCAAGTAAGGTAGCCAACGAACTGAAAAAACTGCACCCTAAAGTAAACCGTTTAAGGGCAATTTTAGGTTTAGATGCCAAAAATGCGGCGATCATCACTAAGGATGCAGATCTTGATCTGGCGGTTTCTGAAACCGTATTGGGCTCACTTTCTTTTAATGGTCAGCGTTGTACCGCGATTAAAATCGTTTATGTTCACCGCAGTCTAGCGCAGGAGTTTTTAAAACGTTTATCTGCTGAAGTAGAAAAACTGAAGTTTGGTATGCCTTGGGAAAAAGGTGTAAACCTGACACCGCTGCCTGAGCTGAATAAACCTGAATATTTAAAGGAATGTATTGATGATGCGGTTTCGCACGGCGCTAAAGTGATCAACAAAAATGGCGGGCAAACCTTAGAAACTTTTGTTTATCCAGCCATTATGTATCCGGTAAACAGCAATATGAAACTATACCGCGAAGAGCAGTTTGGTCCGATTGTTCCTGTTGTTCCATTTGATGATCTGGAAGAGCCTATTGAATATTTAATCGGTTCGCCACACGGCCAGCAAGTGAGTATTTTTAGTAATAATGCGGCGGTAATTTCTTCATTGATTGATCCTTTGGTTAACCAGGTAAGTCGTGTTAACATCAACTGCCAGTGCCAACGCGGACCAGATGCTTTCCCTTTTACGGGCCGTAAAGACAGTGCGGAAGGAACACTTTCTGTAGTGGATGCCTTGCGTTCGTTCTCGATCCGTTCTTTGGTGGCCACCAAATTTACTGACGATAATAAAAAGTTATTGAATGAAATTGTTAAAGGAGATGATTCGAACTTCTTAAGTACGAAGTATATTTTCTAATTAAATTATAGAAACTAAGCCGCAGATTCGCAGATTAAAATCTCTGAATTTGCGGCTTTTTATCATGTGTTATAGTCCTCGTTTGTAACGAGGATTACTGAGGGACGCATTTGTAATGCCGGGTATTGTAGGCGATATAATCGCTATTCTCATACATCCTCGTTGCAAACGAGGACGATACCCACCATATTTTACTTCAAACTCTTCACCAAACTCAACTTTAATTCCTTTATCCCCTTCACCACCAAACCCGCTACCTGTTTGGCTCCCTCCAGGCTTAAATGTGTATTGTCTTTTTTGCCATTTGGGTAATTCACATTGCCCGAATCAACATGGTTAAATAACTTAATAGATGGCTCCTCGCCCAGGCGGTTTAACAAACTTTCTGTTTTTACCAGCATATCAATTAAAGGAACATTTAACGAATCGGCTACCTGACGGGTAATCCGTGGATAATCGCCATGCGAATCGATTAATACGCCATTTTTAAAACTCCTGCGCGAAATTGGTGTAAGTAAAACCGGGAAGGCTTTTTTGCTTCTGGTCTCATTTACATAATTAACCAGATTGATTTTGAAATCAGCTAAGGATACACCAACTGTTGGTTTGTCAACTTTCTCATCGTTGTGACCAAATTCGATAAAAACATAATCGCCAGGATTTAACTGGGCCAATATCGGGTCCCAGCGTTTTTCTGCCCTGAACGATTTTGTACTCCTGCCGTTTAAGGCCCGGTTATCAACCGCAACATCGGTTTTAAAATAAGATTGTAGTGCCATCCCCCAGCCCGTTTCGGGGTAGGCCTTTTCTTCCTTGTTGGCGGCAGTAGAATCGCCAATAATGTAGAGTTTAGTTTTCTTTTGGATGAGGGTAAAAGACAGTAATACAACCAATGTTCCGGCAGCTAAAATTTTAAAGAAATTCGTTTTCATATTTTTTATTGATCTATAACTGCGGGGGATTCCATTGATCCGCTCCGCCAAGTATATTTTTTAAAGTGTAGGTTTTTGCTTCTTTATCTGTTAGCTGTTTTGTCCAGGGCAATCTCGTTTTGGGCGAGGCGCCATCTCCCTTATTTTTATATTCTGCATAAAAAACGGTCAGTTCCTTATTTGGGAACATGAGATCGCCTTTCCATGGATTCCAGCCTTCGGGTAAAATATGTTTCCCCAGATCGCAGGCCATGAATACCGTTTTTGCATAAGGGCGCCAGGGCCTGCCGAGATAAGCTTTTGTTACGGCCGGATCTGCAATGAGTTTACAATTTATAAAAACAAATCCGAATTTTTGCTGCGCTGAAGTGGAGGCTGCGGTAACATAAGAATCGCTTAAACTTTTGATGGTACAATTTTGAAACACCACTGTTGCTTTACCGAAAATAAAATCGGTTGTGCCTTCGATATAACAGTCATGATAGTATTGGCGGCTATTTTCGATTCCGGCATAAAGGGTATCCTGATTGCCCAGAAGCCTACAGTTTTTGGCTACAAAACGATCACCTTCTACATGTAAGGCAACAGCTTGTCCGACACGCCCAGCTGAATTGATAATGGTTAAGTTTTCGAGGTGGATATCGTTGCCCTGAACCAATACGGTGAATGAAGTATAGGTGCTGAATTTGGGAAGGCCAAAAATATCTTTACCCATCGGGTTTGGCTTCCCCGAATAATCATCGAAGGTAATGATGGTATTTTCGGCCTTTTCTCCGATAATGGAGATCTTAATTTTCCATGATGGAATAATCAGCTTCTCTTTGTATGTGCCGTTTTTAACCTGAATTTTAACCTCTTTTTCGCCTAAATCCCTCACTGAATTGATAGCCTCCTGGATGGTTTTGTAATTTCCGCTGCCATCTTGTGCAACGATTATCATCGATGGGTATTTAGGATCCTGGGCAAAAACTTTTGAGCAAATGCCAAGATATAAAAGCAAGGTAGCGGCTATACAGACTATGGTTGATTTCACCATTTGATTACAATAATTCTTTCGTATAAATTTCAACAAAAAAAGGCAGAAACGAGTTCTGCCTTAAAAATCAATTCATAAAATTACAATCTCCATCTAGGATCGCCAGATGTAGATTTTCCAACATAACCGTCGTCCTTTATTTTGAAGTTCTTAGTTGTTGGAGCTGTTAATAATGCTGTGCTAACCCCTGTATAAGCAGTAATGCCAGGAACCGGATTTGCAGTAAATGTCACATCAGAAGTTTGGTAATTATTTGCCACTGTTGGTGCTGTAGCAGATCTGATGCCCCTGGCAGTTGCTGCTGGTGACAATGTTTTAGCAATTATATTATTCTTGAACGAGAACCCACTTGAAATCGTTTGCGTATCATAATCGATAAAATACCTGCCATCGCCAACTACATTGTAAAATGTATTATTCTCTATCGTTACTGTAAGTGATGGCGCCTTATTATGCAAAAGCAAACCAAAGCCGATATTTGAAAAAGTATTATTGGTTAAGGTAATATTATTGATTTTACCGGTAGCCACATTTGAATTAATAAAAGCATAGTTACCAACTCCCGGACCGGCATCTGCCACGCTAATGTTATCAATAATGCAATTGTTTACGATAACTTTATTAATTGTAATTGCATTGGTACCTTGAATACGAAGTGGTGAGTTAACAAAATGACGAATGTTACAATTTTCGAAAGAAACTTCATCCATAGTAGAAGCGAGACTTTGATTAATGATATATTGGCGTCTGGTTGATGGTGCCAATGTTTCATCGCCTTTTGCATAAGCTGTTAAGTCCACATTTTCGAAATGTAGCTTACCTCCAGTGCTAGGTAAAATAACCTGTGTAAACGAAATAACTGGTTTCACCGCTGCAACTTCACCAATTATACTAATGTCTATTCCAGCTGGTAATGTAAAAGCAACATCAGCGTTATATTTTGTTCCTTCCAGAATTACAAACCTTGTGCTTTTTGTAGCCGCCTGGATCATTGCTGCCAGATCATCTGTTGCCGCTAAAACTACAACATCCGCTCCGGTAGGCAATTCAGCCGGAGTAGTAAAGGTTTTTGTTCCTCTAATTGATGTGCCTAAAAGTAAAGTTACAGTATAGGTTACTTTTGGGCTTAGGCCTGTTAATGTTAACCCGCCAGCAAGAACTTCTGCTGCTGTAACAGGCCGTGTAATATTGCCTGGATTAATGGTTATCGTGGTGGCATTCTCGCCAGCCGGCCAGTTTAAAGTAACGGTTCTTGAAGTTAGTTTAGCAGGTAATATATCCTGAAAAATCTGCTCGGGTTCTGTTTTCACAGAAATGCTAACCCATTTGGAGTCTGCAACACCCTGTGCAACTCCTTTTACCCTAATGGCATATTGTGTATTACCCATTAATCCGGTTACGGTATAGGGTAATTGTGCCGCAGTAATGCTGGTAATCGATTTTACCGGGGTGCCGGTAAAATCCGCATTATCATATACTTCGATGGTATAAGAGGTGGCATTAGGTACAGCGTTCCAGGTTAATTTAACTCCGGTTTTATTTACTATGGTTGCCGTTAAACCCGGGCTCGAAAAAACCCTGTCGACCTCTAACTTAGTAATTTCTTCTAAGTTATTTTCTTTACATGCCGATAAACAAACTGTTGCCATCAGTAAGAAGGTGTATGCATATTTATTAATCTTTTTCATAACCTCGGGTTTACAAGTTTAAGGGCTTATTATTTAACATTCCGTTAGATGAATCTAAAAATACCTGCCATATTGGCCAATATTGCTGCAGGTTGGGGTCTTTGGTGTAAAGGGCATTCCAGTAAGAAACAGCTTCTCCAGCGGTAACCATTGTCCAGGCTTTATTGGAGGTATATCCTAGAGCAAGGCCCTGTGCATCGGTATCACCGAATTTTAATCCATAAATTTCTACAGTTTCGCCATTGGCTGCGGTTCTGTAATAAATTTTAGCCGGTAAAGCCGCATACTTACCCTGCCTGTTTTCCAGTTGCTGTAATTTAGTTTTGGCTTCAGCCAGTTTTGTGCCCAGTAAATTCCAGCGGATTAGGTCACCTTTCCTAAGCATTTCCCCTGTAAATTCCAATGCTCTTTCGTTTACAACAGCGTCGAAAAATGCAGCTTTGGATGCTGTAGCTGTAGCCATAAAAGTCGTAACCTTGGCAGGGGCTGTAGGGTAGGCCCTATCGCGGATCATTTTTAAATATGGGGCTGCAGCAGCTGGACCGTCGATATCGTTAACCGCCTCTGCAGCCATTAAAACTACATCAGCATAACGCATATACATCCAGTTTAATCCATCATCGTTAGTAGCGGTTACCCTTCTTTTCATCCACTCGTAACGGTATTTGCCAAAGTATAAACGGCCTAAAGCCGATGGTACCTGCGCTGCACCTTTAGTGCCATCGCCGCCATCCCATTCGTAAGGTACAACTGTTACATCTCTGCGTACATCCTCATTTTCATATTCATACAACATAATCGGGTTTGGTCCATCTGTTCCACCCTTGTTCTGACCCGTGTACTGGTCTGTTTTGATGTGACGTACACCAAGATCAAAAATTACACGGCCACGGCCATCGCTAAACGGAATTTCCCACATCGATTCTAAACCTGCGGCACCGGTTTCCTCATTTAGTTTTCTAAAAACTTCTTCAAAGCCCAGCAATCTTAATTTACCGCTTGCAATAATTTCCAGACATTCTTTTTTGGCAATGGCATACATTTTATCGTGTGATAATTCCGGATCGGAACTTAATTTTACAGTTCCATCCAGGCGCTGTGCATAACCACCTGCGGCTAATGCCAAACGCGCCCTTAAGCCTTTTGCGAAAGCTTTGTTTACGCGCTCTACTTTGGCGGTTGTGCTATTATCGCCAGGCCATGGCAGGTAACCTGCTGCTTCATTTAAGTCGGCTAACAGTTGTTTATAAATTACATCCCTGTCGCTTCTTGGCAAATAAGATGTCGCAGTAGTAATGGGCTCAAAACGTGCCGGCACATCACCCCAGCCTTTTATCAGGTCGTTATATAAAACAGCCCTTAAGGTTAAAATTTCGCCTAGGATCTGCGCCATTGCCGGGTTGCTTTCTATATTACCATAGGTTCTGATTCCCCTGATCGCCAGGTTGGCCCTTTCAATGCCTTCGTAAAATTTAGCCCATGCATTATCTGTAGTGTTCATTTGGCCATTGTTCACATTACAGTTGTAGTTAGACAGTTTTGCCTTGTCATCATCAACCGATTTTAAGGTGTTGTATACTTCGGTATCATTGTTAAGTCCGTAAAACACCAAAAAACGGCCCCTGTACGAATTGGTTTCCCCAAATGATTGTAGTACGCCCGCTACCGAACCCTCGGCTAAGCTAGGGGTAGAAAAAATAACAGACTCATCCAACGAGGATTTTGATGGCGCATCTAATGTTTTTTTACAGCTACTTACAAATGTTATTCCTGTAATGATGAATAGCGCATATATAATTCTTTTCATTGTCTTAAAATTAAATGGTCTCTAAAAATTAACGTTTAGCCCGAACACGAAAGATTTACTTCTTGGGTATGCAGAATAGTCAACACCAGGCGTAAGCGGTGTATTCCGTCTGGTCGAAACCTCTGGATCGAAACCACTGTAATTGGTCCATAACCATAGGTTATAAGCAGAAGCATAAAACCTTAATTTTTTCATTTTCAGTTTATTTGATATTTGTGCAGGCAGGGTATATCCAAGTGTTAGGGTAGATAACCTCAAAAACGAACCATCTTCTACAGCCCAATCACTTAATACGAAAGTTTTGGTATATGGCGACCATAAAGTGGTGTTTGCATTCATGGCTGTTAATTCGGCAGGGTCGTTACTGATTGTTCCGTCTGCTCTTAAGTTTGTCCAGCGCTGTCCGCTTTCCATGGCCGAAATTAGATTTCTGGAAGCATATTTACTGGTAGAGGTATACTCGATCTTATTTGCATTGTAAACATCATTTCCATAGCTCCAGTTAAAATACGCACCAAGATCAAAATCGTAAATTCTCGAATTAAGCGAGAAACCACCGGTATTTAATGGG
Source organism: Sphingobacteriaceae bacterium GW460-11-11-14-LB5 (assembly GCA_002151545.1). Taxonomy (NCBI): domain Bacteria; kingdom Pseudomonadati; phylum Bacteroidota; class Sphingobacteriia; order Sphingobacteriales; family Sphingobacteriaceae; species Sphingobacteriaceae bacterium GW460-11-11-14-LB5. The sequence continues at coordinate 4,907,748 of CP021237.1, read as the reverse complement.
TTGGTATTACCGATAATCGAGCGGTCGGATAAATCAATCTTTCCATCGCCAGAAATATCTTCTATTTTCATGGTACCCGGACGTACTGTGCCTACAAATGAAGTCGCATCAACAATACCTGGCTTTAATGTCCATTTGCCGGTTGTGGCGTTGTAGCCAGTAAAATCAGATACTTCATATCTGCCAGCACTCTTATATCCGTAAATACGACCAATAGATGCACCTTCTTCTACCAGATAATCTACACCAATTTCTGTTGATGCCCATCCCGAAGTACCGTTAATGTTTTTAACCGAACCCAATGAGATTACCTTGTTGCGGTTAAAGCTGATGTTTGCATTTACCGATAGATCGAAATTCTTTTCTTTTATCGCGTTCCAGTTTACAGAGAATTCTAAACCTTTGTTTTGCGTTTGACCCAGATTACGGTACTGCGAATCATAACCAGTGCCCCCAACCGGGAATAAGATCAGGAGGTCTTTGGTTTTATTTAAGTAGGCATCAATTGTACCAGTCACTTTCGAATTAAATAAAGCAAAATCGAGTCCGATGTTTCTGGTCACCGTTGTTTCCCATTTTAAATCAGGGTTTGCCATGATTTTAGATGCCGCCCAATAGTTATTGAAGCCATTTATCCAGGTGGTGGTAGAATTCTGAAACGATTGTGTAATCTGCCCTGGAGGGATATTATTGTTACCTGCAGCACCATAACTTCCCCTTAGTTTTAAATCTGTTAACCAGGATTTTGTACTATTCATAAAATCTTCCTGAGAGATTCTCCAGCCTGCTGAAACTGAAGGGAAATAACCCCAGTGGTTTTCGCTTGAAAATTTAGAAGAACCATCTGCCCTGAATGTAGCACTTAACAGGTATTTGCCTTTATAATCGTAATTTGCCCTGCCGAAAAACGAAAATAATTTATCATCCGGCGAGAAATTGTTGTCTATTATAGAAGCCTTACCTTGTGTGGTTAATACCCTGGTTTGATCGAATGTGAATGTTTTTGGAAAACCATGAACCTCATTAGTCAAAATATTCTGTTCAGTTTTGATAAATTCCTGTCCCAATAAAACATTTAGGTTGTGGTTTTTATCTAGGATTTTACTGAAGCTATAATTAAGCGTATTCGTGTTCCTAAAACTATTCCTGGTGGTGTTCATCGAACTGAGTGTAGGCAGGTTAGGATAATCGGCAAGGTTTTTTACATAGTAAGTTGTAATGCCATAAAAGCGGTCCTGATCATTTCTAAGCCCATCGTAACCCACTTCTGAACGTAGTTTTAAGTTATCGATGATTTCGTAAGTTGCTGCTCCGTTGATGTTATAGGCTTTACGGTGCACGTACTGATCGTTATCCGAAATGGCCACCAATGGGTTATATAAGTTAAATTCATCATTAGTATCTGTTGATGCTGTCAGACCTGGAACCGGAAAGGATGGGTAAAGGATAGCATATTTTAAACGCGAATCGGCTGATGATTTTTCATTCTGTTCGTTCGCACCACCGCCGTTGGTTTTGGTATCGGAATAGCGGAAACCAAAATCTAAAGCCAGCGCATTGTATAGTTTATGCGTTAACTTAAAGTTGATGTTCTGTCTTTTAAAATCAGACATCTGCATGATGGCCTTGTCGTTTACCAAACTGTGGCTCAGGCTGTATTTGGTTTTGTCGCTTCCGCCGGTAATGCTTAAATTCTGGTTAAAGGTTGTTCCGGTCCGGCCAAAAACAAGGTCCTGCCAGTTGTTTTCTGCCACATTATTGTACAGATCTATATCCTGATAATTTCCAAAATATTGAGTGTAATCTGTTAGTGAGCCATCTAAAAGCGCACGCTCATATTGCCAGTGCACATAATCAGAAGCTGACAACACGCCCAGTTTCTTCGCTATTTTTCTGGTGCCACCAAAAACGTTATAACTGATATTCGTTTTGCCATCTTTACTGTTTTTTGTGGTAACCAATATTACACCGTTAGCGCCCCTTGCCCCGTAAATGGCTGTTGATGATGCATCTTTTAAGAGATCTATGGATTCGATATCCTGTGGCGCAATATCGGAAATAGAGGCTACCGGAAAACCATCAACAATATACAATGGCGAGTTATCTCCGGTAATGGAACCACCTCCCCTAACGCGCACATTAATCTGTGCATCTGGCGAACCTTCTGATGATGAAATGTTAATCCCGGCTACACGACCTTGAATGGCCTCCAATGCAGAAGAAACCGGCGCTGCAGCAATTACATCAGCACTTACTGAACCCACTGCACCAGTTAAATCTTTTTTGCGTACAATGCCGTAGCCAACATTTACGGTCACCTCTTCAAGATTGTTAGCATCTTCATCCAGGGTAACTGAAAGTTTCGTTTCGTTTGTTACCGTAACATTTTTGGTTTTATAACCGATATAGGTAAAAGTTAAAACCGAACCATTTGTAGGAATGCTGATCTTGAAAACTCCATTAGCATCGGTACTGGTTCCATTTTTAGTGCCGGAAAGAGAAACACTCACGCCAACCAGGACCTGTCCGTCTTTTTTATCTTTCACGGTTCCAGTAAGCTGCCTGTTTTGTGCTTGAGCCACTGATAATCCAATAAAAGAGAGAAATGTAAATAAGAGTAAAACTCTGCTCATAATGATTAATTTAGTTGATACGATTTGGTTTTTTACGATGCTGCAATCGCTTGCATATAGAATATAATTCTATTTCGGGATGTTATAGTTAGTTTATATTTGGTTACGTTGGTGTAACAATTTTACAAACTAAAAAGCAATTGAAACCAGATTTAACTAAAAAAGTGTGCAAACGTTCCCAAAAACGTTACTTTGACGTTTATTAATATTGGTGATTGAATCCCCTTAAAGAGATATTTTTTGTAACTTGTACGCAATACGAAACATGAGATTTGAAACATCTACCATAAAAGATATTGCTAAAGCATTAGGACTGTCTACCTCTACAGTTTCCAGGGCTTTAAGAGACCGTTACGAAATTAGTGAGGAAACAAAAAAGCTTGTTTTGGCTTATGCCGAAAAGGTAAATTACCGTGCCAATCCAATTGCCAGAAGTTTAAAGGAACGTCGCAGTTACTCTATCGGCATTATTGTAAGTGAAATTGCCAATAACTTTTTTTCTCAGGTGATAAATGGCATTGAATCAATTGCTTATGACAGAGATTATCATGTTATTATTTCTCAAAGTCACGAATCGTACAAGCAGGAAAAATTAAACGTAGAACACCTGGCATCGCGTTCTATCGACGGTTTATTAATTGCACTTTCTTCAGAAACGCAGGATATCGATTATTTAAGAGATTTATATGCAAAGGGTTTACCCATTGTATTTTTTGATCGCGTGCCCAAAGATTTTGAAACCCATAAGGTCATTGCTAATAACTTTAAAGGTTCTTTTGATGCCACAGAACATCTTATTTTATCCGGAAAAAGAACCATTGCCCACTTAACAAATTCCGAAAACCTTTCGATAACGAAAGAAAGGTTAGAAGGTTATAAAGCCGCTTTGGCTAAATATCATATCGAATTTAGACCCGAACTGGTTAAATATTGCCAGCATGGCGGCATGCACAGCGCAGAACTGGAGCAGGCGGTTAAAGAACTTTTGCCCTTACAACCAGACGGGATTTTTATTTCGAGCGATCGGTTAACCACAGGCTGTATTATGGCGCTGAAGAAAACCAATCCTGAGGTGGCAGATAAAATTGCAATTGCAGGTTTTACCAATTCCAATCTGGTTGAGTTATTTTCGCCATCCTTAACCTCAGTTAAGCAACCCGCATTCGAAATGGGGCAGGTGGCCACTGAGCTGTTAATCTCGATGATCGAAGCCAAAAGACCCATAACAGAATTTGAAACCAAGGTTTTAGATACCGAACTGGTGAAGAAGCGGTGAGCGCCAGGCGGCTGGCGATTTTTGCAAGGCGTTTAGCGTTATGCGGCTGATGCACGGCACGCTAAACGTCCAACTCTCAACTCCAAACTTATACATCCATCGCTTGGCCCCAAACGCGCTACGCCAAACTCCCTACAAATTATTACCTTTGCAGCATGGTAGAAATCACATTAAAAAAAGGCAAAGAAAAAGCGGCATTACAAAGACATCCATGGGTATTTTCCGGTGCATTGGAAAAAGTTAAGGGAAAACCTGAAGATGGAGATGTTGTAAAAGTTTTTGCTTTCGATCATGAGTTTCTGGCCTATGGTTACTACAATAGTAATTCGCGTGTTGCCGTTCGTCTTTTAGAATGGGATGAAACGCAAACCATTGATAACAGCTGGTACCAGAACCGCTTAAAACAGGCTATCGCTTCGCGTCAGTTTATTTTAAGCGAGCAGACCAATACCTGCCGGCTGGTTTTTAGCGAGGCTGACTTCCTGCCGGGATTAATTGTTGATCAATATGCTGATTTTCTTTCTCTTCAAATTTTAAGTTCAGGAATCGAAAAAGTTAAAACGGAGATTGTAGAAATTTTAAAAGCAGAACTAAAACCGAAAGGGATCTTCGATAAAAGTGATGCAACCGCACGTACCCATGAAGGTTTACCTATTGATAACGGATTAATTTGGGGCGAAAATCCACCAGAATTTTTAGCCGTAAAAGAGAATGGAATTACCTATAACATCAATATTGCCGAAGGACAAAAATCGGGATTCTACTGCGATCAGCGCGATAACAGACATATTCTGGCCAGTTATACAAAAGGTAAAAAAGTTTTAGACTGTTTTAGTTACAGTGGTGGTTTTAGCCTGAATAGCCTGGCGAATGGTGCTGCAAGCGTTACCAGTGTTGATAGTTCGGGTTTGGCTGTTGAAACGCTAAAACAAAATGTAGAATTGAATAAATTCGACGTAAGTAAAGTAACCGCCATTCAATCAGATGTAAATAAGCAACTCAGGGCTTTTAAAGAATCAGGAGAATTATTTGATGTGATCGTGCTCGATCCGCCTAAATATGCACCCTCGCGTTCGGCATTAGACCGCGCTGCAAGAGCTTATAAAGATTTAAACCGTTTAGGCATGTTGTTGCTTGAAAAAGGGGGCTTATTGGCTACTTTCTCTTGCTCGGGAGCGGTTGATATTGAAACCTTTAAACAGATTATTGCCTGGGCTGCGCTTGATGCAGGCAAAGAAGTTCAGATTATTAAACAATTCTGCCAGCCAGAAGATCATCCGGTTCGGATTTCCTTTCCCGAAGGAGAATATTTAAAGGGATTGTTGTTAAGGGTCCTATAAACGAACGCCCTACCATCGATTTTAAACCACCAAGACACCAAGCACTAAGTTTTTTGAATATTAACCAGGTGTTATGGTGTCTTTGTGGTCAGTTGAAATAATAATCTTTTATCCAACCATTACTTTAGCGGTAATGGCCAGCCTGTTCCAGGCATTAATGGTTACGATTGCCATAATAATCTGCGCTAATTCCTGCTCATTAAAAAAGCCTGCCGCTTTTTGATAAGTTGCATCAGAAACATGGTGACTAATTAAGGTTACTTCTTCCGTTAAGACTAAAACAGCTTCTTCTTGTGGTGTAAATAAGGTGGTTTCTCTCCAGGCATTTAATAGGTACAAACGTTGTTCGGTTTCTCCTATTTTACGGGCATCAGTGGAGTGCATATTTAAACAAAATGCACAGCCGTTAATCTGCGATGCACGCATTTTAATCAGTTCTAAAAGAATTGGATCTAGTTTGCTGGTTGATAAATATTTCTCTAAACCGTACATGGCCTGGTAAGCTGCAGGTTCTACTTTTGGGATATCAATTCTACTTTCCATTTTATTTGTTTTTTGATTACGATGTAAAGATCTGCATCTTCACGATCAAAAAACTTAATGTAGTTTAAGAAATGAATTTTCTAACCATAAGTTAGTCGGGATTTGCAATCCCGTCTACAGAACTAAGGATTTTTAATCCTTAATAAAAAGCCAATGTTAAAGCTTAAATCGGATTATAAATCCGAAGCACAAGGATCCGGATTATAAATCCGAACCAACATCATTAAAAGTGCTGGTAGTTCGCCATTTAATGTTATTCGATAAATTAAGGCGATTCGTCATTTCGACCGTAGTGGAGAAATCTATAAGTAATTTATTTAATAACAGAACTTACCGATTTCTCTCTCGAAAGTTCGGGACTTAGCTCCAGTCGAGATGACGAAAATCAATAAGCCCAACGCTGCATACTTCGCGTTTCTTTCTATGCGAACTTTGCGGTCAATAAGCGATTATTTCTTCGCTCTGATTTTGCTTAAAAATTCTGGGGTAAAGCCGAGATAAGAAGCCAGCATATACTGTGGCACACGTTGTACAAATTCTGGAAATAAACGATTAAAATGGCGGTATCTTTCTTCAGCGGTTTGGCTGTAGAGGAATTTTATCCTTCTTTGCGATGCCTGATGGTTTTTTTGCAGGATCAATCTAAAATAACGCTCCAGCTTGGGTAATTTGTGGAACATTTCATCATAGTGGTGATTTTCAATGGCAATCACTTCAGTGCTTTCTGCTGCCTGGATATAAAATTCAGATTGCTCCTGAAACAGAAAGCTGGTTAAATCGGTAATCCACCAGTTTTCTATCGCAAATTGGGTGGTTTGCTCCGCACCCTTGATATCAATGAAATAAAGCCTTAAGCAGCCTTTTACCACAAAATAATTTGCCCTGCAGGTTTGTCCTTCCTCTAATAAAAAAGCCTTCTTTTTAACGGAAAAAGATTTGAGAAACGAGGCAAGAATGTCCTGCTCATCGTTACTCAAATCTATAAATCTATTGATGTGGTTATAAAGTGCACTATACATAGCTATACTAATGATGAGCTAAAATAGGTATAATTATAAAAACTAAATCAATCGCTTAAAGTGAAAATGCCTTTAACTCCGCCAGCGCTTCAGGACCATAATTTTTTAATGCTGAAGTTATTTTATCGGTTAAACCCTTATTATCAGTTGGTTTCCCTTTTGTTGGCGGGCTTAAGTCTTTTTCAGGCACGGCAACTTCTGTTACTTTAGTAGCAAACCATGTTATGTTCTGGTGAGGCAATGCCAAACCCAAAATCATCCCTGGTAATCCTGTAAAAGATTCAGGGCCACCAGAAACTGCAATCTGGTTTGAATAATAAGCCACTACATAAATAGAATCCATAATGATGGCGTTGGCTCTACGGCATTCGTAACCTGCAATTTCTCTTGTTTCATCGGTAATTTTCCAATTAATCTTACGTAAACTGTCTTTAACCAGATAGGTGTCTTCATAAACCGCCTTTTGAGAAATACTGGTACGGGTATTATAATCTGTAGCGATGGTGTTTTTTAAATCAACAAGCGCATCCCTTGCAGCCCAGTTTGGATTTGCCGTTTCCTCTACCGTAGGCCATTTATATAAGCTTTTATCCTTATTAAAGCTTAGCGTGCTTTTAGCTACCTTAAATTGAGGGTTGTTCTTTTTGTACTGATCTAAAGCAGGTACCATATAGCTTTCATTGTCTTTATTAATTTTCTTTTTAATTAAAGCATACATGTTAGACCTTTTCTCAAATTCGATTACACCATTTTGAACGAAGTGTATATTTTGAGCCATTAAACTCTTGCTGATGAAAATAACAGCAAATAAGATGATATATTTTAGTGTAGTTTTCATGTTTGTTATTTTTGTGTTTTAAGACCGCCACCCATTTTGTTAAAATCCCACGATACAGAGAACATTAAATATCTCCTGATGGTCGTATAACTGCTTTGGCTAATCGAGGTATTAGATGCATAACGATTAAAACCTATATTCTGGTTAAGAATATCATTTACAGTTGCCGAGAATCTCAAGTTTTCTGATTTGAAGAATTTTTTGCTTACTGATGCATTCCAGATAAGACGCTCAAAGCTTTCGGTTAACACTTGTGTTTTTCCATTGTACTGGTATTCCGCATCTGTTGATATTTCAAACTTTCCTGGTAATTGCACATTGCCCGAAGCGTAGCCCCGCCAACCCCAACCATCACTATTCTTGCCAATACTTGCTCTTGCCATATTATACGAGGGGCCAAAATTGGTGTAAAAACTATAACTTTTATCTTTGTATTTTGAGATGTTGACACCCCCGCCGTAGCTGTAGTTTTTAGTGTTATTTAAGGTTCTTCCTAAATCAGTGGTAATAAAGTTATAAGAGGAATTTCCATTTGCGTTAACATTTAAACCGACGTTTATTTCGCCAAGCGCGTTTATTTTCCGGCTTATCTGTGCATACAAATAAAAGTTTGTCTGCATTTTATCATTGTAGTTAATGTAACGGTAGGTACTTTTACCAACACCATCAGTGGTTACATCGCTGATAATGGGATTGGTTGTAAAGCTATAAGAACCATTTAACCAAATCGATTGGTTGGTTAAAACTTTGTAAGAGTTATAACTCGCATTAACATTGCTTCTGAATGACGGCCTTAAGTCTTGATTTCCTTCCACAACATTAAAAGGGTCATTATTTACCCTAACTGGCTGAAGTTGATCAAGTGTAGGCTGGTTGGTATTCCCGTTATAACTAATCCGTAGTGATTTTTGCTGTGAAAAACGATATTGATAAGTTGCCTGCGGCATATAATTAATAAAGTTTCTTACATAGGATTTATTGTGGTAAATATCATCCTGCTTAAAATTTACACCACTAAACTTCGACCCAAAATTGATAACGGTTTTGCCTTTTTTATAGTTGAAGATGGCACCAGCCTGATTAATAGTCTGGTTCAGTTCAAAGTTGTTACTGTAAAGGGTATCTAAAATATCATACCGGCCACTGCCAGATTGATTAAAGGATAGCCGATCCGATTTTCCATTCATTAAAGTCAGGCCATAGTTGATAATTACGGTTAAAGTTTTTGAAAGTGGTTCAGTATATACTGCATTTAACTTAAAGGCACTATTGGTAATATCGTTGGTTTTTAACTGATTGGTAAGACTGTCTATATTTCCTGTTTGGGTTGCCCGTGTGTTTAGGGAATTTAAATAACCTTCACTATTACTTTTGTTGATCGATTGATTTAAATTTAATGATAAGGTACGTCCTTTTTTCTTTAATTTTTTGGTGAACAAAACGTTCATGTTAAAGCTCTGATCGTCTACCTCATTGGTTAGTGTCCTGTTTGATGAATTTAGAAATTTGTCATTTTCACCAGTAGTTAAAGTTTTAAAAATGTTTGAGGTATTGCTTTTTTTCAATGCCCCGTCAACATTAACTTTCATGGTTAAAGTCGTATCGATTTTTAGCTCATACATGGCGTCCAGCTTTTGTCTGAACATGTCATTATCGAAAACTTCATCTGAGGTATTGTTTTGCACACCAGATGCTAAATTATTCTGACTGATTGAGTTTCGATCACCCTGAACCCTGATTGACCCAATCTTATAATTCGTATTTAACGATTCTTTATCCTTATTCCATTTGTTGTCGAAATGCAAGCCTCCCGTTCGGGCTACCGGTAAACCCTGGCCATTATACTGTCCGTCATAACTATCAAAATCATCACCTCCGCTGCTAAAGTACATTCCACCATCATCAGTCATGGTCATCCCGCCAGAGGCTCCATATTTATCCCGGTCGTCCCAGCCTAAACCTACCGTACCATTATTGCCTAAAATGCCATAGGCCGAAAATTTCTTTTTGCCCCAAAATTTATTAAACATGGCCTGTCCCTGATAAAAATCTTTGGTACCATAACTGCCTTGTAGTTTACCGAAATAACCATTCTTTTTATCTTCTTTAAGTTTGATGTTAAGTGTTTTGGTTTTCTCGCCATCATCAATGCCTGTAAAACTGGCCTGATCACTGGCTTTATCGTAAAGCTGAACAGATTCTACCATATCTGCCCGAAGATTTTTAGTTACCAGTGTTGGATCGTCGCCAAAAAACTCTTCCCCATCTACCAATACCTTCGGAACAGTTTTACCTTGAGCCGTAATTTTCCCGTCCTTATCTATCTGAAAGCCCGGGAACTGTTTAAGTAGATCTTCAACTTTAGAGTTGGGTTCGATATTAAAGGCCTTGGGGTCAAACTCGGTGGTATCGCCCTTAATTTTAATAGCGGTTCTGTTCCCTTTAATAATTACATCGGCAAGAATTTTAGCCATCCCGGTAAGATTAATCTTTCCATAATCTTTAACCTGGGTGGTAGAATCGAGCGTAAAATGATCTACAAAATCTGCATATTTCGGATAAGAAACCAGTAAAATAAACTTCCCGTTTTTAATGCCGCTAAGTTCGAATGAGCCATTTTCTGCTGCCCGCGTAAATTTTACCAGCGTAGAATCTTTTGCATTTAAAACGGCAACAGATGTTCCTGACAAAAGCGTTGTGGATGCAGTATCAATCGTTCGGCCTTTAATAGTATGAAGGTTCTGTGCTTTTGCATAAGTCGTGATAAAAACGAAAAGGCACAACGAGAGGAATAAACGTTTCATAGATAGATTTGGTTTGATCTGACGAATATAAAACTAATATGTTAGTTGTGTGTAATGTTTTAACCTTTTTTAACAATTTCAAACTGATGCTTAGCCATTAAACACAAAACATGATATCTTTAGTAAAAAAAATCAGATGAAATTACCCTCTCTTCAACAGCTATACCTGGGATTCGTAAATGTAATTAAGCGTTTTCCCTTACAAATTATTTTTGCGGTTGCAGCTACATTGTGCTGGTGTTATTATATACATATTTCTGATTATCGAAACTATTCAGAACAGAATGAGAATTTAAAAGATCATTTAATAAAGGCCGTTGCTATTTTAAATCTGGCGCTTACACTCGTATTAGCACTGGATTTAATTTCAGAACGCAATCAATACTCATTAAAGAAAAAGTGGCTGCTACGTTTAGGCGGCTTATTGACCGGTGTATTGCTTTACTTCAGTCTCGATCCTTCAAACTATTCAGCAGATCTTTACCGCATTTTCTTATTTGCTTTTGCATTTCATTTGCTGGTAGCATTTGCACCGTTTATCGGTCAAGAAAAAGTAAATGGCTTCTGGCAGTTTAATAAAGCGCTTTTCCTTCGGTTTCTTACCTCAGCACTTTACTCAGCTGTACTATTTGCAGGATTGGCAATTGCGTTGGTTGCCATTGATGGATTGTTTAATGCCGACATAAAATGGCAAACATACATGACTTTATTTGCCATTATTAGTGCCGGGTTTAATACTACTTTCTTTTTAGCAGGAATCCCAACTGATTATAAATTACTGGAAGAAGATCATAGTTATCCGAAAGGCTTAAAAATATTTGCTCAATTTGTGCTTATTCCGCTGGTAACAATATATTTAGCGATTTTGCTGGTATATGAGATCAAAATTGCTGCGTTATGGGAGCTGCCAAAGGGTTTGGTATCAAGCTTGATTTTAGGCTATGCTGTTTTTGGAATTTTATCGTTGCTACTGGTTTATCCGGTTAAAGAAACGGACGGCAATAGTTGGATTAAATTATTTTCCAGGTTCTTTTATGTCATGATGATTCCACTGGTAGTACTTTTATTACTTGCCGTTTGGAAAAGGGTTGGTCATTATGGTATAACAGAAAGCCGCTACGTTTTAACGGCACTTGCACTATGGCTGGCGGGTATAACCATTTATTTTCTTTTTAGTAAAAAACAGAACATTAAGGTAATCCCAATAAGTTTGTGTATCATTTCGCTGTTGGCTACATATGGTCCGCAAAGTGCTTTTTCTGTATCTAAATATTCGCAGCTAAGCCGTTTAAAGCGGATAATGAACAGCAAGAAAAAAGACGATATTAGAGAAAAGCCGGCGGTAATCAGGTATCTTGTGTATACACATGGACTAAAAACGCTGCAGCCTTTTACTAAAAAAGACCTCAGTAAAATAGAGGAAAGGATAGATGGTACCAATAACTATCGCTATAGCATGCGGATGAACAAGGTAGATACAGCATTAGCAATTTTTAAGGTTAAAGGTGTTTTGGAATATGACCCAGGTGTGAGCATTACCCTTCAAAATAATGAAAACCAGGTTTTAAGCGTTAAGGGCTATGATTATCTGATTGAATTAAACGGATACCCAGAGAAAAAAGTAACACGGCTTTACGGTACAGATTTAACCACAAATAAAATCAATTCAAAAATTTCGCTATTGGTTAATAATCAAGAGGCACTATACATCGATTTAAAAGAAGTGTTCGGTCAGGCTAGAAAAGCATATGAAAACGGGGCTTTAAAAGCCTCTGGTAAGAAACAGGAATACTTGTATCCGGCGAAGCTGATGAGTGTTTCTAAAAACATTAATGGGTATAACTATACCATTGTGGTGACTTCGTTGCAGGGTACGTATTATGAAAATGATCATGATGCCAATTTATGGTTTGAGGCAAAAAGTTATCTGCTGATTAAAAAGCTTTAAACTATCTAAACCTAGTATCCAATAAATGGCTGGTCGCTAAACAGACTGGCCATTTTTTTTTGAATTTAAAAAATCAACCCCTTTTCGTATAGGTTAATTTGGCGTTCGTCTATAAATACAAGCTCATGGTATAATAGCGAAGAACGGGCTGAAACGTTTTTGGTCGTTCGCAGTCTTAATTACAAAACCACCTAATAACTAGGGATTTAAAACAAAATATTACACAATATAAAATATTAAAGTCATGAGAACTTCTATTAAAAATTTATTCGCAGCTGCATTGGTAATGGTTACTTTAAGTAGCGCAACAGGAGTAGCAAACGCTACAGAAAATAATGCACATTATACCGCGATTACACAGGTTAAAAATGTTGCAAAAATTGTAGTAACCGGAAATGTTAAATTGATCCTGGTTCAGGATGTTAAGGAAAGCGTTGAAGTTTACGATCAGTATTATACCAAAAATGCCCTGGTGCAGCAACAAGGAGAAGAACTTAGAATCAGTTCTTTCGATAAAAATACCTTAACTGTAATTGCCCACGTCAATAATTTAACTGCTATTGAAGCATCGAACACCGCAACAGTAAGTACTGCAGGCAATTTTAATCTGTTAAACTTAAATGTTGTTTTAAACGATAAAGCATCTGCAGATATAACAGCCAATGCTGTTAACCTGTCAACGGAGCTTAAAGATACTGCATCATTAAAGTTAACCGGTTCTTCAGAAACACCCTCGGCATTAATCGGATCAGGTTCTGAAATTAAAATGGGTAATTTTACCGCTCAGGAAAGCACAATTAAAGTGACCGATAAATCAGTTTTAGCCAACAACAATAAATCACGCTACGATGATTTACAAGTAGATTTATTAGAAAAACTATTCTAATCCTCCATCATATATTTTATCCTAAAGGCACTAAATTTTAAATTTAGTGCCTTTTTTATGTAGTTGTCGTCATTGCTGAGAAGGCCTTTTCAGCCGGCAGCTTGTCCCGACCTTTCGGGGAAGCAATCTTAAAACGATCGCTCATAATCAAAAACATTGCTTCTCCCAAAAGTCCGGAAGGGCAGTCGTACCTCCTCGCAAATAACGATTGTTTACAAATCAAATTTTATACCCTGTGCCAATGGCAAAGTATTCGAATAATTGATGGTATTGGTTTGCCTGCGCATATAAGCTCTCCAGGCATCAGATCCACTTTCCCGGCCACCACCTGTTTCTTTTTCGCCGCCAAAAGCACCGCCAATTTCTGCGCCAGAAGTACCAATATTTACATTGGCGATACCACAATCAGATCCTTTAGCCGATAAGAACTGCTCAGCCTCCCTTAAATTCAAGGTCATGATGGCCGATGATAATCCCTGTGGTACGCCATTTTGTAAAGCAATGGCCTCATCTAATGTTTTGTACTTAATCAGGTATAAAATCGGCGCAAATGTTTCGTGCTGAACAATTTTGAAATCATTCTGAACTTCCGCAATACACGGTTTTACATAACACCCGCTGGTATAGGCATCGCCCGATAAAACGCCGCCTTCTACCACAAAATTACCGCCTTCAGCCTTACATTTTGCTATCGAATCGAGGTAGGCCGCAACGGCATCAGTATCAATCAATGGACCCACATGGTTATTTTGATCTAAAGGATCGCCAATGCGCAATTGTCCGTAAGCTTTAACCAGTTTTGCGGTAAAAGCATCATATACGCTTTCGTGGATAATTAGTCTTCTGGTAGAAGTGCAACGCTGGCCTGCGGTACCAACAGCACCAAAAACAGCACCAATTAAACTCATGTCTAAATCGGCATGTTCTGAAATGATGATGGCATTATTACCGCCAAGCTCCAGCAAGCTTTTTCCTAACCGTGCACCAACGGCGGCGCCAACTGCTTTGCCCATGCGCGTTGATCCGGTGGCAGAAATTAAAGGGATGCGGCCATCATTTGTCATGCGTTCGCCAACTTCCCTATCGCCTAAAATGAGATTACAAACCCCTTCGGCTATGTCGTTATCTTTAAAAACCTTTGCAATAATATGTTGACAGGCAATGGCGGTTAAAGGTGTTTTTTCAGATGGTTTCCAGATGCAAACATTACCACAAACCAAGGCCAGGGCAGTATTCCAGCTCCAAACGGCTACAGGAAAATTAAAGGCAGAAATGATTCCCACAATGCCCAGTGGATGCCATTGCTCGTACATGCGGTGGCTTGGGCGTTCGCTGTGCATGGTTAAGCCATAAAGCTGTCTGGATAAACCCACAGCAAAATCGCAGATATCAATCATTTCCTGTACTTCACCAAAGCCTTCCTGCAAACTTTTCCCCATTTCGTAAGAAACCAAAGTACCTAAGGCATCTTTATTTTCGCGCAATGCATCACCAAACTGCCGCACAATTTCCCCTCTTTTTGGAGCCGGAACCGAACGCCAGGCTGTAAATGCTTCCTGTGCTTTAAGTACAACAGCATCATAATCATCAGCAGTTGCAATCTTAGCCGAAGCAATCAGCTTGCCATCAACCGGAGAAAAACTTTCTAATGTGTTTACATTAAGTTCACCACCCCAATTGCTGCCAGTACTATAGGCGGCATTACTGGCATTAATGCCCAATTTGTTTAAAATGGATTGAATATCTGTTGTCATATAGCTAACGATTTATACAAAAAAACGAAAAAATACGAGAAAGCAGGTTACATTCAGGTTCTTAAATTGCTACAATCTTTAATACCTTGCTTTAAAGATAACAGGATAAATAAAAGAGGATGTCAAATTAGTATTTTTTGTTTTGCGGTGTAAATTAATGTAGTTTTCCAAAATAATGCCGATAAAATAAAACAACTACCTAACAAAAAATAGAATGAAAAATATAAAAGTATTACTGATCATTTTTCTGGGGTTCAGCACTGTGCTCTGTGCGCAAACCACAAAGGGTTCGAACTCACTGTTGTGGGAAATTTCTGGTAACGGATTAAAAAAAACGTCTTATTTATTTGGAACACATCACCTGATACCTGCAAAATTTGCGGATACCATGAAAGTTTTGCAAGAGAAATTGAAATCGGCCGATGCGGTAGTAGGGGAAATTGTAATGGACAGTACCATACAAAAGAGGATGGCGCCATTTTTAATGATGAAAAACAATACACTTGATAGTTTATTGACAAAAGCAGAATTTAAAGAGGTAGAAGACTACTTTAAAACCAGGCAACCAGGGTTTGAATTAAAGGAACTCAATAATTATAAACCGGCAATGGTATCGTTAATGATCATGCTTTTTGACAATCCGGATATGTTAAAAGATGTAGGAGAAGGGCTGGATAATAGTTTTCAGAATTATGCCAAAAAAAATGCGAAATCGCTGATCGGATTAGAAACTGCCGAATACCAGGCAGCACTTTTATTTGACGGCGATTTACAGAAGCAAAAAAAAGCGCTCTTAAAATCGGTGAGAGAAATTGCTAAAAGCAAGCAAAAAATGGAGGAGTTAAAAACCTATTATCTTACCCAGAACATCGATAAATTAACCGATTTCTTTAAAATACAAGATGAAGAGACTAAAGAGTTTATGACCGAACTCTTAAAAAACCGGAATAAAAGATGGTTGGATCAATTACCGGCCCTGATGCAAAACCAGTCACTATTTATAGCCGTTGGAGCAGGTCATTTGGTGGGTACCGAAGGCTTGATAAAAGGACTGCAGCTTAAAGGTTACGTGTTGAAACCTGTAGCAACCAATTAGGTTTATTAAATATTGGTCATCAATAACCATTGAGAAATTAAGGTAGTTAAGGTTTTAATCAACGGCTGACAGGGAAGATCACTCATTGTTAATGCTTCAATTTTTCAGGTGTTAAAAAAATAGCAAGTGTGCGCATGAACTAAATATTTCAATGAATTTGTAAAAACAAACTAAAGGCGACTACATTTGCGTTTTTACTTAGCACAAACAGCCGTGTTTAAAGTAAAGCTAATTTGTAACAACATAAAAATGAATAAAAGAATTATTGCCTGTGGCGTGCTGCTGGCTTCGGCCTTTATGGCTAATCCACTTTTTGCGCAGGAACAGCCTGTAGAAAAATCGAACAACCTAAATATTTACCGGGTAACTGCAACTAAAGTTAACGATCTGGTGCATACCAAACTCGATGTATCTTTTGATTATGCTAAACGATACCTTCACGGTAAAGAATGGCTTACTTTAAAACCTCATTTTTACGCTACAGACTCTTTAACCCTCGATGCGCAGGGAATGGATATTAAAACTGTTGCATTGGTTGGCGCAAAAGGAAATACCCCGCTTAAGTATGTTTACCATGATAATAAGCTGTATATCACTTTAAATAAAAAATATACCAATACCGAAAAGTATACTGTGTATATCGCTTATACTGCTAAACCTGATGAATTAAAAGTAAAGGGGAGTGCGGCCATAACCGATGCTAAAGGATTATATTTTATTAACCCGGATGGCACAGATAAAAATAAGCCAACTCAGATCTGGACACAAGGCGAAACGGAATCGTCTTCGGCATGGTTTCCGACGATCGATAAGCCTGATCAGAAAACTACTGAAGAGATTTCGATCACGGTAAAATCGAAATACACCACACTTTCTAACGGAAAACTGGTGAGCCAGAAAGCCAATGCAGATGGAACCCGGACTGATACCTGGAAAATGGATCTTCCCCACTCACCATATTTGTTTATGATGGCTGTGGGTGAATTCAAAGTAACAAAAGATACCTATAAAGGCAAGGAAGTTAGTTATTACCTGGAACCAAAATTTGCACCTTATGCGAAGCAAATTTTTGGCAAAACGCCGGATATGATCCAGTTTTACAGCAATTTGTTAGGGGTAGATTATCCATGGAACAAATATGCACAAGTGGTCGCCAGAGATTACGTTTCGGGCGCAATGGAAAATACTACGGCTACTTTACACGGCGAGCAGGTGCAAAAAACCGATCGTGAGTTATTGGATGAAAATGAAGAAGGAACTATTGCACATGAACTTTTTCACCAATGGTTTGGCGATTACGTAACCGCAGAGTCGTGGTCTAACTTAACCATGAACGAATCTTTTGCCACCTTTGGCGAAGTGATCTGGCATGGGCATGATGAAGGGCAGGATGCGGAAGATAAATCGCGTTACAGTAAATTGCAGTCTTATTTAGGATCGACAAAAAATGGAGAAAGCCCGGTATTGGCACGTTTTCATTATGGCGATAAAGAAGATATGTTCGATAATGTGAGTTACTCCAAAGGATCGATTATTTTATATGCTTTAAAAAATCAGATGGGTGATGCCGCCTTCTACAAATCGCTTAACCGTTACCTCACTACCAATGCACTTAAAAATGGCGAAACACACCAGTTGCGTTTAGCCATGGAAGAGGTTACCGGAAAAGATTGGAGCCCTTATTTTAATCAGTGGTATTACAATGGAGGTCACCCGGTTTTAAGTATCGATTACGGTTACGAAAACGGTAAAGCGACGATTAAGGTTAAACAAACACAAGATGCTAGCGTGCAGATCTTTACCCTGCCGATCAAAGTTGATATTTATGCCGGCGGGAAAAAAATCAGAAAAGAAATCCTGATCAATAGCCGTGAGCAGAATTTTAGTTTTGAGGTGAGTGCTAAACCCGATTTAATCGATTTTGATGCAGATAAAATTTTAGTGGGCGAAACCAACGACAATAAAACTGCTGAAAACTATTATTTCCAATACAAAAATGCCCCGAGTTATGCCAATAGAATTGAAGCCCTGCAATTTATTATGCAGAGCAAAGCTAAAAGCGGTCAGCTGGTGCTGTTAGAAGGTTTAAAAGATAAATCGGCAGATTTACGTGCTTTAAGTATCGATGGCATTAACTTAGCAGATGCTCAGATTAAAGCAGCAGCTTTGCCTATTTTACTGCAGATTGCTAAAACGGATAAAAATACCGAAGTAAGAGCAGCTGCCATTGTGAAATTGGCTGAAACCGGCGATCAGGCTTATAAAACTTTAGTGTTGGCAAGTCTAAAAGACAGATCGTATAAGGTAATTGCTGCAGGTGTTGATGGTTTGTCTAAACTGGCACCGCAAGAGAGTATCGCGGCGGTAGCATTGTTAGATGAAGATACGAAAGCACACATTGCACCATCAATTGCATTGTTATACATTAACGAACCTAAGGATGAATATCAGGCATTTTATGATAATGTAATGCTAACAGGCGATAAGAATAAAGTTTTCGCTGTAGTTGGTCAGTATTTTCAGTATCTGAGGGCGAATAATAACCCTGTGGTTACCGAAAAGGGTATAATGAACATTAGCAGCGCCATCGAAAGGTTAAAATTACAAAGCTATTTAAATAAACAACTTGCCGGTGCCTATGCTGCAGCTGCGCAGGCTAAAACACAGCAAGCTGCTGCGGTAAGCGGTGAAGCAAAAGCAAACCTGAGCAAGCAGGCCGAATTATTTAAAAAAGGCGCAGCAGATCTGGAAAAAGAATAAATGGTAAATCTCATCTAGAAAAGAGCTGGCATGGAAACATCGCCGGCTCTTTCTATTCCCAATCCTTCCTGCTAAACGGTTTGTGCACTAGCAACCCTGAACAGTAGCAGAAACAGGTGTTTTATAAACGGGATTGCAGTGGCAGCTCCCGATTTTCCTTCAAAATCGGGACTATAACGAAAAGCCCGACGGACATTAAGCTAAGACACAGGTTCTGCTTTCCAAAAAAAAACAAACATGAAATATAGAATTGAAAACCGATTTATAGTTGGTAGCATTATTTATAGATTTTGGAAATGAACAGTTCCGTGCCTGTGGCGGCCGGTAGTCCTGCTATCCCGTCAAGTCCTCACTCATGCTTCGCTCCGGGCTTTTCGTTCTATCAGGTTTATGAACAGCGAGTGGTGGCCAATGCAGCCCAAAATAGCAGCACGAACCTGTGTAACTAAACGGGATTGCAGTGGCAGCTCCCGATTTTCCTTTAAAATCGGGACCGTAACGAAAAGCCCGACTAACATTCACCCAAGCTACAGGTTTTGCTTTCCAAAAAACAAACATGAAATATAGAATTGAAAACCGATTTATAGTTGGTAGCATTATTTGTAGATTTTGGAAATAAACAGTTCCGTGCCTGTGGCTGCCGGTAGCCCTGCTATCCCTTCAAGTCCTCACTCATGCTTCGCTGCGGGCTTTCCGTTCTATCAGGTTTATGAACAGCGAGTGGTGGCCAATCCAGCCCCAAATAGCAGCACAAACCCAGGTAACTAAACGGGATTGCAGTGGCAGCTCCCGATTTTTATTCAAAATCGGGACTATAACGAAAAGCCCGACTAACAATAACCTAGCTCCTGGTTTTGCTTTCCAAAAACCAAGAATAACTTATCTATAAAAATCACTCGTTGCACTTATCCTTTCTCCTGGTATCGATAATATAAACAATCTGCCAGCCCTGATCTCCTTTTACCAGCTGAAAAGAATTAACCCCGCAATGACTAAATTTTTCGCCGAGATAAAATTTATAGTCTGTCCAAACAGCGGCCAAGGGACCATCGATTAATATTTTCGTAAAAACAATACGCTCATCGTACTTTTCCTGGTGCGGAGTGGCAATAAATTTGATAAAGTCGTTAACAGATTCTGTGCGGACACTTACTTTACCGGCTTTGTTGGCGATGGTTTGCATGATCGCTGCTGGTGCAAAGGCGCTTCGGGTTAAGGTGCTGTCTCCACTTTTCATCCCGGTAAAAAGATTGTTGATGGTTTTTTTGATGGCGCTTTCCTCATCGCTTTGTGCAAAGCCATTTGTAGCAAAACAGCATAAAAACAGGGCAAAAATGACTAATCCTTTCATGACTTCTTCATTACGTATATACCATAAATTTATAGTATTTTTGTCAAAGAAGGGAAAAGGAACCGCGATGTTGCACAAAATCTATCGATTATCCACACATCTTAATCACAGTCAATACGCTTTATAGTCAGCTATTTACGCTGTTTTAACCGATTGATGTTAATAATTATTTTAAAAACGGATAATTAAAACTTGTAAACTTATAATGTGTTTTTCTGCTAATTGGCACGGTTCTTTAATAGTATAATATATGGAAGAAGAATTCTTTTTTGAATCCAACGAAGATGCACAACGCTCGGTAGAACGTTACGAAGAAATGCTCCGCAACCAGGATCAGTATTTCTTCGATGCAGGGGCATTCGAATACATTGTAGATTTCTACATTGAGAAAAATGATCCGGTCAAAGCTTTGCAGGTAGTTGATTTTGCAATCAGTCAACACCCTTATGCTACTGTGTTTTTAATCAAACAGGCTCACCTTTACATTTTAACCAACAACCACGAAAAGGCTTTTATTGCTTTGCAGAAAGCCGAGCTTTTAGAACCGTCTGAACCAGATATTTATTTGCTTCGCGGTAATATTTTTCAAAATACCGAACGTTTTGACGAGGCTTTGGAAAATTATGAAAAAGCTTTGGGACTGGCCGAAAGTACCGATGAGATTTTATTGCAAATGGCTTATGTTTACCAGAGCATGAGCGATTATGAAAGCGCCATTACCTATATTAAACTCAGTTTAGAGCAGAATATGGAAAACCAGGATGGTTTGTATGAGCTGGCTTTCTGTTACGATGTGTTAGATAAACAAGAAGAAAGTATTAAGTTTTATCAGCAATACATCGATACCGATCCGTATTCTTATGCGGCCTGGTATAATTTAGGCAACAGTTTCCACAAGTTGAACCTTTTCGAAAAAGCGATCGACGCATATGATTATGCGATTCTCATTAAAGAGGATTTTAGCTCGGCGTATTTCAATAAAGGCAATGCTTTGGTTCAACTCGATAAATATGACGAGGCCATAGAGGTTTACAAACAGACTTTCGAATACGAACAACCCAATGCTGATACTTATTGCGCCATTGGTGAATGTTACGAAAAACTGGAAAAAATGGACGAAGCCCGTTCATACTACAAAAAATCGGTAAAAATGGATCCTAAAATGGCAGATGCCTGGTTTGGGATTGGTGTTACGCTGAATTTTGAAGAACGTTATTTCGAATCCTTGCATTTTTATAAAAAAGCAATCGATTTAGAAGCTGAAAATCCTGATTTCTGGTTTGCCATGGCCGATGCTTATTACAAATTAGGCCAGATTGATGAATCGATCGAAGCTTATGAAAAAGTATTGGAGTTTAATCCTTTAGATATTGAAGCCTGGTTAGATTTTAGTACCGTACTTTATGAGCAGGGCAAATTACTGGAAGCCTCGGAAACGATGGCTGAGGCGATTAAGAATAACCCCGAAGCAGCAGAACTGTATTACCGGATGGTAGCCTATCTTTTTGCCTTAGGGAACTATAGCGATGCGCTGGGATATTTAGAAACGGCTTTAACAACTGACCCTGATAAACACTATATTTTATTTGAATATTTGCCACAATTGCAGGATAATAGTGCCATTTTGAACGTTATAAACAGATATATAAGGTAACGACCTTGTGAGAAAAATTTAACAAATAAATCTCAAAATTTTTTTCACTTTTGTACGCATATGAATTATCCATTATTAAACGTTCCCGAACGTCCAGCTAAACCACGCCAAAAAGGCTTAACAATGGTTATGGATAAGGGATTGAGCCTACGCCAGGTTGAAGATTTTATTGAAGTTGCCGGCGTACATACAGATATCGTAAAATTAGGTTGGGCCACATCACACGTAACACCAAACCTTAAAGAAAAATTAGCTTTATATAAAAGTGCAGGCATTCCTACCTATTTCGGTGGAACATTATTTGAAGCCTTTATCATCCGTAACCAGTTTTCAGATTATCAGCGTGTATTAGATCAATACGGGATGGAATATGCAGAAGTTTCTGATGGTTCTATCGAAATTGAGCACGATAAAAAATGTGAGTTTATCCGTGAACTGGCTAAACAGGTAACCGTTATTTCTGAAGTGGGCAGTAAAGATGCCGCTAAAATATTTGCCCCATACAAGTGGATTAAATTAATGCAGGCCGAAATCGAAGCAGGATCGTGGAAGGTAATTGCCGAAGCCCGCGAAGGCGGTAATGTAGGTATTTACCGGGGTAGCGGCGAAGTGCGTGAAGGACTGGTTGATGAAATTCTAACGCAGATTCCTGAAGAAACCATTATCTGGGAGGCTCCTCAAAAAGAACAACAAGTTTGGTTTATTAAATTAATCGGTAGCAATGTAAATCTTGGTAATATTGCCCCGGCAGAAGTAATTCCTTTAGAAACTATTCGTTTAGGACTACGTGGAGATACTTTTGACTATTTTCTGAACCAAGTAAAATAAAAGACAAAAATCGTCATTGCGAGGTACGAAGCAATCTGTTGGTAGTATTTCTATCGCGTTAAGATGGCTTCGTGCCTCGCAATGACGTAAATACGCTTATGAAAACATACGGCTTAATCGGATATCCGCTTTCTCATTCTTTCTCGAAAAAATATTTCACAGAAAAATTTCAAAATGAAGGCATAGCCGGACATCAATATGAGCTTTTCCCTATTGCCGATATTAAATCGCTGCCCGATCTGCTGAATGAAAATCCGTCGCTGTGTGGCCTTAATGTAACTATTCCGCATAAAGTAAACGTGCTTTGCTATTTAAATGAAGTAGATGAAGCTGCAGAGAAAATTGGTGCTGTAAATTGTATTTCGATCAAAAGTTTTGAAGGGAAAAACTATCTTAAAGGCTACAATACCGATGCATATGGCTTTGAAGAATCGCTTAAGCCATTGTTAGGGCCGCAACATACAAAAGCACTTGTTTTTGGCGATGGCGGTGCGGCAAAAGCGGTTAAGTATGTTTTAGAAAAATTAAATATCCAATATCAGCTGGTGGTGCGAACGGCTGTTCCAGGTGCTATTCTATATTCGGAAGTTAGCCCGGAGATTTTGGCCTCACACCAGTTACTGATCAATACCACACCTTTGGGGATGTCGCCAAATGTAGATACCTTTCCAGAAATTGATTACAGCTTGCTTGGGCCGGGATATTTAGCCTACGATTTAGTGTATAATCCGCTGGAGACGGCGTTTTTGGCCAAAGCCGCCGAACGTGGTGCAGCCATTAAAAACGGTTTGGAAATGCTGTACAAACAAGCAGAAAAGGCCTGGGCAATCTGGAATAAATAATCTAACTTATCGTCATTGCGAGGAGGAACGACGAAGCCCGCCTGAAGCAGGCAGGCAATCTTTGATAGAATGTTATGAAATTAAAACAATTGATTATTCTTTTACCTTTTGTCCTGCTTTTGTTCCTAACAGCTTGTCAGAACCACGATTATAGTCCAAAGCCAAAAGCATATTTCAGGATTGTATTCCCTAAAAAAGACTACACCACATTTACCAAGCCAGTTCCCTTTACTTTCGAATACCCAACTTATGCAGCGGTAGAGCAGGATCAAAGTCGCGATGCCCAAAAAAACTGGTACAATTTGCACTTTAAGCAGTTTAATGGCTTTTTGCATTTAACTTATTACGATGTTTCGGGTAAAGGCGAATATGATGAAATGGTAGAAGATGCCCGAAAACTGGCCTTTAAACACACGATAAAAGCAAGCGCAATTGATCAGAAGCTCATTAATTACCCTGAACACCAGGTTTATGGTATTTATTATGCCATTGAAGGAAATACAGCTTCTTCTGTTCAGTTTTTTTTAACCGATAGCGCTAAACATTATTTTAGAGGGGCTTTATATTTTAATGAGCGCCCACAATACGATTCCATTGAACCCGTTGTTAAATTTATTAAAAAGGATATCGATACCCTGATTTCTACCTTCAGGTGGAAAAATTAATTTATTATTTGTTATCCTGGAAGCAGGATTTTTTCTAAAACTTATGATTACCATAAAAACCTTCACCTTTAACGCTTACAGCGAAAATACCTATGTGCTTTACGATGAAACCAAAGAATGTGTTATTATCGATCCGGGTATGTACGAGGGTTTTGAGCAAAATGAATTGGCCGCTTTCATCAAAAATGAAGGTTTAAAACCGGTTTTGTTGCTCAATACACATTGCCATCTCGATCATGTTTTCGGCAATAAATTTGTGTTCGAAACCTATGGCCTAAAACCACAGTTTCATCAGGGCGAACTACCCATTTTAAATGCCGTTCCCGGTTATGCACCATCAATGGGTTTTACCCGTTATGCTATATCTCCCTTGCCGGATACCTTTTTGCCCGAAACAGGAACTGTTTCTTTTGGCAATAGCACACTCACCCTAATTTTTGCTCCGGGGCATTCACCAGCGCACCTTTGTTTTTACAGTGCAGCCGATCATATTTTAATAGGTGGTGATGTGCTTTTTTATGGTAGCATTGGGCGTACCGATTTACCAGGAGGTAATCATCAGCAATTAATCCAAAACATTTCCGATAAACTGTTTGTCTTACCTGATGAAACCAAAGTTTATCCTGGCCATGGACCAGCCACAAGCATTGGTTTTGAAAAACAACATAACCCGTTTTTTTGATGTAAAATGTAAGATTGAATATGTAAAATGGTTTTACATACATCTTCCGTCTTACCTCATCCATCTTACATTTTAACTATCTTTGCCGCTGTGAATACATCGTTTTATATTGCCAAAAGGTATCTTTTTGCCAAAAAATCAACCAATGCCATTAACCTGATATCGGGCATATCAATGGTAGGTGTAATGGTTGGTAGTGCTGCATTAATTATTATCCTTTCGGTATTTAACGGTTTAGAAACTGTGGTATTAAACATGTTCGATACCATTACCCCGCAAATTGCCATTACCCCGGTTAAAGGGAAAACTTTTGATCCAAATACAACTTATTTTAATGCACTCCGAAAAAATAAGGACGTGGCCGCTTTTACGGAGGTCCTGCAGGAAAATGCATTACTAAAATATAACAACAAACAGGCCGTTGGAATGGTTAAAGGGGTAAGTTTAGATTATTTGAAAAATGCCAAATTAGATAGCACCATTAAAGAAGGCCACTTTATATTGCATAACAGAAGCGGCGATAATGCGGTAATTGGGTCTGCCCTGCAGAGTTATTTAGCGGTAAATACGGTTGATCCCTTTACGGAATTAGAGATTTATTCGCCAAAGAAAGATATCGCGGCCAATACCTTAAACCCGGCCGACGATTTTGTGGTGAAGAACATTCGGGTAAGCGGTGTTTTTGAAGTACAGCAAGATTTCGATAATGGCATTATTGTACCCTTAAATTTTGCGCGTGAACTTTTGGGCGAAGATAAAAAAGTGTCTGCAATAGAGATCAATCTCCAGCCTGGCGTTGATGTAGACGATTTTCAAAAAGAGGTAATTGAAAAAGCAGGTAAAGATTATGAGGTCAGAAATCAGGCCGAACAAAATAAATCACTCTACCACATTTTAAATACCGAAAAATGGGCCGTTTATATTATTCTTACTTTTATCCTGATTATTGCTATATTTAATATCATAGGGTCGTTAACCATGTTAGTAATCGATAAGGTAAAGGATGTAGCCATTCTGAGCAGTTTAGGCGCAGGTAAGAAATTAATCAAACGTATATTTTTATTTGAGGGCATGATGATCACCATGTCTGGCTGTGTGCTGGGCTTAATTATTGGCCTCATATTTTATTATTTTCAGCACACCTATGGTTTTATCAAAATGGGCGATGAAGTAAACAAAACGCTGGTAAGTTCTTATCCAATCGGATTAAAATGGAAAGATTTTGTTTTAGTTTTTGTTACAGTAGGCATCTTCTCATTTTTGGCATCTGCTTTGTCATCCAATTTAAGTGTTAAAAAGATAGATCAAATTAATCAAACTATATAAAATGAAGTTATTTAAACAAGCAATTGTACTCGTTGTGCTCCTTGGCGTAGCCGCTACAGCTTGTAGAAACGATAAAGCCGAGGGAGAAAAAAGTAATCTGAAAACGGTTAAAGGTTTATATAGTTTTGGTCCCGAAATGAAGTCGTTTACCTTATGCGAAGATGGGCGTGAATACTGGGTTACCGACAGTGTAAAAAACTTAGAACTGGCTTATAGCAACCTGGGTTTCGAAAAGCCTTACGAGCCTGTATATGTGGAATTAGAAGGTTATTTTGCGAAATCTGATACCGCTACAGTTTCTCCTGATTTCGATTCTACCTTAGTGGTGATGAAAGTGCTTAAAATCAGTAAAGAAATCCCTGACGGACCTTGTTCGCAATAATTCATTCAAACCTATAGAAGTCGTCATGCTGTCCCGAAGATTCCTATCGTGTGGTCAGCACCCCTTTTGCTATTAAAAACACTCGCAAACGCCTTGATTCGTGTCTCCACGAACCAAATCAATGTGTTGCGATTTAAATATTTTTTCTTGGAGCGCAACAGTAGTGCTTATCGGTTGCTGTAGTCCTGCTTTCCGCTCCTGCCGATGAAAAATCGGCATCCCCCTTCAATCAGGGCTAATTAACGCGTTTTTCTACAGCTATTAATGGTTTGGGTCTCATCGCCTAATTCGCTACGCCCTGCAGCCACAAATAGTTGCACCTTCTTTGCCACCCAAACCTGATCGAAGTGGTTCTGATCCTTTACCGATAAATCGGCACTACATTAGCATCAGAAAGAACGGAGAGCAGGACTATCATTGTTTAATGCTGCTGTACCTTCTTTCCAAAAAAGATCACTTTCATAATTTGCTCAAATAGGCTTTTTAAAAAAAAAAATAACTACTGATGAAAATGACCGATTTGTATCAAAACAAAAAAGCTTTCCTGTTTCCAGAAAAGCTTTAGAAATTATAATAAAAAGATATTTCCTACCAGTATACACTGTAAAGGGCTACCAATAAACCGATAATAATTAACGAACCAACAGCAAAACCTGTGGTGGTTTTGAACATTTTCGAATCGATTTCCAGACCTTTTGGATTAACACCATTTCTGTTTTCGAACAAACTAATAATGACCATACCAATCACACAGAATACGAATACAAAACCCATTCTATCTAAGAAAGGAATTTCGTAAACACCAACTCCGTTTTTAACCGAGAAGCCCATTCCTGATAACCAGGAAAGATCGGTCCAAGTAGGAAGAACCTTTAATAATAACGATAATCCGAAACCACCAACAGTGGCGAATAGCGCTGCGTTTGAGGTAGCTCTTTTCCAGAAGAAACCAAGAATAAACATGGCAAATATACCTGGAGACACAAAACCTGTATACTCCTGGATATACTGGAATCCGCCTTTTTTATCGATACCTAAGTATGGTGCAATAACAACACCCAATACCATGGCTACAACTACGGCAATTTTACCTGTAAAAACGAGGTTCTTTTCAGAAGCATCGGTTTTTAATACTTTTTTATAAATATCTAATGTAAAAATGGTTGCAATACTGTTTGCTTTACCCGCTAATGAGGCTACAACCGCTGCGGTTAATGCCGCAAACGATAAACCTTTTAATCCGGCAGGTAATAAGTTTAACAAAACCGGGTAAGCACGATCCGGATTAACAGACCCATCCTGCAACATCTCCGATTGGAAAGCGCCGTCTTTATACAATACATAAGCAGCAATACCTGGTAATACCACAATAATCGGCATTAATAACTTTAAGAACGCCGCAAACAAAATACCACCACGGGCCGTTTTTAAATCTGCACCTAAAGCACGTTGCGTGATGTACTGGTTACAACCCCAATAGTTAAGGTTTACAATCCACATACCACCTACTAATACGCTTAGTCCTGGTAAATCAATGTAATTCTCATTGTCAGGTTTTAAGATCATGTGAAAATGTTCTGATGCTTTTGAGGTCATCAGGCTATAGCCTTCGAAAATACCTGAGGTACCATAATGGGTAGAAACCAGGTTTAAGGCCAGGTATGTCGTGGCCAAACCGCCCAGAATTAAGAAAAATACCTGAATCACATCGGTATAACCAATTACTTTCATTCCACCTAGGGTAATTACAATGGCAAAAGCTGCAATGGCATACATACAGAAGGTTAAATCGAATCCAGAGATACTGCTAACAGCTAAAGCACCTAAGTAAAGGATTGAAGTTAAGTTTACCACTACGTATAACAATAACCAGAATACAGCCATAATCATGGCCACCGTTCCGTTGTAACGTTGGTGTAAGAACTGAGGCATTGTGGCAATTTTGTTCTTCAGGTAAACCGGAATAAAAAAAACAGCAACAATAACCAGTGTAAGGGCAGCCATCCACTCGTAAGTTGCAATTGCCAATCCCATCTTAAAGCCCGATCCGCTCATGCCGATAAACTGCTCTGCAGAAATATTAGAGGCGATTAAAGATGCACCGATTGCCCACCATGTAAGTGAACCTTCAGCTAAGAAATAATCTTTTGAGCCTGTGGATGCGGATTTTTTCTTGTTGTAGATGTACAGACCGTAAGCAGCCACAATAACGAAGTAGATTGCAAATACAATGTAATCCTTCGTGTCCAATAAATTGTTTTTCATTAATATAATAGCGGTTATTTGGTTTCGAAATCTAAATGTAGTAAAATCATAAATTAATCTCCGCTTTTTTTTAAATTAAAAAATGTTAAAATGACGTTTATTAATTTGAATATTCACTCCTTGCTGTCATTCTGAATGCAAAGAAGAACCCGAAGTTGCGGCGAAATAAATTTTTTACCGATGTGAGTCTGTGTCTCTACAGATCGTTCTAAATTAAAGCCTGGTGGCCTGTGCGGACACAGACCACGGCAGGATTTTTAATTTTAAATATACCTGTTGATCAGGTTTTCCAGGTATTCCTGCTTTCCGCTAAGTACCGCTGGTTCGCCGTTTTCTGCAGCGTAATTTCTCAGGTCCTCTAAACTTAGTTTGCCTTGTTCAAATTCGGCGCCCTTTCCGCTATCAAATGAAGCGTAACGCTCAGTCCTTATTTTTTTGTAATCAGATTTTTGAAGAATGGCATCTGCAGTGATTAATGCCCTTGCAAAGATGTCCATGCCACCTATATGTGCATAGAATAAGTCTTTCGGATCAGTAGAGTTACGGCGGATTTTCGCATCGAAGTTTACACCTCCACCCTGTAAGCCACCACCTTCTAAAATGATTAACATGGTTTCCGTTAGTTCGTTAATATCGTTCGGGAACTGATCGGTATCCCAGCCGTTCTGGTAATCGCCACGGTTAGCGTCGATAGAACCTAATAAGCCATTATCTACGGCAACCTGTAATTCATGCTGGAAAGTATGACCGGCCAGGGTAGCGTGGTTCACTTCTAAATTTAGTTTGAAATCGGCTAACAGATCGTACTGTTGTAAAAAGCCTTTTACCGTTGCTGCATCGTAATCATATTGGTGTTTAGAAGGCTCACATGGTTTCGGTTCAATGAAGAAAGTTCCCTTGAAACCCTGTTTGCGTGCATAATCTTTGGCGGTATGTAAAAATTTTGCCAAATGTTCCTGCTCACGTTTCATGTTGGTGTTCAATAAGCTCATATAACCTTCTCTTCCTCCCCAGAAAACATAATTTTCGCCACCAAGGGCAATTGTAGCATCTAAAGCTGCTTTAACTTGTGCCGCTCCGTGTGCCAGTACATGGAAATCGGGATTGGTCGACGCACCATTCATGTAACGCCTATGGCTGAATAAATTGGCGGTTCCCCATAACAGTTTTACGCCGCTATCAGCCTGTTTTTGTTTGGCATATTCAACAAGGGCCTGTAACCTGCGTTCGTTTTCGGCAATATCATCGCTATAATCTACCACATCCACATCATGGAAACAATAATAAGGGATCTGCATTTTAGTGATAAACTCAAAGGCTGCATCCATTTTATCTTTTGCCCTTTCTACTGCATCTTTTTTTTCATCCCAGGGGAAAATGTGCGTTGCACCACCAAAAGGATCAGCACCGTTTCCATTGAACGAATGCCAATAGGCACAGGCAAATTTAAAATGCTCGTTCATGGTTTTGCCCGCTACTACTTTGTTGGCATCATACCATCTAAATGCTAATGGATTATCGCTTCCCAGACCTTCAAATTTGATCTGTTCAATGCCTTTGAAAAATTCCGTTGCTCCTGTTACTACTTTTGTCATGTGTTTTTGTTTTTTGGTTGATGGTTTCTTGGTCAACAGTTCATAGCCGATCTGGCTATGGACGATCAGCCACTAACCCATTGCTAACTGTTTCTCTAATATTTCTTTCCAATCCTGGTAGATTGGTTCATATGCTGCCGGATGTTGTGGCATTAAAGTTTTAATTACTTCGTGATTGCTGAAAGCCTCTTCTGCACTTTTAAAAATCCCCGCACCTATCCCTGCACCTATGCCTGCGCCTACACTACCGTCGTTTTCGTAAAGTTCTACCGGAATGCCGGTCACATCTACAAAAGTTTGTGCAAATACATCACTTAAAAACAGGTTGGCCCTTCCGGCCCTGATTACTTTAGGTTTCATGCCGTTTTCGCGCATAATATCCAGCCCATAACGGAAAGAGAAGGCAATCCCTTCCTGTACTGCCCTGAAAATATCTGATGGATTGTGGCGGTTTAAATCGATGCCCAATAACTGGGCTCCGGTATATTTATTATTCAACATCCGTTCGGCACCGTTTCCGAAAGGAAGTACTTTTAAACCGTTACTACCTATTGGTGCTTTAGATGCCAGGTTATTCAGTTCCGCGTAAGTAGATTGTGGTGCGAAATTATGTTTTGCCCAGCGGTACATGCTACCAGTGCCATTAATGCAGAGTAAAACGCCGGTGTGTTTTTGCTCCTCCGTAAAGGTTACATGCGCAAAGGTATTCACCCTCGATTGTTTATCGTAAGTAAGACCGTCGCTTATCCCATAAATTACACCAGATGTGCCGGCTGTAGCGGCAACTTCGCCTGGTTTTAATACATTTAGCGAAAGCGCATTGTTGGGCTGATCGCCGGATTTATAGGCAACCGGAATGCCTGTTGTTAAGCCCAATGCTTGAGCAATAGCAGTCTTTAAATAACCATGCTCCGAAAATAAAGGTTTTATGGTTGGAATAAGATCGACAGAAATGCTATAATAATTCATTACATCTTTAGAAATTTCGTGGTTTTCAAAATCCCAAAAAATGCCTTCAGATAATGCAGAAATACTGGTTGTAATTTCCCCGGTTAATTTCATTGCGATAAAATCGCCGGGCAACATTATTTTATCGATACGGCTGTAGATGTCTGGTTCGTTTGCTTTTACCCAGGCCAGTTTTGATGCCGTAAAGTTGCCTGGAGAGTTTAATAAATGTTTTAACGATTTTTCGTTTCCAATCGCCTCAAAAGCACCATTACCTAGCTCCACAGCCCTGCTATCGCACCAGATAATACTATCGCGGAGTACCTCCTGGTTTTTATCTACAACAACCAGCCCGTGCATTTGGTACGCAATACCAATGGCTTTAATTTCTTTCGGATCAAATAAGCCTGTCGAATTTAATTTGAGGATGGCCTGCTGCACATTTTGCCACCAATCGTTAGGCGATTGTTCTGCCCAGCCCGACTGTAAAGATTTGATGGCCGTTTCCTCTTCCGGATACTGAGCGCTGGCTACGTTTCTTTGCGTAGTTGCATCAACAACCGCAACCTTTATAGATGAGGTACCTAAATCAATCCCTAATAAATACATGCTTTAATGTTCTTTTAATATCTGGTTATGCAAACGGTTGCATAAAGATAGCCTGAAAAATATCAATCGCAAATTTTTTATCAAATCTGTTGAATTGAATGCAGCCATTTGAAACGCAACCTGTCTTATTTTGGAACGAAGACGAATTATTTAATAATTTATATTTTTGCCATCAATACATTAGTTATTTATGGAACAGATTACATGGGGCGATTTCGAAAAGGTAGAATTAAGGGTGGGCACCATTTTAGAAGCTTTCGAATTTCCTGAAGCCCGAAGGCCGGCTTATAAAGTAAAGGTAGACTTTGGTGAATTCGGCATAAAAATGAGCAGTGCACAAATTACCAAACATTATACATTGGAAGAATTACCCGGAAAACAGATTGTTGGGGTGATTAACTTTCCTAAAAAACAGATCGGCAAATTTATGTCCGAATTTTTAGTTACTGGTTTTGCCGATGAAAACGGCGATATCGTATTAACAGCTGTGCAAAGTAAAGTGCCTAACGGGAGTAAGTTGGTCTAGTTTGCACACGTTTTCCTATTTCCCGCAGATTTAAAAGGATAAGAAACGCAGATTTTCTTAAGCAATTTTAAATCTGTTTGATCTGCGGTTTCCATCAGTGCCTATCTGCGGGAAAATAAGCTAGTTATTTTCCAGGCCATGCTAAAATAGTCCTGATTAAAGTGTTTGCTCTAGACCTTTGAAGATACCTTGCGCTTTGCCTTATTAAACTTCGGAAGTGTTAGCCTATATTTGCTTCATGAGTTTTTACAATTTCGAAAATACCGATCCCGAAGAAGAAGATATCCATTATATGAAATTGGCTTTGGAAGAAGCGAAAAAAGCTTTGGCTGATGATGAGATTCCAATCGGCGCTATCGTGGTCAGTAAAAACAGGATTATTGGCCGTGGCTATAATTTAACTGAACGCTTTAACGATGTAACTGCACATGCCGAAATGCAGGCCTTTACTTCTGCCGCACAAACCATTGGCGGGAAATATTTAAGGGATTGTACTTTGTATGTAACCATCGAGCCTTGTGTAATGTGCGCCGGTGCAAGTTATTGGACACAGATTGGTCGCATTGTTTATGGCGCCCGCGAAGAAAAAAGAGGCTTTATATCCAAAAATGCAAATCTGCTTCATCCTAAAACCGTATTAAAAGGAGGTGTAATGGCGGAAGAATGTGCAACGCTGATGAAAGATTTTTTTGCGAAGAAGCGGTAGATGAGATGAGTTAATGGCTCATGGTTTATCGTGCATAGACAATGGGCTATTTACCATTGACCATCAACGATTGATTAAAGATCAATTTTTTCATTAAAAACCACTTGGCTATCGCCCTGAACCTTACAGCTTTTTAACCCTCCCGGCTTTACAACAATACACAGAAAACGATTTGATGATAATAACATGAACAAATCTTAACGTTCTAATGTTATATTTGCTACAAGAAACATTTTTAAATCTTTAAACATAAAACATTATGGCTTTTGAATTACCTGCGTTACATTACGCAACCGATGCATTAGAACCGCATATTGATAAAACTACCATGGAAATCCACCATGATAAACACCATCAAGCTTACGTTACCAACCTAAACAAAGCGTTAGAAGGTAAAGCAGAGGCGACTTCGAGCATCGAGGAAATTGTAAAACACATTTCAAAATTCCCTGCTGCTGTTAGAAACAATGGTGGTGGCCACTATAATCACTCCTTATTCTGGAACATTTTAGGTCCAAATAAAGGTGGTGAGCCAACTGGCGATTTAGCTAAAGCAATTAACGAAACTTTTGGTTCATTTGCTGATCTTAAAACTAAATTACAAGAAGCTGGTGCTACCCGTTTTGGTTCTGGCTGGGCCTGGTTATCAGTTGGTGCTGATAAAAAACTTCAGGTTTCTTCTACACCAAACCAGGATAATCCTTTAATGGATGTTGCTGAAGTTAAAGGAACACCAATTTTAGGTATCGATGTTTGGGAACACGCATATTACTTAAAATACCAGAACAAACGCCCTGATTATTTAGCGGCAATCTGGAATGTAATTAACTGGGATGCAGTTGCTGAGCTTTACAAAAAAGCTTTATAAGCAAAACATTCAATAAAATTTGAGAGAAGTCCCGATGTAAATCGGGACTTTCTTGTTTTAAGATAATTAAGTAACTTCGCAGGTATAAAATGTTCGAAATGAAAAGGCTTGTAATTTTATTTTTAATTATTGTTGGTGTAAATGGATTGGTGCGTGCACAACAGAATAAAGTACCAACTCCAACGGAAATTGCACAGAAGAATGTGGAGGATCTGGATAAGCGGTTAAAACTAAATGGAACGCAAAAAAGCGTAATCTACAGCTTTACCTACAACCAGGCTAAAGAACAGGCTGATTTAATTAAAAGACAACAGGCAGGCAACTCGCGCGAAGAGGATGTAGATAAATTCTATAAACTCCAGAATGAAACCTCGAAGAATATCCGCAATGTTTTAAGACCAGAGCAACAAACCGAATATGACAAAATCATTGAGGAACGTTTAAGTGGTAAAGGTTTAAAAGCGAAAAACAAGAAAAAGAAAAAAGGCGAAGAGGAAGAAGTGGAAAGCGATATTAAAGGATTGCTATCTGCACCTCCAATACAAAAACAAGATCTTTAAGCATTTAGCGCTTTTGTAATCGGTTAATTCAATAACAAATGCCAGAGATAATACTAGGCACCATTGTGCTCGGACTATTATTGTCGCCACAATTACTTGCAGGTTTTTTGGCAAAAAGAACCGGCCGGAATTTTTGGTTCTGGTTTTTCATTTCCTTTTTAATTCCCATTATTTCATTAATTATTTTGATCTTTTTAGAGGATAAAAATCCAGCTGCAGCAGGCTATAAATTAGCTGAACATGTAGATAAGAAATTAGTTTCCGATGCCGTAGAATAATCAATTTTATAGAAAAGTCGTCATCTCGACTGAAGCGCAGTGGAATGGAGAGATCTATATAGGATAGATTTAGCTTCGCTGAGCACTTCGTGGTTCTCGGCTACGTTACACTCCGCTCGAAATGACGATCGTGAAGCGAGCTGTAACTTATATCCCAACAATATCTTTTTTCTTTTTTTGCTTCATGGTTTTAGGGATAATTTCTAAAATCTCATCTTTTAAAGCATTAAGCATTCGCTTTTTAATGAAGTTTTTATGTGTGACCAGACTGATCTCGCGCACAGGCTCAGGCGATTTAAAATGACGGATTTTATTGGTCTGTTTTGCATTTAATTCGGTTATGGCCAATTCAGGCAATAATGTTGCACCTCCGTTTAAATCAACCATGCGCACCAGGGTTTCTACACTACCGGTGTTGTATTCCAGTCCTTGTAACCTGTTGTTTTTGGTGGAACGGCAAATGTTCAATACCTGATTGCGCATACAATGACCCTCGTTTAAAAGCCAGATATTTTCGTCATTCAAATCTTCGGCATCAACTGCTTTCTTTTTGTAAAGCTTGCTGTTTTTACTGATGTAGCTTACAAAGTTTTCGTAATATAATGGGGTTTCGGTAATGTTCGGGTCGGTAAGTGGTGTGGCCAAAATACCGCAATCCAATACACCTGTTTTTAGGTGGTGAATAATATCTTCGGTGGTATATTCCCAGATTAAAAGTTTTAGTTCAGGGTATTTATCCAGCATGGCCGAAATCACTTCGGGCAGCAGATATGGTGCAACAGTTGGGATAACACCTATTCTTAATTCGCCAAGAACATCCTGCTGCTGACTGCTGATGAGTTCTTTAATCTTGCCGCTTTCCTGTAAAATAATTCTGGCCTGGGCAATAATCTGGGCGCCAATTTCAGTCGGGCTTACAGGCTGTTTGCTCCTATCGAAAATTTTAACGCTAATCAGTTCCTCCAGTTTTTGCACCTGCATGCTTAAGGTAGGTTGCGTTACAAAACACTTATCTGCAGCAGTAACAAAACTTCTGTAAGTATCTACAGCAACAATATATTCTAGCTGAACTAAAGTCATATAGGTAAAATTGATTTATATTTTCAAATATATAAATTCTAACTATATAAAATTATGGAATGAGCAAATTAATGAGTGATTGAATGGAAGCGGATTAAAGCATTCTGTGATTCAACCCTCCTCTCATTCAATCATTATTTTAATATCTGCTTTCGAAATCCTGATAAGCCAAAGCTATACCCTCAGGGAGCTCGATTTTATGTTTCCAGCCTAAATTGTGGAGTTTGCTTACGTCCATTAATTTACGTGGTGTTCCATCGGGTTTAGTGGCATCAAACACCAATTTTCCTTCAAAGCCCAAAACATCTTTAATCAATAAAGCCAGGTCTTTAATGGTTAAATCGTGTCCCGTACCAATATTGATCAGGTGCGGCTCGTTATAGTTTTGCATTAAGAAATAACAGGCATCTGCTAAATCATCGGCGAATAAAAATTCGCGCATGGGCGAACCCGATCCCCAAACCACTACTTCTTTTTCGTTGTTTGCTTTTGCCTCATGTACCTTACGGATCAAAGCAGGTAAAACATGCGAATTTTGAGGGTGATAGTTATCATTAAAACCATACAAATTTGTTGGCATTACCGAGATAAAATTACAGCCATACTGATCGCGGTAGGCATCACACATTTTGATGCCTGCAATTTTTGCAATGGCATAAGGCTCGTTGGTGTGCTCCAAAATTCCGGTTAAAAGGTAATCTTCTTTTAGGGGCTGTGGAGCCATTTTAGGATAAATACAACTCGAACCCAAAAACATGAGTTTTTTAACGCCACTTACATAAGCATTGTGGATTACATTATTTTGTATGGCTAAATTCTCATAAAGAAAGTCGGCGCGATAAGTATTGTTGGCTACAATTCCACCCACTTTTGCGGCGGCAAGAAATACGTAGTCTGGTTTTTCTGCAGCAAAGAAATCTGTAACGGCCTGTTGGTTGCGTAAATCTAATTCGCCCGAAGTTTTAGTTACAATATGCTCATAACCCTCTTTTTGCAGTTTGCGGTAAATGGCCGAACCCACCATGCCACGATGGCCTGCAACATATATTTTAGCGTTTTTTTCCACGGTATTTTTTATAGGCTACAAAAATACGATTCCTAAATAAGAATGGCATTAATCTTTCTGGCAAAAGAAACTTCGATTATTGATTTAATTGTATTTTTGCAGAAAAAAAACTTTTGGGTAAAGATAAACTTAGGCGTTTTGCAGAAATCGAAACATTTGCAAACGTATATCAACTGGAACAAGGAAAAGCTTTAAAGGGAAACTGGGCTTCAGCACATTTTAAAAATACGAATCCCATTGTGCTTGAGCTGGCATGTGGAAAAGGCGAATATTCGGTGAATTTAGCCAGGCTGTTCCCTGAAAAAAACTTTATAGGCGTTGATTATAAAGGCAACCGCATTTGGAGGGGGGCCAAAACAGCTATTGAAGATGGAATTAACAATGTTGCTTTTTTAAGAATCCAGATTGAAAATTTACTGGATTATTTTAACGAAGGAGAAATTGACGAGATCTGGATCACTTTCCCCGATCCGCAACCACAAGATAGCCGTGAGAAAAAACGGTTGACTTTTCCAGCATTCCTGAACCGTTATAAACTTGTTTTAAAGCCGGGAGGTAATGTTAATTTGAAAACAGATAACGACCAATTGTATGCTTATACTTGCGAAAAAGTGGCAGAATTAGGCTTGCCTGTACATAAAAATACCGATCATCTGTATACTTCTGATCTAGTTGATGAGGTATTGTCGATCAAAACCTATTACGAGAAAAAATACTTGCTACACGATAAAAATATTAATTATATTCAGTTTTCTTTTGAATAATGGATACCAACTTTTACGAACAGGTTTATGAGATTGCCCGGTTAATTCCGAAGGGAAGGGTAACCTCTTATGGAGCCATCGCTAAAAGTTTGGGTGCTGCAAAATCATCACGAATGGTGGGGCATGCCATGCTTTATGCCGGAACAGCCCACCCCAAAGTACCTGCCCATAGGGTAGTAAACAGTAGTGGTTTACTGACCGGGAAGTTTCATTTCAAACCTCCGGAGTTAATGGAAGAACTGTTAAGAAACGAAGGCGTTGAAGTAAAGAACGATAAGGTGGTTAACTTTAAAAAGGTATTCTGGAATCCGATTGAAGAAATTACAATATAACGGGTAAACTTCGCTTATAATCAGTAAGGGTAAAAATAATCAAAATCAATAAGCCCAGGCAGGCGTAGAAAATTTCGTCAACTAAATTTCCTTTAAAAAGCGTAAAGGCTAAAATGACAAGAACAATACTGACAAAAAATTCGATAAGGCCATGAAGTTTAAGGTTAATAATTTTAAAAATGCCTCCACTAAAGTTAGTGCACACTGTTAATAAAAAATGAATAATGCCCAGCACATATGCCAGTGTTGAAGCAGTTTTAGAAAGGACAAAAACATCAGGTGAAGCCAATAGAAGCATTACTAATAGGTAGTCTAAAACAGCATGAAATTTTGGAGATATCATTTTCATAATCAAATGTTTATATCTCTAACAAATAATAGTTAAAAAAGATTTTAGAATATGGGAAAGCTTGTAGAAGAATTTAACGGCTATCGTGAGAA
This sequence comes from Sphingobacteriaceae bacterium GW460-11-11-14-LB5, assembly GCA_002151545.1. NCBI lineage: Bacteria > Pseudomonadati > Bacteroidota > Sphingobacteriia > Sphingobacteriales > Sphingobacteriaceae > Sphingobacteriaceae bacterium GW460-11-11-14-LB5. The sequence goes on along the minus strand of CP021237.1, from coordinate 4,869,083 downwards.
AATGAACGATAGGATAATGGAAACGGCGAACACAAATATTAAACGTTTTTTTGCCCTGGATACCACCTCCTATGCTGATGGAGCTTTAGATGTTAAAACGAAAGAGATGTTAGGTCTGGTAGCCTCAATGGTTTTGCGTTGTGATGATTGCATTAAATACCATTTAGGTAAATGTTTTGATGCCGGCGTAAACCATGAGGAGATGAACGAAATTTTCATGATTGCCAATCTGGTGGGTGGTAGTATTGTAATTCCTCATTACAGGAGAGCTGTGGAGTATTGGGATGAGTTGAGTTCGGAGTTGGGCGTTTAGAGCTGTTTATTTTACGCACGCGTCATGCTGAACTTGTTTCAGCATCTTTTTGCAATAAAAATATCTTGAGGAAAGACCCTGAACTAAATTCAGGGTGACGAGCACATTTTATTGATCACTGTTTTAACAGTTTGTAAAGAATATTTTAATTTAAATTTTTCGAAAGGTGATATTATGCAAAACTCAATAACCCGTTGCACCTGGGCTGGCTCCGATCCGCTTTATATCAAATACCATGATGAAGAATGGGGAAAGCCTGTTTACGATGATAAAATCTTATTTGAGTTTTTAATACTGGAAGGTGCTCAGGCTGGTTTAAGCTGGATTACCATACTTCGAAGAAGGGAAAACTACCGTAAAGCTTTTGCTGGTTTTGATGTGAACAAGGTAGCTGTTTTTACTGAAAAAGATGTAGAACGCTTAATGAACGATGAGGGCATTATCCGCAACCGTTTAAAAATTAACGGTGCCATTACCAACGCTAAACTGTTTATCGAAATCCAGAAAGAATTTGGCAGTTTCTCTAAATACATGTGGGGTTTTGTTCCTGGAGGTAAACCGATCCAAAATCACATCGAAAAAATGAGCGATGTTCCGCCAAGGACTGAACTATCCGACCAAATCAGTAAAGACATGAAAAAACGGGGCTTTAAATTTTTCGGCACCACGATCTGTTACGCCCACATGCAGGCGACCGGCATGGTTAACGATCATTTACTAAACTGTTGCGCAAGGTAATGTTTGCTTCAGTTACATTACGCACTGATAGATTTTTATTGAGGCAATTTTGTTCTGACGATCTAAAATTTATTTTTGAAGGATTATCACATCCTGATGTGATTCGCTATTATGGTGTGCGTTATGCAAGCCTAGAGGAAACCAATGAGCAATTGATCTGGTTCAATGACCTTCAAAAAAATGAAACAGGTATCTGGTGGGCAATCTGTGATAAAGAAAGCCTTGATCCTTTAGGTGCCATAGGATTTAATGATTTAAGTAAAACGGATCAAAAGGCTGAAATAGGTTTCTGGCTCTTGCCCACACATTGGGGAAAAGGTATTATTAAAGAGGTAGCTAATCCAATTTGCAACTATGTCTTCGAGAAATTAGGCTTAAGAAAAATCGAGGCTATGGTTGAAACTCAAAACGAAAACAGTAAAAGGGTCTTGCAAAAACTTGATTTTGATTATCAAAAAACAATGGAGAGCTGTGAAATTAAAAACGATAAGCTTATCAGTTTAGCAATTTATGTAAAACTAAAGCCCGAAGATATTTAAAGGGATCTTGCAATCCTGAAATCAGTTAATCCTAGCGCTATTTCTTTGTCGCGTTATACTCCTTCACCCATTCAATTACATCCCGGCTGTTAAAATCTGTCCCGGCTTCTACTTTGGCTTTTAAGGCGGGCTGATCACCGATTTTTTGTAATAGAATATTTTTAACCTCTGTTTTTTTGGTATCCTCCGTAATCGCTTTCATGGGTACTTCCTGTAAAGGTCCGGCACCAGGCTTTTCAATAAAGTAACGGATAACGGGTGCTCCTGCTGGTCTTTCTGGTGAAGCGCTGCGTCCGCCACCGATGCTGATACCTCCACCCATGCCCATGCCACCATAACCGCCGGTTCCGGTACCAATGCCAATTGATGGCCTGAATTTTACTTTTTTCTCTTTCACCTCTGGAACCAGGGTGCCTCCGCCAAAAGAATAAAGATTAACCGTTCCCATTTCGATTATCTTAACAAAACGATATTCGAAATTGCGTCCATTTGCAAAACCCTTGCTTACAAAACTATCACCGTTCCAGAAGAAGTTTTTAACATCCTTTGCCGGCAAAATTACATCCGCTTCATCATTGGCACTGATAAACACAGAAAAATAATCGGTTCCCTTTATCGTCCCGCGGATGACATCATCATTGTTTTTAACGATAAAATCCTGAGCTGAAAGTTGATTTAGCGTAAATAAGAAAAGAAAAACAGATAATAAAAATTTCATTTGATCAATTGCTTTTCACAAATAACGGAACTTAATTCCAAAACATACTAATTCAGGTTAATTTTGATATTGCCCGCTGCTACATCAGGATGTTCTTTTTGGAAATTAATAAATGATTCTTTCATTTTATTTAAGGCATAAGCTTTTGTGTTGGGGATGTTTTTGCCCAATGCATAAAATTTATTCAAAACATAAAGCTTAAACAGGTAATTCTTTAGCTCCGGATCAGCCTGCGTATCAGTCATCACTTTACGTAAGTTTTCCCGGTCAATAAAATTAACCAGCCCTACATTACTGGCTATGTAGTTGGCAATCTTGTTAATATTTTCCTGCTCTTTGCTAAAAGCATCTTTAGCCGCATTAATATCATCAATTGCTTTTAGCTGTACTGCAATTTCTTTTGCCAGAGCCGCTTTGCTAACCACAACCAATCCTTTGGGGATATAAAATGTAGAATCGGTTTTGTAAGGGTCAACAAAAAGGAATACCGTATCTTTTGAATCGGGATTTATCAAAGTATAGCGATCTACAATACCAGTACTTGAATGCTGACTACTTCTTTTAGTAAAATCGATTTTTGATCCATTTGGCCAGCGGTAAGAATTTTCCAGTTTGGCCATTCTTACTTTTAAATTATCTCGGTCGCTGATGTTTTTAAAAGCCCCACTGCCTATGGGCCGGTCTATTGATGCGCCATAAGCATCATCAGGTCCTTTTAGGTTTTCGAAAGTGATGTAGGTCATCAAGGTATCGGATGGGAGTTGAGCCTTGGTTAAGCAGGCAATTAAGCAAAAAATTAAGGTGTAGCAAGTTTTCATAAAAGCGTTTTTATTTTGATGATGCTTAAAATAAGAGATTTCAATAAATAATTTATTTTTTTTGTTGAAAAAGCATTTTAGTGATATGACTAACTTTGGTTACTTTTATCACTCGATAAATCTATTTGTCGGTCTAATCATTAAACCGGTGTAATCACATGAATAAAAAACTCTTTCTCCTAGATGGTATGGCGCTGATGTACAGGGCGCATTTTGCATTAAGTAAAAACCCTCGTTTTACCTCAACAGGCATCAATACATCAGCAGTAATGGGCTTTACCAATACTTTGTTAGATGTTTTGAAGAAAGAAAAACCAACGCACATTGCGGTCGTTTTCGATACCGAGGCACCAACTGAAAGGCATACAACTTTTGAGGCTTATAAAGCACAACGTCAGGCCATGCCCGAAGACCTAGCAGCTGCCATGCCTTATGTGATCAAATTAATCACTGGTTTTAATATTCCGGTAATCACCTCTGATGGTTACGAGGCCGATGATATTATTGGTACACTGGCCAAAAAAGCTGAACTAAAAGGTTACCAGGTTTACTGTATGACGCCTGATAAGGATTTTGCTCAATTGGTTTCCGAAAATATTTTCATTTACAAACCTGCCCGTATGGGTAACGATATGGAAATATTGGGGGTAAAGGAAATATTAGCGAAATGGGAGATTGAAAATGTGCTGCAGGTTATCGATATTTTAGGTTTATGGGGCGATGCAGTGGATAATATTCCAGGTATTCCAGGCATTGGCGAGAAAACAGCGAAAGCTTTGATCAAACAATATGGTTCTATGGAGAACATTATTGCAAACTCGCATGAGTTAAAAGGAAAACAACGCGAAAACGTAGAAAATTTTGCTGAACAAGGTTTAATATCGAAAAAACTGGCTACGATTTTATTAGATGTTCCCGTTGAATTGGACGAGGCCAGCTTAGAACTCTGCGATCCTAGCCGCGATCTATTGGAACCGTTGTTTACCGAATTAGAATTCAGGACTTTGGGCCGCAGGGTATTTGGCGATGAATTTTCGGTTACTACAGCACGCTTTCAGGAAGGTACGCAGACCGATTTATTCGGTAACCAGACAGGGGAAGCCATTCAATATACCAATACGCTCGAAGAAGAACCAGCAGAAAAGCTTCCGGCTAAAACCATTGAAAACACCGAACACGATTATCAGTTGGTTGACACTGCTGAGCAACGTGCAGATCTGATTAAATTATTACTGGCTGAAAAACGGATCTCATTTGATACGGAAACCACAGGTACCGATGCAAACATGGCCGATTTGGTTGGTTTATCTTTCTCCATAAAACCAGGTAAAGGCTATTATATACCCGTTCCGGCGGCCAGAGAAGAAGCTCAGGTTATTGTTGATGAGTTTAAGGTGGTATTGGAAAATGAAGAAATTGAAAAAATTGGTCAGAATACCAAATACGATATTTTAGTGCTGAAATGGTACGGCGTAGAGGTAAAAGGTAAACTCTTTGATACCATGCTTGCCCACTACCTGATTGATCCTGATACCCGCCATGGTATGGATGTATTGTCTGAAAACTATCTTGGTTACTCGCCTATTTCCATTACCAAGCTGATTGGTGCAAAAGGCAAAAACCAGGGCACCATGCGCGATGTGCCGGTAATTGATGTGGTAGATTATGCAGCTGAAGATGCCGATGTGACTTTACAGCTGGCACATATCTTCGAGCCAAAATTAAAAGAACTAAATGCAGCTAAATTAGCCGAAGAAATTGAAAACCCTTTGGTTTACGTTTTGGCAGATATAGAAAAAGAAGGTGTTCGCATTGATATCGAAACCTTAAAAGCCTATTCTAAAGAGCTCGAAACCGAAATTATCAAGTTTGAGCAGAATGTTTACGACAAAGCTGGAATTAAATTTAACCTGGCTTCGCCAAAACAATTGGGAGAGGTTTTATTTGATAAACTTCAGCTCGATCCGAAAGCTAAAAAGACGAAGACAGGCCAGTATCAAACCGGTGAAGATGTTTTATTAGCTCTGGCCAGTAAAAGTGATATTGTACAGGATATTTTAGATTTCCGCCAGTTACAGAAGCTTAAATCGACCTACGTGGATGCATTGCCATTAATGGTTAATCCCAAAACCGGCAGGGTGCACACTTCCTACAATCAGGCTGTTGCGGCAACGGGAAGGTTAAGCTCAAACAATCCAAATTTGCAGAATATCCCGATCCGTACCGAGCGTGGCCGAGAGGTGCGTAAAGCCTTTATTGCAAGAGACGAAAATCACATCTTGTTATCGGCCGATTATTCACAGATAGAATTGCGCATTATTGCCGAAATCAGTAAGGAAGAGAATATGCTGGATGCTTTTAATAAAGGAATCGATATCCACACGGCAACAGCAGCAAAAGTATATGGCGTAAGTATAGAAGAGGTAGATGGAACGCAGCGTAGAAATGCCAAAGCCGTTAACTTCGGAATCATTTATGGTCAGTCTGCTTTTGGTTTATCGCAAAACTTAGGTATTCCGCGTAAAGAGGCTGCCGAAATTATAGAACAATATTTCGCGCAATATCCGGGTATTAAACGTTACATGAGCGATACGATGAACTTCGCCCGCGAGAACGGATTTGTAGAAACGATAATGGGCAGAAGACGTTATTTAAGAGACATTAACTCTGCCAACCAAACGGTAAGAGGTTTTGCAGAACGAAATGCCATCAACGCGCCGATTCAAGGCTCTGCGGCTGATATGATCAAGATTGCCATGATCAATATCCATAAAGAGATGAAAGCACAAAATTTACAATCAACCATGACCATGCAGGTGCATGATGAGTTGGTATTTGATGTGCTGAGATCAGAAAAAGAAGCAATGAAAGCAATTATTCAGGATAAAATGGCCAATGCCATTAAATTAACGGTGCCAATAGTGGTAGAAATTGGTGAGGGCGATAATTGGTTGGCCGCACACTAACATGAAAGCGTTCTCCATGTATATTGTATGCTGCTTCATATCCATTGGATGTTTGGCGCAAAAAAGCGATACACTGATTACCTATAATTTTGGCGGCAGCCCAGCAAAAGGGGAAAATGTGAGCGTCTATAAAATTAATAGGAGAGATACAACGGCGTGGGTTAAAACTACCGCCGATAAAAATTTTGTTCTACTCAAAAAAGAGACCTTTGCCGATGAACAACTGACCGTACATAATGGGAGTTACCAGGAATTTTTGAATGGCAAGCTTTTTATCCACGGACATTATGATAAAAATGCTAAAACAGGAAAATGGATAATTTACGATTCTCTGGGCTACACAGCGCAAGAGATTCATTTCCTAAACAATAAATTTGATGGTCCATTTAAATCTTTTTGGAATAAGGACCATGTAAAATATCAGGGCAATTTTAGCCAGGGTTTAAAAACTGGGGAATGGAAAATCTTTTACCTCAACCAACAACTGGCAGGCAAAGAGCTTTATAATACAACAGGCGATTTAACAGAGAGTGCATATTTTGATCAAAATGCTCGGCCAACAGTGAAGAAAAACATTTTAACCGAGCCGATTTTCAAGGGCGGTTATCCGAGGTTTTATAAATTCCTAGCTAAAACCCTTCGTTTTCCCGACCCCGATCTAACTGGCCGGGTAGTTTGTTCCGCAATGGTAAATACTGATGGCCATTTATCAAACATTGAAATATTTTCCTCATCGCATGTTAGCCTAAGTCAGGAAGCCATTAGGGTGCTCGAATTATCACCTCCATGGCTTCCAGGTACTTTGTTTGGTGAACCTATGGCTATGCAAATCAAAATTGCAATCAACTTTACGATTAACTGATGATTTTTTTTGATAACTGAACCTTCCTAAAAGGAATTTAGTTGGAAAGATAAAGTAGATGTAAAATTAGTGCCCAGCAACTAACAACTATCCGAAGTTAGGGATATCGCTAACTAAAAGGCTATAGCTTTATTCTTAAGAAAGCGAGAGTGTAATAATACCAAACCATGTAATAAATTATTAAAAATTATTATCTTCATTAAAACTTCATTCAGATTAATCAATTTTATATCAACAAATAACGAGTAAACAAAAATCGAAAAAGATGAAACCTCCGAGTGAAACAAAGAAGCTTCATCACTACTAAAAAACAAATCCAAGTATTATGAAAAAGTTATTGAGTTTAATCGCAGTCGCAGCATTTGGTTTAACAACAGCATTTGCACAGACACCAGCTACGGCTCCTGCAGCTAAAGCTAAAACAGTTGTAAAAAAAGAAGTAAAAACAACCGCAGCACCTGTTAAAGCAGGCGTAAAACAAGAGGCTAAAAAAGTAGAAACTAAAACCACTACTACTGCTGCTAAAGTAAAAGCAGATGGTACGCCAGATATGCGTTTTAAAGAAAATAAAGCAAAAGCGGTAACTAAAGTGGCTGGTCCAACTAAAAAAGACGGAACAGCTGATATGCGTTACAAAGCAAACAAAGCTGCTGCCGCTAAAAAGAATTAGGTTCAGGTTTATAATTTGAAGGGTCTCCAATGAAATTTGGAGGCCCTTTTTTGTTTTAGAACAATTTAATATTAGCGGCGTCACCCTGAATTCATTTAAGGGTCTTAATAGCCGGAAAGATGCTGAACTAAATTCAGCATGACGATCATTTTAGATAATGAATATTTTCGTTGGTCGTGATCGACTGGAATGCAGTAGAATGAAGAGATCTGCTAGATAGATCTCTCGACTTCGTTGCACTCCTTTCGTTGGTCGTGATTTGCAATCACGACTGTTCGAACGGCGGATTTGTAATCCGTATTAGGCTACAAACTTATCGTTTCGCCAATTTCTGGCAGCAATAAGGTTTTGTTTTCCCGCTTAAATTTATCCAAAGCTGCTTTGGTATCAATTTCGATTACCGGGAAAGTATTGTAGTGTACGCCGATTACCTTGTCGCAATCGAAATATTTCGTTGCAACCAAAGCATCATCCACATCCATAGTGTAATTTCCTCCAATCGGTAAGATGGCATAATCCAGGTTGTAAATATCCGCCAAAACTTTCATCTCGATGGTTAAACCTGTATCGCCGGCAAAGTAAATCTGTTTACCCTCTACTTCAAGTACAAAACCAGCAGGATTTCCGCCATAACTCCCATCTGGTAAACCCGATGAGTGTGTAGCCGGTACCATGCGCACCGCTCCCCAGTCGAAAGTAAATTTACCAAAATTCATTCCATGTACTTTTTCAACGCCTTGTTTACTTGCCCAATCTGTTACCTCTGGCATGGCTATAACTGTTGCTTGTGTTTGCCTAGCTAGCGCTACCAAATCGGCCACATGATCGCCATGGCCATGGCTAACCAGGATATAATCGGCCTCAATGGTTTTAATGTCTATATTTTTAGCTAATGGATTGTGCGATATAAACGGATCGAACAGTAATTTTTTGCCTGCTGCCTCTAACAAGAAACAAGATTGGCCATAATAGGTGTATTTCATAATTGTGGTATCAGGATTTAGTATTGCGCATTCAGATTAATGCACACAACAATTTAACAATAAAACAATTGTATCACTTATTGCCCAAACATACCGCCTAAACCGCCAAGCATATCTTGTGCCGATGCCTGCATTTCGGCGGCGCTTACCTGTTCGGCACTTGCCATAGCTTTATTAATAGCCGTTAACAAAAGTTCTTCCAGTTCTTCCTTATCGGCATTTTTCAAAAACGTCTCATCAATTGAAACTCCGGTGATGGCTTTGTTTGCTGTAGCGGTGATTTTTATGGCACCATTTTCTACTTCGCCAAATACCGAGATCGTATCCAGGCGTTTTTTAATTTCTTCGGCTTTTTGTTGAGCCGCAAATAATTTATCGAACATAACTTGTGTTTTTATTATAAAACGAAATTAGGGTAAATTGTTTTTTAGTGAGCTAAATATTTGTTTTTTGAAGCGCAGGTACAGCAACCAGATTAAGCTTTGTTCCCGTTCTTCGCTATATCCTTTCGCTGCGCTTCAGGGATGCCGCTTCGCCCGGGGCTAAGCAATTAAGTCCTGTTCGCGTAGCTTCCGTTAACAAGCCTTTGCCAATTAACCCCGATCGTAAATACTGATTTTTTCCTGGCCTTATATTAATTAGTCCTCGTCGCTTCCCGGTAAACTGCCGTTGCCATGATAAGCCCCCTTACGGATAACCGGCATATTGAAGTGTTTATAAAGTTCGTCAAGATGCATCAAACTTCCGTTAGTAAGGTTGCCTAAAAATATAATGACAATGTTTTTGTCTAAATCCCGCACATAAATATGGCGGAAACCATGCCACCAGCCGGTGTGGTAAACCACTTTGTCCATTTTGTCGCCATCGAACATCCTCCAGCCGTAGCCATAGTTAAAATGACCGTTTATTGGTTTGTTACGACCAACATACGCAGAATCCAGGCTCTTCTTGGTCAGTAATCTTCCGTTTTTCAGGTATTTATCAAATAATACCAAATCGTGTACCGTACTATAAATGCCTTTATCTCCAACCGGACCGTCTAAAAAATTCTGTGCTACAGAGTATCTAAAACTATTGCGGTCGTGACCAACCACATCAACCGGAATTTTTTCATACTCAGTGGTGCTGTACACATGTGTATGTTTTAATCCGGCAGGTTTAAACACATGCTCCATCATATACTGCGAATAACGTTGTCCGGTTACCTTTTCTATAATGGCGCCCAAAACCATAAAGTTTGAGTTATTGTAGTGAAAACGGTTATCGGGTTTAGTATATGGATTTGGTTTCCGCTCAGCAATAACATTCATTACTTCCTGATTGGTGACGCCTTTTTTCATATTGCGTTTTTCCTTACGCCAGATATCATCTATGAAGTACACATAATTCATCATACCGCTGCGGTGAGAAAGCAGTAATTTCACCGTTATGCCTTCATATGGGAAGTTGGGGTAGAATTTTTTTACATTATCGTTCAACGAAAGTTTCCCTGCTTCTACCAATTGCATAATCGCTGTGCCGGTAAATGTTTTGGTAATCGAAGCCAGCTCAAATTCTGAGTTAATGGTTAAACTATCGCGGTGCAGGTAATCGGCCCATCCAACGGCTTTTTCGTAAAGAATTTTTCCGTCTTTGGCGACCAGCATATTGCCGTTAAAATTGAATTTCCGGTGCAGGTTATCTACAAAATCAGCAATCCATTTATCGCCTTTTTGTGGGTTATAAACCAATAAGAGGCTATCTGCTTTGTCGTCGTCTTTAGTGCGGATTTTTTTTTCAGCGGCCTTTTTCTCTTCAGATTTCTTGCTTGAACATGCGGTTAGTAAAGTTACAGAGAGGGCTAATGCTGAACATATATATCGAAAATTCATTTATATTAAGGATAGTGTATTTAAAACCCGAAAATTAAAGAATTTTAGACGGTTAAAACGAAAGAGTTTTACACATTTTCGCAATTTTGATTGTACCAGCACTCAAATAAATGACCTTTACTTCCATAAACAGGGTCGCTGTCTGGATTTTTCACTTTGGCAATGGTTTCATCTGCTTCAGGACGCTCCTCAGCTTTGCCATATTTTATATCATAATCTAAACCATTTGGATAGGCGCCAACAACAGTGAAGTCGTCGGTTGAGTTCAGTTTTTTATGTGCTACACCTGCAGGGATAATAACCACATCACCTTTGTCCAGCTCTATACAAACACCATGATCGCCCCCAAACTGTACGTCGGCTTTGCCACAGAATACGCCCATTACTTCGTGCGTGTTGCTATGGTAATGGTGGTAATCAAAAATACCATCTACCCAGGCGTTGGTATATCCGTTCTGCGCGAAAACCCTTTTGATTACTTCTTCAGTATCATCAGGGTGCAACCTAAAGGTACCTTTGTAAATCATTAGCGGCAAATTCGGATTATTCGGAAAATCGCCGTTCTCCTCTATTTTATGCGCAACCAGGTAAGCTTCCTGAATCAATTTTTCTTTGTCCATGATTTGGGTGTTTTATTATTTAACAAAGTAATTGGCAAAGGGTTTACAATTCGCGGGTTTTTCTCCCGCAGATTTAAGATGATTAACGCAGAGTCATATACTTTAATTCTACAGAAAACAAAGAACCAACTTTTATAATTACCAAGATTATCATATTTTTATTTCATCATCCTGATTAAGAATACCTAACTAATTTTCAACATGGATGAGAACAATATCTCTTATCAAATAAGGGGAGCAATATTTACAGTTTACAATACATTAGGACCAGGGCTACTAGAGTCTGCTTATGAAACTGTACTGGCTTATGTTTTAACAGAAAATGGGTTAAATGTTAAGCGGCAAGTGCAATTACCGATTGTTTTTGAAGGTATAACCCTAGATACTGGCTACAGGATAGACTTGTTAATAAATGACTTGGTAATTATTGAAATCAAATCTGTAGAAACAGTTGCTCCTGTACATCATAAACAAGTGCTTACATACCTCAAGCTTTCCGGTCTCAAACTTGCGTTACTGGTTAATTTTAATTCATCAGACATTTCTCAGTCGATATCGAGAAAAGTGAATGGGCTTTGATAAATGTTTCCCGCTGATCGCTACGAAAAACGCCGAGTTGAATCATTCTATCTGCGTTCTTTGCGAAATCTGCGGGAAACATCTTTCTTTTATCATTCAAAAGATATAAACTACTTCTCGCTTTCCGCCCAGGTATACATTTTCGCTTCAAAAACAGATAATGGGAATGATCCATCTTTTAAAACTGCAGTATGAAAAGCGGCCAGTTTAAACTTCGGACCTAATTCTTTCTCATATTTGGTTCTCAACTCCCTTATTTTCATTGCACCTGTTTTATAACCTAAAGCTTGTGCAGGTATGCCCATGTAACGTTCAATTTCTGCAGTAGCACCTTCCGTGCTAATGGCTTCATTGTCTGTCATATATTTAATAGCTGCTTCTCTGCTCATGTTTTTGGTGTGGATGAGCTGCAAAAAGAAATATCTTTTTCATTTATTTTGAGTTAAGGTTCTAATCAAAAATAACAAATTATTAGCCATTTACCGGTAGGTCGCCTTAACGCAAAAAAGCCACCCCTAAGGGATGGCTTAATATGTAATCAGTATGAAACTGAAAACTGTGAATTGCTAACTGATTAAGCTAATAACCTGATTGGCTCTTCTAATAAGCCTTTTAATGTCTGTAAGAACTGTGCTCCTGTTGCACCATCAACCACACGGTGATCGCAGCCCAAAGTCAATTTCATTACGTTACCAGGAACAACAGCACCGTTTTTAACCACAGGAACTTGTTGTATCGCACCTACTGATAAAATTGCACCATCAGGAGAGTTGATAATTGAAGTAAACTCATCAATACCAAACATACCTAAGTTAGATACAGTGAAAGTAGAACCTTCCCAATCTGCTGGCTGTAATTTTTTAGCTTTTGCTTTACCACCAAAATCTTTTACTTCTGCAGAGATGTGTGATAAAGATTTGCCATCAGCGAAACGCACAACCGGTACCAATAAACCATCTTCAACAGCCATAGCTACACCAATGTTGGTATGTTCGTTAAATCTGATTTTATCGCCACCCCATGATGAGTTAACAGCAGGGTGTTTTTTCAATGCAACGGCAACCGCTTTAATTACGATATCGTTGAAAGAAACCTTAACAGGAGCAACTGCATTAATAGCCGTACGTGCAGCCATTGCGTTGTCCATATCAATACTGATGGTTAAATAGAAATGTGGCGCGGTGAACAAACTTTCTGCTAAACGTTTTGCAATGACTTTACGCATCTGCGAAACGGGCGCTTCAGTAAATTTAACTTCACCAACATATTGAGGAATAACTGGTGCCGGAGCAGCAGCTTTCTCGGCAGCCGGAGCTGATGCAGATTCTGCTTTTGCTGGCGCTGCACTTGGTTTAAAGTTTTCGATATCTTTTTTAATGATACGGCCACCTTCTGCACTACCTGCAACCTGTGCCAGGTCGATCCCTTTGTCTTTAGCAATTTTCTTAGCTAAAGGAGATGCTTTAACGCGGCTATCACCGTTGTCTGTAGTTGTACCACACGATGAAGTTCTAGGTGTTTCAATTTCAGCAACAGTTGCAGACTTTTCTGCTTTAGGTGCTTCAGCACTTTCTGCTTTTGGAGCCGGGGCTGAGCCACCTGCTAAAATTCCGCTCACATCAGTTCCTTCAGGACCAACGATAGCGATAATTCCGTTTACTTTTGCAGCAGCACCTTTCTCTACACCGATGTGTAATAAAGTTCCGGTTGCGTAGCCCATTACTTCCATAGTTGCCTTATCGGTTTCTACATCAGCAAGCACATCATCATCTTTTACTTTATCGCCAACTTTTTTATGCCATTCAGCAATTACGCCTTCAGTCATGGTATCGCTTAACAAAGGCATGCGGATAACCGTAACACCTTTTGCTGCTAATTCTTCTTCGCTTAAGCCACCGCCCTGAGCAGGAGCTTCTTCTTTTTTCTCTTCAGCTTTAGGCGCTTCGTCTTTGCGCTCAGACTTCGGACTTCCCGACTCCTGACTTCCCGACTGTTCTGCTTCCAATGCTGCTTTATAATCTTCGCCTTCTTTACCAATAACGGCCATGATGGCATCAACCGGAACAGCTGTTCCTTCTTCTACACCTACGTATAAAAGCGTACCATCCCAATAAGATTCCATATCCATTGTTGCCTTGTCAGTTTCTACTTCTGCCAAAACATCGCCGCTTTTCACTTTATCGCCCACTTTTTTATGCCACTTTGCCAAAACCCCTTCGGTCATGGTGTCGCTCATTTTGGGCATTTTAATTACATCAGCCATTATATCTAATTAATTGAAATCTTATTAATATTAGTCCATTACGTAAGGGTAGTCCTGTTGCATATATACATCTTTGTATAATTCAGATGCATCAGGCCAAGGAGATTCTTCAGCAAATTTTACTGCCTGATCTACAATTGCTTTTACTTTAGCTTCTACTTCTTCAATCCAGGCTTGATCTGCATACTTTTCTTTAAGAATCGTTTCTCTTGCGTGCTCAACCGGATCTTTTGCTTTATAATCTTCTAATTCTTCTTTGGTACGGTATTTTGCCGGATCTGACATCGAGTGACCACGGTAACGGTAAGTTCTCATTTCTAAGAAAGTAGGTCCTTCACCTTTACGTGCACGTTGGATCGCTTCGTCCATTGCATTGTGTACCGCAACCGGATCCATACCATCAACTGGTGCACATGGCATATCAAAACCTAAACCTATTTTATAAATATCGGTCATGTTGGTTGTACGTTGTACTGAGGTACCCATTGCATAACCATTGTTTTCGCAAACAAAAATAACTGGCAATTTCCAAAGCATGGCCATGTTAAAAGTTTCGTTTAATGCACCCTGGCGCACTGCACCATCGCCCATATAACAAATGTTAACATTATCAGTTCCTTTGTATTTTTCTGCAAAAGCAACGCCAGCACCTAATGGAATCTGACCACCAACAATGGCATGACCACCGTAGAAGTTATGCTCTTTGCTGAACATGTGCATTGAACCACCTTTACCTTTAGAGCAACCTGTAGCTTTACCGTACATTTCTGCCATAATACTATCAGCACTAACTCCTAAAGCTAAGGCATGAGCATGATCACGGTATGTTGTAATCATTGAATCACCTTTTTGCATTGCAGATATTGCACCTGCAACTACAGCTTCTTGTCCAATGTATAAATGACAAAAGCCACGTATTTTTTGTTGTCCGTATAACTGGCCAGTTTTTTCTTCGAATTTGCGCATCAGCAACATCGACTCAAACCACTTTAACCAGGTATCTTTATTTATTTCTACTGCACTCATTTTAGGGTATTTGTTTTTTGCGACAGCAAATCTAATTTTTTTATTGTAATTTTTGGCACTTTTTAGTGTAAAAACATCATAGTATTAGGGTTGTAATCAGATTTAACAGTTGTTTTACAATTAAATATAAAACCAGGGAACCGATATCGATTTAATAGCGATTTCTTATAATTAAATCAACGCCCTTTATCATAATATGGAATCAATTTATTCTGAAATTTAATTCTGCATATGTGCTTATTTCCATAATTTAAAATAACACCGATTTATTCCTGTTTAGAATATTGAACTAAATCGTTTTTTTTAAAAAGATAATTTTAAGCTAAGTTTATGAACAAAAATGAGGAGCAAAAAATAAAAATGTTAATAACTTTCGTTTTTTAACGTCTAACATTTGGATAACATTTGTATAATTAATACTTTTGGCAACCAACAATAAGCCCATGTGGTGTACGTTAATGTGTAAGTGAATACCCAAACATAACTGTATAACATGATTAAAAAATTTTTGTTTTCTACTCTAATTGCTATTTGCACGCTCTCAGCCGCATTTGCGCAAACAAAAACAAAAGAATCTGGTAAAGAATTAAATGATCCCGACAACCTTGCATCGCAATATTTTTCGCAGGTTATGGGTGTTGCGGTAGATGCAACTTCGAATTTAAAACTGTACAAATTTATTTACGAATGGATCGGAACACCTTATAGTTATGGTGGAAACACCAAAAGAGGGATAGACTGTTCGGCTTTCACTAAAGCGATTTACGATAAAGTTTTCAACACCACCATCAGAAGAAACTCGCGAGATATTTTTAGTATGGTAGATCCACTTTCTAAAGAAGATTTAAAAGAAGGTGATTTGGTTTTCTTCAAGATTAAAAGCAGAAGTATTTCACATGTTGGTATTTACCTGGGCGATAACAGGTTTGCACATGCATCAAGCTCTCGTGGTGTCGTAATCAGCAACCTCAACGAACCTTATTACAGCCGTTATTTTTACAAAGGTGGGCGTGTGTTAGAATCGTTTAAGAAAGAATTTACAGTAGAATAGATCAGTTGACATTTTTCAGTTAACAGTTAAAAACATATACAATCCTCCTGAAGAAATTTTGGAGGATTTTTTTATACATCTAAATCAAGAATGAAGTTTATCAATACCCTTATAATATCCGCTCTTGCGCTAATTATTTTAATTAGCTGCACGAGCAATAATGCGCAGATTACTACACCTGTAGCCAAACAAGATACGGTGATCAGAAAAATAAAAGATACCATATCCATTACGGCAGTAGGCGATATTATGCTTGGCTCTGCTTTTCCATCCAAAACAAACCTCCCTCCTGATGATGCTGTAAACAGTTTTCAGGCAGTAGATAGTTTATTAAAAGGAGATATTGTTTTTGGTAACCTGGAAGGTTGTTTCCTTAACTCAGGCAATTCGAACAAATGCAATGGCATTAACCCGAATAACTGTTACGCTTTTAGAATGCCGGAACGTTATGCCGGGATATACAAGGATGCAGGATTTAATGTTTTGAGTATCGCCAACAACCATGTGGGTGATTTTGATGCCAGGGGAAGAAAAAATACAGCCAGGATTTTAGACTCGCTGCAGATCCATTATGCTGGACAGGTAAATAAACCTTTTGAAGTTTTTGAAAAAGACAATGTAAAGTATGCCTTCTGTGCTTTTGCGCCGAACGAGAATACGGTATCGATCAATAAAATCGACAGCGCCAAAGCTTTGGTTGCCCGTCTAAAATTGATGGCCGATATTGTGATTGTCTCTTTTCATGGTGGTGGTGAAGGCGCAAGGTTTGAACATGTTCCCCGTAAAAATGAGATTTTTTATAAAGAAAACAGAGGGAATGTTTACGCCTTTGCACATGCTGTTATTGATGCTGGTGCTGATGTGGTATTGGGACATGGTCCGCATGTAACCCGCGCTGTTGAAGTGTATAAAAATAAATTCATCGCTTACAGCTTAGGTAATTTTTGCACCTATGGTATGTTTAGCCTAAAAGGCAATAACGGCATTGCGCCCTTGCTTCAGTTAAAAGTAAATGCTAAGGGTGATTTTTTGTATGCCGATATTGTATCAGTTAAACAGGATAAGGTTAGCCGTTTAACCCTCGATGAAAATCATGGTGCCTTCAAACGAATTAAAGAACTGACAGATATTGATTTTGTTGGCCATCAGTTAAAATTCGCAGATAACAGGATTAGTTTAAAAGATTAATTTTCTCCGACATCAATCTCAATTTATTTCAGAATATTTGTTGGATGAAAGCATCATGATTTTTTAAATCACCTAGTGACAGGAATAAACGGCTCAAGCCTTCTTGAACACCGTTACCACACTACTCATGATAGCTTCATCATTGATTAAAACAACATCATAGGGATGAAAAAAGGATTAATACTTCATTATATTATAGGTATAGCCGCCGCTATTTTAGTACTGGCAGCAGCCTACTACATCAACCAAAACCCCGATAATTTACTGTCGGCAGGGATTATTATTCTGGCGGGTTGCCTGGTCGCTTTTAGCCAGTACCAGATTATCAAGCACAAAAAGAAGCAATAGTATGATTGCGACTATACTCCAGGTCACAAAGACTGGAAATGCTAAAGATAGCATCTACCTTGCTTTAGCCATCGGAGCGGCGGTTTTACTTTTTGTGCTATCTAAAAAGTTCAGGAGAAAAGCCTGACTAACTTTCGTCCTTGGTGTTCTTCACCAGGCCAATTCCCGATACAAAGAATATAAGTCCGATGATGCCGTAAACCATCAATCCCCTTGTGTTTTCGCTGTGGCTAACAAAGCCATAGCCAGCGTATATTAATCCAATTATGCCCAGTACGGTTAATATTGTTCCAAAAGTGCGTTTTACATTCATATGGTTTATTATTTAATAAGGTAAAGACAAAATATGATCGATTTTGTTTTAAACAAACAAAGAAGCCCATCTCATCAACTGAAATGGGCTTCTTTTATGGGGTGAAGGATAACTTACCAAACACCTAAACGGTTTGCCGGAGTTATGTACATTTTTGCGGTTGCAGGAATGTTGAAAGCTTTGTAAAATGCTTCCATATTATACACAGGTCCGTTTACCCTGAACATCTCCGGACTATGTGGATCTGTTTTTAATCTCACGCGCATGCTTTCGTCGCGGGTTTTAATTCTCCATACCTGGGCAAAGCTTAAAAAGAAACGTTGATCGGGGGTAAAACCATCAATCTTTTTATCGCCTTTCCCTTGTTCTGTTAATTTAAAGGCATCGTAGGCGATGTTTAATCCGCCAATATCGGCAAGGTTTTCCCCTAAGGTTAACGAACCATTTACATGCTGATTATCCAACAGCGAGAAGTTGTTGTAAAATGTTTCTACTTTACCTGCTTTGGCTTTAAATTTATCGGCATCAGCTTTTGTCCACCATTCTTTTAGGTTGCCAACGGCATCATACTGGCGACCCTGATCATCAAAACCATGTGTCATTTCGTGACCAATTACAGCACCTATTGCACCATAGTTAATGGCATCATCAGCGGCAAATTCAAAGAACGGGAACTGTAAAATTCCTGCCGGAAAAACAATTTCGTTGAAAGACGGATTGTAATAGGCATTAACTGTTGGTGGAGTCATTCCCCACTCGGTTTTATCTACATTTTTGCCCAGCTTATCCATCATTTCCTTGTAGGCATGTTTACTGGCCGACTGAAGGTTTGCATAATACGTGTTTTTCGAAACCTCAACATCATCGTACTTTTTCCATTTATCAGGATAGCCGATCTTTTTGATAAATGCGTTTAATTTTTCTAAAGCTTTCTTTTTGGTTTCCGGGGTCATCCAATCTACCTTCTGGATTCTTTCTGCGTATACTTTCTGTAAATTGTTTACCAAAGTTAACATACGCTCCTTGGCCTCTGGCTTAAAATACTTTTCGGCATATAATTGACCTAAAAGCTCACCTAAATTGCGATCAGTAGCATTTACAATGGCTTTCCATCTTTCTGTTGGCGCCTGTTGACCATATAGCGTTTTAGAGAAAAAATCGAATTTAGCATCTCTGAATTTTTTGGTAAAAGCATTGGCCGATCTGTTTAAAGCATCAAACTTTAATTTTTCCTTCCAGATTTCGATAGGCTGGCTTTTTACCAGGGCTGATAAGGTTTGATAATATTTTGGCTGTCTAACAATAACAGTATCAGTACTTGCGCCCAGTTTACTTAAAACGGATTTCCATTCAATATTTGGAGTCTGTTTTTGAAAATCAGCCACGGTCATTTTGTTATAGTTTTTCTGCGGATCGCGCAGCTGAACAGGAGTTGAATGCGACTGGGCAATTGCTGTTTCGAGTTTTAAAATGTTATCAGCATATTTTGCTGCATTTAAAGAATCGCCAGCGAGGCTAAAAATTTTGGTGATGTATTTGATGTACTCTACCCTGATTTTCTTCGCCTTCTCGTCTTGTTCTAAATAATAACTGCGGTCTGGCAGGGTAAGGCCAGCCTGCGAAAATGATAAAGCATTTTTGGTGCTTAATTTGTCATCAGGTTCTACACCAAAGCCCAATAAATCCCCTTCGCCATTTTTATAACCATCGGCAACAAAGTTGATTAAATCCTGATCATTTTTAATCCCTTCTATTTTACTTAAGAGCGGTTTTATAGGTTCGATGCCTAACTTTTCGATGGTAAGCGTGTCCATTCCACTGGTGTAGAAATCGCCAACTTTCTGTTCAGTACTTCCTTTGGCTGCATTGGCTTTTGAAGCGTTTTCCAGAATGTTGTTCAGGTTCTTCAGGTTATCGTTATATAGGGTGTAAAAAGAACCCCAACCTGTTTCGGTTTTTGGAATTTCGGTGTTTTTCATCCATTTCCCGTTGGCATACAGGAAAAAGTTATCACCTGGTTTTACAGTAGTGTCCATGCCGGCTTTATCGAAAAATTCGGTGCGCGCATTCGCCACATCGGCATCCTGATGGCTTTTATTCTGGCAGGCAGCAAAAAGCAATACGCCGGCAGCCGGAAGAAATAATTTAATTTTCATTGTATATAAGTTAGTTAGAAAAGCTTAAAGCTACAAAATGCCTGATGTAGTTTGTATGAATTTTTTTATAACTTCATCAAATTCTTACATAGATATACAACAAACGCTATCAGCCAAATATTTAACAATGAATAAAACGCTACTCAAAAAGACCTCTTTATGCATATTCTTTTCTTGCATAGTAACTTTAGTTTCTGCCCAAATTACGATACAGGGAAAGATTTTAAATGCCGAAACCAAACAGCCTGTTGAAAATGCAAGTGTATATTTTAATAATACCCAAATTGGTGCAACAAGCGATGAGAAAGGGCAGTTTAAATTATACACCAAAAGGCTTTATAGCGACCTGGTGATTTCTGCTATTGGCTACGAAAGTAAAACCGTTAATACCAGTGCTAACCTTACCAATTACACCATTTTGCTAAAAGAAAAAATCAATAGCCTTATGGAAGTAACGGTAAGTACCGGTAAAAACGACTGGAACAAATGGGGAGATCTTTTTTCGATGCTTTTATTGGGTAACAATCCGTTTAATCGGCGTAATTGTAAAATAATGAATCCGAACGACATTAAATTTTATTATGATGAGGATAAACAATACCTGGAAGTAATAGCTGAAAAGCCGATTCTGATCAAAAATAGTGCTATGGACTGCCTCGTGCATCTGGATATTTATGAGTTTGGTTATCACTTTACCGATGATAACCTTACCTACAGCTCTTACGCTTATTATGATGGTTTTGGCAATAAACCAAATAAAAGCAGACAATTAGCGATCAAGGTTAATTATTTAGGATCAAGGATGCATTTTTATAGAAGCTTGTATGCAAATACGCTCGAAAAAGAAAACTTTCAAGTGTACCGTTATACCGCTGTAAAGAATATAGAGCGGGAAAATGTTTTTAGAGCTGTGCAACAATATAGAGCGGCTAAAATGGCGGCTGGGCGAACTGGCAATGCGTTACTTAAATTATCAGATAACCCTGATTCGGCCTCGTATTATAAAAAAGTATTGATGCAAAGCAGCATTTTAAAGTGGGATACCACGAGGGTGGATTACAAACAGTTTTTGAGCTTCGATAGCCTAAATCACAAAATGACGTTCAAGTTTAATGATACACTTATGGTGGTATATAAACGAAATCATAACATGCTGGGAGGTTTGACCATGTTGCGTTTGGGTGCAATTAAAGAGTTATCAACTGTGGACCTAAAAACACTGTTACATTTAACTGATAAAGAAGGTGTAGTGATAGATCCTATGGGATACGTAACACCAAACTGGTTATTGATGACCGGGGATATGGGAAACAGGAGGCTCGCTGAACAACTTCCTTACGATTTTATATATAGCCCTTAGCCCGGCGGAACCGCGCTTTTTAAATCCATCACGAATTAGAGGTCTAGGTATATTGCATTTATTTTTTATAACTTCATAAAAAAATCTAATTATGCAATACACCATTTACATTATAGCTGTGGTAGGATTTATCATCCTGCTGAGCTCCTTTGTTACTGTTAAACAGGGAACCATTGCGGTGGTAACCGTTTTCGGTAAATACCGCCGCCAGTTAAGACCAGGCTTAAACTTTAAAATTCCATTAATAGAGCAGATTTATTCTCGTATTTCCATTCAAAACCGCTCGGTTGAGCTATCCTTTCAAGCGGTAACGCAAGATCAGGCCAATGTATATTTTAAGGCCATGCTATTGTATTCTGTGGTGAACCAGGATGAGGAAACAATTAAAAATGTAGCTTTTAAGTTTGTAGATGCAACCAACTTAATGCAGGCATTAATCAGAACCATCGAAGGTTCGATTAGGGCATATGTGGCCACACAAAAGCAGGCAAATGTTTTGGCACAACGTAATGAAATTGTGCTTCATGTGAAGGAACAGATTGATCAGGTTTTAGACGGATGGGGTTACCATCTTCAGGATCTTCAATTGAATGATATTACTTTTGATGAAGAAATTATGCGTTCGATGAGTCGCGTGGTAGCTTCAAACAACTTAAAAGCAGCGGCTGAGAATGAAGGTCAGGCCTTATTGATTACCAAAACCAAAGCTGCCGAAGCGGATGGTAATGCTATCAAAATTGCGGCTACTGCCGAGCGTGAGGCTGCACAGTTGCGCGGGCAGGGTATTGCTTTATTCCGTGCCGAGGTTGCGCATGGGATGAGTAAAGCCGCTCAGGAAATGGAACAAGCCAATCTGGATATTTCGGTAATCTTATTTACCATGTGGACGGAATCGATTAAACACTTTGCAGAGAATGGTGATGGAAACGTGATTTTCCTTGATGGAAGCAGTGAAGGCATGAACAGGACCATGAAAGAAATGATGGCCATGCAGTTAAACAAACAGACTGAGCCAACGGCGAAGAAGGGGTAATTCTTTAGTGCTGTCAGATGTTACCATCTGACAGTTAATATAAATAAAAAGATAAATGTCATTCAGTGTCGGATAGAAATATCCGACACCACGAGAAAATTGCCTTTAGAGTTGTCAACTTTCTAGCAAATTGGTTATTAAAGTTGACAACTCTGAAATCCAATTATAAAAAAGGCCGCTTTAGTTTTGCTAAAGCGGCCTTTTTGTTGAATATATTTCTTTTTAGTTATTCTTTGGCATCACGCCTAAGTTCATCACATAGTTGCCAGATTGCTGCATAAAATCGCCCATTACTTTTAACGATTCATCTTCAATAAAATCGAAAGCATCTTGCTTGGTAATCTTATCTCCTTTTTTAATGGCAGGCAAGCCTCTCAGCGCTCTTAATTCATTCTGTCTGGCAAGTGTTTTAGCTTCCTGCGCATCGCGCTCGGCTTTAAGTTTTGCTTCATTTAAAGTTACAGAAACTTCAGTATCGCGTTTTTTAAGATCCGCAATATCTTGTTTCAGGTATTTAAAATCCAATGAATTTGCAATACGCTGTTCGCTATTTTTGATTAACTGTGCTTTAACAGGAGTCAGATTTGCAACCGGTTTAAAGCTTGAGCTTGGAATAACGTCCCATGGTAATGCTGATGATTCAGTATCTTCACCAATTTTATCCATCGGATAAACTGAAGGGAAAACAACATCAGGTGTTACACCTTTATGCTGCGTGCTGCTTCCTGCTACACGGTAAAATTTAGCCATGGTTAGGTTAATCTGTCCTAAATTAATATCAGCCGGATTTGCTCCGCTTGGGGATGTACCAACTGTTTTATCTTTAGAAATTAATCCGGCCACCCTTTGCAACATACTTGGGTTTACCAGTTTGTTTAAATCGATAGAAGACTGAACGGTACCTTTACCATAGGTTTGGCTACCCATAATAATACCACGTCCATAATCTTGTATTGCTCCGGCAAAGATTTCAGATGCTGACGCGCTTAAACGGTCTACCATCACGCCAAAAGGGCCATCCCAGGCTACACCGCTGTTTTCATCTTCATCTACTTCAATTTTACCGCGTAAATCTTTTACCTGAACAACAGGTCCTTTATCGATAAATAAACCCGTTAATGAAATGGCTTCAACTAGTGAACCTCCACCGTTTCCGCGTAAATCCATTACAATGGCATTTACCTTATCGTAAGTTTTTAAGGAGTCGATTAATTTTCTAACATCACGGGTGGTGCTTTTGTAGTTTTTATCACCTGCATTAGCCGCTTTAAAATCAGCATAAAAGGCTGGAAGGGTGATAATGCCGATTTTATAATCTTTACCATTGCTATTAATGGTTTTAACTTTTTTCTTGGCCGATGTTTCTTCTAAAACAATTTTATCGCGAACTAGATCGATAATTACCGGTTTAGACGACATTTCTTTTCCAACTGGGATTACTTTTAAACGCACCTTGGTTCCTTTCGGACCTTTAATTTTAGATACGGTGTTATCCAATCTCCAGCCTACCACATCTACAAATTCTCCATCACCCTGGGCTACGGCAATAATGCGGTCGCCAGCACTTAGTTGTTTGCCTTTAAATGCAGGTCCGCCAGCAATAATTTCAGAAATTTTAACGACTTCGTTTTCTAATTGTAAACGGGCACCAATGCCTTCGAAAGAACGAGACATATCTTCGTTAAATGCTGCTGCATTGGTTGGGTTAAAATAATTGGTATGTGGATCAATAGATTCAGTAAAGGCATCCATCAAAATCTGGAAAACATCCTGATTATTGGTTTTTGAAGTCTGCGATTGTAGGTTCTGGTAACGCTTAGTTAAGGTTTCTACGTTCTTGGCTTCGGCAGTGCCAGCCAGATTTAAATTAATCAGTTCATATTTAATACGTTTTTTCCAGGTATCGTTTAAGGCCGCTGAAGAAGTTGCCCAAGGCTGTTTCTCCCTGTCGTAAACATAGCTGTCGGTTTGATTAAAATCGTATTTGGTTTTAATCTGCGCTAAAGAATAGGTGAAATATTCGTTTAACCTTTTGGCATAAACGTTATAGATGAAAAACGGGCCACTTAGATCGCCATTTTTGAAATCATCATCTAAAGTATATCTGTATTTTTCAAATTCCTTGATATCTGAAGCCAAAAAGTAATTTTTGCCCTGATCCAGCGACTTGATATACTTATCTAAAATAATCGAAGATATAGAATCGTTGATCTGAATTTTTTTATAATTATAACTCTCGATCAAATTGACAACCTCTTTTATCACAAGTTGTTGCTGCTCGTCTGGTTTCACATTGGTAACACCCTCAACCATTGGCTGAGTTTTAGGTGCAGCATGACAAGCAAGTACTGCCGCAGTAAAAATTACAAAAAATATTCTCTTTAACATCTCTTTAAATGATTTAAAATCCATTTCCAATTCTATATAGCCAATATGATACCATTTTAGCAAAAAAACAAAAAAGAGACAGCATTATTACCGTCTCTTGTTAAAACTTTATCAAATCTAACTAAAAGCTTTTTATTTAACAATTTCTTATGTAGAACGTTGCGCGTTATTTTTTGTTTTGATTGACACTCAAAATTTGACCAATTACAGACCTTTAAAGCCTATATGATGGGTAATGTAGTAAGATTTACGGGAAAATAAATATTTAAATTAGCTAGGATTTACCTTTTTGCTGGTGGTTTTGCTGGCAATCATTTCTCTGGCATCTTTGATTTGTGCCTTGTATTGCGTGCTTTTGATAGAGTTGGCCAGCCATTCAGCCGATTTCAGGTCTCTCAGTGCAAGGGTAAAATCTTTCTTTTTAATTTTAACCTGAACAATGCCTAAAATGGATTCAATGTAAGAATTATTGCTTTTTAACTGTTTTGCCAGAATACCTTGTTGGGTGTAAAACCACATGGATTGGGTGTACTTGGTATTGGCCAGGTAAACTTTGCCCAAAAGATTATACGTGTTCATTACGCCTGCTCTGTTTCCAGTTTTAGAATAATTTTTTAACGCCACATTTAAAAGAATCTGCTCCGCATCCGTGAAACGGCCAAGTTGATAATGCATACTGCTCATCTTGATAACGGCCTGTCCGTACCTGTTGAAGTTTTTTACGGCATTATATTCGAAAGCTGCTTTGCCAAATAAGGTGAGGGCTTCATTGTAATCGCCTTTTCGCTCTAAGTCTTCTGCTTCCTCAAAAAAAGAATTGCCGTCTTCCAAATCAAATTTAGATACTGCAATATTTATAGCACTACCATTAGGTTCTTGGATCTCAGATTTATCTATGTTTTGAGCTTGTAGTTGTAATGATGCAAAAAGGCCGATTAAAGCCAATACAATCTTGGTCATGCAACAAAAATAATACTTTAAATCTAATTTTAGCTAAATACCTGTAAATTAACATCAAAAGATGCCCAAACCATGTATGGATGCGAGTCGCAATGGTATACTTCGCCTGCAGCAGAAATGCCTACAATGCCTGCAAAGCCATCAAAAGCTTTCAGTTCGGCAAAGGATTTGTCTGATGCATCCTTTAAAGAAAATCCATCCGTAACACGGGTTACAATTTTGGCGGCTAAAGCACCGCTTACAATATCTTCGCCTACCCCGGTACAGGAGATACCTGCATATTGATTAGCGTAGTTGCCTGCCACGGTAGCAGAATCGCTTACGCGGCAAGGGATTTCGAACCCTTTTCCCCCGGTGGAGGTTGCTGCTGCTAAATTTCCATCTGCATCAAGTGCTACACAGCCTACGGTTCCTTTATTGTTTTTTTGGTTCAATTTAGCTTCGTATTCTGACTGGCGCTGCGCGGTAATCGGGTTGAAATATTCAAATCCATTTGCTCTTGCAAATTGTTGTGCGCCATCACCACTGAGTACCCGGTCATCATAAGGTAACAGGTGTTGTGCAATTTGTATCGGATTTTTAACCTCCTCTACATTAATGACGCCGCTAAATTTTTCAGTTTTACCATCCATTAAGGCTGCGCTTAACCTCACCTTTCCATCGCTTTGGATCTGCGAACCAATACCAGCGTTAAACAGCTCATTATCTTCCAGCAAAGCAACCGTATAAACCACGGTCTCTAATGCGGTATGTGTTTTTAGGTATTCGTGTCCGAGCGTAACAATCGAAGCTAATGCATCTTGTTTAGCTTTTTTTGTTTCCTGGTTGGTAGACGATTCGCTGAAAAAGCCGCCATGTATGATTAGTTTCATCTGCTAGATTTGAGTATTGAGACATTTAATAGGCTTAGGCCTTAAACCCTAAACCTTCCACCTTAAACCTTTTTAGGCTATCGGTACAACCTTTGGATGATGGATCACTAAACTATGGTCTGTTAAATCATAAACGTCGCCATCGCACATGACGTGTACCACCATGTTTTTAATGGAAACAGGTTGTCCCATTTCTACATCAGTTAAATTGGTGTCGGCCATATTACGTCCATCTACTAAAATCACCATACCTGAACCAATGGCTTCCATGGTATGGCCATCAGAGATGAAAAGTCCGGTATCTTCGCCGAGCCCAATGCCTAAAATACCAGGATTGCTGGCGGCGGCGTATAACAAACGACCAATTCTGCCGCGTTGAACAAAGTGTGTATCTACAATAACATCATCAATAAAACCTAATCCACCGGTAATTTTAACCTCTCCCTTAAGTAAGGCATCTTTACTGCTGCCCTGATAAATCATGTTTTTAGAACTTGCCGCGGCTCCAGCCGAAGTACCTGCAATAACCACAGGTTCATTTCTATATTTTTCTAACAGGATCTGGTGGATTTTTGTCCCGCCAAAAATTGAAGAAAGACGAAGCTGATCGCCACCGGTAAAGATAATGACCTCTGCGGCTTTGATACGTTCATAATTTTCATCTGAATTGGCTTCTTCGCGATTGGTAATATTAAGTACCCCAACATTATGTACATCTAATTGTGCATAAGCCTTGATATACTCTTCGCCTACTTTTTCGGGCATTAATGATGCTGTGGTGATGATCTCGAAGCGAGATTGGGTATCTCTTAATGATTCTGTAGTAATCCGTTTTAAAATTCCACGCTCAAAAAAATTCATGTTATCAGGCAGTCCAAATTGCGTTTCTGCGAAGCTACCTGTATTTATTGCGCCACCAATGATGATGAGTTTACCTTTCGGAACCATTCGTTGTGTATTATAATTGTATCAAAAAACCCAAATATATAGGCTTAAGATAAAAAACACGACTTTTTTTGTCAAGAATATTCAATTTATTAACAAAAGTTAAAATATTATAACATAAAATTAACGGTCTTGTGCTTGAAAGTAAAACAAATAGGCGTTAAAATTGATTTAGGTAAATGGGACGTCTAATTTCAAAATAAATGCATAATTTACAGTCATCAATTTCATTCTAAAAATTGAGTTAAAAAGGTCATCCCAAACGCTTGTTTAAATAAAAAACGAACAAAACATTACATGAAGATATCAAACATACAAGTATTAAGAGGGCCAAATATATGGTCAATTAGCCGGAAAAAATTAATCCAGATGCGCTTAGATCTGGAAGATTTAGAGCAAAAGCCAACCAACGTGATTGAAGGGTTTAGTGAACGGATAGAAAAATTGTTGCCCAGCATGTTTACACACCGCTGTTCTAAAGGCGTAGAAGGCGGGTTTTTTACACGGGTGAAAGAAGGAACATGGATGGGGCATGTAATTGAACACATTGCTTTAGAAATCCAAACACTGGCCGGAATGGAAACTGGCTTTGGCAGAACACGTCAAACTAAAACGGAAGGTATTTATAATGTGGTATTCAGTTATCTGGAAGAAAAAGTTGGTGTTTATGCTGCTGAAGCTGCAGTTAAGATTGCCGAAGCCCTGATTAATAACGTAGAGTACGATTTAGAGCACGATATCCGCAGGATGAAAGAAATCCGCGAGCTGGAAGCATTGGGGCCAAGTACAGGCTCTATTGTGGAAGAAGCCGTTAGCAGAAGTATTCCCTGGATCAGGCTGAATAAAAGTTCGTTGGTACAATTGGGCTATGGTAAAAACCAGGTTCGCTTTAGGGCAACCATGACTGAAAAAACCAGTAGCATTGCCGTAGATATTGCCAGCAATAAGGAAGAAACAAAACGTTTACTTACCGAAGCGGCCATTCCGGTGGCTTCTGGGGTAACCATTTCAAATCCTGATGATCTGGAAGCATCCGTTAAAAAAGTTGGATTTCCTCTAGTTTTTAAACCACTTGATGGCAACCATGGTAAAGGTGCAACCATTAATGTGAAAACGATGGAAGATGCTGTTGCCGCTTTCGAATATGCCAAAACCTATTCGAGAAAGGTAATTATAGAAAAATTTATTACCGGATTCGATTTTCGTGTGCTGGTGATCGATCATAAAGTAATTGCTGCGGCACAACGCGATCCTGCGCATATTAAGGGGAATGGAATTCACACCATTCAGGAGTTAATCGATAAGGAGAATGAAGATCCACGTCGTGGTTATGGTCACGAAAATGTGTTAACAGAAATTGCTGTTGACCGTGATACTTTGGATTTGCTGGCCAAAAAAGAATATACTTTAGAAACCATTCCTGAAAAGGGAGAAGTGGTTTATCTAAAATCTACTGCAAATTTAAGTACTGGTGGAACATCTATCGATGTAACCGATATTGTACATCCACAGAATATTTTTATTTGTGAAAGGATTTCGAGGGTAATCGGATTGGATATTTGTGGTATTGATATTATGGCGCAGAATCTTACCCAACCCTTAACCGAAAATGGCGGGGTGGTTTTAGAGGTAAATGCAGCACCTGGATTTAGGATGCACCTGGCACCAAGTGAAGGTTTGCCTAGAAATGTAGCTGCGTCGGTTATTGATATGCTTTATCCGCAAGGAAAGTTATCACAAATCCCAATTATTGCGGTAACCGGAACAAACGGAAAAACCACTACCACGCGATTAATTGCGCACATTATCCGCAGCAATGGTAAACGCGTAGGTTTTACCACCAGTGATGGGGTATATGTGCACAATACCATGTTGATGAAGGGTGATACCACCGGACCGGTAAGTGCCGAGTTTATTTTAAAAGACCCGACAGTAGAGTTTGCCGTACTGGAAACTGCCCGGGGCGGAATTTTAAGAGCAGGGCTCGGATTTAATGCCTGTGATATTGGCGTAGTGACCAATATCCAGGAAGATCACCTGGGTATTTCTGATATCCACAATCTGGACGATTTAACGCGGGTTAAAGCTGTTGTGATTGGGGCAGTGCGCCGTAAAGGCTGGGCGGTATTAAATGCAGATAATGGTTATTGCGTTCGTATTGCCAAAGACGCCCGTTGTAATGTGGCTTATTTCAGCATGGATGAAAATAATCCTGTCGTTAAAGAACATTGTAGAAAAGGCGGTATCGCAGCTATTTATGAAAACGGATACATTACCATTAAAACCGGCGACTGGAAATTAAGGGTAGATAAAGCCACCCATATTCCTTTAACTTTCGGTGGGTCTGTAAACTTTATGATTCAGAATGTGCTTGCAGCAACGCTGGCAACCTATTTATGGGGCTATAAACCTGAGGATATCCGTTTATCGTTAGAAACATTTATTCCTTCAGCAGCCCATACACCGGGAAGGATGAATATTTTCAGGTTCAAAGATTTTAAAGTATTGGTCGATTTTGCACACAACCCGGATGGATTTAATGGCGTAAAAGGTTTCTTGCAAGGGGTTGAAGCTACTGAACATGTAGGTATTATTTCGGCAACAGGGGATAGAAGAGATGAAGATATTATCGAAACTGCCCGCATTTCTGCACAGATGTTTGATAAAATTTATGTTTGTCAGGAGAAATACCTCCGTGGCAGACAACAACAAGAACTGGTTGACCTGCTGGTGAAAGGCATTAAGGAAGTTGATCCGAATAAAGAAATCATCATCAACAATAAAAGTACTGAGTGTTTGCAGATTGCGATCGAAACCGCTAAAAAGGGTTCTTATTTAACAATTTTAAGTAACACCATCGATAATACAATTCAACGGGTTACCGAACACTTAGATCGGGAATTGGAATCTTAATATTAGAATAAACATTCGTCACCCTCAACCTAGCTTTAGCGAGGTCACTGAAGGTAATTTATTTTAGGGTCTTAAAAGTCTAGCAGGATAGATGCTGACCACGTAGTAGCTACAAGACAATTAAAAATAATACCTCTACTTGTAAAACAAGTTCAGCATGACGGTATACTATAAAAAAAGCTCCTTCGATTAATTAATCGAAGGAGCTTTTTCCGTTTTTATATTTAATTCACCTATGCCTGCGCATCACGTAATCTTTTAATTTCATCATGAGATGTTCTTAGCGATGCTTTTTGGTCTGAAATTAAATCTCTGATATTTGAAGGAATACCTTCTTCCTCCAGTGCCATTTTGTATGCATTTTGAGCAGCATCTTCGCCAAACTCACAATTGTTTAAAACGGTTTTACGATCATGACCAGTAAATAATGCTTTAACATCCATCCAGGCCCTGTAAATTTTACCCGAATTGGTCGTTCCTGTTTCAATATCTTCGCCCAATGCCGCTACCTCAGTAGCCAAAGCCATTTTATATTTTTGACTTTCGCCTATCATATTTAAAAATAAGGTCTTTAAATCAGCGTCTCCGTCTTTTAATTCCTGACGCGCTTTTTCATAACCTTCAATACGGTCGTTATTAATTTGAATGAGGTCGTTTAATGTCTCTGCTGTTGCTGTTGTCGTTTTCATGTTTTTTATTTTTATAGTTTCGATGTTATATAAGCAACATGGCCAATTAAAAAAAGGTTTGTCATTTTTTTAATTGTCTACAACAACAAGCTATATCAGCTCATTATGATGATCTACCTGAATGGTGGTGGATTAATTATTTTTTTGAAAAATATTGCGCCAGCTTTTCTTTTACAAAACGCCTGACACGGGTTACCATATTGCCTTTCCGTTTAATCAAAAAGCTTTTGATGGCTTTGTAAGCTATGGGATCTTCAGCTATTACGGTTGGAAATTCGACAATTGGTTTGGGGTTGATAATGACATTATAGATGTCGTTTATTCCTGAGTGTACACCTGTGCCATCATGCCCAATATTGTTCACGAGTGATTGCGATGGATTAAGTGTGATGCCTCCTTTTAGAAAGATAGAAGCATACCATCTTATGGCCCAACTGTTGTTTTTCCCTTTCTTAAACTCCTGCATCTGTTTCCAGAAATTCATTTTATTATCGATGGAAAATGCCGTTCTTTTCTTTTTATCAAACTGTTTTATCAGAACGTCAATATCGGGTTCGAAGTTTTTCCATGCCCTTCCCCATGTGGCCCAGCCCCAGCTTGTGGCTGCCCTGTAGAAAAAAGATTGCGAAAGTTTATCTGATTTTAAGGGATACATGTAGGCTCCAATATGCATTACCTTTTCCTCTTCGCGGTAATGATTTAAAGCATTGTTGAAATAGGCTAAAGTATGTGGAGAGGTAACGAGGTCATCTTCAAAAACAATTACCTGATCGTGTTCTGCTATTAATTGGCTTACACCTGCAATTACCGAATTGGCTAAGCCTGCATTGGCCTTACTTTCGATTACCTTAACCGATTTAAAACCTTCGGCTTTTTTAATAATCTTTCTTACCACAGCAACTTTTTCTTCATCCTGCACGGTTTTGGCACCATCGGAAAAGATATACAGATGACTTTGTGCAGCCAATTCATTTTGTTGCAGGAATTGTAACGTACGCTCGGTATGCTGCGGACGGTTATATACGAAAAGTGCTATTGGGGCAAGGTTTTGCATTTGTTTTACGATTGAAGCTTTATAGGGTTAACCATAATAATAAGTTGGCTACACCTTTTACCATATAAGAAATTTAAGGTTCATATAAGTTAAAGCAAAAATATACTAATAAATTGATTCATATATCTCGTTTACATATGTTTTTTGGCCTTCCGAAAAGATATGTAAACAATTAAAATTTATCATTAGTCCGAGTGGTAGCCTTAGTAATTTCATATAAGTTAGTAGCTGGGCCACATGGATTGGTGCAATATTTTCAACAGCTTTAAACTCAACTACCAGAGCATCTTCAATTAATAAGTCACACCTTAGTTCTGAATCAATCAATAATCCTTTATAATCTATTGGGACTGTTAACTCTGATTTGAAATTTATATTTCTGATTTCCAATTCGTGAATCATGCATTTATGATAAGTGCATTCTAAAAGCCCTGGACCTAATGTTCTGTGAACCTCAATGGCTGCTCCGTTTACCTTGTAAACTAAGTCCTTTAAGTAATTTCTAGTTAATAACATTCCTTGTATTTATTAAATAATTAACTAGGGATGTATTTTTAACAGAATTTAATTTCTATTGCAATATATTGAATTTAAAGTTTGTAGTGGGAGCTATTACACTTATATTTTCTTCTATTTCTTATATGGTTCAAATGGCCACAATGAAATTTCAATTATTAAGATAACATATCCAGTTACGGTTTCACCACATAAGGGGTTTAAGGTTCATATAAGTATAGGCATTAACAAACTACTCTTGTCTTTTCTTTCCAAACCAATTACACAAGGTTTTTTTACCCGGTATTCAAGTTCTATTCTTATGTTTTTAGCATATGTTTTGGCACTTTCTATTATTGAACTAAAGTTTGTAGTTGGAGCTATTACACTTATATTTTCTTCTATTTCTTATATGGTTCAAATGGCCACAATGAAATTCCAATATTAAGATAACAGTATATTCAGTTACGGCTTACACCTTATAAGAAGTTTAAGGTTCATATAAGTTTGGTTAGATCTTCGCCTCTATACGCTCATTTAATCACTAAAATATATGTAAGTTATGGTCAGATTTTTTGGTTAGCACGGTATAGGCATTAGCAAATTGCTCTTGCTTTTTCTTCCCAAACCAGTTACCTAAAGTCTTTTTGATCCGGTATTCTAGCTCGATTTTTAAGTTTTTAGCAAACGTTTTTGGTGCTTTTCTATTGATAAACTCATTAAACTTTACCGTTTCTGGCGCAGTCATTGATACTTTATCTTCTAAAATTTCTAAACCTTCACTCTGCAACAAAAACCTTAATGAAGTAGGCGTGTACATGTTAATGTGCCCGTAATCCAGAAAATGTTTCATTCTACGGTCTACACCGAAACGATAATCTTTAGGTACTTCTACTACAATATATTTGGCTACTCTTTTCAATTCACGGATCAGGATCCTTTCGTGTTCTACATGTTCTAAAACGTGCGCAAGAATAATCAAATCAAAAGTATCATCTTCATAAGGAATTTTGTATCCATCAAAAGTCTGCGCTTCTTTTAAACTAGCAAGGTTACGGTCTTTTATAATGTCGACACCACTTTGCGCAATTTCTAAAGCATACAATTCTGGTGTGAAATGCCATTCATTTAAAAAATGTAAAATACTGCCATCTCCGGCGCCAACCTCGAGCACTTTTTTAGGTTTTAATCCTTTGCAAACATCAATAATGTTTTGTGCTTTATATTTTGCACCGAGCATTCTCCATGCTACATCACTATTGGTATAAAAATTATCGTAGGCCGTTTTTACTTCTTCGCTTAACATGATGCGTACTGATTTAAATACCTAAACAATTATCCTGCTTGTAAAAAACTGAGGTTGCTTTTTCGTAAAAAAGACCTGGTGAAATCCCACTGAAACTGATTTCTTTAAACCCCTGAGCCTTTAAAAGCACACGGGCAGGATTATACACTTCACGCTCACTATCATCCAAAACCAATACACCATTTGCTGATAATGCTGCTACACTATACTTGCAACAGTTTACACGATCACGCCCATCAACAATAATAATGTCGAACTTTTTATCAAGCAAGGTTGCTTTTTTAGCATATTCTCCATCTTTTTCCAATTGGCAAAAGATCATTTCGGCATTGGCCGGACTTGTATTTTTAACTTTATCAAACCAGCCTTTATCATGCTCTACAGAAGTTACCGATCCAGCCCTTTCGGCATAAAAAATAGTAGAGCTGCCAGAGCCATACTCGAAAATATGCTGTGTTTTGTTAATACGTTCTTTAATAAAATCGATAAACGAATAGGTTACCCAAGGCAATGCTTTTCCCTGACCGTCTACTGCCTGTTTTTTATCAAAAGCCGTGAACCAGCCAATGCTGTTCAGGTAGCCCTTATGTCCGTATGATAATAATGCCTTAAGCCTGCCTGGCTTAGCAATTAATGTGGTTAATGCTTTAAGAGTACTCAACGTTTAAATATTTTTTGAAATGCGGTGACCAAAAATAATGATTTTAACATCATTATACCCTGTTGTCTTGTTTTAGGGATTAATAAAAGATAAAATGTAGATACAAAGCAGGCTATTAGGGTAGCAACTGATGCTCCTACACCGCCATATTTTGGAATTAACCAAAGATTTAGCAGAATATTGACTATAGCACCTGCGGCTGTTCTATAAAATGAGATTTTTGTAAAGCCCTCGGCAACTAAATACTGAGAACTTGCAGTACCCAGAAATACAAAAATCCCCGACCAGATATGAATGGAAAGCATGGGGCCAGCGCCATCATATTTGCCTCTGTAAATAAGGTGAATAATATCTGCAGCAAAAAAGCTGATAAATAAAGCAACAGGTAAACTTATAAAAATTAGTAGATCGTAAAGGTTTTTAAGCCGCTTTTGATAACGGTCCAGATCTGTTTTTCGGGCATTTAATAAAGCAGGGAATACAGAGGTAACAATTGCAACCGGAATGAAATACCATGCCTCGCTGAGGTTTTGTGCAGAACTGTAAATCCCAATGGCTTTACTGCCAATGCTTTTTAGCATCACCACGTCTATCTTCATGTAAATGGAAACCATTACCGCCGAAAGGATGAGCGGCGATGATTTTCTTAATAAGGATTTCGCCCGTTGTTTGTCAAAACTCCAGTTGAAAATACTAAAGCCTCGTTTCTGATAAACAATTATCAGGCCTGCTGCCAAGATCAATCCTTCTAAAACATATGCGAAGACAATATAGATTAAGGGAAGCGACAAAACAATGATAGCTACTTTAATTATTGAAATTGTAACCAGACATACATTCTGGACCTGTACAACGTATTTGGATTGTACTTGAGACTGAAAGTATGCATCAATAACATTAAATGATTTAAAAAAAGATGCGAAAGCAAGTAGACCAATAAGTAAGGTTAAGGGAGTACCGGGATTTGATGATAAATTGTGGCTGATTAAGTAAATACCAATTGCAATAGGAATAAGCAAGCCGTTTGTAACTATTCTGAGCCATAATGAAGTCCCCAGAATTTCATCACGCTTATTCGGCTCCTGAATAATTTCACGGATAATGAAAGTATCAAGTCCTAAGGCGCCTACTGCAGCAAGTATTGCCACCAAAGACAATCCAAAACTTAAATCTCCAAATAAAATAGGACCTAGGTAGCTTGTAATTAGTACGTTTACAATAAGGCTGAGCCCCTTGCCAAATATGACCCATCCCGTATTTTTTAAATACTTGTTAAATGCTTCTTCGTCAAAACCTTTTATGGCGGGTAATTTCATTAACGCAAAGATGTAAAAAAATGTGCGTTAAGTTAGATAGGCCAAATTCAAAATATTTTAATGCGTTACTTACATGAAGTATGTCCTATTATTTCCCTTCACTCTTGGTCTCCAGTGCTTTTGTTTCTGAAGTTTTAGTGTCAGGAACTGGAACAGGTGTCGTAGTTACAGCCTGCGCAGGTTTGCTATTTAAGGGTGCACCAACAGCAATATCGCACCTATGGTTAGGCTGTCCATGAGGTGGGTTCAAGCCCTTGCCTGTTTTTATCGCTACCGTTTGCTTTACTGCAGGCTGTGTGGTCACGATCTGGGTGGGTTTGCTATCTAAAGGGGCGCCAATCGCAATATCACATCTGTGGCCCGGTTCTCCATGTTTAGGATTTAATTTTTTGCCTGAGGTATTTACTGCAGGTGGTGCCGGAACAGTTACGGGTTGCGGACTAACACTCTTTTGTGGTTGAACTGCCGCTGTTTGGTTTAATGGTGCACCAACCGCTAGCGCGCAGGTATGCCCGGCATCGCCATGTGGTGGATTAAAAATAAGGTTGGTTTTGGCGTTTTGTGCTGCGGGTTGAACAGCATTGCTTTTCTGGAGGCCTTGTATCCCGGTAGGTGTTGGAATAACCGCTTGAGCAGTTTCTTTCTTTTCGCTATTGCAGGCGCAAAGTATAGTTAATGCGAATAAGTAAAAAGCAGTTTTCATGGCGATGAATTTAGTATACTCAAATATGGTGAAATTAATTTACGCCTAAAAACTCTTTTCTATTCTTTCTAACTGTTTGAGGTGGTGTTTTAAATGAATTTCAATAAATCTTAGCCATTGCCGGGCATTTAAGTAGCCTAGCCGCGGGTGTTTTGTTTTACAATCGGCTTGTGCATGGGCAATTGCAGGGTAATTATCATCAAGCCCTTTTTCAAACTCTAAAATAAAATCGAGCGCTTCTGTTTTGCTGATTTTTTTTACCCTTTCGGCCAGTCTTTTCGGAACTTTATACTTTTTTGACGGTGGTAAGGTACCTAAAACCAAAATCAGTTTTACAATAAAATGCGTGGCTTTGTTTTCGCCTTTACCGCTTGCCGCGCGTTCGAGTGCAATTAAGGAGAGCAGGCTTGAATCGAAAATATGCGAATATACTTCACTGTAGCTCCAGCCATCAATGGGTGGCGTGGTTTGAAAAATATCCTCATCATAGTGAGATAATTTCGATTTATAGGCATCGACAATTTTATGTATCGATGCCTTTATTTTTGCAGCCTTCATTCAATAAAGATAAGCCGATTTACTGCTTCTCCAAATATTTTAAGAAGTCGTCCTTATTAGATGAAAAAACAAAAATATCAGATAAGCTAAAATAGTTCTGTGGGTCGGCAACGGTTTTGTAAAGATTCTTGGCTACTTTCAAACGTTCGTCATCAAAGGCGAAGGATTTTAATAGCAACCTGGCCTGAGCACTTAACAGTGAGGCATTTTTACTCACCACATTGATCATTCTTGTTCTGCCATCATCAAAACTTTCTTTTTTGTATTGGTTTAAAAAAGTCTGAAAAGCCTCCTCAGAGAGTAATCTATAATTGAAATCAGGTTGTGGTTGAACTGGTGGAACAATACCGGTATTATAATCTCCGGTATAACCGTCAAAATCGTTTAAGGCATATTGTCTGTTGCGATAGATATTTAGCTGTTTTAAAGTAGTTAACCTTTTATCTTCAAAACTTAGTACAAGCCTTTGTTGTGGAATAACCTTAATTCTCTGTTTTAGTACGACGGTATTGCCCTGAATAATAGATAACATGGGTGCTGAATTGTATACATTATAAAAACGGAACCTGCCATTGGCTGACCCAACCAGTTCTTCATCTAAATATACATTATACTTGCCTGGGTTAACGATTTGCAGAAATACTTCGGCAGCACTGCGGTTGTTTTGAGCGAAAGTTAGGGTAGCAAAAAGCATTGCCAATCCTAAAAAGATGGTTTTTTTCATCATAATAAAGATTTCATTTGTGTGTGTATTGAGCTATTGCCAAACAAATGCCAAAATGAAACAAAAAAGGAGTAAGGCTAAAAAAGTTTTAATAATTCTTCCAGGTGAACGATTTCCCTTTTAACATCTTCGGGCTTTTTTTTCTGTAAAGGATTAAAAAATATAGCCTCCATACCAAAGTTTAATGCACCATAAATATCGGCTTCGAGGCTATCGCCGATCATAATACTTTCTGCTTTTAAAGCTTTGGCCTTATCCAGCGCATATTCGAAAATAATAGGATTGGGTTTGTTTACACCCACATCTTCTGAGATAATTACATTTTCGAAATATGGATTAAGATTCGAAAGGTTCATTTTGGTTAAGGTTGTTTCCTTAAAGCCGTTAGAAATAATATGCAGGGTATATTTTTGCTGCAGATAGCCCAAAACATTTTCAGCCCCTTCGAACAAATTAGTTTTAGTGGGTGAAATATTTACATAATCATCTTCAAACTGATGAGGTACCGCATCGGGATGAACACCCAGTTGAATAAACGTTTTGTTGAACCGCTCCGATCTTAAAAAATCTTTGGTGATTTTTCCTAAATGGTAATCGGCCCATAACTGATGGTTATTTTCGGTATATGTGGTGATAAAATCGGCACATGATTTTAAACCCAGCTCATCTAATTTGTAGGTTTGGTAGAGCTCATTTAACGTTTCTTCGGCATTACGGTCAAAATCCCAAATGGTGTGGTCAAGGTCGAAGAAAATGTGCTTTTTCATGAGTGATGATTTTCACAAAGGTAGCCTAATGATCTTTTGATTTATAGATAATCGGCAACTTTTGCGTTTAACTCTTCAATAAGTTCCTGATCCATGTATTGATAATCATCAGAGATATGGAGTGTAATTATTTCCTTTTCACCGGTTTCTTCGGGAAAACGTTCTATGATTCTTCGCTTATGTTTTTTCTCCATCACAAAAATGAGATCTGCCCAGATTATCAATTTTGCATTGATTTTAATTCTGGCCGAGGGCGCTGTTCCTGCTGATCTGACCTCGTGTTCAGGATGGCTTTTATAGATGTTTTCGGCAGTGGCGCTACGCCATTTAT
Organism: Sphingobacteriaceae bacterium GW460-11-11-14-LB5; assembly: GCA_002151545.1. Lineage (NCBI taxonomy): Bacteria > Pseudomonadati > Bacteroidota > Sphingobacteriia > Sphingobacteriales > Sphingobacteriaceae > Sphingobacteriaceae bacterium GW460-11-11-14-LB5. The sequence goes on along the minus strand of CP021237.1, from coordinate 4,829,986 downwards.
TTCTACTGCATATAAAGAGGATGTTCACTTAATTGTTTTATAAGGAGGTTTAGCTTTGGACTAAAGACTCTTGACTAAGGACTCTAGACTAAGGACTTCAGACTGAGGACTAAAAATTAAACTTTCTCTCCGTATGCCAGATCACCAGCATCGCCAAGCCCAGGCACGATGTAAGATTTACTGGTCATTTCTTCATCAATGGCACCAAGCCAAAGTTTTGCTTTGGGCAGATTAGCGCGCACATGGGCAACACCTTCTGTACTGGCTATTGCGGCAACAATATGAAGTTCTGCAACTTTATAACGGTTGATCAGTTCTTTACAGCACATTACCATACTTTGTCCGGTAGCCAACATTGGGTCGGCCATAATTAATACCTTACCTTCCAAATCCGGTGTAGAAATGTAATCCATTTGAATCACAAAATCACCACTCTTTTTTACTTTGCGATAAGCTGAAATGAAACAGCAATCGGCTTTGTCGAAGATGTTAAGCAAACCTTGTTGAAGCGGTAAGCCTGCCCGGAGTATCGTAGCCAAAACAGGCTGCTGAGTTAAAACTTCGCAAGGTGATACACCTAATGGGGTTACAATTTCTTTGCTCGTGTATTGAAGTGATTTACTGATCTCATAGGCAAAAAACTCCCCAAGCCTTTCCATGTTTTTGCGGAAACGCATCGAATCTTTCTGGATGTTTTCATCCCGAAGTTCGGCAATAAAGGTATTGGCGATAGTTTTCGTCTTGCTTACATCAAAGATCATCATATTTGTTTTCCGGTATCTTAATGATTTATCCCAGCGGGAGATTTAATCACTAAATTTAATCATTTTAAGCCGAATAATTTAAACTAAAATCAATTTCCGGCGTAATTCAGCATTTCTCCAAACAGCGATTTTAATTTTTTGTATTTGGCATTTGCCGACAGGCTTTTTAGGTTCCAGCTGCTATAAAAGGTACCGTTTACCACCTTCACTGCATCGATATATTGGCGCACTGTTTTAACCGCTGCTTCGTGTGTTAAAAATTGAAGAATATGATCGGTGAGGCAATAAGAATTAACGATTAAAGGCGTTACTTTTTCAAGCTGAAGATCATACCAGCTAAATGGTGTACAGGTGCCGGCCCTAAAGCCCAATACATTGCTGTAGCCCATAGAATAATCGGAAGTAATGCCAGAATTGAGAATGTTTAAATAACAGATGGGGAATTTTAAAACTTCCAGTTGTTGACTGCTTACCGGAACGGGGTTTGGATGAATTTTTTTGAGCTTGACCAAGCCTTCCTTAATCTCGAACATTTTTTCCTTATCGCTTGCGCAAGGTCTTAATAATCCAACTGATTGGCCGCTAAGTGTTTTTGAAATACCATTTATCTTAATGTAATTGATGGGTACATCAGGGAAATCGACAAAATAAAGGGGGGTACTCTTTTTTAAAGAAAATAGCTGGCTCACCTCAGCTAAAACCTGTTCATTGTTAATGCCTATTCCTGTTAGCCTGTCAAATTTCGAACTCAAATAATTGTTTTCTTTTTTAAAGAGCGCACTGAAAATAAATTTGGTTCTATTTAATAATCCCTCAGGTAAGTTGGGCAATATATTGAAATGTATGGTTGGTTGGTGTTGAAATTTCTTTTCATGAAACTTAAAATGCGGATGTTTTTTTTTGATCAGACTTTTAATGATCAATGCCCATTCATCAATAACCGGTTTATCTAAAATCTTCCATTTGTGCTGGTAGCTTTTTGATGGCTTAAAATCTTCTTCGTTTTTTTTGGGATAAAAATATTCTTCATAACGGCTTAATATAAAAAAAGAGGCTGCAAAAACATCGAAAGGTAAGGCCGATTGAGCAACCGGAAATGGAGCCTGATACTCGCCAAAAGAGATCGTTTTGGGTTTAATTTCTTCTAATTTGTTGGAAAAGAGTAAAGCGGTGCTTTTAAAGAAAAGTTCTTCGCCTAAAGGCTCCTCGCCATAACTGATTTTGACGTGGTTGCTTTCTAGAAAATATTGGCTATTGCCCGTAAATTCTAATTCTGCTTTAAGAATATCTTTAAAAATAAAGTTAAAGATATATTTTATCCGAGGCGTTAATATGTTGGAGAAGATGATTAGATGCATAACTTATTTTAACAACACGGTATTTAAAAAAAGATTACAAGAAATATTTCTCAGCAGATATTAACTTCAATAATATTGCTTCTAAAATTAACGGTAATTTAACATTGAACCGTTATCTAATACAAAAATTACAATTAAAAGTTTGCGGTGAACTTTTTTTCAGGGTAAAGGATTTTGGTGCTTTTACGGATGGTGCCTTTTACAATATGTACAATGCTCATCTGATCGTCAAACATATCGTATAAAATAGAATTACTCACCTCAACCGATTTTATAGACGAAATTTTCTCCACTTCAAGATAAATATTAGTAGCCTCATGGTCGATCTCAAATCCGATGTAGTTCATGGCAACAGCTTTACCATTGGCTTTTAGCTGTAAATGAGCAAGCAGGTATTTTTTTACCAGTTCGTCCATCGCGCTTTTCATATTCGGATTGCTCAGATCGGTTTTCTGTTTATATAATTTGGCTAAAATGGCCTCAAAGTCGTCTGAAAAGATTTTACAGCTTACTTCTAAAGTTTTATCCTTTGCATTAAAGTTTACTTCAGTTGTGCTTACATGCAAGGGATGTTTTATTCCTGCGCCGACAGCAAAAAAAGCAACACACAAAAGCAAAAGGCTATATTTTAATTTACGCATTAACATATTTAAATCTTTCCTTAAAAAAGTTAAGGCAGCAAAGTTAACAGATAATCATCTATTTGTTAAATGTAATTAAGGTGTTGTGCCCGCATTGTTCTAAATGTAAGTGTCTGAAATTTAAGCTGGCGAATATTTTACTGAGTTTTTTGTGGGATGGATGAACATGGCTAAGTTTAATATTAAAATTTTCATTGAGCCAATAACTCGTTTGAATGGCTAATTTTCTAAAACCCGATTCTTTTGCCAGTTCTTCTTTGTGATATTTCTCATTGTTGACCACTATAAAACCGTAGCCATTTTTTTTGATTAAATTGTAGATGCATTTTGCAAAGCGGTAATCATTGATACAGTAATACCAACATATGCGATTAAAGATTATATCGAACTTGCCCTGGGCTTCCTCTAAATAACCCAACGAAAAATTTATAACCATATTTTCTTCCTTAGCTTTAGCTTTTGCTATGGTTAAATAATTCCGGCTAATGTCGTGCCAGGTCACTTTTGCTCCCCTCCTGGCAAATTCAATACTGTATTGTCCCGGACCGGCACCAAGATCGAGTAAAGTTTTGTCTTCGAAATCGCCCAGGTGGGTTTTTATAGCATCAATTACTTTGCTGTCGATTTTTTGGTATTCATTTGCTGCATATTTTTCTGCAAAAGCTTTTGGAACCGGATCGAAACCTTTCTCAGGTTTTTGTAAATAATATTTAAGCCAAAGCATAGTGTTGAATAAAAGACCAATAGTTTTACCAAGTTACCGCATTGGCCAGGTATATTAAACAACAATTTTGTTTACAACTGTAAACCCAGTTATTTACGACAAAACTTCGTCAAAAAGCATTAAATGAGTTAAAAATTGGTAACAAATTTGGTATTTAGGGTTTTTTTGAAGGATATTTCGGGTTTTTGTAATTAAAAATATAATTTTAGCTATTGTAAACTATTTCATTCTCAATAGTTAGCTTATTATTCATGCCGCTACAGGATTTTATCTTTTATTTTAAATTGGGTTGGGCGCACATTATCAGTGCCGATGCTTTAGATCATCAGCTGTTTGTGTTAGCCCTGGTTGCTATTTACAGTTATGTCAATTTAAAACAAGTACTTATACTGGTTACAGCCTTTACCATTGGCCATTCATTTACCTTACTTTTAAGTGTACTGGATATCATCAGGTTTGATAGTAAATGGGTAGAATTCTTAATTCCCTGTACCATTGTCATTACTGCGATCAGCAATTTGTTTAGAAAGAATTTTTCTTTAAAATCAATCAAGATCAATTATTTCCTGGCGCTGGGCTTTGGACTTATTCACGGAATGGGCTTTGCCAACTCCATCCGGATAATGCTGGCCAAAGATCAGAACATTGGCTGGGGGCTATTTGGTTTTAATGTAGGTTTAGAGGCCGGACAGATTTTTATGGTGATTATCATCTTACTGATTACCTTTTTAATTTTTAACTATACCCGCATCAAACGTATGAGCTGGGTTTTATTTATATCAGCAGCCGTATTTAGCCTGGCTTTAAAAATGGCTTTAGAACGAATTCCTTTTTAATAAACCGTATAATGAATAAACTATTTACTTTAACCGGCCTGCTATTCTTTTCTGCTAGTGTAGCTATGGCTCAAAATACCCAGAATAACCCGGGGAGTAACCATGGGAATAAATTTGAGCAGTTAGGCACCATTTTACCAACACCTAATGAACAACGTACCGCCAGCGGAGCGCCAGGAGTTAAATACTGGCAGCAACGTGCCGATTACAACATTAAATGTGAGCTGGATGAAAAAAATCTGTTGTTAACCGGATCTGAAACGATTACTTATACCAACAATTCTCCCGATCCTTTAACTTATGTCTGGTTGCAGCTTGATGAAAACGAGCATAGCACAGATAGAAATGCCAATTATCAGGATGCAACTAAAATGCCTGCCACGGGAACGACTAAAAACTTAGATCAGTTAAGTGCAACAGGCAACAACGGTTATGGAATAAATATTACCAAATTAACCGATGCAACCGGTAAAAACTTACCATACACGGTTAACAAAACCATGATGAGGGTTGATTTACCTGTAGCGCTGAGAAGTGGTCAAAAATTTATCTTCAACATCGATTGGAACTATAAAATTTCTGACCGGATGAGTGTAGGTGGCCGTGGAGGTTATGAGTTTTTTCCAACAGACGGAAATTACCTGTTTACCATGACGCAGTGGTACCCACGCTTATGTGTATACAGCGATTTTCAGGGATGGCAGAACCATCAGTTTACAGGTAGAGGCGAGTTTGCCTTAACCTTTGGCGATTTTAAAGTTCAAATGACAGTTCCGGCTGATCACCTCGTGGGATCAACAGGAGAGTGTATCAATTATAGCGCTGTTTTAAATCCTACACAATTAAGCAGGTATAATTCGGCCAAAACTGCAGCAGCACCTGTAGAAATCCAAACCTTGGCTGAGGCTAAAGCTGCAGAAACCAAAAAATCTACCGCTAAAAAAACCTGGGTTTTTAATGCGAATAATGTCCGCGATTTTGCCTGGACATCTTCCCGCAAGTTTATCTGGGATGCCATGCCTCAAAAAATTCAGGCCAATAACAACACGGTAATGTGTATGAGTTTTTATGGAAAAGAAGCATACAATCTTTACAGCAAGTTTTCTACCCGCGCGGTGGCACATACCATTAAAACCTATTCAGATTTTACTATCCCTTATCCTTATCCGGTTGCACAAAGTATCGAAGCCGCAAACGGAATGGAATATCCGATGATCTGTTTTAACTACGGCCGTACAGATACTGACGGAACATACAGCGAAAGCACTAAAAATGGCATGTTAGGTGTAATTATTCACGAGGTGGGACATAACTTCTTCCCTATGATTGTCAATAGTGATGAGCGCCAGTGGACCTGGATGGATGAAGGATTAAACTCTTTTGTGGAGTATTTAACCGAAGAGCTTTGGGATAACAAATTTCCAAGTAAAAAAGGGCCTGCATATACCATTGTTGATTATATGAAATTGCCAAAGGATGAACTGGAACCAATTATGACCAACTCTGAAAATATTACCCGTTTCGGTCCGAATGCCTATTCTAAACCTGCTACTGGTTTAAATATCCTTCGCGAAACCATCATGGGAAGAGAACTTTTCGATTATGCATTTAAAGAATACTCGAGAAGATGGGCCTTTAAACACCCTGAACCTGCTGATCTTTTCCGTACGATGGAAGATGCCAGTGGTGAAGATTTAGACTGGTTTTGGAGAGGTTGGTTTTATGGAACCGATCCATGCGACATATCATTAGATAGCGTAAAATTTGCGAAAGCCGATTTCCCGAAAGATTTACCGGAAGCCAAATCGAAAATGGTTAAAATTGATAAACCTGCTGTTAATGCCTTTGAGGATATTTCGAAAATCAGGAACCGTGAGGATAAGAAAATTAATTTTTATGTAGATAAAACGCCTGCAGCTCAAGATTTCTACTATAAATATGATAGGGGAATGGTTGCTGTTGATACCACTGTAGCTGTTAAAACGGAAACCGCTGCAACACAGGAAGCTGTTCCTTCAGCGGAGCAGGACAAATATGGAGATAAATTTCTTTACGAACTGAGTTTTAGCAATAAAGGAGGTTTAGTAATGCCTGTAATTGTTGAGTTTACCTATAAAGACGGAACAAAAGAAATAGACCGTATTCCGGCGCAGATTTGGAGACATAATGAATTGAAAACAGCTAAGTTTTATGTTAAAAATAAAGAAGTAGCCTCTATTTTAATCGATCCACTGCGCGAAACTGCAGATATCGATACCTCAAATAACAGCTGGGGTGGCAAGGCAAAAGAAAGCAAGTTTAAAGTATATAAAACCAAAGCTGGCGGAGCAGTAAGAGGCCAATCGGTTGGTAAAAACCCAATGCAAGCTGCTGCGGGTAAATAATCATGTCGCCATCCTAAGCGACCGCAGTGGAGAGATCTTTTAATATAGCTCAAAGATCTCTCCACTGCGCTTTGCTCCGGTCGAGATGACGCCGATTTTAGAATCTGTCAATCGTAGCTTGTCGAAAGGATTGAGAAATCCCCGTTGAATTTTTTCAATGGGGATTTTTATTGAGGTGTAATACTAAGAATCAACCTAGTAAATCAGAAGTTAAACTTTCGATTTACTAGGTTGATATGTCTTTAATCTATCTGAAAGGCTATCTGGGTATTGAAGGTTATAAAATTCTGATGGGAATAAATTTCTTATTACGCCAACTTTTCTGACTTTCTCCTGTTTTAGACTTTGCAGCCTAAACCGTATATTTCCTGCCAACCGTTTATGTTTTATAAGCGGAGGAGAGAACATTAAAATTGATTTAAAGATCAATTTTAACTAAGTTTGATTACCCATGAAATTTAAAATCACCTCAGAATATCAACCTACCGGAGATCAGCCCAACGCTATAAAACAATTGGTAGATGGCGTAAATGCCAACGAACATTATCAAACTTTATTAGGGGTTACCGGATCGGGAAAAACATTTACGGTAGCCAATGTAATTGAGCAGACGCAAAAACCTACCCTGATTTTGAGTCATAATAAAACTTTGGCGGCCCAGCTTTATGGTGAGTTCAAAAATTTCTTCCCTGAAAACTCGGTTAATTATTTTGTTTCATATTACGATTATTATCAGCCTGAAGCTTTTATTGCATCGAGCAATACTTATATCGAGAAAGACCTGAGCATAAACGAGGAGATTGAAAAACTCCGTTTACGTACTACATCGTCATTAATGAGTGGCAGACGGGATATCATCGTGGTATCCTCTATCTCCTGCATTTATGGTATGGGTAATCCCGAAGATTTTTCGCGCATGGTTTTCCGTTTTGGCGTGGGTTTACGGATTTCGAGGAATGCATTTTTGCATAGCTTGGTGGAGATTTTATATTCCAGAACCACAACAGACTTTAAACGCGGAACCTTTAGGGTTAAAGGCGATACCGTTGATATTTTTCCAGCCTATCTTGACCATGCTTACCGCATTTCTTTTTTCGGTGATGACATTGAAGAACTGTCTTCAATTGATCCCGTTTCCGGAAAAACTATCGAGAAATTAGAAGATATGGCTATTTATCCTGCCAATCTTTTCGTTACACCGAAAGATAGGTTCAATTCTTCGATCTGGGGAATACAGGAAGAGCTGGAAATCCGCAAAAACCAGTTAATTGCAGACCGACATTTGCTGGAAGCAAAACGTTTGGAAGAACGTACCAACTTCGATATCGAAATGATGAAGGAATTGGGTTATTGTTCTGGAATTGAAAACTACTCACGTTTCTTTGATGGAAGGCAACCTGGCATGCGTCCTTTCTGTTTGTTGGATTATTTCCCGGAAGATTATTTAATGGTGATCGATGAAAGTCACGTTACCGTTCCGCAGATCAGGGCCATGTATGGTGGAGATAGATCGAGGAAATTATCTTTGGTGGAGTATGGTTTCCGTTTGCCGGCGGCACTTGATAACAGACCTTTAAACTTTAACGAGTTTGAAGCCCTTGCGCCGCAAACCATTTATGTAAGTGCAACTCCGGCCGAATATGAATTGGAAAAATCAGAAGGTGTGGTAGTAGAGCAGGTAATCAGACCCACAGGTTTGTTAGATCCTGTTATTGAGATCAGACCTGCTATTAATCAGGTTGACGATCTTTTAGATGAAATAGACATTACCATAAAAGATGGCGGACGTATTTTGGTTACCACATTAACCAAACGTATGGCTGAAGAACTGACAAAATACCTCGATCGCTTAAATATCAAAACCAGGTACATCCATTCTGAAATTAAAACCCTTGAACGTGTAGAAATTCTTCGTGGTTTACGTTTAGGAGAATTCGATGTTTTAGTGGGAATTAACTTACTGCGTGAAGGATTAGATTTACCCGAAGTTACCTTAGTGGCTATTTTAGATGCCGATAAGGAAGGTTTCTTGCGTTCGGAGAAATCGCTCATCCAAACCATTGGCCGTGCGGCCCGGAACGATAAAGGCCGTGTAATTATGTATGCTGATGGCATTACAGATAGTATGGAGAAAACAATATCAGAAACGAACAGGCGTAGAGATATACAGATTGCCTACAATCTCGAAAATGGTATTACCCCAAAAACAGTTGGAAAATCAAGAGAAGCCATTTTAGAGCAAACCTCGGTGCTCGATTTCTCGCAAAAGGCAAGTGATAATAAAGCAAGGGCCTATGTCGAAAATGCAGAAATCAGTATTGCTGCAGATCCGATTGTTCAATATATGGGTAAAGCGGAACTGCAAAGGGCAATTGATACTACCCGTAAGGACATGCAGAAAGCAGCAAAAGATATGGACTTTTTGCAGGCCGCAAAATTGCGTGATGAAATGTTTGCCCTGGAGAAAATGTTCAACGAAAAATTCGGTAAGTAACGATTTGGTTTTAAAGATTGATTTTTAGATAATTTGACTTAGAATTGCAATTCAATAAGTTATCTAAAAATCATCAAATGAAATCTCTAAAACTAGTCACGCTGATCGTACTCGGCGCCCTGGGACTTAAAAGTTATGCCCAAAATGCGACAACAATATCCCTCCCACTTGCAGGCAATGCTTACAGTTCCTTACATGAAGATGCTGAAAGAACCCTTTCTAACAGAGGAATTGTTAACTGGTCTAATCCGAAAGAATATTTTACAGCTTATTTTAGGGTTTCCAAGCCTGGTACAGTAACGGTATCGCTAAGCGACAAACCTGTTTTAGATGGGCAATCGGTGGTGGAATTTGCCATTAACAACCAAGCCAAAAAGGTAAATTTTGATGAAACCAAGCCATTTGACGGTAAGATTGGCGAATGGAGCATTAAAGACACAGGTTACGTAGCCTTAACCATTAAAGGAATAAGCAAAAGTGCCGGCAAATTTCCCTCGATACAGACTTTATCCATCGGCGGTACAGCTATTGAAGGCAAAACCGCTTACGTTAAAAACAATGAAGGCAACTTTTTTCATTGGGGCAGACGTGGGCCATCGGTTCACCTGAACTATCAGCAACCAGAAAATGTAAATGCAGAGTGGTATTACAATGAGGTAACCGTACCAAAAGGAGAAGATATTTTAGGTTCTTACTTTATGGCAAATGGATTTGGCGAGGGTTATTTCGGTATGCAGGTAAATAGCCCTACAGAACGACACATCTTGTTTTCGGTATGGAGCCCTTTCAGTACTGATGACCCTAAAAGTATTCCCGAATCACATAAGATTAGAATGCTAAAGAAAGGCGAAGGTGTACACACAGGAGAATTTGGGAATGAAGGCGCTGGAGGACAGAGCTACCTGAATTATATGTGGAAAGCAGGAAACACCTATAAATTTTTATTGCATGGCGTACCCGGAAAAGATAGCCTAACCACTTATACCGCTTATTTCTTCGCACCCGAAACCAACAAATGGCAATTAATAGCCAGTTTTACCAGGCCACAAACTAAAACTTATTTAAAACGTTTCCATTCCTTTTTAGAAAACTTCTCACCTGTACAGGGCGACCTGTCGCGTAAAGTTTTGTTTGATAACCAATGGATCTGCGATGATAAAGGAACCTGGACTGAATTAAAATCTGCCCGCTTTACGACTGACAACACTGGAGCAAAAGGATACCGGATGGATTATCAGGGTGGGTTAGATAAAGGCGCCTTCTATTTGAAGAACAGTGGCTTTTTTAACAACTATACCACACCAAGAAAAATCTTTACCAGAAGCACTGCCGGTAAAAAACCTGAAATAGATTTCAGTAAATTACCTTAACACTGAAAATAATTATGGAATTTTGAAGCTTTAATTATTATCATATTACAGCAGAATGGACGGGCAAAACAGAAAAGACATTTATCCAGGATTAGAAGTCGGGATTATTTTGAAGAAAGATCAGCGATCGGGAAACATCACCTATGGTGTAGTGAAAGATCTGCTTACTTCATCCGCATTTCACTCCAGAGGGATAAAAGTGAGGCTCGAAGATGGTCAGGTAGGCCGTGTAGCTGAAATTATTGAAGATTAAATGGGAGGTTATTAAAACCTTTGCAGGCTTATTTGCGTATTATATTTGTAATCAAAATGCAATTAAAGGCTAAATAAGTAACAAAATAAATTTTATGACGTCTATATTTGTAACAACAGTAATTTAAAGAATGGCATTAGTAAAATTCATTTTCATCGCAATATTGGTACTTTGGCTGATCAGAATGTTGATTAGGTTAATTCTGCCAATGCTGTTTAATAACCTGGCCAGCAAAATGCAAAGTCAGGCAACAGGGCAGCAACAACAAAGAAGATCAAAACCTGAAGGCTCTATTTCGATAGATTATATGCCTCCAAAGCCTGATCAAAGTAAAACAGATAAACTCGGCGACTTCGTAGATTACGAAGAAGTGAAATAAAAAGAACCCTGAACTTGTTTCAGGGTTTTTTGTTTAAAATTCAAAATATATAGTCTAAGTTTAATGCCTCAACTCGAAAACCAGATATACACGCTCAGTTATGAAATATTTTATTGTTTTTATCTCCTTATGGATCATCAGTAAGAAATGCTTTAGCCAGACCAAACAGGATAGTTTAGCAATCAAACGTGCTGCTCTTGATTACATAGAATCGCAACATAACCCAAATCCTAAACAAATGGAGCAGGCTTTGCATCCGAGGCTTGTTAAAAGAACATTTTGGACAGACAAGGAAACCAATAAAGATTATGTTCGTGAAACCTCTGCAGAATCGATGGTTATCTTAGCCGAAAACTACAACCGCAAAAAAGACAAGTTCCCCGCTGTTCCTAAAAAAGAAGTTAAAATGCTTGATATCTCAGAGAAAACAGCTTCAGTTAAATTAATTGCAGATGAATGGATCGATTATATGCACCTGGTTAAATTAAATGGCACCTGGAAAATTATTAATGTGCTTTGGCAATTTAATGATAGTGCAAGGCATAAATAGTTATGGCTTGAACACCTTCAATACCGAGCCCCAGAACCAGCTCTCTTCTGCTTTAAGCATCGTTTCCAAGGTTTTATCTACATTGACGGCCAGTTTATTTATATCGTTTACTGATTTTTTGAAGGTTTTAAACGCGGGGTCCTTTTCATCGCCCACTACCGTTGACAGCTCATTTAAAACTTTTAAAACCGGTTCTAGCTCTCTTTTTTTACGCTCTTTGGCTACCTGACGGGAAATATTCCAAACATCTTTATCTGCAAAAAAGTATTCTTTTCGTTCGCCGGCTTTGTGTTGTTTTTCAATTAAGCCCCATCCGATTAAGTCGCGGAGGGTCATGTTGGCGTTTCCTCTTGAAATACTGAGCGCTTCCATGATTTCTTCGGTGGTAAGCGCTTCGGGAGAAATTAGCAATAATGCATGTACCTGGGCCATGGTGCGGTTAATTCCCCATTCAGAGCCTAATTTACCCCATGCTTCTATAAATTTTAATTTCGCTGCTGCTAATTCCATACACAAAGATAAATTTATTTTCAAACTTTCAAGAATTATTGAAAGTTTATTTGTTGGGATTTATTGGCTTTCTCGTTGTATTTTATCCAGCAGCATTTGCCAATTGGTTTCATTGTTATTTACTTTTTTTAACAGCTCAGCCTGTGCCCTATCGAAATAGACAGATAGTTTTAATACAGGTAAAGCCAAATCTGGTTTAAACATCGTTCCCGGTGCAAATCCAGGTTCATTATTCTTTGCCCGGTCGCGGTCGAATTTAACAGTCGTATTTACATATTCTTCATGCTGTTTTTCGCCATTGATGTATGGGATCATCCATTCTACCGATTTTTTGATCGATGATCCTTTAGGCGACTCATAGGTATAAAAGTTGGTGCCCTTCGCCCGATCAATCATGATGGCCAGTTTCAGCATTGGTTCCAGGTCGTAAATGTGGTAATGCATGGCATCGCGCTCTTTAAAATCCAAACTTGTTCCATCAGGATATAAATTGATATTGATGTGGCTTTTCAGATTGTCGATGGTCCATTTAATAAAATGCTGATTGTTTAAGGTGTAACCAATTTCGCCAACCTCTTTTAGACGGTGAGCGTTCCAGTTATTAATGGCAGTAGCTCTCCCCGCTTTCATGCGTTTGCTGTTAATTTCTGCTAAAGCCGTTTCAGTAAGCCATTGTTCAATCTGTTTTTTATCAGCTGCTGGGATATCTTTTTTAATCAGGTCGTAAGCTTCAATGGCTTTATCGAGATTGGTATCGTCAATAGGATCGCCATTGGGTTTATTGATTTTCGCCCATGCACTCAGAAATTCTACACATTTGTTTAAATATTTTTGATCTTCCGTTATCCGGTATTGTAAGGCCAATGCAAACATTTTGTTCATGTCAGCCAGGGCTAATCTGGTTTTTTCCTTTTTTGGATTTCCTTTTAATAATCCTTCAGTTCTGATGGTATCAATTGGGTTGGGGTTTTCGTTTAGATAATTTAATGCTGATTTTTCAAAGCCTGAGTATAGTTTTTTGGTTTCCCCATCATTTTTGAGCTGCCTTTTCAGCTTTTTAATTTCATTGGTATTCAAACTTACAATTTGCGAAAACGAAGAAAAAGATAATAATGCAAGAGCGATTGTAACGACAAACTTTCTCATAATAAATAGGTTGAATTTTTATTCCTGGTTACAAATCTAATTTTTTATTCAGCATGCATTTAATTTATTACTTTTTTATACCGCCCATTTTTTTATTTTTGACGTTCGTTTAAACTTAAACAAACCTTAATGAATAACTGGTTTAATAAAAATGGCATTCACTTAGCCATTATTGCATTTTTTGTAGTCATTACTTTTGCCTACTTCAGTCCTGTTTTGCAGGGTAAAGCACCACAACAGGGCGATGTTTTGCAGGCTAAGGCCATGCAAAAAGAAATTATGGATATTAAGGCAAAAGATGGTAAGGGCCCGCTTTGGACCAATCAAATGTTCGGCGGTATGCCAGCTTATCAGATTTGGGTACAGTACCCCCTTAATATCACAACATACGGCATCGATGTAATTAAGGGCATATTCCCTGATCCTGTTGGAACAGTTTTATTATACCTTTTAGGCGCTTACCTATTATTTTGTGTGTTAAAAATAAACCCTTGGCTTGCTGCTGCGGGGGCAATTGCATTTGCATTTACCTCTTATAATTTTATCATTATTGCAGCTGGGCATAGCAATAAGGCATTAGCAATTGGCTTTTTTGCTCCTATTTTAGCCGCTATTATTCTCATCTTAAGGGGCCGGTATTTGGTTGGTGGAAGTTTACTTGCACTGTTTATGGCTTTAGAAATCCGCTCTAACCACATCCAAATGACCTATTATTTATTTATAGCGTTGTTTATTCTAGGCTGTATAGAACTTTATCATGCCTTTAAAGCAAAACAGCTTCCAGCATTTGGTAAGTCTGTCGCTTATATTGTTGCAGGTATTTTTCTATCAGTTCTGGTAAATGCAGGTACCCTATGGACAACCTACGAGTATGGCAAAGAAACCATTCGAGGAAAATCTAATTTAACTACCGATAAAGCTGAACCTGCAAATGGTTTGGATAAAGAATATGCTTATCAATGGAGTCAGGGGGTTGGAGAGAGTTTCTCTTTCTTGATTCCAAATATTTATGGAGGAGCAAGTAGTATCGACGAAATTATTAAACCTGAAAGCAATACCTATAAAGCAGTTGAAAAAAATCTTTCTGGTGTAGATCCAAGGCAAGCAATTGGTTATGTTGCACAGAATCTTGGCGCTAACCAATACTGGGGTAAAAAGCCAGGTACTGCAGGCCCTTATTACTTCGGTGCAATTATCTGCTTCCTATTTGTTTTCGGATTGTTTATTGTACAACATCGTTGGAAATGGTGGATTTTAGGATCGAGTATTTTGTTGTTGTTCCTTTCTTTCGGAAGTAATCTGCCATTTATTTCAGATATATTCTTCGATTACTTACCAGGCTACAATAAATTTAGAGCAGTAGAATCCATTTTGGCCGTAGTTGGCTTGTTAGTGCCATTACTGGCAATATTAGCTGTTAAGGAAGCACAGGAAGGTAAATATGATCAAAAATATTTGGTTCAACGTTTAACATGGTCAGCTGGTATAACCGGTGGATTTGCCTTAATTATTGCAGCTATTCCTACTGCTTTCTTTAGTTTCACACAGGCTAACCAACCACAACTATTAGAGGCATTAACACAGGCATTACAAAATAACAGAGGCGCTGCAATGGAGATTTTGAACGGCATAGTTGCTGACCGTGTGGCTTTAGCACGTGCTGATGCTTTACGTTCTTTATTGTTCGTTGCTATTGGTTTTGGAATTACCTGGGCTTTCATTACCAAAAAATTGAACATGCAATTGGCTTTTGGTTTATTGGCATTATTTGTTTTAATTGATTTGTGGCAGGTAGACCGCCGTTATTTAAACAACCAGAATTTTGTAAGTAAATCTGATTTAGATAATCATTATCAGCCAAGAGACGTAGATAATTTTATCTCAGCCGATAAAGATCCAAATTTCAGGGTTTTCGATATGTCGTTGGGCGATCCGTTTAAAAGCGCAGAAACTTCTTATTTCCATAAAACAGTTGGTGGTTTCCACTCAGCAAGATTAAAGCGTTTTCAGGAGTTGGTTGATAACCAGTTAACCAAAAGCATTAACCAGGATGTGCTGGATATGTTGAATACGAAGTATATCATTACGCAGGATCCCCAAAACGGATCGTATAAAATGCAGCGTAATGCAACGGCTGCGGGTAATGCCTGGTTTGTACAAAGTGTGCAGTTTGCTAAAAACGCTGATGAAGAAATGAAGGCCATTAGCAGTTTTGATGCTAAGAAGGAAGCGATTGTTGACGAAAGTTTCAAAAGCTCGATCGATACCAAACGTTTAGGAACTGGTCAGGAAGGTTTTATTAAATTAACCAACTATAACCCTGATCATTTAACTTACGAATACTCAACCGCTAAGGATGTAATTGCGGTGTTTTCAGAGATTTATTATGATAAAGGCTGGAAAATGTACATCGACGGTGTTGAAAAGCCTTATTTCAGGGCAGATTATGTTTTACGTGCAGCGCAATTAGAAGCAGGTAACCATAAACTTGAGTTTATTTTCCACCCGACATCGTATTACACCGGAGAGAAAATCTCTTTGGCAGGATCGATTTTGTTACTGGCCGGATTAGGTTTTGGGTTTTACTCAGAAGAAAAGAAGAAAAAGAAAGCCGTTAAAGCTTAGTAATTTCTCAAATAGATTTACACCCCGCGGATTTTGATCTTGCGGGGTTTTTTGTTGCCTGTGTATTTTTGCCAAGGAAATACAGAATATTCCCTCGGACTCGTCCTCCTGAACTTGTTTCAGGATCTATTAAGGAGCCCTTAGTCAATAGTCTCCAGTCCAAAGTCGATTTCCATCCCTCGATTTGTCAACCTGAGCGGAGTCGAAGGACTTTTAAGATAAATTCACTGCGCATCATGCGATTCTGAGCATTCACACTTGCGATCGTCCTCCTGAACTTGTTTCAGGATCTATTAAGGAGTCCTTAGTCAATAGTCTCCAGTCCAAAGTCGATTTCCATACCTCGATTGCCATCCTGAGCCTGTCGAAGGACAAATGTTTTTTTGTTTTCGACAAGTAAAGGTCTTCGACAGGCTCAGACTGACAATAGATATACTTACTTCTTGCATGACAGACACCAATGCGTTATTGCATTCCACTTTACAGACCATCTTTGCAATGGCGACGGTGAGTAATGAACTAATGAACCAATGACTAATGAACTATTGAACCAAAAGCCTTAACATGTCATTTTAACATTCTTTATCAAATGGAATAATAATTTAACAATGTCGTAACATTTGTTTGATATACAGAGTCTTACCTTTGTAATGTAAATCAGATGATATGTTAGAATCATTCTTTGCCGTATGCTTATTAATTGTTGTACTTTATTTCTTTAGCCCCTTTGAGGTAAAACTCGATGAGGAAGAGGAGTGGTAACCCAACTAATTTATCTCTGAACTGCTTTAACCGGGCGGTAACAAAATCCTTCCCCCCTAAATTTCCCGTTTATGGATAAAAGAACTGTCGATGTAGTCGTAATTTCCGATGTACATTTAGGTACCTATGGTTGCCATGCCAAAGAATTGCTAAAATACCTTAAGAGCATAAAGCCCAAAATTTTGATTTTAAACGGCGATATCATCGATATCTGGCAGTTTAGCAAAAGTTATTGGCCCGAATCGCACATGAAAGTGATCCGTAAACTGATGAAATTCGTATCAGAAGGGGTGCAGGTTCACTACCTGACCGGAAATCATGATGAGATGCTCCGTAAATTCGACGGCATGGAAATGGGGACTTTCCACCTCCAGAATAAATTGATCTTAGAACTTGACGGTAAAAAAGCATGGTTTTTTCATGGCGATGTTTTCGATGTAACCATGCAGCACTCTAAATGGCTGGCCAAACTTGGTGCGGTTGGTTACGATACACTGATCCTCATTAATAGTTTTGTAAACTGGGTACTTACCGCATTTGGCAGGGAAAAGATGAGCTTTTCGAAAAAAATCAAAGCTAAATTTAAGGATGCCGTTAAGTTCATCAATAGTTTTGAGCAAACTGCAGCTGAACTGGCGATTGAAAAGGGATATAACTATGTGGTTTGTGGTCATATCCATCAGGCTGAACAACGTGAAATTGCCACCGAAGACGGGAAAGTGGTTTACCTGAACAGCGGCGATTGGGTAGAAAGTTTAACCGCTTTAGAATATGAAAACCAAAAATGGACAGTGTTTAAGTACGAGCACCAACATTTTACGAAAGATGAGTTAGACGAAGGAATCCTTTCTGATGCCGAGGATTTAAAAAGTAAACTGGACATAAATATTCTTTTACAGAATATAAAATATGAAATTGCCCAATAATTTTAGATATTCGGGCATAAATGAAGATACTTTACGCAATACAGGGAACAGGTAACGGTCATATCAGCAGGGCAAGGGAAATCATTCCTTTGTTACAACAATATGGCGAATTGGATATTTTAGTAAGTGGAACACAGGCCGATGTGAAACTCAGTCAGCCCGTGAAATACCAATTGCATGGATTCAGTTTTATCTTTGGAAAAAAAGGTGGAGTAGATCACTTTAAAACATGGCTGAACATGAATCTTTTCCGCTTTAGGAAAGATATGAAGCAGTTACCGCTTAAAGAGTACAATTTAATCGTTAACGATTTTGAACCTGTAAGTGCCTGGGCCTGTAAACTGCAGGGCATAGAATGTGTATCGTTGAGTCACCAGGCGGCATTTAAATCTAAAAAAGTGCCACGTCCAAGAACTTTAGACTGGGGAAAGCTTATTTTGAGCCGTTATGCACCAACTAAATACCACATTGGCTTTCATTTCGATCGTTATGATACTTTTATCCATACACCCGTAATCAGGGCAGAAATCCGAAATCTGAAAAGTGAAAATTTAGGACATTATACCGTTTATCTTCCAGCCATTGATGATAAACGTTTGGTCAAGCTCTTTACACAACTACCAAATGTTACCTGGCAGGTTTTCTCTAAACACAGTAAAGTTGCCTACCGGGAAGGGAATGTTTTTGTAGAGCCGGTTAACAACGAAAAATTTAATAAAAGTCTGGCCACCTGCGAAGGTTTGTTCACCGGCGGTGGTTTTGAAGGCCCCGCAGAAGCACTTTATTTAAAGAAAAAATTGCTCGTGGCACCGATGCGCTTCCAGTTCGAACAGCAGTGTAACGCCTATGCCTTAAAGCAGTTTGGTTTGCCTGTAATATGGGGAAGTACCAGAAACTGGTTGCCAATTATTAAAAACTGGGTAGAAAATCCTCAACAGCATGAGTTTAATTTTCCGGATGAGACGGCTCAGATTATTGATGATATGGTGAAGAAATATGCGAGGGTTTAGTTTTTAGTCCTAAGTCTTCAGTCCTGAGTCCAAAGTTCATTATTGTCATCCTGAGCGTAGTCGAAGGATCTTTACGATGAATTGAGTTACTGGTCTGATTTTGGAAATGAATGCGGGTAGCAGCTACTCCCAGGGTTATTTAACGTACAGCAACAATTTGGGCATGGTTTGTTGCAGATCGTGCTGGTATCACGCATTACAAATGCGGATCTAGCTAATCCTCGTTACAAACGAGGACCATTTAGACGCCTATCTGCTTTGATATTTCGGTGTATGTATTCTAATCCGTGGTACAATCCTACGTAATCTAAACCTGACAAGAGCGGGCACTGAACGTAGTGAGGTAAAGCGTATGGCAGGACTACCCTAACCGAAAAGTACATGAACCTGCTTTTCTAAAAAACTCATTTTGTTTTGCCTGCAAAAGGTCTTCGACTCCGCTCAGACTGACCAGCATTTGGATGTATTTATTAAGATGACAATGTAGATCCTCTCTTTGATCTTTCTGCTATGCGCTCAACGCTTACTGTTCTCCGCGCTTCATCTTTCTTCTGCTACTGTTAAATTATTTTCTTTACTTTGCCTACTCTTTAAAAAGGCATGATTAATCAGTTTAGAAAGCTAAATCCAATTAACCTCGTATTCTTGCTGGCATACACGTTCTTTTTGCGTATTGCCATTTTTCATGAAACGCACGATAAGCTGAACTTTGATTTTTTGGAGCCATTTGCCCGGTTACTGATCAATATAGATTTAGACAACGCCTTTACGCCCTATACCAATATTTTTATTGCAGCACTTTTGGTTTATGTTCAGGCCCTAATTTTCAACCGGGTTGTTAATAACCATAATTTACTGACCAAACCGAGTTTCCTTCCGGGGCTGATGTTTATCACAGGAACAAGCTTGTTTATGCCATTTATGATTCTGAGTCCGGCATTGTTGTGTAATTTTCTGTTAATCTGGATTATAGATAAGTTTTTAAAGCTGGGTAAAAGTGCGAATTCCATTACCACTGTTTTCGATATCGGGATGATTATAGGGGTTGGAACATTGATCTACTTTCCGTTTATGACGATGTTGCTTATGATCTTTTTAGCGCTGTTGCTTTTCAGGTCGTTTAACTGGCGCGAATGGGTGGCGGGTTTAATTGGCTTTATTACGGTTTTCTTTTTTCTGGCCGTATTTTATTACTGGAAAGATAATTTAAGCTCGTTTTATCAAATCTGGAAACCATTAGGCAATAAGTTCCCTTCGGTTTTTAAAATCAACTATAACGATTATCTGGTGCTGATTCCGGTAACGGTAATTATCATACTGGCGTCGCTACAGCTCCGCGAAAATTTCTTCAGGAGTTTTATCAGTACAAGGAAAAGTTTTCAGCTGTTGTTTTTTATGTTTATTATTTCAGCAGCTAGTTTTTACCTTAAACCCGATTTCAGGACCTGGCATTTTTTGCTGTGCGTACCACCCGGATCGGTACTGTTAGCCTACTATTTTAGCAATGCCAAAAAACGCTGGTTTTACGAAACATTGTTCGTTTTATTTGTGCTTTCGATACAGTATTTTCTGTTTGTTTAACCTTTTTTAACAAATAACTAGAACGAAACTTGACAAAGATTAATAGCTTTGTGCATGATTTTAGAATTAAAGCTTTTTTAGTTTTAATTAAGATGGATAAAAAATGGAATCATTGGAATTTCTAAGAACATATTATTTGCAGTGGGAGATTTTAAATGCGTAGGCTAAGCATTGATATTGGAAATTCTGCTGTTAAGGTTGCTGTTTTTGAAAATAAGGAAATTGTTCATCATCAGCGTTTCAATAAAATTGGAATACTTGATTTGGCTCAATTGATCGAGAAGTTTTCGCCGGCAAAATCCATCATCAGTAGTGTTAGCCAGGAAATTGGGCCCTTAGAAGTATTTTTAAAAAAGCATACTGGTTATATCCGTTTTTCAACCCTGTTAACGAATGGTGTACAAAATAGATATAAAACGCCGGTTACTTTAGGATTAGACAGATGGGCTGCTGTTTTAGGTGCAAATGGCTTACATCCGGCAAATGCAAGTTTAGTGGTTGATGCCGGTACTTGTATTACCTACGATGTTTTAACCAGCTCAAAGGAATATTTTGGCGGAAGTATAAGCCCTGGTATTAAAATGCGTTTTAAGGCTGTGCACGAATTTACCGGCCGTTTACCTTTGGTTGAGTGGGATGCAAATGAAGATATTGTGGAAGGTACTGATACACAATCGGCAATCAAGAACGGCGTTTTACAAGGAATAATAAACGAAATTGAAGGCTTTATTGCCCTAAATAATAAAAAAGAAAGTGCTCTGAAGGTAATTATAACGGGGGGTGATGCTAATTTTTTGTATAAACAATTACAAAACAGCATCTTTGCGCCTCAAATTATAAAAGATCCTTACTTAGTATTAAAAGGATTAAATGAAGCTATTGCAGATTAAAATGTACAAAAGAATAAATTATATTGCAGCCATACTCTTTCTAGTTTGTGGTTTAAGTGCTCAGGCACAGGTTACCACTTCATCACCATATTCAAGATATGGACTTGGAAATATAAAGGGATCTTTGTTGCCCCAGCTTAGAGCAATGGGTGGAATTTCTACCGCAGTAGGTAAAGTAACAGGGTTCAATTATATCAATATGCAAAACCCTTCATCGTATGCGGGAATAACTTTAACCACTATTGATGTGGGCATGAGTGCTGGTTTAACCAGTCTGTCGCGAAACAATTTAAAGGAAACGAGTTTCAACTCTACTTTTAGCCATTTGGCATTTGCGGCTCCTGTTACCAGAAGATCGGCCCTGAGTTTTGGTATTTTACCTTATTCGGATTTAGGTTATTCTTATCGAAACACGACCAAAGTAGATACAACCACTTTAGATCAGCTTTATGAAGGCGAGGGTGGTTTATCAAAAGCCTACTTAGGTTATGGTTATCGTTTTGGCGATCATTTAAGAATTGGTGGTAACCTGGAATATATTTTTGGTAATCTCCAAACTACGCGGGCTACCGAATTTCAATCGGTAGGTGCTTATAACGCCAAACTTCAGAATAAAAACAGTGTTGGTGGAATTAATTATTCTTATGGTATCCAGTACGATTTTAATATCGGTAAGAAAACAATCATGACCCTGGGTTATTCTGGAAGCACCTCAGGGAAAATAAATTCAACACAAACTTCTTTTGCTACCTTATACACCCGAGATCAAAGCGGTAATGAAAACCCTGCAGCCGATACCTTAAATATCGTGAATAACGGAAGATCTAACCTTACTTTACCATTGACCCACAATTTTGGGATCTCTATCCAGCAAAATGATAAGTGGATGATTGGTGCCGATTTTAGAATGGGCAAATGGGCTGCAACCAGCATCAATAATGTAAACCAGGGTTTGCAGGATAGCTGGGGAGCATCATTAGGTGGCCAGTGGACGCCAGATGCGTTTTCTTATAACAGTTACATGAAACGTGTAGACTATCGCATTGGATTTAATTACGATAAAACCTACATTAAAATCGGTAATCAGGATATTAAACAAATGGGTGCATCATTAGGTTTTGGCTTCCCTTTACCTACTGCCAACGGTGGTACAGCATTTTATAAAATCAACTTTACAACAGAACTCGGACAAAGAGGAACATTAAATAATAATCTGGTTAAAGAGCAGTATATTAATTTCCACTTAGGTTTTACCCTGAATGATACCTGGTTCCGTAAGTACCGTGTAGACTAATGAATTGGAAAACATTTTTATATGGTCTGTTTCTGATGTTGCCTTTTTTTCTGGCTTCCTGTGGAGACGACGATCTAAAAAATGCCAATGCAGTTTCTTCAAATAAAGTAATCTTAAGCAGAGACCGAACCATCGGTGTCGACATTACTTATAGCGATTCGGCCAGAATTAAGGCGAAAGGTTACGCCCCGATAATGGATAAGGTTACCCCTAGTAATGGAAGTACTTACCAGGAAATGATTAAAGGGGTGAGCATCGATTTTTATAATCCGAACGGAACTGTTGATGGAAACCTAGTTTGCGATTATGCCATTCGGAAAGATAATGAGCTCAAAACCGAATTCAGGAAGAATGTGGTGGTAAAAAACAGTAAGGGCGATACTTTTTCATCACAAGAGTTAATCTGGGATGAATCGAAAAAGATTTTTTATTCCAATCAAAGGGTATATGTGAAAGGGGTAGATGGTAGCATTGGCGAAGGTATTAACTTCAAAGCTCCGCAGGATTTTAGCACTTATGAAATGGATAGCGGAAACGGTGAATTGAATATGAAGGAAGGTGTAGCGCCTTAACGTGATGTAAAATGTGGGAGGTAAGATGGATAAGGTATGAAGAACCTGATCAAATCTCCATAGTTTTGAAGCCAATTTTAACCTTAAATCCATCATCTTTTCCTGGTCATATTACCTCATCCATTGCCCTAATAATTAAGCGCTTGATAAATAAAATTTTGTGTTTTCTTTTTTGAGGCAAATTTGTATCTTGCGCCCTCTTAAAAAAGAACTAAATAAATTTATAATTACAATATGGGATTAATGACATTTTTGCGTAACCGTGCAGGCTATATTCTGGTCTTTGCCATCGGTTTTGCAATTGTTGCATTTTTAGTAGGTGATGCAATTAACGTGGGTAAACCTTTTTGGTCGGCAAATCAAAAAGTTGTAGGGTCTATTGATGGTAAGGATATCAATATTGATGAATTCGGACCAAAGGTTGATCAAGGTGTAAACCAAATGAAACAACAATATGGCGGCAGTGCAAATGCACAGATGACTGCTATGGCTGTTGATCAGGCATGGAATGCAGAGTTAGCGAAAGTTTTGTTAACTAAAGAATATGACCGTTTAGGTTTAACCGTTTCTGAAGATGAATTGTTAGATTTATTGCAAGGTCAAAACCCTAGCCCGCTAATCAAACAATATTTCTCTAATCCGCAAACAGGACAGTTAGACCGTGCTACTTTGATGAACTTTCTAAAATCGAAAGAACCTCAGGCTTTGCAACAGTCTAATATGTTACAGGAAGAAATTAAAAATCAGGCCCTGCAAACAAAATATTCTAATTTAATCCGTAATTCGGTTTACGTAACTTCTTTAGAAGCTACAGATGAGTATACCAACCGCAATAAACTGGCTAACTTTAAATATGTAAGTTTAGATTATACTTCTATTCCAGATGCCTCAGTTAAATTAACAGATGGCGATTATTCTGAATATTACGATCAGAACAAAGCACGTTTCAACAATCCACAAGAAACACGTGCTTTCGAATATGTTACTTTCAGTATCAGTCCAACAAAAGCCGATTCATTAGCCATCAAAACTCAGGTGGATAAAATTGCTGCTGATTTCCAGGTAGCTAAAAACGATTCGCTTTTCGCAGCAATCAATTCAGACGTAAAAGTTCCGTTTACTTATATCACAAAAGGTAAATTAGATCCTGCGGTTGATTCAGCAGTGTTTGCGTTACCAGCAGGCGGTTTTTATGGTCCTAAATTAACAGGTAATTCATACAAAATTGTAAAGGTAGTTTCTACCCGTATCTCTCCTGACTCCGTAAAAGCAAGCCATATCTTAATCGATCCGGCTAAAGTAGGTGGTGAAGATAAAGCATTGAAGTTAGCAGATTCATTAAAAGCATTAATTTTAAAAGGTGCTAACTTTGGAGAACTGGCTAAAACCTACAGTGTAGATGGCTCAAAAGATAAAGGTGGTGAAATGCCGGCTTTTGCCCGTGGTGCTATGGTACCTGAGTTTGAGAATGCAGCATTTGATGGCAAAACAGGAGATCTTAAAGTAGTAAAATCTCAGTTCGGATACCACGTGCTTAAAATCGAAAAACAAATCGGTTCATCTAAAGTGGCTAAATTAGCTTACGTAGAAAAAGCATTAAATGCAAGTAGCAAAACCCAGGCAGCGGCTTACAAAGCTGCAAGCAATTTCTTAACTGAAGTAAAAGGTAACGACTTTAGCAAATTTGCTGCACAAAAAGGATTAAAGGTTGCGGTTGCTGATAAGGTGGCATCAACACAAGGATTTGCGGCTGGACTGGATAATCCACGTAAATTAATTCAAGATGCTTACGCAGCAGATAAAGGTGATGTATTACCTGAAATTTATACCATGAGCAATGCTTATGTGGTGGCCCGTTTAACTACAATCAGTCCAAAAGGTATTTTATCTTTAGCTGATGTGAAGAAAGAAATTGAGCCGATGGTAATTAATGCCGTTAAAGCAAAACAATTAAAAGAAAAATTAGCTAACGCAGGTAAAGGAAGTATCGAGCAGGTTGCAGCTAAAGTAGCACGTCCGGTTAATCCAGTACAGAATGTAGTTATGGCCAATCCGGTAATTCCAGGTGTAGCACAGGAAAATGCTTTAGTAGGAAGCGTTTTCGGTTCACAGCCAGGTAAATTATCTGCTCCTGTTCAGGGTGAGCGTGGTGTTTATGTGTTTTCAGTTGATGGATTTACAAGCCCTGCACCAATTGCCAACATGTTTAAACAGAAAGAAAGCATGATGTTAAGTTTAGGACAACGTTCATTAGGATCAGCTTTCCAGGCTTTACAGGAAAATGCGAAGATAAAAGACAATCGCGTGAAATTCTATTAAGCAGAAAATACGTAATTTTGTAACCGTTCCGATGATTAGTCGGAACGGTTTTTTTATTTAAGGCCATGGAAATTCAGGAAAACATCATTAATAAAGTAGCTAACAGCGGTTTAATAACCTTAAATCTGGAGGATTTTTATCATAAAGGCGAAAGAGTGGTTTATGATATTGTAGATAATCTATTTCATGGTTTAATGTTAAGGGAAAAGGATTTTAGAGAGTTTATTAAAAATCACGATTGGGCGCAATATCAGGATAAGAATGTAGCCATTATCTGTTCGGCTGACGCAATTGTTCCTACCTGGGCTTACATGCTGCTGGCGAATAAATTAAAACCATATGCCAATGAAGTGGTATTTGGCGACTTAAATACTTTAGAAGCGGTTTTATTTACCAAGGCATTGGCTAAAATTAATCCCCAGGATTATGCTAACGAACGTGTAGTGGTAAAAGGATGTGGCGATATCGAAGTTCCGGTTTCAGCCTATGTAGAGGTAACCAACCTGCTTACCCCAGTAGTAAAAAGCATTATGTTTGGCGAGCCCTGCTCTACCGTTCCTGTATATAAAAGAAAAGATTAAATTTTGGTTTGCTTTTTGTATATCTTCATAGAGGAAAGAATTTAACTGTATTTTTTAGGAAATGGTTTTTTCCCAACAACACACACAAATGAGTACAAAAGCAATGAAAAAATTATTGATAACCCTCACGGCAGGCTTATGCAGTCTGATCACAATGGCTCAGGAACTTCCCCTGAAGAAAGAAGCAGTGTTTCAGGAAGGCGAAGTTTTACAATATAAATTAAGGTACGGATTTATTACCGCGGCAGAGGCCACCATTAAGGTAACAAACTCTGATTTAAAGTTTGATAACAGGTCTACCTATAAACTTACAGTCGACGCGCAGACTTCAGGAACTTTTGATGTTTTTTACAAGATAAGAGATCATTACGATTCGTATATCGATAAAACCAGTCTCTTGCCATACTTCTACCAGGAAAATATACGAGAGGCTAGCTACAGGCGCCAGGATAAGGCACGTTTTACACAAAATGCTAAAAAAGTAGTTTCGAACAGGGGAACCTTTACGACACCGACTGATCAGACTTTTGATTTGGTTTCGGCTTATTACTTTGCCCGAAGCCTGGATATTGGTAAAATCAAAGTTGGTGATAAGTTTAAGTTGAACTATTTTTTAGGCGATGAAATTTCTGCCTTAGAGGTTGAATATGTGGGTAAAGAAACCATTAAGAGTAAATTAGGGAATATCCGTTGCTTAAAATTTAGTCCGTCGATAAAACCTGGCAGGATATTTAAAAAAGATAGCCGCTTATACCTTTGGGTAACTGACGATGGAAACCGCGTACCCGTAAAGGCTCAGGTAGAGATATTGGTGGGGGCGGTAACCATGGAATTAAAATCGGCCACTGGGCTGAAATATGCTTTAGCAAAAGAATAATGATGATAGAAGTTGAACAGGTGCTAGTGCACGAAGACGTGTTGAAAGAAAACTTTGTTTGTAATTTAAGCAAATGCAAAGGGATCTGCTGTGTGGAAGGTGATTCGGGTGCACCGCTGGATAATGATGAAAAGGCTATCTTAGAAGAGATTTATCCAAAGATAAAACACCTGTTAAATGAAAAAGGCATTAAGGCCATAGAAGAGCAGGGCGTATATGTAGTGGATGAAGATGGCGATTTAACTACACCTTGCGTAGATAAAAATAAAGAATGTGCTTATGTACTGTTCGAAGGTGGCATTACCAAATGTGCTATCGAGAAAGCCTATGAACAAGGTATTGTAGATTGGCAGAAACCGATTTCATGCCACCTCTACCCTATCCGGATAACCAAATATCCGGAATTTGATGTGTTAAATTACGACCGTTGGCACATCTGCCACGATGCCTGTACCTTTGGCCGCGAATTGAAAGTTCCTGTATACAGTTTTTTGAAAGGACCGCTGATCCGTAAATACGGCGAAGAGTGGTATAAGGAGCTTGAAAGTTCAGTAGCGGCAATGTAGTTTTATTTCTTTCTTAAATCTTGGTGGTTATTTCATTCAATTATTGGCCTAATCCGATTTGAAGCAATTCTGTTTTAATTCATAGTACAATATATAGCCGTCTTTAAATTAAATGGTATGCTAATAGGCTTATACAGATCCTATTCAGTATTTAAAAGTGCAAATGAGTTTACAAAATTTGTTCATTTTTGTTTTTAGTTTAAAAAACAGTGATTTTTTAGTTTATGTAAACTATTTTAGCATTTTATAAATCTCTTATACCGTGAAAAAAATCTTAATTACTGGAGGGGCTGGTTTTATAGGCTCTCATGTAGTCCGTCGCTTTGTAAATAACTATCCTCAATATGAGATCGTAAACTTAGATAAACTTACCTATGCAGGTAACCTGGCTAACTTAAGCGATATTGAAAATAAACCAAATTATAGATTTGTAAAAGAAGATATCACAGATGCTAATGCGATGTTTGATCTGTTTAAATCAGAAGACTTCGATGCAGTGATTCACCTTGCGGCAGAAAGCCATGTAGATCGCTCTATTTCTGACCCTACAGCTTTTGTCATTACTAATGTTATTGGTACTGTAAATTTATTAAATGCAGCCCGCGAATATTGGAAAGGTGACTATAATAAAAAACGTTTTTACCACGTAAGTACCGATGAGGTTTATGGCGCTTTAGGAGAAACAGGTATGTTTACCGAGACCACCGCTTACGATCCGCATAGCCCCTATTCTGCTTCGAAAGCGAGTTCAGATCACTTTGTAAGGGCCTACCATGATACTTATGGTATGGATTGTGTAATTTCTAATTGCTCTAATAATTATGGCTCTCATCATTTTCCAGAGAAACTGATTCCATTAGCGATTAATAATATTAAAAATAACAAACCGGTACCTGTATACGGTAAAGGAGAGAATGTACGTGATTGGTTATGGGTAGAAGACCATGCCAGGGCAATTGATGTGATTTTCCACAATTCGAAAACCGGTGACACTTATAATATTGGTGGGCATAACGAATGGAAAAATATCGATCTGATTAATCTGCTTTGTACAATTATGGATCAAAAATTGGGTCGGGAAGCTGGTGAATCAGCTAAACTGATTACTTATGTAACCGATCGGGCCGGGCATGATCTGCGCTATGCCATTGATTCTAGTAAACTCCAAAAACAATTGGATTGGGTACCGAGTTTACAGTTTGAAGAGGGTTTGGCCAAAACAGTAGACTGGTATCTTCAAAACGAAGACTGGTTAAATAATGTAACTTCAGGTAATTATCAATCTTATTACGAACAGCAGTACAGTCATAAATAATGGAAATTGAACAAACAGGATTAAAAGATTGTCTGATTATTAAGCCGAGGATATTTGAAGATCCAAGAGGCTATTTTTTTGAAAGTTTTAATCAAAATACCTTTGAAGAAAAAACGGGTTTGTCGGGCAGGTTTGTCCAAGACAACGAATCTTATTCTTCATACGGTGTAATTAGGGGCTTGCATGCCCAAGCCGGAGAATTTGCACAGGCTAAGCTAGTTCGTGTAACCAAAGGAGAAGTACTCGATGTTGCGGTAGATGTACGCCCGAGCTCGCCAACTTATGGTAAACATTTTGCCATACGTTTAAGCGCAGCGAATAAATTACAGTTATATATCCCAAGAGGATTTATTCACGGCTTTTCAGTATTAAGCGAAACGGCAGAATTTTTATATAAATGCGATAATTTTTTTAATAAAGCTTCAGAAACAGGGGTAATTTATAACGACGTTGATCTGAATATCGATTGGCTAATCCCTGAACAGGATCAGGCCGTGTCTGATAAAGATTTACTTCTAAAACCATTCTCAGCTTTACAGTATATATGAACAAAATATTAGTAATTGGTGCTGGCGGGCAATTAGGTCAATGTTTAAAAACGGTAGCCGAACGCAGGGGGATAGCTGAAGTTATTTTTCCTGCCGAACAATATGCCAACATTCTGGATGAGGGTGGCTTAAATAAACTATTAGCAAGGGAACAACCTGCCTTTGTAATCAATTGTGCGGCCTATACCGCTGTTGATAAGGCTGAAGATGAAGCTGATCTGGCCAAGGCCATTAATGAGACTGGTGCCGCTTATCTGGCTTCGGCCTGTTTAGCAAAAGGAGCGACTTTAATTCATGTTTCAACCGATTTCGTTTTTGAAGGGAATGAAGTGAAATTGCTTAAGGAAGATGATGAGGCTAGGCCCATCAATGTTTATGGCCTAACGAAACTGGATGGTGAAAATGCAGTAGCGTTTAGATTACCAGCTCACTTTATTATCCGTACGAGCTGGTTGTATTCAGAATATGCCAATAACTTTGTAAAAACCATGTTGAAATTGGGAACTGAACGTGATGAACTGAATATCATAGCCGATCAGGTAGGTACACCAACTTACGCAATCGATCTGGCTAATGCTATTTATGATATTATTGAATCCGGTCAAACTAGCTATGGCCTTTACCATTATAGCAATGAAGGAGTAACGTCCTGGTTCGACTTTGCGAAAGCCATATTTGATATCAGTAAAACAGAAATTAAGGTAAATCCGA